>JACXVB010000029.1 GCA_014763615.1 Sphingobacteriales bacterium | reverse complement strand
TGTTATAATCCTCTACCCATTCTTCTGCGACAGCTCTCACCTCATCCAGGTTATCAAAAAGATGAGTATCTAATACACCATCTCTATAGGTTTTATTGACCTTTGCTGGTCGTAGGTTTAGCGCAGCGCTCCTACGACTTTTAACTTAAAGAGCATCCGCTCGATTCCCCCATTTTGTTTAGCTCAAAAATATCAAATCTATTTTGCTTTTGCCTAGTTCAGAATAAGGTTAATTAAATAGGTTAATGTAGGTCGTAGGAACGCTAAAGCTTAACCTACGACCAGTGAAGGTTATTTATCAGGGTCCTCCACGAGAGACCCTGATGGGACGAAAATAGGCAGTCGCAATCTGATAGTCTCTTTTTAGGAGAGATTACACTAGGTTAAATGTGCAAGTGAATATGCTTTTTCTAACCTACGACCAGAGGAGTTATTTATCAGGGTCCTCCACGAGAGACCCTGATGGGACGAAGGGAAAAATATCCTGTTTTTCTAAACAAGCGGATGCGCTCTATCATGGTAGGTCGTAGGAACGCTAAAGCTTAACCTACGACCAGTGAAAGTTATTTATCAGGGTCCTCCACGAGAGACCCTGATGGGACGAAATACTGTCATTCAAATTCATGCTATAGCCAACAAGCTTGACGCAATCCGTAATGCTTGCAAAAGGTCCGAGCCACAGGCTCGAACCAGCAAAAACCAATCTGCTCGGACTAGCTGGGAAAGTTATTTATCAGGGTCCTCCACGAGAGACCCTGATGGGACGAAATACTGTCATTCAAATTCATTCTATAGCCAACAAGCTTGGCGCAATCCGTAATGCTTTGCAAAAGGTCCGAGCCACAGGCTCGAACCAGCAAAAACCAATCTGCTCGGACTAGCAGGGGGTAGGTCGTAGGAACGCTAAAGCTTAACCTACGACTAGGAGCAGTTCAAAAATAACGTAGCTAATTATCCGGAATAATTATCTTTTTAAAATCAAGTAACCTTTATTCAGTTTTTTCTTGTTATCCACTTCGGTATAAATCAAATAGTAATAAACACCGTTTACTAAATCTTTATTAGAATTGGTGAGGATACCCACATTCGCCACTCCTTTGAACGATCTATCTTCATTGTTGTAGCCTTTGATTCTGAAGACTTCATTACCCCAACGATTGAAAACCACCACTTCATTATCTGGATATTTGCTGATGTTATAAATCACGAACGCTTCATTTCCTTGCCCATCTCCATTAGGAGAAACTAGAGGGTCTGGATTGATGTCGGGGTTTTCATCAGGACCTAATGGAATACTTTCTGGATAAACATCATCAATAGTGACTACTGAGCCTGAACCAATGAGTACATATTTAGAATCCACCTGTGTAATATTAGCTATCACTTGCTCTCCTGGGTCTTTTAGGGCATCGTTAATGGCATGTATCACAAATTTTTGCATAGTACTATCCTTCCCTCCAGGAATAGTAATGGTTTGATAGTTTCCTGATAAAGTATAATCAGACTGTAAAGTGGCGGTACCTCCAAAATTAAGGGTGATGGTTGCATCTTCTACTATAGCCTCAGTGAGTTTTGCCGTAATGGCAATGCTATCTCCCTCCGAAATTTCGCCCACAGCAGGTGTTAAATTCACCCTTACAACAGGTTGAACAATCAGCGTTACTGTAGCTTCATCACATAAACCCGATGGATCACAGGTTCGATAGGTATAGGTATCAATCCCTTTAAAATCAAAATTAGGCTGATAGCTAAAAGTTCCATCTGGATTAAATATTAAGTTTCCATGAGCTGGTTGTGTAAGTAGCGTCCAAGTTAAAGGATCATAATCCACATCGCTATCATTATCAATCACCATTGCGCTAATTGGCTTATCTCTTTCCACATAAAAGCGGTCATCGCCTGCTACTGGAGGGTCATTCACTGGAGTAATGTTAATGGTTACCGTGGCCGTATCGCAGGCGCCTGAAGGGTCACAAACTTGATAATCAAAATTTACCGAACCATTATCATTGGGTGCCGGGGTATAGGTAAAAGTTCCGTCTGCATTAAAAATTATTTGACCGCGTTGCGGTGGAGTGAGCTGCGTAAAGTAAAGCGCATCATTTTCAGCATCATTATCATTATCTCCAACCGAGCCAGAAACTGGTGTATCCTCAAGCGTAGTATATTGATCATCCATAGCAACCGGAGGGTCATTCACTGCTTGTATCTTAATGGTAACAACAGCGTAATTAGATTTTAAAGATCCATCAGATACTTTATAGATAAACTTCTCAATACCATTAAAATTCAAGTCAGGAGTGTAAATAAATGAGCCATCATTTTGAATATCAACAGTACCATGTAATGTTCTAAAAGATCTTTTAGTTCCAGTTATTGACCCAGAGCCAACATCAGGATCCTTGGCAGAATCCAATACCAAATGTATCAGATCTGCATCGGGGTCCTTATCATTAACTAAAACTCCTGGTGTTTGAATACGGATGGGCGTATCTTCTAAAGTTTGGTAATAATCATTATCTGCCGAAGGCGCACAATTACCAGGAGCAACCGTTCCTGAGGAAAGCAGTTGACAATCATTGGCATCTATTATTTTTAAGGAATAAGTTCTTGCCCTCAATCCATTAATCAATCCGCTTGTGTCTGAACGAGTATCATTCCAAAATACTTGATATGGAGGTGTACCTCCACTTATCTTTGCATATAAACTACCATCTTTTGAGAATTTACAAGAGGTTGGTGAAGAGCTAATTACCACCGATAAAGGCTGAGGTTCTGTAATGGTAATGCTTTTTTGGATGCTACATCCATAAGCATCTTTTGCAATGTAAGAATAATTTCCTGCTGCAAGATTGCTGATGCTTGTATTGGTGTTCCCGTTACTCCAAAGAATAGCATAAGGAGGAATACCACCACTTAAATTGATGGAAATACTTCCGTTATTTGCTTGATAGCATTTCACTTGGCTAACCGTTTCTGTGGCAGAAAAAGGTGTTAATGGAGTGATGGTAACTGCTATTTGTACTTGACATTGATTTGCATCTTTTAGGATACAAGTATAGGTTCCACCTGCTAAATTGCTTAAATCTTGAGTACTTTCAACATTACTCCAAAGATAGGTATAAGGGGCTGTCCCTCCTGTTACTGTTAAATCTATTTTTCCCATCTGTTCACCATAGCAGGTGTTATTTTGATGAGTTTCAGCTACTGAAAGTGGTTTAGTGGGCTGCTTTATGGTGATTGATTGAGTACTAGAACAACCATTTGCATCTGTAAGCGTTAAAGTATAAGTCCCTGCTGTTAAAGCATTGAGGTCTTCAGTATTTTTTCCATTGCTCCAAGTATAGGCATAAGGCAAAGTACCTCCAGAAGCTGTTACATTTATACTTCCAGATTGATCCCCATAACATTTTATATCTTCATGAGTTTCCGTTATCGATAAAGGTGCCGAAGGCTGTAATATGGCAATTAATTTGGTGATGGTACAACCATTCGCATCAGTAAGGTTTAAAATATAATTTCCCGCATCTAAGCCATTGATATCTTCGGTATTTTTTCCGTTACTCCAACTATAAGTATAAGGTGTTGTTCCTCCACTTACCGTAATATCTATGCTACCCGTATTACCTCCATAGCATTTGACATTTTCATGCGTTTCCGCGATGCTTATGGCTGCTGAGGGTTGACTGATGGTGATGCTTTGTGTTGCTGAACAGCCATGAGTATCGGTCACGGTTACAGTATATATTCCCGCATCTAAGCCATTGATATCCTCTGTATTCTGTCCCTTGCTCCAAAGATAAGTATAAGGTGCTGTACCGCCACTTACCATAATATCAATGCTACCCGTATTTTCGCCAAAGCATTTGACATTTTCATGCGTTTCCGCGATGCTTATGGCTGCTGCCGGTTGACTGATGGTCACAGATTCTGTGGCGATACATCCATTAGCATCTGTAAGTGTTAAAGTGTAAGTCCCTGCTGTTAAATAGCTAAGGTCCTCAGTACTTTGTCCACTGTCCCAAAGATAAGTATAAGGGGCACTGCCTCCACTTACTGTGATGTCTATACTGCCCGTATTTTCGCCAAAGCACTTTATATTTTCATGCGTTTCCGCGATGCTTAAGGCTGCTGCCGGTTGAGCAATGCTGATACTTTGTTGTGCAGAACAACCATTATTGTCGGTTATTGTAACGGTGTAAGTACCTGCTACTAGGTTGCTGATATCTTCCGTAGTTTGTCCACTGTTCCAAGCATAAGTATAAGGTGCTGTGCCGCCTGATACCGTCACATCAATATTTCCTGTGTTTTCTCCATAGCATTTTACTTCTTGATGGATCTCCGTTAAAGCTAATTTTGTTGGTTCAGTGATAGTAGTGTTAAAACTTTGAATACATCCATTCGCATCTTTAACATAAAAAACATAAGTGCCTGCCAACAAACCAGGAAACATAGCAGAACTTTGATAATTGATACCATCTTTACTGTATTGATAAGGAGTAATTCCTCCGCTCGCCGTTAAGGTGCTTGAAGATGTTCCTCCATTACACAAAATAGGTGTAGAAGTTCCGTTTAGAGAAAGCGCCGTTGGTTCTTTAATAATTACCGAATTGGATAAACTAGCGCAATCATCATTTACCGTTAAGGTATAAGTTCCTGCAGGTAAATTATTAACTGTAGCGGTGTTTCCAACCACAACATTACTACTGTTTTCCCAAACATAATTTACCTGTCCGATAGCATTTGTAACCTCTCCGGCACTCACAGAACCTGTGGAAGTACCAAAACAAGTAGCATCTGTTTCGGCGGATGCGCCCAAAGTTAAAGCAGCCGGCTCAGTAATCGTTAACGAAAATGTGCTGATACATCCATTATTATCCTTTGTAAAGAAGTTATAGTCTCCTGCGCTTAGACCAGCGAAAATATTTGAAATTTGATAGCTGATTCCATCTTTACTATACTGATAGGCTCCTGTTCCTCCTGCTGCGTTTAAAGTAACATCGCTCGTTCCTCCGTGACAATTAATATCGGTATTTACGCCTGTTAAACTGAGGATGACCGGCTCTGTGATGGTTAAACTTAATGTTCCTACACAATCATTTCCATCTTTCACATAAAAAGTATATGCGCCTGCTGTTAAACCAGTAAAAGTTGGGTTGCTTTGATAATTTACCGCATCCTTACTGTACTGATAAGCTCCTGTACCTCCTGATGTAGTTAAGGTAAGATCACTTGTACTTCCTTGACATAAAATTGAAGTATGACTTTCTGATAAACTCAATGCAGCTGGTTCTGCAATGGTTAAGCTTAATGTTTCTAAACAATCATTTCCGTCTTTCACATAAAAAGTATAAGTACCCGCTGTTAAACCTGTAAATGTAGCAGCACTCTGATAACTACTTCCATTTATACTATACTGATAGGGCGCTACTCCTCCTGAAGCAGTCAAAGTGACGTCACTTATCCCTCCTTGACATGAAATTGCACTATGGCTTTCTAACAAATTTAAAGCTATTGGCTCAGTTAAGGTGATGCTATTGTTAATGGTACATCCATTCCCATCAATAGCAGTATATGAATAGGTTCCGGCTGTTAAATTATTGATGTTTTCTGAAGTTGCTCCAGTATTCCACGTCACTGAATAAGGTAAAGTTCCTCCAGATAAATTCAATTCTATATGACCAGTAGAACTTCCGTTACATTTGATATCTGTTTTTGTACTCGATACGGTAAACGGTGCTAATGGTGTGATGGTTATTGTTAATGCGGCTGTACAAGCCTTCGCATCAGTTACAATTACCGCATAATTACCTGGAGGAAGGTTATTCAAATCTTGTTGATTTCCTGCATAAGCATTACCATCTTTTGTCCAACTATAGGTATAAGGCGCTACGCCCCCAGAAACATTCAAATTTATTGATCCCGCATTTTCTCCAAAACAAGTGTTATTGATGTGCGTCTCGCTTAAACTCACTGCTGTGCTTGGTTGTGTGATGGAAATACTTATCGCCGCTAAACATCCACTCGCATCGGTTACGGTCACGCTATAAAGATTAGCTTCTAGGTTCAGAATATCTTGGGTTGTTGCACCGTTATTCCATAAATAGGTGTAAGGAGCGGTTCCTCCTGTTACGGAAAGATTGATGCTTCCGGTATTACTGCCTTTACAGGTTACATCGACTTTACTTGCATTTAATTGAAGTTGTAAAGGTTGATTAATGGTCACAGATTCTGTGGCGATACATCCATTGGCATCGGTAACCGTTAATGTTTCAGTTCCTGCTGCTAAATTGCTCAGGTCCTCAGTACTTTGTCCACTATCCCAGCTATACGTATAAGGTGCAGTCCCTCCACTCACCGTAATATCTATGCTTCCGCTATTGTCTCCGTAGCAGCTTACATCTTGTTTGGTAAAGATGATGTTTAAAGCGGCAGGTTCTCCTATTGTGGTAGTCAATGTTTGGGTACACCCATTGTCATCCTTTACCTCAAAAGTATAGTTGCCAGCAGTTAAGCCCGAAAAAACATTAGCATTTTGATAAGTTATACCGTCTTTGCTGTATTGATAAGTTCCTGTTCCACCTGTTGCTGTTAAGGTAACATCTGTAGTTGTTCCATTGCATAAGATAGTTGGATGACTCTCTGTTAAGGTTAAAGCTGTTGTAGGTTGACTAATGGTAAAAGCATCAGTGCTTACACATCCATTAGCATCTTTCACATAAAAGATATAATCGCCAGCAGGCAGAGCAGAAAAAATACTGGTGGATTGATAGTTTGTTCCATCTTTGCTGTAGCTTAAAGTTCCTGTGCCTCCACTGGCGTTCAGCGTTACATCCGTTAAATTACCGTAGCATAAAATTGGACTATAGCTATGAGCGATAGTAATTGCAGGTGGTTCAGTAATCGTGAAGCTAAGACTAATTTCACAACCTAAGGCATCTTTACCAATTACAGAATAACTACCCGCCGACATATTCGTACGATTCTGATCATGAGAACTATCAGACCAAGTAAAACTATAAGGAGCTACTCCCCCAGAAGGATTCAATGTAATAGTCCCTGTTGGGTCACTGTTACAAGTGAGGTTAGTATTTGAGCCCGTTAAAACAAAAGGAGTTAGAGGTAAAATATCTACTGATAATTGTGCTGTACATCCATTATCATCTGTCACCGTCACTTGATAAGTACCAGGAGGAAGGTTGGTTAAATCTTGTTGATTTCCTGCATACGCACTACCATCTTTTGTCCAGCTATAAGAGTAAGGCGCTGTGCCACCACTTACCGATAAATCAATTGATCCTATGGCGGTATTACCGCAAGAATTATCTACATGAGTAGCACTTAAGCTAAGAACTGAAGGTTCAGTGATAGAAAAGTTAGCCGTAGTACCACAACCATTTCTATCTGCTATTGAAACAATATAAGACCCAGGTGCTAAACCTGTAATATCATAAGTGCTTGGAGATATTACCGGATTTACGGAGATGGGAGAGGAATAAGCTCCCCCATTATAAGAGTAAGAAATAGTGTAAGGCGCTGCTGCACCTTGCAAATCAGTAACCGTCAATTTTCCATTATTGGCACCATTACAAGTAACGTTTGTTGTGTTATAAGCAAAGGTAAGTGCAGAACTGATACTAATATTATCTGCAAATAGTGGACATGCAGGTGTAGCTGAACTAGTTTCCTCAATTTCTAAGACTAAAGAGGTAGTACTTGCAGCCGTGGTAAAAGAATAACTTAGGTTAAAAGGAAGATTATTATTAGAAGTATGAGATTGATCAACTAAAAAAACGGATGGGTTAGCAGGATCGTAAATTCTTATCCTTACTGTAGCATTGGCATTTGGATTACAACCGGAACTGTTATCGGTCCATCGTTGAAAATCCATAGAAAAAGTATAATTAGAAGATGGCTTAACCGACTGTATAGTTTGTTTTAAAGAAGATTGATTTTGCTTGATGGCTGCGCCAACAGAGCTTACTTGAGTAACAATTTGAACATAATCTCCACTATTTACTGGAGACCATTGATTAACGCCTGAAGGATAAATACCTACAGAAGTATTACCGAAACCACCATCAGTAATTGCATCGCATGTTGTTGAACTTGCAACTGCGTTGATATATACGTCTTCAGCCGTTGAGCTGAGTAAATTCCCATCATAATTAGCCCCAGTAACGTTAATTACACCTCCAGTTTCATAAGTTGTATTGAATCCACTAAAAGCATTAATTTGACCTGTTATTTGCCGATAAGGATCCGCAATCGTACGGGTCGGATCGAGATAAGTAGCTTGAGCACTTGCTTGATAAACCCCAACAGGCGCACTCACATCTATATTTGTTACAATGGTTAAGATAACCTTATCACCAGGTGAAATATTGAAATGGCCAAAACCTAAATTACCTGTGTTTCCAACACTTGGTGTTACGTCTAAAGTGCCAGAGGCATCTCCTGTGTAAGCCACATTAACACTTGCAAACTTAAACAGGGAAGGTAGATTTAGCCATGCCTCCACATTTCCTGCATTTCCGTTTGTAGGATCATTAGCAATGGTTAAAGTATAAATTGCGGTAGTTCCTGCATTTCTAGCTCCTGATGGACCAGCATTTTGTTCTATTAATGTGGTGGTAAGTTCGGGGTAACAGATAGAGCCGCCGCCTTGCAGATAGCCAGGAAGATCTGATGTACCGAATGCACTAGCCTGGCCTGAGGTTCCATCTACTGCTCCATGAGTAATTCCAGCACCATTATTTGTTTTTCCTGATGCTCCACCTGCAACATCAGTAGCGATAGTAGCCGATGGAACCTGAGTATAGATGAAACCGCCACCACCGCCACCACCGGGTCCGTGTGGTAAGGTTCCACCTGTATCGAATTTGGTATTTCCCCCTTTTCCACCTTTAGCCTCTATTGTTAAATTCGCTATCGGACTTGAGGCTAAAGACCGTACAAATATAGCGCCTCCTGCGCCTCCTCCACCAGCTCCATCAGGTGCAGAACCGAAAGCCCCTGGTTGCCCATCTCCACCATTTGATCTTATGATACCAGCGCCATCAATTTTATCTACGTTGATTAATATAATTCCTCCACCAACACCTCCTTTTACTCCAGAGGTAGCATTATTGGCATCCCCTCCACCGCCTCCGCCGCCCATAATCAATCTAGTATAATCAATGGGTAAAGCCGTACCAGGTCGTCCGGCTGCGGTTAGCGGATCGACATCCCCTCCAGCACCTTGCCAGCCCATACCTCCCAAACCTCCGTTACCTCCATTTGCGCCACCTCCGCCACCAGCATTATGGTCATTTCCTCCTCCACCTGCGTTTGCCGGAGCGCCTCTACCATAAGAACCTCCAGGCAAACCATCGCTTCCATTATCAACCTGTACAAATCCATCCCACATGTATCGCGGGGTACCCGCCACTCCTTCTCCTTTCCCGACAGATTTTGTGGAGGAAGAAGAAAGCACATAATCTGTATTATTATTAGCATTAGAGGCCGCAACGGGGCCATAACCTCCTCTAAAGCCTCGCTCAGAAGCATCCACATAAAAACCATTAAATTGCATAGTTCCGGCAACATCAAAAGCAATTAAGCCTCCTACACTGCCATTATAAGGTGGTGTTGTAATGTTTGAGTTTAAAACAAGGTTTGAATATTGAGGTACCCTAACGACTTGAAAGCGTTTTTGCCCCTGAGTAGCGGTAGCATTGGCATTGGTATAGGAATTCACGCAACCGCCTCCAGCTCCAGCACCTCTAAAAGTTAAAGTTCCGCCCGTAAGCGGAACACTACTGGTTGCAACAACGTATTCAAATTTCCCGCTATTGCCTAAATTGGTATATCCTGTACCTCCCAGTCCATCAGGACCACTGGTAGTGGTTCCGCTTCCGTACTTTGTAGTATTGCTATAATCGATATCCGCATCCTGCATCTGAATAATGAGGATTAAATCTCCCGGATTAATTTGGGCACTCCCATAACTGAGGTTATAATAAGGATCATTGGGCGGCACCGCCAACAAGGTAATGCTTTTACTACCAACCGTTAAGCTTGCTGTAGTAGCTAATGGATAATAGGTATTTATCGGAGGAACCGCATTTTGTGGTCCATCTAAACCTGAAGTGCCACATACTTGCGCAAAAATGGGTCTATTGATGAGTAGAAATAAAAGAATTGAGAGAAGAAATTTAACCTGCTTACTTTTAAAAAAACCATCAAAGACACTCCCTTTAAAGTGAAAAATATCACTACCAAAAAGGTTTAGTTGAGATGACTTCTTAAAGCAGGCAGGCATTTAAAATAATTTTGAACTCATAAAATTCTTAGCAAGGCGTTAAAAATCGCTGTAGGTAACTTTTACGCATCTTAGCCGGCATGGTTTCAAAATAAAAAACAAAAGAGCCCTAATCGAGATGACTAGGGCTCTTTTAAAAATTAAACTTAAATATTATTGTGGTAATAAAACCTCATCAACCACATGCACAATTCCGTTAGTACATTGAACATCTGGAATCACCATATTGGCAGGAGCAGTGTTTCCAGCTCCTTGTACGGTTAAAGTTCCATTAGTGAATGGACCTAAGGTTACTTTTTGACCATTTAATGCTGTAATCTGACCAGTATTTAATTCTGAAGTAAACTTAGCACCGCCATCTAAATTAAATACGTGGGTTAATAAAACTTGGGTCACTAAATCTTTTGGTAATTTTCTGATATCAGAAGGTTGATTTAAAGGAACACCAATTGCTTTTCCTAAATTTTTGAAGGCCTGATCTGTTGGCGCAAATACGGTATAATTCGCAGTAGGATCTGCTAAAGCATTTACTAAATCACAGTAAACAACTGCCTCTACCAAGAAACTTAATTCAGGTTGGATAAAACCTTTAGCTTGGGAGAAGAAAATGGCCGTGTTAGCAATATCTGCTCCTGAGGCTAATAAAACCTTATCAATTACATGAACTGTTCCATTGTCTGCTTTCACATCAGTTGCTAAAATTTTAGAACCATTTACATAAAAATCCCCATTTCTATTGATGATTCTTTTGCTTGGACCTAATAAGCTCGGAATTACTGTGCCACCTGTTAGAGCAGTTTGCAACGTGTTACCATTATTCACATGGTATAATAAAACATTGGTTAAAAATGGCTTTTGTAAAACGTTTAAATCCTGAGGATTAACCAAACCCAATTTTGCAAAAGCATCATTAGTGGGTGCAAATACGGTGTAAGCCCCAGAAGGATCATTCGGATTTTTATTGGATAAAGTTACTGCTACACCACCTCTAATGGCTGCAGCTTCTAACTGGCTGAAACCATCTAATTGTACTGCAACTTGTGCAATGGTTGGATCTGCATTGCTATCTTTTTTACAGCTTGAGAATGCCGAAACTACAACCAGCATGGCCAAAGCAATGATAAATTTTGAATTAAACTGTCTGCTATTTTTCATTTTCTATTTTGTTTAATGAATGATTGATTTATTTCCGATAAGCAATCATTTACAGACCAATCTACGTGTAAAAGTTTTCATCAGATTTATGTTTTTTAATTTTTTTTAAAAATAAAAAATCCAAAAGTTCTTAATATTTCGTAATTCTGTCCGAAGGTGTAATTATACAAACATCAATTCAATAAAAAAATCCGATAAGCAACATATAATTGATTACTAACAATTAAAATTTAAAAACAAACAATGAAAATATTTACAAAATCAGCCGTAATAAGTACAGGATTAATTTTAGGATTAAGCGCTGTTACTTTTGCTCAGACTCCTCTTAGCGGATATATGCAAGGAAAAAATGGCGGAGGCATTTCTTTTTCCATGACACACGAGAATTATAAACATGTTTATTTATATCCTGATGAAGTAAATGCCACACCCATTTTCAATCAAGTTTCTACCAACAGTTTTAATATTTATGGAACTTATGGCGTTTCAAACAAACTAGATTTGATTTTTAATGTGCCCTTTATCCAAACTCTTGGATCAGGAAATGCTGATGTTTTAAAAGATTTAGGTTATTCTAATAGTAGAGAGGGCGCACAAGATTTGTCAGCTTTCGCGAAATATGAATTTACTAAAAAAGGAAATCTTTCTATCCAAGGTTCATTGGGCTTTACCACTCCTTTGAGTGACTATAAAGTAAATGAAGGTTTACAATCTATCGTGGCTATTGGTAACAAAGCCACCACTATTAATGCGATAGGAATTGGTCATTACATGACCAAATCCGGACTTTTCGCTACCGCACAGTTAGGTTACAGCTTTAGAACAACAGAAGTTCCTGATGCAGTTTTAAGTCAGTTAAAAGTGGGTTTTGCCTCTAAACGTTTTTATGTCGATGCTTACATCGGAAATCAAACTTCTACCGGTGGTGTAGATATTTTAAGAAACGGTTTCACCGGATTTTTCCCTACTACCAAAGTAAATTATACTAGAGTTGGTGGAAGTTTATACACTCCAATTGACGGAAACTTTGGTATAAGTGCCGGTGGCGGTGCCTTGGTTGCCGGAAGAAACGTAGGAAAATCTTATTATGGTACTGTAGGCTTAACTTACAACTTTAAATATTTAGATTTCTAATTAGAAAAAAGGTTTTGTTAAAAGGGGATTTGACTTACATCAAACCCCTTTTTTTATGCTAAAACTTCTTCTAAAACCAGATGAGATTTTACTTCTCCAAAATTCTCGATATGTAAAGCATAGTAATCAATCATTTTTTTGATGAAGTATTTTCTACTTTTCTGATAGAGTTTAAATTGATCAAAATTTTCCATGGAGCAAAGAAACAAAGCGCTCCAGCTTTTAATAAATTCTGTTTCTATAAAATACAAATGAAGTGGCTGTTGACGAGTAAAAACTCCGTTTTTTAAATCAAAAAACGAGGCATGCTCTGCTAAACTCATATCAGGATAAAAACCTAAAAAACGGCTGAGTTTACTCAAAAAAATCAGATGAAAATTATTGATGTTTTCACTAGCTTCATCTAACCATTCTATACTTTTAAAGATAAACTCAAACATCATTTCATCCTCATGCTGCTCTTTTAACGATTTATAAATCATCTCATTCATAAACATCACCAAAGCACTTTTTAGAATATCATAAGGAATAGTTTTCAGAATAGGCTCACTTCTGGCATCTGCAATTCGTTGGATATTCCCGTTTGGTTTATGATAAACCACCATATCTAACAAATGCAAAGGCTGCAACATGTTCATCCTGATTTTTGCTTTCGGTTTTTTTACACCATTAATCAAATAAGATTGAAGCCCAAACTTCTGCGTCAAGATTTTGGCGATTACGCTGCTATCGGCATAATCTGTGGTTTTCAGAACAATCCCTTTCGTTTTATGCAGCATTACCTCACCACTAAAATTTTTGAAACTGCGGTATCAGAACCATCCGGATTCACAATTAAAACCAGATAAACGCCGGAAGAAGCCTCTACTCCGCTAAAGTTTTTACCATCCCAAGTTGCCTCACCTCCGTTAGAAACTGTTTGATAAACTAAATTTCCATTGATATCTGTAATCTTCACCCTCGCATTAGCACTTAAACCTTTTATCCCTATCGTTCCATGAAAACCCGGTCGCACAGGATTAGGGTAAACTGTAATTTTGCCCATCTTAGCCACAGCATCAGTGGCATCTCCTTTATAAGAAATCATCCCCAAAGCCGTACCGAAAAATACTTCTCCAGTATTGGAGTCAACTGCAATACTCAAAACTTTATCATCCAACAGCGGACTGTTAGTAGAGTTAAAATACTGGATTTGTTTGGTGCCATCCGCAGAAAATAACCAAGCACCATGGTCTGTACCAATCCATTTTCTGTTGGCGCCGTCCACGGCAATACAGTTGATATTTTCTGTGCCCAAAAGCGGTTTTAAGAATCCATTTTCTACCACATTAGGAATCTCCGCTTTTACAGCCGAAAAAATAGTTGATGGATCATAAAAAACAGCTACTCCTTCATTGGTTCCTAGCCAAACAGCACCATCTAAATCTACTTTCATACAATTAACATTGGAACCCGGAATTCCTCCATCTGCTGAAGTAAATCCAAATTTCTTACTCTTAGAGCCATCAAAAACAACTACGCCAACATTCCTCACCGTCATCCATTTAATGTTATTAAAATCGATAGTTAAGCCGGTAACCGTTGTAACTGGATCTGGTATCACCTCTGCAAAACCATAAGAAACCCAAGTATGATCTGTTTTTTTCTCGGATAAGGGTTTGTTTACGCCGTACTGAGAAACCCATAAATTATTGTCTTTATCTAAAATCACTCCGTTTACACGGATACTTGCCGCATCGCCAATGGTAGTTTGTAAAGTGCTGTTATTTTGATTGTATATTTTTACCGATTCATCTGCTCCAAACTCAATTAATCCATTAAAATAGGAAGCTAAATACTGGGTTTGAGAAGCTGCATCCAAAGTGGCCGAAACAATATCTCTGATGGCTTGAAATGCGGTGATATTTTGATTGGTATAACTCTTCCATTGCTCATTAGCAAAGACCGAAAATCCATCATTATTAAACTCTGGACTGTAAATGCTTGTAATTGCTCCTGGCGAAAGTAGCAGCTTTCCATCCACAAATCTCAACTCATGAATAGAAGAAGTATTGGGCCCGTTTGGTAAGATATAATTTATAGCATTTCCATCGGAGGTTTTTACCATTCCTCTTTGTCCGTCTGCAATAAAAAACTGTTGATTTTCATCGATATAAACATCATTAGCATTTAAAAAACCATTTAAATTTTTAATGTTTTTGAGGATGTTTTCACTCTGATCATAGCTAATCAATCTGAAAGGTGCGATCGCCACCAAAGATTGGTTGCTCACTTTTAGCAATTTTACATCCGTTCCAAAAATTGGTGTGATTTGCCATTGGTTGCCATCAAACTTATAAATATTTTGACCGAAAATGCCATAAACAAATTGGTTAAAACTTACAATAGACGTAGTGATGCCTCCGGGATAATTTTGAGCAGCAGCGTGTTTGGTCCAAGTTCGATAATCCGCTAATAATGGATTATTGATATCCGCCTGATAAATTCCATCTGCTGTTGCAGCAAAAATACTAGAGCCATTAATTGCAATTTGATAAACCTTTAAATTGGTGCCACCTGCGCCAATAAAATAAGTATCCTTCACTTCTCTTTTGGCTAAATCGTACACCACAATCCCAAATCCACAGCTTAAATAGGCCAAAGAACCGTTAAAAGTGATGGCGTTAATGCTTTTATCTCCTAAACCTTGTTTATCAAAAATTTCTGGTAAATGATAAACTTTATTGTTTTTAATTAAATCGATATTAGCATTCTGATAAGCCACCATGAGCTGCTGTGTAGCTTCATTCCAAGCTAAATGCGCCACATTTACCGAAGCTAATCCATCAATGGTAGAGAGTTTATTGACTTCCCCTGTTGATTTACTGACCGTGAAAATTCCACCAGTGGTTCCACAAAAAATTTCATCATGATTGGCATCAATTGATAACACCTTATTGTAAGGTAAATGCGTTCGCCACTGCCCGATGGGCACTTGCTGGGCAAAAACCGATAGCCAACTGTAAAAAATCAAAAAAAACAGTGAAATTTTCTTCATCTTAAGCCTTCTAAATTACGTATTTTCTAAAAAGAAAAATCAGACGGCAAAAGATGGTTCATTCAAAAGCTGTCAAAATCTAAAATATTTATGTGGTTACTTTTGGCAAAGCTGATCCTCCAAAATAGAAAAAGCATATTTATCCTATTTATCCTAGCCACCATATTTTGGGGCTTTCAAGCTAGTCATGTTCGTTTGGCTTTTAATCCCGGTAAGATTCTTCCAAAAACTGATTCTACCTCTATTCGTTATCAAGAATTCAAAAATAAATTCGGAGAAGATGAAACGGTGATGGTTTTGGGTGTTCAAACTCCTCAGCTTTTTCAGAAAGACTTTTTCAACTCTTGGGTAAAGTTAAGTGCTCAATTAGAAAAACTTAAAGGCGTAAAAAAGGTTTTATCTTTGGATAATTTCAAAGTTTTAGAGAAAGATACCCTCCACCATCGCTTCACCAATCGCACATTTTTCCCATCTAAAATCCAAAATCAGCAACAATTAGACAGTCTAAAAACCGAGCTCCTTCAAATCTCCTTTTATCAAGGACTTTTATTTAACGATACACAAACAGCAAGCATTATTGCCGTTACTCTTGATGCACAAGTATTGCAAACCGCAGAAAAAACCAAGATCATTCATCAGGTTTATGAAAGCGGCCAAGCCTTTGCAAAACAGCAAAATGTAGCTGTTCATTATTCTGGTTTGCCTTATATCAAAACCGTTTTAAGCACTTTGGTAGCGAAAGAATTTGGTCTTTTTCTGGGGCTTTCTATTTTAATTGCAGCTATTATTTTAGGTGTCTTTTTCAGGAGTTTTACCTCCATTTATTTTCCTATCATTTTTGTGCTTTTTGGTGTGATTTGGAGTGTAGGTTTTATGGCTACTTTGGGTTATGAAATCACATTACTTACAGGTGTTATTCCGCCGCTAATGGTGATTATCGGAATACCTAACTGCATCCTAATTTTCAATAAATATCATACGGAATTGGCAAAAAATCAAGATCAAAGAACTGCCTTGCAAATTACCATTCAAAAAATTTCACTCACCACTTTTATTGCAAACCTTACCACTGCCATAGGTTTTGGGGTTTTATATTTTACCAATAGTGATGTTTTAAAAGAGTTTGGCTTAACCGCCGCTTGTGGCGTGATGTTTACTTGGCTCATTTGTCTTTGTTTATTACCTATCATTTGCAGCTATCTCAAAGCTCCGGTTTTAAGAGTTTGGAAAGAGCGGGAAAATAAACTGATTCATCGCTTTTTACATCAGCTTAATCATCAGGTTATCCATAATAGAAAGCAGATTTATTGGATTGTTTTCGGCTTAACCATGATTGCTTTTGTGGGCATTGCTAAAATCAAAATTAATGGTTTTGTGGTTGATGATTTACCTAAAAGCAATGCGGTTTATCAAGATTTAAAGTTCTTTGAAAGCACTTTCAACGGCGTTTTACCTCTAGAGATTAGCATCGATACCAGAAGAAAAAACGGGATGATGAGCTTATCCAACATCCAAAAAATGGATCGTTTAGAGCAAAAATTAAAATCCTATCCTGAGTTTGGAAAAGCCATTTCTTTAAGCGATGCTTTAAAATATACTACTCAGGTTTTTTATGGTAACCATCCACAGTTTTACCGATTACCCAATGAAATGGAGAAAAATTTCATTTTACTGTATGCCGCCAATGCCGAAAAAAATAAAAGCGTTACACAAGGATTGATTGATAAAAACAGAGAAACCAGTAGCATTACTTTGCAGATGAAAGATATTGGCTCGGCCAGAATGAACCAATTATTAAAGAAACTTCAATCTGAAATTGATTCCGTTTTTAACCCTAAAAAGTATAATGTAATTCTTACCGGACCCGTAATTTTATACGTTAAGGGAACCAATTATTTGGTAAAAAACCTGAGAGAAAGTTTAATTTTAGCTATTTTCTTGATTGGATTAATCATGTGGATACTGTTTAGAGGTGTAAAAATGATTGCTATTTCTTTACTTCCAAACCTCATTCCCTTATTGCTCACAGCCGGATTAATGGGTTTTCTAGGGATTCCACTAAAACCCTCCACTATTTTAATTTTTAGCATTGCTTTAGGTATTGCCTCAGACCAAACCATTTATTTTCTCACTCGATTTAAGCAAGAGAAAGATAAGTCTGATAATCCTCAAAAAGTAATTTCAGAAACCATTAAAGAAACGGGCGTAAGTATGGTTTATACCGCTATTATTCTGTTTTTTGGCTTTGGGATTTTTGCCTTCTCCACTTTTGGTGGAACGGTGGCTTTAGGAACGCTGCTATCGGTTACTTTGGTAATGGCGATGTTGTTTAATCTCACCTTCTTGCCAGCATTATTGATGAGTGTAAAAGATCAAAACAATCACAAATCGCCTAATAAATCTGATTCGGAAAAGCTAAAATCATGAATAAAAATGATAAAAGCTATTCTCATTTAAATACTATCAATGCGTATTTTTGTGCTCTCCATATCTTTTAAGCATAAAAAAGACATAAAAAACCATCGCTATAGAAATGGAAACTAAGCCAAAGCCTAACAAGTATTTTCCGTACGTTTCATTATTGAAATAGAGTGCGATGCCCAAGGCAGTTACTAAAATTCCGAATCTGAAGGTAGGAATTGATTTTCTTAACATAAACTGTGATTTATATTGAGTTAAGGACAAAAGTCAGTCCAAAAAAAATATCCTTTTTAATTTGGAACTGAGGCTTGATTATGCTCAATTTCCACGCAACTCCCCATAGAATTCAATATCAGCAAGATATTGATGAAAAAATCACACAAAAAGCCTCTTTCCTATCAAAATTCCCAAACAAAACCCTAAATTTGCAACCTTAATTTTCGGAGAAAAAGCGCTGATGTACAAAGAATATAAGCAACTTAATTTATCACAAATAGGCAAAGAAGTTTTAGCGGATTGGAAAAAGCATAAGATTTTTGAAAAAAGCATCCAAAATCGCCCAGCTAGCAAACCTTACACTTTTTATGAAGGTCCACCTTCTGCTAATGGTATGCCCGGCATTCACCATGTGATGGCTCGTTCTATCAAAGATATTTTTTGTAGATACAAAACACTAAAAGGCTATCAGGTAAAAAGAAAAGGTGGTTGGGATACGCATGGCTTGCCTATCGAATTAGCCGTAGAAAAATCATTAGGCATCACTAAAGAAGATATCGGTAAAAAGATTTCTGTTGAAGAATACAACGATGCTTGCCGCAAAGAGGTGATGAAATACACCGATGTTTGGAATGATTTGACCGAAAAAATGGGTTATTGGGTAGATTTAAATGACCCATACATCACCTACAAAAACGAATATATTGAGTCTCTATGGTGGATTTTAAAACAACTTTACCAAAAAGGATTTTTATACAAAGGCTATACCGTACAACCTTATTCACCTGCTGCTGGTACAGGTTTAAGCTCTCACGAGTTAAACCAACCGGGCACTTATCGAGATTTAAAAGATACTTCCATCACCGCTCAGTTTAGGTTGAAACCAGATCAAGTTCATCCTTTGATGAATATACTGTTTGAAACACCAGAGGAAGATACGGCCATCATCGCATGGACAACCACACCTTGGACTTTGCCTTCTAACTGTGCTTTAGCCATTGGCGAGAAAATCACTTATGTAAAAATCAAAACCTTTAATCCTTACACTTACCTTCCGGTGAGTGTGGTTTTAGCAAAAGATTTGGTGGCCAAATATTTCAAAGCTGAAGGCGAAAATGCTTCTTTTCAGGTTTATAAAGGTGGCGATAAAATTATCCCTTGGGAAAAAGTAGCGGAATTTTCTGGTAAAGAAATGGTAGGCTTGCGCTATTTCCAATTGATGCCTTATGTAACCAATGAAGATTTAGAGAAAAATGCTTTCAGAGTAATTCCTGCTGATTTTGTGACTACCGAAGACGGTACCGGAATTGTGCATACCGCTTCCATTTTTGGTGCGGACGACTTTAGAGCTTGTAAAGAAAATCATGTGCCTTCTGTTTTAGTGAAAGACGAAAAAGGCAACGAATTTCCTCTGGTAGATAAGCAAGGTAAGTTTGTAAAAGAAGTCACAGATTTTGCCGGTCGATACGTAAAAGAAGAATATTACAGCGATGAAGAAAGAGCCGATAAAGACTTCAAAGGAACGGATGTTTTAATCGCCATCAAACTGAAAGAAGACAATAAAGCTTTCGACGTAAAAAAATACGAGCATAGTTACCCGCACTGCTGGAGAACGGATAAACCTATTTTATACTATCCTTTGGATAGTTGGTTCATCAAAACTACTGCGGTAAAAGAAAAATTAGTTTCGCTCAATAAAACTATCAATTGGAAACCAGAAAGCACCGGAACCGGAAGATTTGGAAACTGGTTAGAGAATTTAGTGGATTGGAATCTTTCTCGCTCTAGATACTGGGGAACACCGCTACCAATTTGGGGAACTGGTATGTATAATCCAATTTTCTCCGAACCTTGGATATGCCTAGGTTCATTTAAGCAAATTCAAGATTTACAAAATTTTGATAATGGAAAAAATGTTCCTGACCATATAAACAAATATAGTAGTCATTATGCTCTAGTTTCAAAGCTTGTAAATGATCTTAAAACAGACGTTTCGTTAGAGTCTTATTTTAGAGTTTCATTAATCAGTGGTAATCAAAAATTTAAACATTATCAGCAATTAGCCAAACAAGGTAATTTTAACCTGCAACATTATTTCGAAATTATTGATAGCAGCCTTATTTTACTGGAAAAATTTGAAGAATTTATTTCAAAATATTCTGAACCAGTTCCTGATAACTTAGAATTACATAGACCTTTTATAGACCATGTATTCATATTCCAGAAAACTTATCCTGAAAAAGATACTGATTTATTAACAAGAACTATTTACACTCGTGAACCAGATTTAATTGATGTTTGGTTTGATTCTGGCGCCATGCCTTATGCGCAATGGCATTATCCTTTTGAAAACAAAGAAGCTTTTGAAAGCGCTTATCCAGCAGATTTTATAGCCGAAGGTGTTGACCAAACCAGAGGTTGGTTTTTTACATTACATGCCATTGCTACCATGTTGAGTGAAGCAAGTGATGATGTTAAAGCAGTAAATCTGAAAAATGGCAATGCAGGAATTGCCTTTAAAAATGTAATTTCCAATGGTTTAGTTTTAGATAAAAACGGTAATAAAATGTCTAAGCGATTAGGCAATGCTGTTGATCCTTTTTCTACTATTGAAACTTACGGAGCTGATGCTACCCGTTGGTACATGATTTCAAACGCATCGCCTTGGGACAATTTGAAATTTAATATTGAAGGTTTAGATGAAGTTCGTCGTAAGTTTTTTGGTACGCTTTACAACACCTATGCTTTCTTCGTTTTATACGCCAATATCGATAAATTCAGCTATGCTGAGGCAGATTTAGCCTTAAATCAAAGACCAGAAATTGATCAGTGGATCATTTCATTATTAAATACGCTATCGCAAGAAGTTGATGAGTTTTACAACGATTTTGAACCTACAAAAGCAGCTCGTTCTATCCAAAATTTTGTGGATGAGCATTTGAGCAATTGGTATGTGAGGTTAAGTCGTCGTCGTTTTTGGAAAGGCGATTATACTGAGGATAAAATTTCGGCTTATCAAACCTTATATACTTGTTTAATCACCATCAGTAAATTAATGTCGCCAATCGCACCATTTTTCTCTGATCGATTATTTAAGGATTTAAACTCGGTCACTCAAAAAGAAAATTGCGAATCAGTGCATTTAGCAGATTTCCCTGCTTATCATCCAGATTTGGTAAACAAAGATTTGGAGGAAAGAATGGCTTTGGCTCAAGATATTTCTTCGATGGTTTTATCGCTTCGTAAAAAAGTAAGCATCAATGTTCGTCAGCCTTTAAGCAAGATTTTATTACCCGTTCTAGATAAAGATTTTGAAGCAAAAGTTGATAAGGTGAAAGAACTGATTTTATCAGAAACCAATATCAAAGCCATAGAATATATTACAGATACGGCGGGTATCATCAAGAAAAAAATTAAGCCTAACTTTAAAACCTTAGGTAAGAAATTAGGTAAGGATATGAAAGAAGTTGCAGCTGAAATCTCCAACTTTAATGATGAGCAAATTGCAGCTTTTGAAAAAATTGGATCTACAGAAATTAGCACTGCTAATGCAACTTATACGATTTTACCAGAAGATGTAGAGATTATTGCTGAAGATGTTCCGGGTTGGCAAGTCACTAATCTAGGAAGATTAACCGTTGCTTTAGACATTACTATCTCTCAAGAACTGAAAGAAGAAGGAATTGCCCGTGAGGTAATCAATCGTATCCAAAACTTAAGAAAAGATTTAGGTTTTGAAGTAACCGATAAAATTAAAGTAGAACTCCAGAAAGACGAAATACTTAGCGCAGCAGTGGAAAATAATTTATCCTATATTTGCGCCGAAATACTAGCTACTTCGTTTATAATGAGCGATAAGCTAAGCGTTGAAACAAGTATTGATATTGAAGATAAAGCATTGAAAATTTCTATAAAGAAGGACTAAGAAGATGGAAACAAAAAGTGAAAAAACACGCTACTCTGATGCAGAATTGCAAGAATTTAAAGAGTTGATTACCGAAAAATTAAACAGTGCTAAAGAAGAGTTGGCTTCATTAACTACTTCGTTAAGCTCACCCAATCAAAATGGAACGGATGATACTGCCGGCACTTATAAGACGCTAGAAGATGGCTCGGCAACATTAGAAAAAGAACAATTAAATCAATTAGCGGCTCGTCAGAAGAAATTTATAGAAAATTTAGAAGCAGCTTTGGTTCGTATCGAAAATAAAACCTACGGTATTTGCCGTGAAACAGGTAAATTAATTAGAAAAGAGCGTTTAAGAGCTGTACCTCATGCAACTTTAAGCATGGAAGCCAAATTAAAGCAATATTAATGAAAGGTTATAATAAGCCCATTATCATTATTTTGGCGATTTTACTGGCCGACCAAGCCATTAAAACTTGGGTAAAAACCAATATGTTTATCGGTCAGGAATATCAACTGATTAAAAATATAGCCATCATCCATTTTACAGAAAACAACGGAATGGCTTTTGGGATGGAGTTTGGTGGCGATATAGGCAAATTAGTCCTTTCTATTTTTAGGATTTTAGCCGTTACTGGAATTGGTTATGGCTTGCATTTTTTAATTAAGCATAAATATCATAGAGGCTTAATTATGAATGTGGCACTCATTTTTGCGGGTGCTTTAGGCAACATTATTGATTCTGTTTTTTACGGTGTGATTTATAAATACGCTTCAATTTTTCATGGAAGAGTGGTAGATATGTTCTATTTTCCGCTATTTCAAGGACATTTCCCTTCTTGGTTTCCGGTCTGGGGTGGCGAAGAATATATCTTTTTCAGACCTGTGTTTAACGTAGCAGACGCTTCCATCTCTGTTGGAGTGATCATGATTCTGATTTATCAAAAGGTATATTTTAAAGAGGAAATGAAAGAAGAACCTTCCATCAACAGCGAAATTGTTGAAGACTAACAAAAAGGAGATTCAAATTTGAATCTCTTTTTTTTGTTTTGTTAGATATGGCACGACTATGTTTGATAAAGCTTATGCATCACCAAAACATGGGGTAAAGTAATTAATGAAAGCAGAATAAAAGCCTGACTTACATTAAAAGTGAAGAAATAAACAAAAATTCCAAAACCCAACAAGGCGATTAAACTAAACGGGAGCATCGCAACAAAAAAATTAAACTTACTTTTCTTCAAAGATTGGGTATAAAAATTCAACTGGTATTGTGTGGACTGCATAGCATGCCAAAGGCAAAAAACGATTACGAAGCCAAATAATAAAGGAGTAAAGAAATACCATAAACTCACCATTAAAAGCTGTAAAAAATATTTCAGAAAGTATTTTCTTTGGTATATATAAAGACTTAAATTATAGACTAAGACTAATATCAATAAACTAACGATTTGCCAATTCCTCAAATCAAATAAATTGAATTCAGTTGCAGTTTGAGTAAAATTTCCGAAATCAAGCATTGATTTAAAAATATTGATAGCTTCTTGAAAATGAATAATCACAGGGAAAGCCAGCAAAAGCAGGCCCCATAGAATTGAAGGTAGATAAGCCACTTCTTCATTTTCAAAATTTGATTGACCAAAATGATGGAAAGAAATACCAAAAAACAAAATCAATGCTACCAAAGGGAGTAAATACCAAAGTATAGCGTAAGCTGCTATAATCCCTAAATAAACTCCTAAAAACTTCAACATTCCTTTGCTAGATTGATCCTTTCTGTAAAGATGGTCGTTGGCACCATGCGGAATACCCACCACACATAATAGAATTCCGGCAAAAACAGCTTGAATAGATACACTAAAACTAATCAAGAATATCAGTAAAATTAAAGCCACTTGTGCAATTAATTGAATCTTAAATAGTCTTGAATTGATGTATAACATAGCTTACTTGAAAATATACCTCCCTAAAGATTTCAGAAATAGAAAGATGGGTAATTTAGAAAATATGCTTAATTCTTCCCATAGCGTACTTTCCTCATCCAAAAATTTCAAAATTTTTGGTGTGGGTTGTGTTTTAAAAAGCGTTTCAAAAATTTCTTTACCTCTATATGCTTCTGAGTTTAAAATCTGAAGTAATAAGATATCATACAATCTAAAACGCCAACGGCGATATTGCGTAGGCAATGGGAGCTGATTGGCTATAGCAAATGCTAATTTATCTGCATATTGAGCCATCTTTTTAAAACCGTAGCCTGTAGTTGGCTTGATTGCACCACCTAATGTTCCTAAAAAAATAACAGACTCGTTTTTGTTTAAATACTTACGTTTTATGTTAAAACGAGTAGTCATTGGGATGGCACCTATTTCGGTTTCTTCTACTTCAAACTTTGTGTGCTTTAAATTAAGGTAATGTTCTAAAATTGGCTTAACCTCTTCCGCAGTGAACTTAGCATCGCCAAATCTTGTTACTTCTACTAAAGCTTCATGAGATGTAAAAGGTAATTCATAGAGAAATTGTATGTATTTACTTTGAGGAATCCTAAAATTCATCATGGTCATTTTTTTTGCGTCAAATACAGGTTTTTCTGTTTTAACACGCCAGCCTACAAAAGATTGCCACAGAAAAATGTGCTGAGTTTCTTGATTGTTTAAATAAGCGTTGAGAACTTCTGATGTTAAGGGGTTTTCATCTTTTGATAAACTTGAAAGGAATAGTTTATCCGTTTTCCAAGTAGATGATTTGGTAATTACACTGACATATTCTGCCTTTTGAAAAGATTGAAAAGTAGTAAAAAGCCAACTAATACTTTTACAGGATGACAATTCAGTCTTTATTTTTTTGTAAAAGCTTTCACTTCTTATGTGATAATAAGTATAAGGAAAAATACTTTTGTTATCTCTAAAATTATTCTCAGAATATGTCCATGATTTATCTGCCAATCCTTCAGGTTCAAGTTCGTCTTTAGACCAGTAACACCAAGTTCTGTCATTACCTTTATGCTCATCCTGCTCAACAATCATTAAGGTTTTATCTGCTAATAAGCCATGTTTGTACAAAGAATAAGCCATCCATAAACCAGAGGCCCCTGAGCCAATAATGGTATAATTATAAAAATCAACAGGGTTATTTTCCATCAATATTTGTAATAAGATGTTTAGAAAACAACAAAGTCAAAGTACAGATTGAATGACCACACTTTGACTTTGTTATTGACAACTAGTTTTTTGGATAAATCAGCTAGTTATTTGAAATTTTAAGCAATTGATTTAGCCTTCGCAGTTTCTGCTACTGCTACAGAATAAATCACTAGTCCAAATCCGATTTTATTAATCGCATCAGCTAAGTTGTAAAAAAGATCAATTGAACTAACATTAAATGTTCCTGAAAGTAAATTGCCTGGCAAAACCATGTAGCCAATAGGATAAATTGACCATCCTAATGTGATAAAGATCTTTAACAAGAACATGGCTCTTCCTAAAGATGAGCTGTTAGAGTTCCTTGCCAATTTAGCAATGTCGCCTGCAAACACTTCATAAACGATGTACAGATAACCTAAAGTAGATAATACTCCCCACATGATGTTGTTGTCTATGCCAGAAGTTTCTCCGATGAAACCAAAAATCAACATAGCAAAAGAAGCAACTATTAATTTAAACAACGTACCGCCCTTGGCACCGAAAGGCTTTGTTAAGAGATAGAACTCAACACACATCAATGGAACAGTTAACGTCCAATCCACGTAACGGAAAGCGGTAGGGCTGTTTCCAGTAGCGAGATAGAAATCTCTCATGTAATAATAGTGTACCGCGGCAATTCCCGTGATTAGGCCAGAAACCAAAAGAGAAATTTTCCATTTGGGATCTACTGAACCTCTTTCAAAGAAAAAGAAAACCGAAGATGCAAACATTGCCATGTAACCTATGAAAAAGGTTATCGCAATTGGATCGCCGTTGATAATACGATCGAAAGCTGTGGAATCCCCTGTGGGCATTGACACAAATGTTAATGATGATAAGACCATAAGATTTTGTTTAATGTTTACGATTAAAAGTTAAACAAAACTTTTTGGGCTTGGTTTTAAAATTTTTAATAAAATTATAGTTTTACGAAAAAAATAAATATTCCTCCTTTTGAATAATTTGGAATGCGTATCATGAACTCTAAATTATCAATTTATTAAAAAAATGAGGTTTATTAGATTATGAATTAAAAATTTTATAATTTAATATCCAATATTTATGATTTCAACTAAAACTAGGATCAAATAATCAGCAATAAAACTAATAGCTAATTGTAAAATAAGGTGAAGGAAATAAGAAAATGGACGCTGCGTAAGATTAGTTATTAATCTCAAAGAAACTTTAAGACTTTGTTGAAATTATTTTTTTTAAAGGAAACTTCACCAGTTCTATTAAAACTTAGTTTTAATGTGTGGGCGATAAGTATCCGTTTTTACTTTGGCTTTTAGCTCATGTAAAATATTATATAATCCAAAATTGGTTCGGTTGACATAGATAAAATGCTTTACCCCGCGAGCTTGTTTAAACTCTGGCATTTTAGAAATTTGCTCTCCAAAACCATATAAAGCATTAAAAAATTCATCTTTACTAAAATCAAATTCTCCGCTCATGTAAGGCTCTGCAAAAAGCGTAATCATCTCCTTATAATTCTGATAGTAAAACTCAATTTGCTGCTCATTATCCTTTGGTAAAATCATTTCTAAAGCTCTAAAAGCTTTAATAGTTTCTTCCTTATTTGCTAATAAGTCGGTGGATGTGGTAGAAAAGAAAGGGTAGTAAAAATCATCAGGAAGCTCTTTAATGCAACCAAAATCTATGATTCCTAATTTTCCGTCTGGAGTAATTAAAAAATTACCAGGGTGAGGGTCGGCATGTACGGCTCTAAGCTCATGCTGTTGGAAATTGTAGAAATCCCACAAAGCTTGCCCTATTTTATTTCGCAATTCTTGCGTTGGATTGGTTTGTAAAAACTCTTTCAGATGCATTCCTTCTAACCAACTCATAGTGATGATTCGCGGACCAGAAAGCTCTTTATAATATTTTGGAAAAACGATGTTGGGTAAATCGGCGCAAGCCTTTGAAATTTTCAGAGAGTTTTCAACTTCTAACTCGTAATCTGTCTCTTCAATCAAACGCTCCTCTACTTCTTTCATATAGATGTCCAATTCCTTCTCGCTCATTCCCAGCAATCGGAAAGCAAAAGGCTTCACTAATTTTAAATCGGATGAGATAGAATCGCCAACGCCCGGATACTGAATTTTTACCGCTAACTTCTCTCCGTTTAATTCGGCTTTGTGCACTTGCCCGATAGAGGCTGCGTTGGTAGATTTTAAATCGAATTGATCAAATATCTTATCCGGAGTTTTACCAAAATTCTTTCTGAAAGTTTGCACAATGAGCGGTCCGCTTAAAGGCGGTGCATTGTATTGTGATAAAGAAAATTTATCTACATAAGCCTTTGGCAGGATGTTTTTATCCATACTTAACATCTGCGCTACCTTTAAAGCACTTCCTTTTAGCTGGCTTAAAGAGTCATATATATCAGCG
Organism: Sphingobacteriales bacterium; assembly: GCA_014763615.1. Taxonomy (GTDB): domain Bacteria; phylum Bacteroidota; class Bacteroidia; order Sphingobacteriales; family Sphingobacteriaceae; genus Pseudopedobacter. The sequence goes on along the minus strand of JACXVB010000029.1, from coordinate 8,143 downwards.
GCATTATCTTCATTTAATTCATCTCTGGTTAAATCAGGATTAAATATTTTTTTCGAGTAATGTTTGATGTAATTTCCACCAATTTTAAATCCAGTACCTACAAATTTTGCAGATCGGGCTACTTTACTTGCGGGAATACTGTTTTGTTCTTTCATTTTTTAATGAGTATTGAAATTTGTGTGCAGCATATTGAGACAGAGATAAAGAGTATAGGACTAATGCGCAATACTCTCTACTCATTAAGCAATACTTTAAAAAGGCATTTTAAATCCGGCATTTTGGGCTAAAAACTTACCATAATCCAATAGATTATCAATTGGAGTGCGCTGAAATAAATCAAAAGTTACGTTTACTCCTTTTTCTATGGCTTCGTCTGTTTTTTCGAAACCTTTTGAACGATCTTTTATCCAGAAATTTAACAAAAACGCAACTTGCATCCACAAAGCATCTTTATATCTATCACTGATAAATTTGCGATCATTAATTTCATTGCTTTCTAATCCTTCTTGAATCAATTGAACACTAAATTCCTCAAAAATTTCTTTGGCTTCTTTAAGCGCAACAGGCGTATGCAAACCTTTTTTTAAATGGCTCATACTGTAAGTCACAAAGCTTCTTTGCTTTTTCAATAACTCAAAAAAAGTATAGAAAAAAGATAATGCTTTTTCTCTTACACTGTAGGTTGTCCAAACCTCTTGATTTTGAATTTCTTTAATAGTGGTACTGAAAAAGTCGGCCCAAACACCTGCCTCAATAGCCTCAAAGGAACCGAAATATTGATAAAATTCCTCTTCAGCAAATTTGTTTTTCTTTGCAAAAGCAAAAACAGATATCGGTTTGTTCCCTTCTGTTAAGATGTAATCTATATATGCGTTCTGGATTTTTTGTTTCGTTGCCATTGTTTTAAAGTATAAAATTTAAAGTAAAAAGTCTAAAGTCAATGAACAATAATCTACCTCTTATTTTCAGTTTGCACTAAGAAGTGAACCGACTTACAATTTTCATTTCTTTTGTAAAAGTTGCAAAGAAAATCCGTTTTAACACTCTATTTCTCTTTTTCATTAACGTTTAAAAATTCGGGTTGTTTTCCTCGCTTTGCATAAGCTAATCTCCCTAATAATTGGGTTTGATGATAAGCATCTAAACCTGCTACGGTTACTGATTTAGCCTCTGCTAAATCTACATAACCATCAGCACAAATAAATTGTTCATCAAGTATGATGTGCTTGACTTCTCCAATGATAATGGTTGTTCCATTTTTAGGGAAAGGAATAGTTTCTACCAATTCTAAACCTAATTTAATGTTGGATTCTTTTACAAAAGGAGCTTTAAAATCATCAACATATTCTTCTGTAAAGCCACACTCTGTAAATTCGGATTCTCCTGTTAAATATCTTGCACTAGTTTGATGAGCCGCTATATAATTGTCTTCATTGACATTATTTAGTGTATAAACACCTAGTTCTAAAATGTTTTTTAGCGTTTCATGCTGATCTCCTTCTGGTCGCACCACCATCCCGATGAAAGGAGGATGAGAGCCAACATGAAAAATAGAATTAAACAAAGCAATGTTAGTAATAGCTCTTTGATTAATGGTGCCAACCATTTGCAAACTTTTAAATCCAGAAATACTGTTTATTAGAGTACTCCTAAATCTTTGTTCCATATTTTGCAAATCAGCCGAATTAAAGCTTTTCATTACAAATTTCTAATTGAAGACATTCCTCCATCAATTCCTAAAACCTGACCTGTTATCCAAGAGCTTTGCTTAGAAAGCAAGAAATAAGCTGCATCTGCCAATTCTTCCGCTGTCCCAATTCTACCCAATGGATGTCTTTTATCAGAAGCTTCTTTTCTTTCTGGCGTAGCAATTAAATTTTGCGCTAAAGGTGTTGCCGTTAACGAGGGAGCTAAAGCATTTACCCTGATTTTACTTGGAGCAAATTCTGCAGCTAGAGAACGTGTTAAACCTTCAATAGCACCTTTTGAAGCTGCAATACTGGCATGAAAACTCATTCCGGTTTGCACTGCCACAGTGCTAAACAACAAAATTGATGCACTTTCTGATTTTTTTAGCGCTGCAAAAGCTGCTTGAATTACCTTTACCGCACCTAAAACGTTCACTTTAAAATCGTTTAAAAAATCAGTTTCTGTTAATCGATTAAAAGGCCTTAAATTGATGGTGCCAGGGCAATAAGCAATCCCATCCAACACTTCTGGCAAATCCTGTTTTAATGCCTCAATTTCTCCAATAACATCCAACTCAATAAAGGTCACGCTATCTGGTAAATCTCCTTTTTTCCGAGATGCCGAAAAAACCTGATGACCTTCTGCCGAAAGCTTTTTCACCAAAGCCAAACCTATACCCGAGCTTCCGCCAACTACTAGATAATTCATATTAGGTGATATGTTTTAAAAACTCATTACGAGTATCCACATCCAAAAATTTACCTCCATATTCAGCAGTAACTGTAGAACTTTCGGTATCTTTAATTCCTCTTGAAGAAACACAAAGGTGCGTTGCTTCAATGACCACGGCTACATCTTCTGTTTGCAAAATCTCCTTCAACTCGTTGGCAATCTGAATATTTAAACGTTCTTGTACTTGCGGACGTTGTGCATAATACTGCACAATTCTGTTTAATTTAGATAGTCCGATTACTTTTCCGCTGCTGATATAAGCCACATGTGCCTTACCAATTATAGGTACAAAATGATGCTCACAATTACTGTATAAAGTAATATTTTTCTCCACCAGCATTTGGTTGTATTTATATTTATTATCAAATAGTTTGATATCAGGTTTATTGGCTGGATTTAACCCTCTAAAGATTTCTTTGATGTACATTTTTGCCACTCTTTTAGGAGTACCACTTAAACTGTCATCGGTTAAATCTAATCCCATAATTTCCATGATACTCTTGAAATGCTTTTCAATCATTTCGATTTTTGTTTGGTCGTCCAAACGGAAGGCATCTTCTCTCAATGGTGTATCGTAAGAAGTTCCTACATGTTCATCACCAATGGCGTCAATTAAAATATCCTCTTCAGAATAAGTGTTAAGCTGGGTATTCAACATAGTTTCGTTCAGTTTCATATAAAATCACTTTTAAATCCATTTCTGGATCAATATCATTTCTCAATAAATTGTAAATCACCATCGCAATATTTTCTGCGGTTGGGTTTACATTTTTAAACTCCTCGGTATCTAAATTCAAATTTTGATGATCAAATTTATTCAACACCTTCTCTTTAATTAATGATGATAAAACCTTCATATCCATTAAATAGCCGGTTTGTTCATCCACATAACCCGAAACTTTAACAATAAGATCATAATTATGACCATGATAATTGGGATTATTACACTTCCCAAAAATTTCGGCATTCTTGGCAGCATCCCACTCTGGGTTGTGCAAACGATGCGCTGCATTAAAATGCTCTTTTCTAAAAACGGCTACTTTCTGTTTCATCATCAAAACTTAAACTGTAAAAAACTCATTTTGTTTAATAATTATAAAAATAAGTTAAACAAAAAACGATATTTTATTTCTTGGAGATTTTATTGAGTGTGATTTGTCTTTGCAAACTGCATTTAAAACGATCAATTTCTGAACTTCTTTTCTTTAAATGCTTATGAGAAATTTGATGTGCCCTCGCCCTCCATAAACGCCAACTCGAAGGTTTTAGCTCTCTTCTCATCAATTTTACAACTTCTTGTTCGCTCAAGTTAAATTGAAATTCGATAGCCTCAAATGGGGTTCTATCCTCCCACGCCATTTCTATAATCCTATCAATATCCTTTACGCTCAAATTTTTAAAAGCAGTTTCCATGCCTGCAAAACATCTTTTAAATGATATTGTTTAAGCAGAAATGTTCAACCAAAAAGGTAAATCCATTAAAAAGGCAAACCTGCCATCCAAGATTTGTGAAAGTTGTGGTAAGCCTTTTACTTGGAGAAAAAAATGGGAAAAATGTTGGGACGAGGTAAAATATTGTTCAGATCGTTGCCGAAAAATTAAATAATAAGCAATATTGCAATCGATTTCTTTTGAAATTAAATTTGACACATAAAGATGAGCGGAAAGACAATTCTGGTTTGGTTTAGAAATGATTTAAGAATCCATGACAATGAAGTTTTTTTGGAAGCCGTTGAGAAAGCTTCTTTAATTGTTCCAGTGTTTTGTTTTGATCCTCGTTACTATGTTGAAACTCCTTTTAAAACTCAAAAAACCGGAAGTTTTAGAGCTCAGTTTATCTTAGAAAGTGTTGCGGATTTAAAAGTTTCTCTGCAAAAAATGGGCGGTGATTTACTGATAATGCAAGGAAAGCCAGAAGAAATTTTACCTGAAATATGTAAGAAATATCATGTAGATGAGGTTTATCATCACCGTGAGGTAGCCCATGAAGAAACTGAAATATCTTCTTTAGTAGAGGATGCGCTTTGGAAATTACAAATCAATCTGAAACATTTTATTGGGCACACCTTATTCCATAAAGAAGATTTACCATTTCCGATAAAAGATATTCCTGACGTGTTTACCACTTTTAGAAAGAAAGTGGAACGCGAAGGCATCATTAGACCTTCATTTGCTACCCCAGAAAAGATTGAAATTCCTCAAGATTTAGAAGAATCTGAACTTCCGAACTTAGAAGATTTAGGGATTTGTGCGCCAGTTTATGATAAAAGAAGTGTGCTTCGCTTTAAAGGTGGCGAAACCGAAGGTTTAAACAGGTTAAGATATTATTTGTGGGAGACAGATTTAATAAGCTCCTACAAAAAAACAAGAAATGGGTTAATTGGCGGAGATTATAGCTCTAAATTTTCAGCTTGGATGTCTGCCGGCTGTTTATCTCCGAGAGAAATTTATTGGGAAGTTAAAAAATACGAGAAAGAGAGAACCGCAAACGATTCTACCTACTGGCTCATTTTCGAATTGCTTTGGAGAGATTATTTCCGTTTCATGTTTAAAAAACATGGAACCAGTTATTTTAGGGAAAGTGGCTTCAAAGGCATAAAACAAGATGATGCGCCCAACCAAGAAGAACTTTTTAATCAATGGAAAAATGCAGAAACTGGCGTTCCTTTTGTTGATGCCAACATGAAAGAGTTAAATCTCACCGGTTTCATGAGCAATAGAGGTAGGCAAAATGTAGCTTCTTTTTTGGTAAAAGACTTAAAAGTAAATTGGACTTGGGGTGCTGCCTATTTTGAAGAAAAATTGATTGATTATAACCCAGCAAGTAATTGGGGAAACTGGGCTTATATTGCCGGTCTTGGGAACGACCCGATGGAAAATCGCCATTTCAATATCGAAAAACAAGCTAAAGATTATGACCCTAATGGAGAATTTGTAAATCTTTGGTTGCCTGAGTTAACTTAACATTAGTACTATAAGTTTATTCTAAGTCTATTCTCCTTATTTATAATCATTATTTTCTACATTATATTCCCTTTTAAACAAACTAAAATTAGCCTTGGACTGTTAAACAACAATGCCTAAAACTTTGCGTCTTATACTCGGCGATCAGCTAAACCACTCTCATTCATGGTTTAAAGAAAAGGATAAAAATGTGACCTACATTTTGATGGAAGTGATGCAAGAACAAAATTATGTGACGCATCATATCCAGAAAATCGCTGCATTTTTTGAATCTATGCGGCAGTTTGCCCGAGAGTTAAAAGATGAAGGACATCACGTAATTTACTATTACCTAGATGCACAAGAAAATCAACAGCATTTTTCAAAGAATTTAATCTGGTTGATAGAAAAACTATCGATAGAAAAATTTGAGTATCAGTTACCTGATGAATATCGGTTAGATGAGCAACTCAAAAGCTTTTGCAAAAGCCTTAAACTTGAAACACAAGTTTACGATACTGAACATTTTTACACTACCAGAACAGAAGTTAAAGAATTTTTCAAAGGTAAAAAGCAGTACTTGATGGAAAATTTCTATCGTTATATGCGAAAAAAACACCAAATACTAGTAGATGAGAATGATCAGCCAGAAGGCGGAAAGTGGAATTTTGATCATGAAAATCGGAAAAAATACGATGGAAAAATTCCGCTTAAAGCACCACTCACTTTTAAGAAAGATGTGAGTGAAATTGTCAAAATGATTCAGGATCTACAAGTTCCACATTTAGGGAACATCAATCCCAAAGAATTACCATTTCCAACAAGTAGAGAAGAATCTTTAGAATTGCTAGAATATTTCTGCCATCAGCTTTTACCTGCTTTCGGAAAATATGAAGACGCGATGTTGAAAGAGCATCATACGCTATTTCACTCTTGTTTATCTTTTGCGCTCAACGTGAAAATGTTATCTCCTCAAGAAGTAGTAAACCATGTCATCAGCACTTGGCGTACCCATCCAGAGAAAATCGATATTGCACAAATAGAGGGATTTGTAAGACAAATAATTGGTTGGAGAGAATATATGCGAGGAATTTATTGGGCTGAAATGCCTGATTTTGCCACTCAAAACTTTTTGATGAACAGAAGAAAGTTACCTTTCTGGTTTTGGGATGGTAAAGTAAAAATGAATTGCATGAAAAATTGCATCAATAGTTCTTTAAACCATTCTTATGCCCACCATATTCAAAGACTAATGATTATTGGCAACTTTACTTTGTTAGCAGGTTGTCATCCAGATTTTGTTGACGAGTGGTATTTGGGAGTTTATGCAGACGCTATAGAATGGGTACAAATTACCAATACCAGAGGAATGAGCCAGTTTGCAGATGGCGGGATTATAGGCTCCAAACCTTATGTAGCTTCGGCCAATTACATTAATAAAATGAGTAATTATTGTAAATCTTGTCATTACGATAAGGATAAACGCCATGGCAGCAAAGCTTGCCCACTAAATAGTTTATATTGGAATTTCTACCTATTGCATGAGAAAAAACTCATTAAAAACCCTCGAATTGGCATGATGTATCAGCTTTTGAACAAAATGGATAAAGAGGAAGTTGAAAAAATTGTGAATCAAGCTGATAGCTATCTTCAAAATATCAATCATTTATAAAATTTTATATTTTTTTGTAAACAAAGGTTAAATAACTTTGTTGCGATTTTAAAGGTTAATTTTAGGTGAAGATTGATAAACCCCTTAGAAAGTGAAAAAATTTTCCATAAGTGATATTGAAAATTTAACGGGAATAAAAGCTCATACCATTAGAGTATGGGAACAGCGGTATAATTTTTTCGCACCAAAGCGTACAGAAACCAACATCAGATATTATGATGATGCCGACTTATGTATGTTCTTAAACATCGCCACCTTAAACGAGAATGGTTATAAGATTTCTAAAATCTCGAGAATGGATTTAGATGAAATCAATCATTTAGTAAAAAATCTTAAAGAAGACCACTACAACACCAACGTTCAAGTTCAAATGCTCTCTAATGCCATGTTAAAAATGGATGAGGCGGAATTTGATGAGATTTTGAATGGTTGTATAGAAGATTTAGGGATGGAAAATGCTATGGCAGACATCGTTTTTCCCTTCATGCGCAAAGTTGGTTTTATGTGGCAAGTGGGTACCATTAACCCTGCTCATGAGCATTTCGCAACCCATAAAATTGAACAGAAAATTATCGAGGTTACCTATAAAAATTCTAAAAAACCAAGCATCAGCGCTAAAAGATACCTGTTATTTCTTCCACAGAATGAACATCACGAAGTAGGTTTGCTATTTGCCCAATATTTATTGAAGGTAAATGGCCATCAAACACTTTATTTAGGTCAGAATTTACCTTACGAAGGTTTAGAAGAGGTGGTAAATTACTATGAACCAGATTATGCTTTTACGGTTTTAACAGTATCACAAGCTGAATATAATACCCAAAGTATCATTTCAAAATTGAGGGAAAACTTAGGTAAAACCACCCTTATTATAGCGGGTCAACAGATTGCTATGAATGATTTAAACGAACAAGAAAACATTATTTTTATCAAAAATATAGGAGAGTTCACGCAGATTATCGAAAAGTTGAACATGTCTATCGCATCCTAAGCGCCTGTTAAACTCATAAAAACGTAAGTTCAAGTAATAAATGCAACTCAATAAAAAACGAAGAGGAGAAATAAACTCCCCTAAGTTTTATGCAAATTGAGACTGCAATGAAACAA
>JACXVB010000088.1 GCA_014763615.1 Sphingobacteriales bacterium | reverse complement strand
GCAACTGCACCAGAATAAATTTACGCTTGCCGCCATCTTCGGCATTCAGCTCCATCACCGCTTGACCCGTGGTGCCGGAACCGGCGAAGAAGTCGAGGATGATTTCTTTTTCGCTACTTTGTAAACTACCAAGAATTGCTTTTAATAAAAATGATGATTTTGGTCTTGAAAATAAACTTTTTCGTTCAAATAATTTTTCTAGTTCAACTCCACCATCACTTTTAGTTGATAAGATTGAACGTAACAACATATCGTTTACATCGTCTAAATATTTTATTGAGCTTGGTTGAGTATTTTCATCTTTGGCAAACCAAATATTTCCGCATCTATAAGAGCCGTCGTGGAGGACTTCAATATTTTCATAAACTCCATTTTTTAATCCTGCGGCTTCGTTAAATGTGCTCTCAGTCCACCGCCAACCACGATCGGGAATACTTACAGGTTTTCTGGTTATAGGATGAAGAACTTCATAACGCGGACCAAAAGTATCTTGATTTGGCCAACTCATGTTAATCTTTCCCCAAATTCGGTAGTCTATATCTAAAGAGTTGTATAACGTTATTCCACGGTCATAACCATTTTTCTTGTAAAGTTTTTTTAGCTCTTTTTCTGCTTGAGCAACAGGCTTCTCATCTTTTTTAAGCTTTTCAACAAACTCATAAACATCATCTAAACCTTCTTTACGCATTAAAAATTTATGCTTGAAAGCTGCATCTTTAGCATAAAGTAAAATATATTCATGGATGTTACCAATTCCTTTATCGTTCTTAGGTACTCTTTTATTCCAAGTAATACACTCTACAAAATTCGCCTCGCCAAACACTTCATCGCACAGCAGTTTTAAATTCGCCTGCTCGTTCTCATCAATGCTAATAAAAATCACGCCATCTTCTTTCAGTAAATCCCGTGCCAGTAAGAGACGCGGAAACATAAAACTCAACCAGCCGCTGTGGGTGCGTGCGCCTTGGATATTTTTAATATAGTCTTTGTAGTCGGCGCTGTAGCCCAGCTCGTCCAAAATGGCATCTTCACTCGCAGTGAAGTTATCGCGGTAGATAAAGTTTTCACTTTTTGTGTTG
>JACXVB010000087.1 GCA_014763615.1 Sphingobacteriales bacterium | reverse complement strand
GGCCGAGACGGTCTTTTGAGGGATGAGTCGCAAGGCGCGGCGCGAAACGAATGGTTATTCCATTCGTGAGCGGCGCAACACAGCGAATCGCCCTCAAAAAACCGTCCCATGCGGGTTGCAGCCCAAAAGCCGCAACACTTCGTTATCGGCCTTGGTATCGTAGCGCAAACTACGACCTTCGGCCTCTGCCTCGTTTTGCGGCTTTTGGATCAGCAACTCGGCTCACGAGGGATTCAATCAGAGGTTCCTAAGCAAGGCATAACGATTGATCAGTGGCGCTTTTCCGCGCTGCCAGGAGACAACATGGACCCGGTGATCGCAGCCTATACGGTGTTACTCGCGGTAGCATTGGGGTTGAGCGGCTTTCTGCGCGGCGATGCACGGCGACGTGGCCGCGGCCTGTTGATGGCGGCGACTTTGTCGGGGTTCATCGTAGTGGCTGCGGCCAGTGCGCTGGTCGATGCCGTAGCGGTACCCGACTTGATCCTCACGTCGCTCGCCGTTTTTTTCTCCGCGCAAGCCGCCACCACTGCGTTCTCTCTGCTGTGGCGGGAAATCACTTCGACACGTCAGGCCAGCGGATCGGTGCCGGATTCGGATCACCGTGAGGACACATCGGCATGAGCGTCGGCCTGCAGATCGATTTGGTCGGTTGGTTCGCGCTGGCGCTGATTCTGGCGGCGTTGTACGGACTCAATAGCGAAAAGGGCGAACAGAGCGGAAATACCGCGCGGCACAAACCCGCCATTGGGCTGTTGTTTGCGGCGTTGTTGCTGATGCTGGTTTCGGTGCTCTGGACGTCCGACGGCAGCAATGTATTGCTGGCCATTGTGATGGTGCTGCTGGGTATCGTCGCCGCCCCCTTGTCTTCTCGTTATCGGGCCGCGCGGGGTTCTTCGCCGCAACGCACGGTACGCGAGGGCATTCTGAGCGGCCTGTCGCTGATCACCATCGGAACCGGCTTGGCTGTCGCTCTGCTGGGGCTGACGGGTTGGTTCGACATGGATCGCGATGCCTTTACCTGGGATATCCGGCTGGTTTCGGTGTCCAGCGAGTTCATCGGGGTCTGGACGTTCGCCGC
>JACXVB010000028.1 GCA_014763615.1 Sphingobacteriales bacterium | reverse complement strand
AGCATAACTGTAATCTCTTTGAGTACGCTTAACATACTCATTCTCTTTTTTTTCTTTCATAACATTACTTTTTATGTAACGCTATTTTAGGACGGGACAGTTGATAACAAAAAAGCATCCGCCAGCCGGCGGATGCTTTTCAAAAATATTTTGGTTATTTCAATTACCCTTCCTGATGTAACCAAGCTTTCTTAGCTAATAATTCTTCTTCTGTTTCTCTCACATCTTCATCATCTACACAGCAATCAACAGGGCAAACTGCCGCACATTGAGGCTCATCATGGAAACCCTTACATTCTGTACACTTATCAGAAACAATATAATAAACCTCATCAGAAATGGCAGATTGTGCTTCATCTGCATCTATAGTTTCTCCATCTCCAAAATCTATAATTCCCTTTAAGTTTGTTCCTTCGGAGAATTTCCAAGGTTGACCCGCATCATAAATTGCATTGTTAGGGCATTCTGGCTCACATGCTCCGCAGTTAATGCATTCGTCTGTAATTTTAATCGCCATATCTTATTTTTTCTTACGTTAGAAACGTATTTTTGTGCTTTTTAAATTGAGCTGCAAATATAACATATTTTAGGTATTTGAATTTTAAACAATGTCGAATTTTAGTAAAGAAAGAAAAGTGGAAGGATTAAAGCGTTTAGGCGATTTTTTATTAAAACCAGACGATAACTTTAAATCATTAATTCCCTTAGCCAAAAATAAAAATAGCTGGTTTACACAGCAAGAAATAGAAAAAGCCATTGAAGCTAACGGACAAATGTTGAATCCTCCTAATTTAAAAGCATGGACAGCTACCGCCCCTGAAACTCCTAAAAGCCAGAAAAAAATAGGTTTAATTTTAGCCGGAAATCTTCCTTTAGTGGGTTTTCACGATATTTTGGCGGTTTTAATGAGCGGGCATATCGCTTTAATTAAGCTTTCTTCACAGGATGATGTGCTTATTCCTGCAATCTTAAAGAAACTGATTGAAATCGAGCCAGAGTTTGAAAGTCAGATTCAGTTTGTAAACCGTCTGACCGATTTTGACGCCGTAATAGCTACCGGAAGTAATAATTCCTCTCGTTATTTCGATTATTATTTTGCCAAAGTGCCACATATCATCCGCAAAAACAGAAATAGCATTGCCGTTTTAAGTGGAGAGGAAAGTAGTGAAGAGTTAAAAAATCTAGGAAAAGATATTTTTGATTATTACGGATTAGGCTGCAGAAATGTATCGAAATTGATGGTGCCAAAAGGATATATTTTTAACCATTTCTTTGAATCTATTGAAGAGTTTAGTCCTATCTTAAATCATCACAAATACCAAAATAATTACGATTACAACAAGTCGATTTATTTGGTAAACCGTCTTAACCACTTAGATAACGGCTTTTTATTGCTCACCCAAAATACGCAATTAGCTTCTCCGCTTTCTGTTGTTTTTTATGAGGAATATGAGCATCTCGATGATTTAACCTCAAGCATCAATAATCATGAGGCGGAAATTCAAGTAGTGGTTGCACAAATAGATTTAGATATCAAAAGCCCAAGAGTAAACTTCGGCGAAAGCCAACATCCTAAACTTTGGGATTATGCAGATGGGGTAAATACCTTAGAATTTTTAGCTCAACTTAGCTGATTTTTAAATTTTAACTCCTCGCATCCCAAAAAATTTTACCTTTGAATATATGTATGTCATTAAAGTGAAAGGAGTAGCCAAAATCCCTGATTACGTTCAGTTAAGGGATGAACAATTTACCCTTTTGGCCTATTTTAGAGTAGATAGACCAGATAAATCTTTAGAAAAAGTGGGATTGGGTGATCAAGCGGCATACATTATGGAGGTGATTAAAGACTTACCTTTCGGACAAATCTTAAAATTAGACATCTAATGGTTGGAAATTCTGTTATCAAATTAAATAATGTGGATGTTTTTCAGCAAAAACATCTGGTTTTAGCTAGCGTAAATTTACATGTAGATGCTGGAGAGTTTGTTTATTTAATTGGCCAAACCGGCTCTGGAAAAAGCAGTTTATTGAAAATTATCTATGGCGATTTACACATCCAAAATGGAGACGGACATGTAGTGGGTTATGAGTTAAAAGATTTGAAAGAACAAGATGTGCCTTTTTTAAGAAGAAAACTAGGGATTGTTTTTCAGGATTTTCAACTTTTAACCGATAGAAGTATTGAACAAAACTTAGAATTTGTTTTAAAAGCCACCGGCTGGAAAGATAAAGCCTTGATTGAGGAACGTGTTAAAGATGTTTTAGAAAAAGTAGGGCTACGTAGTAAAATGAAGAAAATGCCACATGAGATTTCTGGTGGCGAGCAACAAAGAGTGGTAGTTGCCAGGGCTTTACTCAATGATCCTGAATTAATTTTAGCGGATGAGCCTACGGGAAATTTAGACCCTGAAACTTCTGAAGAAATCATGATTTTATTACGTCAAATCAGTCAATCAGGAACCGCAGTTTTAATGGCCACACATGATTATCACATCATTAGAACTTTTCCTTCTCGCATTATTAAATGCGAAAATGGCAAAGTGATAGAAGACGCTACCGTTTAATTTTAGCGACAAAAAGAACGTAAAACAGTCAATTTGAAAGTCTAAATCCATTACAGACTGACAGGTTGACTGTTTTTATTGAATGGCAGTATGTTTGGTAATTGCACTTTAATTATAATATAATTATGTTTAAGAAAAAGAAAGTTTCGGGAACAGAACAACAGAATAAAATGACAGAAGAAAATAAGACGCAGCAAGAACAAGAAGAGATTCGGGAAGAATTAGAGCAGGTGAATGAGGCGAGAGTTCAGCATGATGAAGATGAAAATGCAGAAAATGCAGATGCTGAAATCAGTGAAACTGAAAAACTGAAAGCTGAAGTTGCCACCTTAAATGATAAATATATCCGCCTATATGCCGAGTTTGATAACTTTAAACGCAGAACTACCAAAGAAAGAATAGAGTTATTGCAAACTGCAGGTAAAGATGTAATTGTTTCTCTACTCACCGTTTTAGATGATTTTGAGCGAGCAGCAAAAGCCATGGAGAATGCTACAGAAGTAAAACCTGTAAAAGAGGGGGTAGAGTTGGTTCATCATAAATTAAAATCACTTTTACATCAAAAAGGTTTAAAAGAAATGGAATCTAAAGGCAAGCCTTTTGATGCCGAAATCCATGAAGCCATTACCAATATTCCTGCACCTACTGATGATTTAAAAGGAAAAGTAATTGATGAGGTGGAAAAAGGTTATTATTTAAATGATAAAGTCATTCGCTTTGCCAAAGTAGTGGTAGGCGCTTAAATTAATTTGAAAATTTGATGATTTGAAAATGAGTCAATGATAATCCTCTTCAAATCACCAAATCTCCAAATCTTCAAATAGAAATAAATGAGTAAAAGAGATTATTACGATATTTTAGGAGTTACCAAAGGAGCTTCAGCCGATGAAATAAAAAAAGCTTACCGTAAGCTGGCTATCAAATACCATCCGGATAAAAACCCTGATGATAAAGCTGCTGAGGAAAAGTTTAAAGAAGCTGCCGAAGCTTACGAGGTGTTGAGCAATCCTGAGAAAAAACAACGCTATGATCAATTCGGTCATGCTGGTGCGCAAGGCGGTTTTGGTGGAGGCTATAGCGGTGGCGGCATGAATATGGAAGACATATTCAGCCAGTTTGGAGATATTTTTGGTGGTGGAGGCGGCAGTCCGTTTGAAAGTTTCTTTGGTGGAGGAGGCCAATCTTCCAGAGGTGGCAGAAGAGTTCAGAGAGGGACTAATCTTCGTATCAAAGTAAAGCTCACTTTAGAAGAAATAGCCAACGGTGTAGAAAAGAAAATAAAGGTGAACAAACAAGTAGTTTGTAGCACTTGTGATGGAACCGGAGCAAAAGATAAAAACTCTTTCCAAACCTGTAAAACCTGTGGCGGTAGCGGAGCGGTAAGACGTGTAACCAATACCATTTTAGGTCAGATGCAAACTACCAGCACTTGCCCTACTTGTAACGGAGAAGGAACAACCATATCTGCTAAATGTGGCACTTGCTATGGCGAAGGGGTAACTAGAGGTGAAGAAACCATCAGCATCAATATTCCTGCTGGTGTGAGTGAAGGAATGCAATTGAGCATGAGCGGAAAAGGCAATGCAGCACCAAGAGGGGGCGTTCCGGGTGATTTAATTATTTTGGTGGAAGAAATCCCTCATGAATCTTTAAAAAGAGAAGGCATCAATGTGATTTATGATTTACATGTAAGTTTTGTAGATGCCACTTTAGGTGCAAGTATAGAAGTGCCAACCATTGATGGTAAAGCCCGCATCAAATTGGACCCAGGTACGCAAGGTGGGAAAATTTTAAGACTCAAAGGAAAAGGTATTCCTGAAGTAAATTCTTACCATAAAGGCGACCAATTGGTGCAAGTGAATATCTGGACACCAAAAATCTTAAATAATGAAGAAAGAGAGCTTTTGGAGAAATTGAAAGACTCACCAAACTTCAAACCTAGTCCGGGTAAAAACGAGAAAAGTTTCTTCGATAGAATGAAGGAATATTTTGAATAAGCATTCAGATTAATTTCAATATCATATCAAAAAAGCCAGCTTTTAGCTGGCTTTTTTGATAAATTACCTTTTTAATTGTAATAATTGATGCTTAAATGTATCTAATCATTAAATCAAAACCTTACAAATGTTAAAAGTTAGCCACATTGTAAAAGAATATGCTAAACACAGGGCATTGGATGATGTAAGTTTAGAAGTACAAAAAGGGACTATATTTGGGCTGCTCGGTCCAAATGGAGCAGGGAAAACTTCACTCATCAGAATAATCAATCAAATTACCGGACCAGATGAGGGCGAGATTTTCTTTAATGGAGAGAAACTCAATCAAACCCACATCAACAAAATTGGTTATTTGCCAGAAGAGCGTGGTTTGTACAAGAAAATGGAAATTGGCGAACAAATGCTTTACCTAGCCCAATTAAAAGGTTTAAGCAGAGCAGAAGCAGCCAAAAGAATTAAGTTTTGGTTTGAGAAGATGGAGATGCAAAGCTGGTGGAAGAAAAAGGTAGAAGATCTTTCTAAGGGGATGCAACAAAAAGTGCAATTTGTAGCTACCGTTTTGCATGAGCCAGAATTAATTATTCTGGATGAACCTTTCTCGGGTTTCGACCCGGTGAATGCCGAAGTCATCAAAAATGAGATTTTAGAACTCAATCAAAAAGGTTCAACTATTATATTTTCTACCCACAGAATGGAATCTGTGGAAGAGTTGTGCGAACATATTGCGCTGATTAATAAATCTCACAAAATATTAGATGGAAGTGTGAAATCCATTAAAAACGCTTATAGAAATAGTACTTTTCGTATCGGAATTGATCAAAAAATTCCCTTAAATGGATTTAAGACTTTTGATTTAACCCAACAAAAAACAATGGATGAAGGCGAACAGCTCACCATTAAATTGAAAGCTAGTTTTTCTACAAATGATGTTTTGCAAGAGCTGATTCCACAAACAGGAATCACTTATCTGGAAGAAGTAATTCCAACCATCAACGAGATTTTTATTGAAAAAGTTAAACAGCTAAACTAAACCGCCATGAACAAAATTTTACTCATCATACAAAGAGAATATTTAAGCAGGGTAAAGAAAAAATCATTCTTACTCTTGACTTTTTTAGTTCCTGCCTCGTTTATCGGAATGATGTCTTTAGTAGTTTATCTAACTACCAAAGGCGATGATCACATCAAAAATTTTAAAGTATTAGATCAGTCCGGGATTTTTGAGCATCAGTTTAACAACAGCAATAATCTTAATTTCAGTTATATCAAAGGCAATTATGAAGAAGCTAAAAAAGACATCCGAAAGGAAAAAAATGATTTTCTGCTGTACATCTCTTCCGATTATGCCCAAACTGGAAATGTGGAACTTATCTCAGAAAAAAAACCAGGACTTTCGGTAGTGAATGATGTAGAAAATCAGATGGAAACCATCTTGAGAAACAAAAAATTAATTGCTGCCGGGATTGATACAGCTGTTTTAAACAGCTCAAAAGCAAAAGTTGCTATTAATGCTAAACAATTAACTGATGAAGGCGAAAAAGACGCTAGCTTAGGCGCTACCTATATTGTAGGTTTTGTGAGTGCGTTCCTAATTTATCTATCCTTGTTTATTTATGGTGCGCAGGTGATGCGTGGTGTCATCGAAGAAAAAACCAATCGGATTATTGAGGTAATTGTTTCTTCTGTGAAGCCTTTCCAATTAATGATGGGTAAAATTATCGGGATTGGTGCAGTAGGTTTAACGCAGTTTTTATTGTGGATTATACTCAGCACCAGTTTATCTACCCTTGCTGCTAAGGTTTTTAACAAGGATAATGAGGGCGCCACCAAAATAGAGCAAACCGACCATAAAAGCAGTAAAAGTATGATGGTGGACACTGCGAAAGCGGATAATGGCAATAAGGTTCAGCAATTGCTAAAAGCTGCCGATACCATTAATTTCCCTTACATCATTGGTACTTTCTTCTTCTATTTCTTAGGCGGATATTTACTTTATAGCGCATTATTTGCCGCTGTAGGTTCTGCCGTTGATAATGAGACCGAAACGCAACAATTCATGTTGCCGATTACGCTTCCGCTGATTTTTACTTTTATTATTGGAATGAATGTAATTGTAAATAATCCTGATAGCCAATTGTCTTTTTGGATGTCGATGATTCCGTTTACCTCTCCTATTGCCATGATGATTCGTATCCCGTTTGGTGTACCCGTTTGGCAATTGGCCCTCTCCATGACCTTATTAGTTGGAGGATTTATCTTCACCACTTGGGTGGCATCCAGAATTTATCGCGTAGGTATTTTGATGTACGGCAAGAAAGTGAGCTATAAAGAATTGGCTAAATGGTTCACTTATAAAGAGTAAGTAATTTTAAAATAAACGTTTATCAATTAAAAATCCGTAGCTGTTCTGTTACGGATTTTTTTCTTCTTAACTTAAAAACATGAATTCTAAAACAAAAGCAGTAATTGATATTGGCACCAATACCTTCCATTTACTGATTGCAGAAATTACAGCAGAAGCTACCATTCAGGTGATTTACAAAAAAACCATCGCTGTAAAACTGGGAGAAGGCGGTGTAGATAAGGGTTTTATTACCGATGCTGCATATCAAAGAGGAATCAATGCTTTGCTCGATTTTAGAACTCAACTCGATAAATTTAACATCCAAAAGGTAAAAGCAACCGCTACAGCGGCGGTAAGAGATGCAAGCAATGGAAAGGATTTTATGGCGGAAGCCAAAGAAAAAGCCAACATTCAAATAGAAATTATTGATGGACTAAAAGAAGCGGAATACATTTATGTTGGCGCAAAAGCTGCCGGAACTTTAGGTCATGAAAAAGCTTTAATTATGGATATTGGTGGGGGAAGTGTGGAGTTTATTTTGTGTAATCAGCGAGAAATTTTCTGGAAAAACAGTTTTAGATTAGGTGCCGCTCGTTTACTAGCCGAATATTATACCAACGATGAGGCTATAAAAGAAAGTGTTTTAAAAGCTATTCATCAAAGATTTCAAAATGAATTAGTCGAACTTTTTCAAGTGATTCAAGAACATCAACCTACAGAACTCATTGGTACAGCTGGTTCTTTTGATTCTTACGCAGAGATGATGAGCTTAAGAACTCCTCAACCTTTCAATCATGATACACAAAAAAGCTATCATTTTAATTTAGAGGATTTTAATCAATTGATTACAGAAATTATATCATCTTCCCATCAACAGAGAGCCGCAATGAAAGGATTGATTCCACTAAGAGTAGATATGATTTTGATGGCTTCTATGCTTACTCAATTCATCATTGAGAGAGGGAATATTCAACACGTGACCACATGTACCTATTCGCTTAAAGAAGGCTTGTTGTTTAGCGATAATTAGCCAATTCTTTGTACAATCTTTCGGTGGGCAAACCCATCACATTGGTATAAGAACCTTGGATACGCTTCACCCCTACCATGCCAATCCAATCTTGAACGCCGTAGCTTCCTGCCTTATCAAAAGGTTGAAATTCTAGGATATAATACCACAATTGCTCCTCACTTAATTGCGTAAAAGTTACCTCAGTAGTCTCAGAAAAAGTAAAAGTTTGGGTTTCACTTTTTAAAGTAACACCTGTAATCACTTGATGCGTTTTACCATTAAGTTTACTCAACATCTCAAAAGCATGATTTTTATCTTGAGGCTTTTCTAAAATTTCATCCCCTAATAAAACCACCGTATCTGATGTAATGATAATTCCATCAGGTTTAGCTTCAAAAGCATCTGCTTTCTTCTTAGCGATAAAAGGAGCGATTTCTGTGAGAGGAATATTTTTGGGATAACTCTCATCTACCTCTTTCAACAGCAACTCAAACTCAAAACCCATCAGTTTCAAGAGTTCTTGCCTACGCGGCGATTTAGAAGCGAGATAAATTTTATTCATCTTTTTCAGGAAGATTTTAGGGCTCCGTCATCAGCATCTGGCCTTTCTACAAACCATTTGCCTTGTACTTTTAATACTTTTTCAATGATGTCTCTCACTACACCAGCTCCTCCATTAAATGGAGAAATGTAAGAACAACAATCCTTTATTTCTTGTACACCATCAGCCGGACAAACAGCAATGGCTACCTTTTCCATAATCTCTTGATCGGGTAAATCATCCCCAACATAAACAATATGCTCTGGCTTAGTTGCTGTTTTTTCTAAAAAATCTTCAAACAATGGCAGTTTGTAAGAAGCTCCTAAATAGATATGCTGAATACCTAAACCTTTTAACCTCATCTCTACAGAAGGTGCTTTTGCACCGGTAATTATCGCCACTTGATAACCTTTACTCAAAGCCAATTGAATAGCGTAACCGTCTTTAATACTGTATTGACGGAGTTGTTCTCCAGTTTCGGAAATCAGTAGATTGCCATTGGTTAAAACGCCATCCACATCAAATATAAAAGTGGTAATAGCTTTTAGTTTATCTAACATGAGTGGAAATTACGATTTTAGGCTAAAGAATAGAAGATTCAATCAGAATTATTGATTATCTCTCCACTCGTACACCCAAGCAGATTGAATTTGCTCTAAATGCCCTTCGTTACATTCTTCTTTAGTACCCGCGAAGTTGGGTAAAGCTAAAACCCAATCCATCAATTCGGTAAAACGAATTCTGTAGATTTTAGATTCTCCAAACTCGTCTCCAAATTTCTCATATAATCCCATAGCAATGTCTTCATAATCATTCCAATGGATAGGCAAGGCAAATTTATTGTGGTTCATGTATTTTAGTTTTAATGTCCTAAGAATTGAGATTGATCCGGAATGGTCACTTCTATATCTCCGTCTATCATTACGCATTGGCAACCTAAACGAGAGTTGATACGAGGATTTACTGCTCTATCTATAAAATCTTCTTCTTTATCAGAAATCTCCTGAATATGATCTTCTCCTTTGTTCACATAGATATGACAAGTGCTGCATCCGCAAACTCCCCCACAATTGTGTTGAAGTTCTATGCCATTATCCAAACAAACGTCTAAAACAGATTCTCCTTCGGCAATAGGCAGCTCAATGGTATCGTGATCTTTTTCTTCAAAGTTGATCTTTACCTTATAAATATTCATAAGTTGCGAAATTAAGAATTTATCTCCCTTAGCCCGTTGGGGTGATACATTTTGACTATGTATTGACTAATAGATTGATACAGGGCTTGCAATTGTAGCTGATTTTTCAGTAAATCGGAGTGCTTTTGCATCGTCTGTTTGTCATCCCTTCTAGCCGGACCAGTTTGTACATCTACAGGATTATTCAGCATGGCTTTATCGGTTGTTTCCTGAATAAGTGGATGTAACAAGCTGAAATCTAATTGTACAGCATCTGTAAGTTGTTGAGCTATGCAATAGAAGAAATTAGTGAAGTTACAGGCAAAAACAGCAGCCACATGCAACATCGCTCTAGCATCAGAATTAACCCGCTGTACCTGATTAGAAAGTTGTTTAGCTAGGCATTCTAATTGTTGCATTGCCCAATCATTGTTGGCTTCTAAGCATAAGGGAATCAGACTAAAATCTAAATCACTGTTTTTAGAAAATGTTTGTAGTGGATATAAAACGCCAACATTTTCAAACCGAGAACTTAAAACTTCTAAATTGGTTGATCCCGAAGTATGTAGAATTAAGCGATTTTCTTGTTCAGGAATTTGGCTAGCTACCTTTGCAATAGCATCATCTGTTACCGCAACAATCACCACATCAATATGAGCCTTGATGTTTTTTATTTCTGGGATAGAATTAGCCCCAATTTCTAGAGCCAAATCAATTGCATGATTATGATTTCTACTCCAAACTTGCATCACCGGATGACCCGCCTTAATTAATGCTTTACCGAGATGTGTAGCGACGTTTCCAGATCCTAAAATGGCGATTTTCATGCCGTTTTCACTTCTTTTGATCTTCTGAAAATAGATAATAAAAATCCTATCACCATCATAATTGTTCCGCCCCACAACAGATTGATGTATGGGAAAACGATGGCTTTCATCACAATCCAATCTTTACTTTCTGACTTTGGCATTTCATATACAGTTAATTCTAGCTTTTGCTTATCCGGCAAAACATTGGTGAATCTCAGTTTTAAACCTGCCTCATCTACCTTTTTCCCAAAATCTACTTTTGTATTTCCTTTAATGAGGAATATCGGTTCTGATTCATAAGTACCTTGATCATTCTTCACTTCCAGATTCATGCCTATTGCTACATCACCTTTTTCTAGCTTGATATCATTAATCTGAGCATTCCTGTCGATAGATTTAACGATGATCATTCCTTCTTTGTAACGAACCGTATCTCCAACAGATACCTCATGGGTAACAGGAGGTAAATATTTGCTATCATCAGACTCGCCGTTATGATCATGTTCGTCTTCTTTTAAAGGGACACTACTTACGTGGGTATAAACATCATGAAATATATAATGCTTCGTATCTGGGGAAGCTATAATTTGCTTCATTTTAGCATTTTGCTGTGCATTTGGAGAAAGTGTAAAGTTTTCCTTCACCTTACCATTATCATCAAACACTTTATAGTTTACTTGATAATAGGTGTTTACACCTGATGTAGAATCACCTAAATAAGTGACGGTGTATTTATTCATTTTAACAGGCTCATTTTTGTAAAGAATAATATTTTCTCTAGGATTGTTACTCTTTGAAAACTCATCTCCAAAACCAATTCCAGTATCATTTACAGAAATTACTTTATGAGTAGCTGCAGCAATTAAAGCCCCAATTAAAATAAAAGCAAAACCAATATGTGCCACGGCAGATCCTGATAACTTCCATTTACCTTTAAAGGCTTCACCTAAAATTTTTGCGTTACACAGAATGGAGAAAATTGCCGACCAAGTGAGCAAAATATACATGACATTATGGTAGATATCTGTGAAATAAACCACAACAGCTGTCAGTAAAATAGCGACCACAAAAGAAACTAAAACACTGATGAAAAATTTACGAACGTCCGTTTTCTTGTATTTCAAGAATTGAGAAAAGGCAGAGATGGTAGCAATAGCGAAAGCAAAAGCAATTTGCCATTTATTGTAATGCGCTATTAAATCTGTAGGTGGTGCAATTGAAGTTCCGAAAACTTTATTATATACAGGAATTGAGGTAGTTGCGATGATTTGAATACAAGAAACGACTAATACAATAGCACCTATAAACAACCAAAACTCTCGAGAATAGGTTTCTTCATCTTTCTTGGTAATTGGAAGTTTTTTCCAATTAACCGCGATCAGCCAAGCAGATATTGCAATAAAGGCGAACATATAGATGAGTAACTGCCCAGACATTCCTAAATCTGTGAAAGCATGAACAGAAGTTTCTCCTAAGATTCCACTCCTAGTTAAAAAAGAAGCATACAATACTAGAATAAAGCTAATGATGATTAAAAATAAAGCCGTGAAGTATGAATGTCCTGAATTTTTATAGGCAATCATCACATGCACTCCGGCTATCAAAGTTAACCACGGAATAATAGAAGCATTTTCTACAGGATCCCAAGCCCAGAAACCACCAAAGTTTAAAGCTTCATAAGCCCAAAAAGAACCCATGATAATTCCAGTTCCTAAAACCATTACAGCCAACAAAGCCCAAGGTAAAGCTGGTTTTACCCATTCTTTATAGCGTTTCTCCCATAAACCTGCAATTCCATAAGCAAATGGAACTACCATAGAGGCAAAGCCAAAAAATAATGTTGGGGGATGAATCACCATCCAATAATTCTGTAATAATGGATTTAAGCCATTTCCATCTTGAATTAATGAAAGATAATCAGCTCTAGAGAATATGGGTGCTTCAATGGCATTTCTCAATAATAAAAACGGTGAAGATCCAATTTTGACACTAAAAATTTCTACTCCCAAAAGCATAGTAGCTAGGAAAACCTGAGACAAGGAAATCACCGTCATCACACTATTTTCCCAAGTCTTTGCCTTGTAAATCACTATACAACCTAGAACGGCTTCCCAGAAAGTCCATAGCCAAAAACTTCCTTCTTGCCCTTCCCAAAAACTAGAAATGATATAATAAACTGGTAATGTTTTAGATGAATGCGCCCAAGCGTAATAATATTCAAAGAGGTGGTTGTATATGATGTAAAATAAACAAGAACCAATACCAATTACCGCTAAAAGGTTTAAGCGATAAGCCCATCTACCTAATTTTGTCCAAGAAAGGTCTTCTTTGTTTTTGTTGACTGTAGCAAAAAAGTAGCTGACTAAAGCCACTAAACTAGTACCAAATGAAAGTATAATAAAAAACTGGCCGAGTTTACCCGGCAAAAGGTGTTCACCTACGAAAGCTGTATCCATCCAAGAAAATTAACTTTTTTTATCCTGCGCTTTGTACTCAGTGGTTTCTAATTTATCCTGAGTGTATTTAGAAGGGCATTTCATTAAAATTTTATCTGCATGGAATGCGTTACCCTCCATTTCTCCAGTTAAAACTATTTGTTCTGATTTTTCAAAATCTTGGGGTTTGGTACCTGTAAATTCTACTTTACATTCTTTCCCCTTATTGTCTATCATGTAAAAAGAAAAGTAATTAGCATCTTTTTGTGGATCATAAACCATTACTTTAGATTTGTTCAACTTACCCACTACATGCAATTCTTTTTTTGTTTTTTGTGCATCATCAAAAGAACCATAAGTACTGCTATCTGTGTAAGTACTAATGATTACTCCTATCGCAATAGCGATAATCACCATACCAATGATTGAACTCTTTTTCATTTGATTAATTTTAAAAAGATTGTATGTTTTAGTTGAATATATATTCAACTATTTTATGCTTATTTTATTTTACAAAAATACAAAACGCAAACTCTATGCGGTAAAGATAACGAAATTGTTATCTTATTAAGAATTATTCTAAATAATTAAACTTTATCCCAGATATTCTTTAAAGTCAAATTAATCTTGTCTCCAAAAAACAATTGTGTACTGGTTTCAAAAGCTTTTGTTTTATCAGACACAAAAAACTGATGTTTAGGTTCTTCTTTACTGGTATTGGTTAAATTTAGAACTTCTAGTTTCTGTTTAACGTCATCAGCTACAATAGTGGCAGTATTTAAAATATCCACTTTTCCTTGATAGAATTCGTTAATCTCTTTTCTGATTAAAGGATAATGGGTACAAGCTAAAATCAATGAATCTATCTTCTTCAATTTAGCCGAAGATAAATAAGTATTAATAATGGTTTTACTAATGTTATTATTAAAGAAGCCTTCCTCAATCATGGGGGCTAATAATGGAGTAGCCAAAGATTTCACCTCGATATTTGGTAATGCAATTTTCAGTTTTTTGGCATAAACATCAGACTTGATGGTGGCTTTTGTGGCAATCACTCCAATTTTATGATATTGCGGCTGCAGACTACAAAACTCTACTACAGGATCTATCACATTTAAAATGGGTAAATCATCTCCTAAAAAATCCTTTAAATCTTGATACCCTAAAGAAGATGCAGTATTGCAGGCAATCACAATCGCTTTACATCCTTTCTCTTGCAAAAACTTACCGATCTTAAGGCTATAATATTTGATGGCTTCCGCCGATTTATCTCCATAAGGCATGTGTGCCGTATCTCCAAAATAAATCAAATTTTCATGAGGCATGACCTGCCTGATGGCATTGGCTACCGTTAAACCTCCAATCCCTGAATCAAAAATACCAATCGGACTTTGCATGTTATAAGATTAAAATTCTGGATATGTTACCCAAACTGCTTAAACGAAATTACTATTTAAAATAAAAATGCGAAACTGAAATCCAATCCAGTTTCGCATTTTAACTTTTGTTTAGAGGTTTTATTTTAAACCTAATTTCGCTTTTACATCAGGCATAATGTCTATTCCTCCATCAAAATAAACCAATCCTGGCTGTGTAGTATCAAAAACGTAAGCATAACCTTTTTCTTTTGCCACGGCTTTAACAGCGTCTTCAGCTTTTTTCAAAATTGGGTCGTACAATTCACTTCTTTTTTTCTCGAAATCATCACTTGCTTTTTGTTGATATTCTTGAATACGAGTTTGCATATCCTGAATTTCTTTAATCTTAGTGTCTTTCATGGCATCAGAAAGGGTTTTCTGATTATTTTGGAAATCTTGAACTTTATTTTGATACTCGGTGTACATTGTTTTACCGTCTGCATCTAAAGAAGATTTGAAAGAATCTAATTGTTTATCTGCATTTGCTGTTTCTGGCATTAACTTAATCAAATCTGCTGAATTGATATGGGCAATTTTTTGTTGAGCATTTACCAGATTACCTGCAAATAATAAACCTCCTGCTACTAAAACAATCTTGAATAATTTTTTCATTTTTCTAATTTGTGTATTAATTTGATTTTACGATTTTAAAATAAAAATTGCTATTTAGCAAATGATCCTGGTTTATAACCCATTCTTGTGATGATTTCATTAGTTCCATCGAATGTTGGTCTTGCAAATAGCAAAGTTACCGTACTTTTATCTAAGATGATATCAATACTTTCTCTGTTGGCATATTCTTCTACTGCTTTTGCCACTTTATCTTGTATAGGTTTGATTAATCTTATTTTTTCTTGATATAAATCTCCTTGATAGCCAAATCTTCGCTGTTGCAAATCTTGTGCTTCTTTTTCTTTTTTATCAATAGCTTCCTTGCGCTCTTTTCTCATCGCATCTGTAAGCAAAACCTGATCTGCTTGATAATCTTTCTTCATCTTTTCTACTTCGCTAAACTGATCCTCAATCTCTTTTTGCCATTTCACAGATGAGGCATCTAATTGTTTTTGTGCAGATGCATACTCAGGAATGTGTTTCAAAATATATTCAGCATCAACAAATGCAACGCGTTGTGCAAATGCACTTGCACATAGCGTAACGAATAATATCGATAGAATGATATATTTTTTCACTATAATTTTAATTGAAACCTCCTAATTGTTGTGCAATACTGAAGTGGAATTGCCCATGATTAGCTGTTGGGTTTCCAGGAATATTATCAAATCCGTAACCATAATCAATTCCTAATAATCCAAATATAGGCAAGTAAATTCTAGCACCAACACCTACTGATCTTTTCACATTAAACGGATTAAACTCTTTAAAGTTGTTCCAGGTGTTCCCTCCCTCAGCAAAAGCTAACATAAACACGGTTGCTGATTGATTTAAAGTGATTGGATGGCGAAGTTCTAACACATACTTTCCAAAAATTGGACTACCCGCTGTAGTTAATGCCCCTTCAGGCACTACCGAGTTATTAGCATAACCTCTTAATCCAATCACCTCAGAACCCTGCAAGAAATCAAAACCTTGTAAACCATCACCACCTAATTTAAATCTTCCGAAAGGTGCCTGTCCAACTTCTTTGTTATAATAACCAATAAAGCCGAATTGTGCTTGAGCTTTCAAAATCAATTTACCATAAACTTTTTGGAAAAACTGAGATTCAAATTTCCATTTATGATACTCTGCAAATTTATAACGCTCTGAAGTGGAAAGGTTGTTATAATTCTTTCCGTTAAATGCCGAATAAGGTAAAGTTGCTTGAACAGTGAATTTAATATTTGAACCAGAGGTTGGGAAGATTGGCACATCCACTGAGTTACGGCTAAATATTTGGCTCAGACTTAAATCATAAGAATCTCCATTTTGAAACAGATAACCAGCATAATTTCTCAACTTAAACTGTTGTAAATTCATAGCATAATCTAATCTAAAATAATCATCAGGCCATTGCAACTGTTTTCCTAAACTAAAAGTCACCCCATTTAATCTGATTTTTTGATAGTTTGGATCGGCATTAGCTAAGCCATTGCTTTGTAATGAAGTGAATGCACTGATACCAAAATAAATAGGCTTTTTGCCTCCAAACCAAGGTTCAGAAAAAGAAAAACTATAGGATTGATAATATTTACCATTCGTTTGACCTCTGATACTCAATTTCTGCCCATCTCCTTTTGGTAAGGGTTTGTAAGCTTTTAGATTGAATAAATTCTTGGCTGAGAAGTTATTGAAAGTTAAACCTAAGGTTCCAACTACTCTACCTCCACCAAAACCTCCGGATAATTCAATTTGATCTGATGGTTTTTCTACTACTGTATATTGGATATCAACGGTTCCATCAACTGGGTTAGGGATGGGTTTAATATCAATTTTTTGTTCATCAAAGTTACCTAATTGAGCAATTTGTCTTTGAGAACGTACCAATAAATCTTTTGAAAATTTCTGACCGGGTTTAGTTCTTATCTCTCTTAAAACTACCTTATCATTGGTTAAATCATTCCCTTTTAAAATTACTTTATTGATGGTGTATTGAGGGCCTTCGTAAATTCTGATGTCTAAATCAACCGTATCCTTATAAATTCTGGTTTGTACCGGATCAGCATTGAAAGTTAAATAACCATCATTCAGATATAGAGAGGAAACGTCATCACTTGAAGGGCTGCTTCTTAATGTTTTCTCCAACTTTTCTTCACTAAATACATCTCCTTTTTCAATTTTCAGAATCTGTTTTAGAATTGAAGATGGGTATTTTGCATTTCCAGAAAAAGTGATATTACCAAAATAATATTTAGGGCCTTCATGTAGTTTAATATCGATATTTACAGATTTATCATCATGACGATAGACAGAATCAGAAATGATCTCTGCATCTCGATAACCTTTATCACGCATTTTGGCAATCAATTTTTCCTTATCTTCTTCGTATTTATCTTTTAAAAATTTACCAGAACCAAAAATTTTATAAAAAGCTCGTTCATGCGTCTTCTTCATAAATTTCTTCAATTTGGCATCAGAGAAATCTTTATTCCCATCTATGTTGATGGCATTTACTTTTACTTTATGATTTTTATCTACAGCCACTTTCACAATTCTACTATTTAGATCAGAAGTATCGTTAACGGTAGTGATTTTAACTTGCGTGTTTAGATAACCTTTCTCGTAAAAATGTTTGGTAATGATAGAATTAATCATATTTCTAAGGTTATCATTTACGATTTTACCTTTCTGATTATTCAATTTTTCTCTAATATCCGAGGTTTCACTTTTTGTTAAACCACTTAATTCTATTCTCGAAACTCTTGGTCTTTCAGCCAAATTTAAATCAAAATAAATGGTATCACCTTCTATTTTATTGATCTCTATAGCTACATCATCAAATAAACCTTGGGCCCATAAATTCTTTACTGCTTCTGCTGTGGCATCACCCGGAACCATAATTCTATCCCCTACGTTTAATTTAGAAATGGTAATTAAAACCGATTTATCTAAATATTTCACGCCTTTAATATTTACTCCGCCAATGGTATATTCCTTTGGATTGGTGTAATCCAATATCTTGGATTGTCCTTCAGTTTTTGGTCTGAGCGATGGAATAGTTTGTGAAAAAGCTGATGTAGTTAAACTTAAGAAAAGTATAATTATTAAAAAATTCTTCATTTACGTCTGTATGGTGGCTAAAATAGTGGTAATCTTTGTTAAATTTTGTTAAAAGTAAAATTAGCCAATCTGTTCACTGGTTAAACCAAATCTTCTTTCTCTTTGCTGATAATCGTAAACAGCTTTAAAAAGATCTTCTCGTCTAAAATCAGGCCATAGGGTGGATGTGAAATATAACTCGGCGTAAGCCAATTGCCACAACAAATAATTACTGATTCGATGTTCTCCACTTGTTCTTATCATCAATTCAGGATGAGGTAAGTCTTTTGTAGCGAGATAAGATTCAAAAAGCTTTTCATTAATATCAGCCGCTTGAATTTTACCTGCAAGTGCATCTGCAGTCATCATTTTAGTTGCGTTCAGTATTTCCCATCTCGAGCTATATGATAATGCTAACGTTAATGTTAAACGCGTATTATTAGCAGTTTTTGCCATTGCCTCCTTTAATTCAGCGTAACATCGCTCTGGAAGAGAGGTTAAATCACCAATTGCATTTAATTTTACGTTATTTTCCATTAAGGTTTTGGTTTCCTTATTAATGGTGCTCACTAATAATTCCATCAAAGCGGTAACTTCCAGTTTCGGACGATTCCAGTTCTCTGTAGAGAAAGCATAAAGCGTTAAATTTTTGATACCCACTTCTGCGGCACCTTCAACAGTATCTCTTACTGCTAAAACTCCGTTTTTGTGACCAAAAACACGCATCTTTCCTTTCTCTTTTGCCCAACGGCCGTTTCCATCCATTATAATGGCAACATGTTCTGGTAATTTATCTAGATTTAATTTTTCTCTAAAGCTCATCAATGATCAAGAAACCACCCTTTAAAAGGGACATTTTTGGCTTACAAAGGTATAAGATAAGGTTATACCCACAAACAGATAACTATCCTTTTTTCTAAAATCACCTCTTTGAGTACCTGCAACGCCACTTTTATTGATAGAACGGTCTGAAAGAGCTAACCTTAAAGCTGTTTTTTCTGGTGAATTGTCTTGTAAAAGAGCAGGATCTGGATAATATCCACTTACATCGTCTAGATAATCGGTAGAAACATTTCTTGTTCCCAACTCGGCAGATAGATTAAAATACTTCCCAAAATTAAATTTTACACCCGCCCCAACCGGGATAGAATAAGTAATGGTATTGTATTGATTTGCTTGACCTTCTGTTCGGTAATATTTTAACTCATAGGTTGCACCTTTATAGTTGGTTTGTGGATTAAAACCCGTAAGCGCAATACCTGAGTAGAGATAGGGAGTAAATCGTTTCTGCAAAAAATCAAAACCATAATCAAAAAAGTTAAACTCTACCTGTAAGCTTCCTTCGGTTAATGGAGAAAAGAAACTTAAATTTCTTTCTCTCTCTTGTTGATAAGGTGATTTAGACTCGTCTGCGCTAATTTTTCCGCTAAATAAGGCTAACTTAAGTGCCCAATAGCTATCCAAATTTCTTTTTACAGAAAAGCCGAAGGCAGGATGATGAAATTGACGAAAATTATTCTGATTTAAATCGCCCATGTAACACAAAGAGCCAGCGGTTACTCCAACTTCCCAAGTTTGAGCTTTTGCAGACTGGCTACTCAACAGCATAAAAAGTATAAATACTTTAAAATAATTCGTCATTAAGATGGCTTAGTAATTTCTGGTATCTATACCCCAAAGCAATTTATTTCTTAACGTTGATAGGTAGCTTTCATTGTTTAATCGCACTAGATTGATATCAAAATCGGCTCTTTTGATGTTAATCTTAACATCAGGACCTGTTACTGCCGTTCTAGAATCACAACTTACCAAGTATTTAGAGCTTCTTCCTTCTACCTCAAAAGTGAGTACATTTTCATCAGATAAGATAACCGGACGTACATTTAAATTGTGAGGAGAAATGGGCGTAATTAAGAAATTACCTGATCTAGGAAACACAATTGGACCCCCACAACTTAATGAATAAGCAGTTGAACCTGTTGGCGTAGCGATGATTAAACCATCAGCCCAATAAGAGTTTAGAAATTCGCCGTTGAGGAAACAGTGAATTAAAATCATGGCCGAGGTATCTCTTTTTAAAATGGTGACATCGTTTAATGCAAAATTCAAATCGCCAAAAAGGTTTAAATTAGACTCAATTTTTAATAGCCTTCTGGTATCTAAGGTGAATTTTTTGTGTACTAAACCATCTATGGCAGATTTAATTCCTTCTTTGTTGATGCTGGCTAAAAACCCCAATCTCCCAAAATTAATTCCAATCATTGGGATACCAGAATCTCTTACCAAAGTTACTGTATCTAGTATGGTGCCATCACCACCTAAACTTATCATCACATCTATCACATCTTTAATCTCTTCGTGAGATGTGAAGGCACTAAATTGTTTCGGTAAAAAAACTTTATCTTTTATGAAATCAAAAAAATCTTGATAAACTAAAACCTCTATCTCCCACTCTACCAAACAATCAAAAACTTGCTGTACATAGGGCAAAACCGAGTTGTTGAACTGCCTACCGTAAATGCCTATTTTCATGTAAAGGATGATTTAAAAACTCAAATAGTTCATTAAAGAATCAAAACGATCAGAAATACCTTCGTTTTTATCAGAATTGTTAAAAGTGGCTAAAACCACATATTCATACCTTAGAAATGAAGCCACAATTTGACTGATGTCTGTTTTGTTCACTTTTAAGGTAACTTCCATTTTAGTGGAATCTGGCTTGCTATGGGTATATGAACTTAAGATTTGGGCATTTTCAGATTCTACAATCTGCGCAATGTGAGCTAATGAATTATCTCGATGATTGATTTCTAGCACAATAATTCCACCTGGGCTGGATACAGCGGTAATTTTGGCAAAAAACTCTGTGAGAGATTGAGAGGAGATTAACCCTAAATAATTCATCTTTTCATTTAAAACGGGCACCACACTTAACTTTTGCTCGTAAAACAATCTAATCACCTCATAGATATGCTGTTTATCAAGTACATAAGGTTGTGCTGCACTGAGATGTAAAGCGCCTATTGGAGTATCCTCATCAATAACTTCTACCATATCATCCTCTGAAATAAGTCCGAGAAATTGTTGATTATTTACGATGGGGAGATGGCTTACCTTGAGTTCTGCCATACGATTAAAAACTTTCTGTATCGTATCAGAAGTTTTTAATGGTGGTATAACATCAGAAATCAAGTCGCCCGCGATCATTAAATATTGTTTTTCTTCAAAAATTTACGAAGAATGCTATTAAATTCTTCTGGATGTTCCATCATTGGGGCATGGCCACAATGATCTATCCATGTTAATTCAGAGTCGGGAAGTAATAAATGGAATTCTTCTGCGACTTCTGGTGGAGTAATTTTATCATTTTTACCCCATATCAAAGCTACTGGAATTTTAATTTTAGACAAATCTTTAGACATATTATGTCTGATAGCTGATTTTGCCATCGCTAAAATTCTAATCACTTTATTTCTATCATTTACCGTTTGGTAAACTTCATCAATCAATTCTTTGGTAGCCGTTTCAGGATCATAAAAAGTGTATTCTACTTTTTCTTTGATAAAATCATAACTCTCTCTTTTAGGGAACGAGCCCCCAAAAGAATTCTCATACAAACCGGAGCTACCTGTTAAGACCAAAGATTTAACATATTCTTGATGAGATAAAGTATATATCAACCCTACATGCCCTCCTAAAGAATTACCAAGTAGCGTAAATTGTTGATATTTTTTATACTTTACAAACTTATGAACGTATTTTGCCAAAGTTTTTACACCCGTAGTAAGCAAAGGCAAATCATAAATCGGGAGCATCGGAATCACTACCTTGTACTCTCCTTTAAATTCCTCAATTACCTTTTCCCAGTTACTTAAAGCACCCATCAAGCCATGGAGTAATAGCAAAACCTCTCCTTCTCCCTCTTCAATGTATCTAAAATCGTTCTCTTCTTTAATTATATACTCCATAAAATATCACCAAAATCCTGCTTAAGTTGAAATGCTAATTTAATAGTCTGTTTTTAATTTTAGTATAAAAACAAATATATCGTGAATAAAAATACGATTAAAGCTTGTTGCTAAAAGAATTTTATGATGCTAAAAGTGATTTAATAGTTTCAGAAATTGCTTTTCCATCGGCTTTGCCTGCTAATTCTTTATTGGCTACGCCCATTATTTTACCCATTTCTTTTACAGAGCTTACCTGCAATTTCTCTATCAAAGCTTTAATATATGCGGTTAACTCCTCTGCACTCAATTGCTTGGGTAAATATTTTTCAATGACTTCTATTTCTTCCGCTTCTATTTGGTATAAATCCTGACGGTTTTGGGCAAGATAAATATCCGCAGATTCTCTACGTTGTTTTACTAATTTCTGCAGAACTTTAATTTCTGTTTCTTCGCTCAATCCTTCTGATGCACCTTTTTCTGTTTTAGCTAAAAGCAAAGCAGATTTTATGGCTCTCAAACCTCTTAATGTAGCTTCTTCTTTGGCTAACATGGCGGTTTTAATATCTTGATTGATGGTATTTTCTAACGACATTGTATTTAATTGATAAATGAACTTAAATTTTAGCCTAACCTAGCGCAAAATTTACAAAATAGTTGAATGCTTTACTAACAAAATTCAATTAACTGTTTTTATTCCAATAAAAAGCTGATGCTTGAGCTGTAGGCATGATTACCAAATCATTAATATTTACATGAGCTGGCCTACTTGTAGTAAAAAATATAGTTTCGGCAATATCTTGTGCTACCAAAGGTTCATATCCTTCATAAACTTTTGCGGCTTTGGTTTCATCTCCGTGGAAACGAACAACAGAAAATTCTGTTTCTACAGCCCCTGGATGAATACCTGTAACTTTAATACCGTAAGGTAATAAATCTATTCTCATGGCTTTATTGAGGGCATCTACTGCGTGTTTACTGGCACAATAAACATTACCGTTGGCATAAACTTCTTTAGCTGCAATAGAACCAATATTGATAATATGACCACTCTTCTGTGCAATCATCCAATTAGAAACAATTTTACTCACATATAAAAGTCCTTTTACGTTGGTATCAATCATAGTGTCCCAATCATCAAAACTTCCATTTTGTATCGGGTCTAGGCCTTGACTCAACCCTGCATTATTAATTAAAATATCAACCTTTTTCCAATCTTCTGGTAAAGCTGTTAGTTCCCTTTCTACGATAGCTCTTTCTCTCACATCAAAAACAAGAGTCATCACTTTTACGCTATATTTTTGCTCCAATTCTGCTTTTAAAGCGTTTAATTTTTCGGCCCTACGACCGGTAATAACTAGGTTAAACTGATTTTCGGCATATACTTGTGCACAAGCTTTTCCAATTCCGGAGCTCGCTCCTGTGATTAATACTATTTTAGACATGGATACAATTTTATAAAATTTAAGAATAATTTAAGACTATTCGAAGTAAAGACTAAAAACAAAATTTCTGAGAAAGAGCTTCTCAATAGGGTTAGCATAAGGCGTATCATCTCTTTTGATGATGCTATTTACCGAGTTACTTAATTTAATTTCTGGAGTAAGTTTAAAGTATTCGAAATATAAATCGAACCCAATACCAATTTCATAAGACAAAATGCCTTTTGAGTTTTTCAGAAATTTATTGATGGCGATTTCACCTTTATCATCAGTTTTACTTTTAGAGCCAATATCAATACCATATTTAGCTCCGGCTAATAAATAAGCTCTAAAATTATTTCTTCTGTCTGATTTTAGTTTGATAGAAAGCGGCAACTCTGCCATAGTGGATTGTACCGTTCTTCTGGTGAAACCATCCGGAGATTGCACCCCAGCTTGATCTATCGTTGCACCATCTTTGTATTGATAATCAATAATCCGATCCGCAAAAACTAAACTTGGCGTAAACCTTAAATCTAAGTTTGGTGTGATATATAAATCAGACACAAATCCAATCCCGAAACCTGGATTGGCAATAGAACGGATGCTTGTAACAGAATCCGTCACTTGTTTGCCATCCTCAAAAAAAGGAGCTCTCCAATGAGCTGTTTTCTGAATTTTATATTCAGAATTAACATATTGAAAACTGAAACCAAAATGTAAGTTTTGGTCGTCAACACCGCCACCGTAATTACCTTGTGCAAATAATTTAGAAGTTAAAAGTAAAATAAGTAAAAAGTAAAAAATTAAGCTTTTTATCATTTAATACCGGTATAGATGGAACAAATTCCAAACGCTAAGGGTCGGCATTTGGTATTCTTGTACCCTACTTTATCCATTAAATCAGTGAACCTTTTTCCATCCGGGAAAGCATTTACAGATTCTGGTAAATAAGAATAAGCACTAGCATCTTTAGAAAACAGTTTACCCACAGTGGGTGTGATGTAATGAAAATAAAAGTTATACAACTGCTTAATTGGAAACACTTTGGGCTTAGAAAACTCTAAAATTACGGCTTTTCCTCCGGGCTTTAGCACTCTCAACATATCGGCAATGCCCTTTTCTAAATTTTCGAAATTACGAACGCCATAAGCTACCGTAACGGCATCGAAAGTATCGGCATCAAACAATAGTTTTTCAGAATCGCCTAAACGAACTTCAAAAACATCAGATTTTTTTCTTTTGATAATTTTTTCATCGGCGATATTCAACATTCCTTGAGAAATATCTACACCAATAATTTTTTTCGGCTTCAATATTTCTAGTGCTTCAAAAGCAAAATCACCCGTTCCGGTAGCAACATCTAAAATGTGTTGAGGATGGTCTTTCAGCAATTCTTTAATCGCCTTTTTTCTCCAAATAATATCAATCCCTAAAGACAGAAAATGATTTAGGAAATCATAAGTTTTAGAAATATTATTGAACATGGTTGCCACCTGTTCTTTCTTAGAAGCATCCTGATTTTTATACGGAGTTACGTTTTCTGCCATAATGTTGCGCAAATATACGATTTGTGAATTTGTACCAAAGGTATCCCTTTGGGAAAGATGTGCTGATTTGAAAATTTGATAATTAACTTGTTATTTGAAGAATTGTTTTTCATCTCAATGAACAACCTGAACAAAACAAACTAAAAAACTAACTTTGCAAGATGATTATCAAATCGGCAGTATTTACAGTTAGCAATACCAAAATCAGCAAATTACCTCTTCCGGTTTTGCCGGAATATGCGTTTATTGGGCGTTCTAACGTAGGGAAATCATCCTTAATTAACATGTTGGTTAATGTAAAAGGACTAGCCAAAACCTCGCAAAAGCCGGGAAAAACACAACTTATCAATCACTTTTTAATCAATGAAAGCTGGTACATTGTAGATTTACCCGGATACGGTTATGCTAAAAGTTCTAAAAGCAACCGGGAAGACTGGGCAAAATTTATCAGACATTATCTGGAGAAAAGAGAAAATCTGCAATGTGTTTTCGTTTTGATTGATAGCCGTTTGGAGCCTCAAAAAATTGATATCGATTTTTGCTGTTCTTTGGGCGAGAGAGGAATTCCTTTTTTTCTGATTTTTACCAAAGCGGATAAACAAGGTGCTCCAAAATCTCAACAAAATATGGCTAAATTTAAAAAAGCGTTATTAGCTTTTTTTGAGGAAGTGCCACAAATGATTTTAACCTCCGCTGAAAACCAATTGGGTAGAGATGATGTTCTTCACTTAATTGATGAAATTAATCAGCATTTCGAGATTCCAGAATTTAAGCAACCAGAATAAGTTTCATTTTTAGCGATGAAAAAATATCTTTCATTAGTCACATTTTCGCATACCATTTTTGCAATGCCTTTTGCCTTTATTGGCTTTTTCTTGGCTATCAACACTACCGGAGCAAGTTTTTCTTGGTTAAAATTAGGCCTAATGATTTTATGTATGGTTTTTGCGAGAAATTCGGCAATGGCATTTAACCGATATTTAGATAGAGATATTGATGCAAAAAACCCA
Organism: Sphingobacteriales bacterium; assembly: GCA_014763615.1. Taxonomy (GTDB): domain Bacteria; phylum Bacteroidota; class Bacteroidia; order Sphingobacteriales; family Sphingobacteriaceae; genus Pseudopedobacter. The sequence goes on along the minus strand of JACXVB010000028.1, from coordinate 10,518 downwards.
AGAACAAAACAACGCGATATTCCTGCCGGAAGAATTTCGGCCAAAAATGCTTTAACTTTTACCATTATTAATTGTTTGCTTTTTATCGCTGCCACTTGGTTTATTAATTCTTTATGTTTTTTCCTTTCACCAGTTGCTTTATTGGTAGTTTTAGGCTATAGTCTTACCAAAAGATTTACTGCTTTATGTCATTTGGTTTTAGGTTTAGGATTATCATTAGCCCCCATTGGTGCTTATTTAGTGGTTACCGGAGCATTTGCCACTTTACCTGTTCTCTTCTCCTTAGCCGTTTTATGTTGGGTAAGCGGTTTTGATATCATCTACGCTTTGCAAGACGAAGATTTTGATAGAGCAGAAAATTTACATTCTATTCCCTCCTATTTAGGTAAAAAGAATGCCTTAATGGTGAGCAACATCTTACATGTTTTAGCCGCAGCTTTTGTCATTGCACCCCTATTTTTAACACCTTTAAGTTGGCCCTACTTTTTAGGATTAGCCATTTTTATCGGGATGTTGATTTATCAGCATCAACTGGTAAAACCTAACGATTTAAGCAAAGTAAATTTTGCCTTTATGACTACCAACGGCATTGCCTCTGTGGCATTTGCCATCTGTTTTTTATTTGATATTTATTACCGTACACAATTATGATTTTAGAGAAAGCAAAAAGAAGTTATCTTCCAAAAGACCTAACTATAGAATGGCCTGTTTTAGAACCCATTTTTAACGAGCTATTGAATAGAGAAATTACTTCTGTTGATGGTTTAGAAAAGTGGTTAAAAGATAAAAGTGAAGTAGAAGCAGCTTTGGAAGAAGATTTTGCTTGGCGATACATCAAAATGAGTTGCGATACCGCCAATGAAGATTTGGTAAAATCTTTCCAGTATTTTGCCATGGAAATTGAGCCTAAAATTGCTCCCATTGGTAATGAATTAAATAAGAAATTGGTCGATTCGCCTTATGTTAAAGATTTAGATCGGGATAAATATTTTATTTACTTACGTGGAGTGAAAAAAGCTCTGGAACTCTTCAGAGAAGAAAATATCCCTTTACAAACCGAATTACAGGTTGAGCAGCAAAAGTATCAAGGGATTACCGGCGCCATGTCGGTTACTTTAAACGGACAAGAATACACTTTAGAGCAAGCCGCTAATTTTCTAAAAGATTTAGATCGAGCTAAAAGACAAGAAGCTTGGGAAAGCATCACCGCCAGAAGATTAGCAGATAAAGACCAGTTAGACGAACTATTTAACAAACTCAAAACTTTAAGACATCAAGTAGCACAAAACGCTGGTTTTGATAATTTCAGAGATTATATGTTTCAGGCTTTAGGCCGATTTGACTATACACCGCAAGATTGTTTTGATTTTCATGATGCCATTGCCAAAGTAATTGTTCCAGTTTTGGCAGAACAAGCCGAAGAACGCAAAAGCTTATTAGGTTTAAAAAGTTTAAAACCTTGGGATACTGAAGTGGATACTTCAGGAAAAGCAGCTTTGAAACCTTTTAATAATGGCGCAGAGCTGATTGATAAATCCATCACCTGCTTCAACAAACTGAATCCTTATTTGGGCTCTCGTTTAGCAATCATGAAAGAAAACGGTCTTTTTGATGTAGAAAGCCGTAAAGGGAAAGCGCCAGGTGGTTACAACTATCCATTATCAGAAACTGGAGCACCTTTCATTTTCATGAACTCGGCAAACTCATTCAGAGATTTAACCACCATGGTTCACGAAGGTGGTCATGCGGTTCATACTTTTTTAACTGCCGATTTAGAACTAAATGATTTTAAACATTGCCCTTCTGAAGTGGCTGAACTCGCATCCATGAGTATGGAATTAATTTCTATGGACCATTGGGATGAGTTTTTTAAAGATGAGGAAGAGTTAAAAAGAGCAAAACGTTATCAGTTAAGAGACGTTTTAAAAACTTTACCTTGGGTAGCTGTGGTGGATGCTTTTCAGCATTGGATTTATACCCATCCAAATCACACCACCGAGCAAAGAACCAAAGCTTGGACAGAAATTTTCTCTCGGTTTGGAGCTAACTTTGTAGATTGGACAGAACATCAAGAAGCTTTAGCAAATCTTTGGCAAAAACAACTACACATTTTTGAAGTGCCATTTTATTACATAGAGTACGGAATTGCACAATTGGGTGCTATTGCCGTTTGGAAGAACTATAAAGAAAATCCTGAAAAAGGTTTAGCCAATTATATGGCAGCATTAAAATTGGGATACACTAAAGACATGAGGACCATTTACGAAACCGCCGGCATCAAATTTGATTTTAGTGCTGCTTACATCAGCAAGTTAGTTGACTTTGTGAAAGCAGAATTAAAAAAATTAGAAGATTAATTTTAATAAAAAAGTAAAAAACCGCCTGAGCTTATTATTTTTGTCTTAGTTATTAATCAACATTGATTCAATTATCAAATAAATATTCCAAAATTGATTATGAAAAAAATCATCCCATCTCTAAAACTGAAAAGTGTATTGGCATTTGTCGCTTTTTTATTCGTCAGCCTGAGTTCTTTCGCTCAAAGCACTACACAAGATTCGCTTTACCAACCTGATGTTTACATCGCAAGAGCACCAGTTAGTGAGATTTCAGGTCCAGAATTATTAGAGAAACCATGGTTTTGGATTTTAATGGTTGTTGTTGCTGTAGTTTTTTTGAGTGCTTTATTAGCAACCAAAGATAAGGAAGACCACGAAACCCACGCCTTATAAGAATCGCAGCACCAAAAAGGTGCTGTTTTTTTAGCTAGTAAACTCTAGCCCAATCAACTCCAAGTAGGTGCGACTATAAAAACCCTCAAATACACCACCATAAATTGGGAGACTAAAGAATTTCTTGGTCAAAATCATTCAGAAAAATCATGGAAAAGCAGATTAGGTATTCCCTTAATTTTTCTGTTAGCAAAACAGTAATTGTGAATAAGTTTAAAATCTTCTCGCTGTATTTGCGCTAACAGTATTATCTTTAAAACGTAAATTGTTTACATGAAAAGGTTATTTCAACTCGTCAAAAACAAATATTTCTTAGCTTCTTTGGCTTTTGTGGTATGGATGTTATTTTTTGATCGCAATGATATGGCTTCTCAGTTACAATACAGAAGTAAAGTGCAGAAATTAGAAGAAGAGAAAGATTTTTACACTAAAGAAATCACCAAAGCAGAAAAAGATTTACAAGAATTAACTACCAATCCGGAGCGTTTAGAGAAGTTTGCCCGTGAGCGTTACTATATGCGTAGAGACGATGAGGATGTGTACGTAGTAGTTGACCCCAATCAGAAAGATAGTTCAAGCACAAGCTTTTTTAGTAAATTCTAGGTAAAGTAAGGTTAAATCGTACCGCTAAAATCCGAATCAAAACAATTACGCTAACTGCAATAATTTTCACTAAAGCTTCTTCTACACTGAAATAGCGCAACAGTAAATAAACTATTCCACCAACAATACAGGCGGTTGCGTAAATCTCTTTTCTAAATATCAGAGGTATATTATTGAGTAAAATATCTCGGGTTATCCCACCAAAACAGCCCGTTACAGTTCCTAAAGCCACACAGATTCCCGGACTTAGGTCAAAAGCTAAACCTTTTTGTAAACCCACTACCGTAAAAAAACCTAATCCTAAAGAATCGAAAAGAAATAGTGTAATTTTTAAGGTTTTAATTCGCTTCCAAAAAAGCATAGAAAGAATTCCGGTTAGTAAGATTAGCAAAGAATAATTAGCACTTTTTAGCCAAAAAACAGGCATATCGCCGATTAAAATATCTCTTAATGTTCCACCTCCAACGGAAGTTGCAAAAGCAATGATCAATACGCCAAAAGCATCCAATCGCTTTTGCATGGCGGCAAAAGCACCGGAAACTGCGAAAGAAAAAGTTCCGCAAATGGTAATGATTTCTCCTACGCTAAAATCAAATGGCGCCATTTCTTTTTCTTAAAAACCACTCTAAACTTAGCAATAACATCAAAATTGCAAAAACCCACTTCAAATTGATTAAACTCTCGTAACTATTTTCTTCGTAGCTGATGGTTTTAAATTTCTCATTCCTCAGAATTAAATTCTCTAAAGAATTGATTTGATTGGGCATGACCATCTGTCCACCGCTTTGTTTAGAAAGATGATATAAAAACTGATGATTGGCGGTGGTTTGCATCGCTTCAGCATGAATTTCTTCTACCAAAAAGTCGCCCGCAGCGGTATAATTATTTTTACCTAAACTGGTTTTTGCAATAAAACTATACTCATCTGAGGGCAAAAATCCAGCGTCTAACTGATAGCTATTCCCCAACCTTGAAAATAAAAAGCTATATTTTTTTCCTGATTTGCCTTGTAAATCAATAGTAACGTCTGGTGCATTATTTAATTCATAGGCATCGTTATACAACTCGGCATTTAAAATAACATGCTCATTTTCGGCAAAACGATCTTTTGCCGGATACACTCTAAATTTCCTTTTGTCATCTTTTGCATTCAAGTATTGAACAGTTTTGCTAATCAGTTCATCCACCGCATCATGATTATTATTTTTGGCAAAATCCTCTAAACGCCACCTCCAAATACCTTCACCAGTTAAAATCGCAGTTTTAACGCCAGAATCATCGCCAAAACTTAATAATGGAGCTGAGGTATTCACATTTCCAACCTTTTGATTGAATAAAACTACTCCTGAATTTTTAAAAGAATAATTACCGAAAGGGGCAGTTAAAGGTGCTAAATTTTGAAGTCCACTTTGGGCGGCATCACTTAAAGAAAAGGCATAAAAACTCGGATTAAGTTGTGGCGAATAATCTTGAGTGGCGCTGTTTGGCGTATTGATATTCAACAAATTTTGATTCTGATTAAGTGCCGAACCTAAAGTTTGCGTTCCCACGATAAACCATCTGGATTTTTGCTGCGTCTTAGATAAAAAATCACGAATGGGATGCGCTGCAGATGGTAAATTATGAAAAATGACCAATCCAAAATCTTGAACAGATGTCGGCAATTGATCTGGGAATGCCAATTTTACCTCGTAATTTTTATTATTCTCTATAGCTTCCTTTAAAGCCGCAATATCTGGGTGTGGAGCATCTGCAACAATTAAAACTTTCTCTCTTCCATCCAACACATTCAAAAAAATAGTTTGATGATTGTTCTGTGTAGAAAGTTCATCTTTTACGGGTTCAATTCCGATTTCAATCTTTTGTACTCCTTTTTTCCTAGCTTCCAGATTGATGGTGAAAACTTTGCTAAAATCATCTGTATTTACAGTGAAAGCTTGATTTTGAGTTTGTCCATCATTGGTTTTTACGGTTAATCTGGAGCTTATTCCTTTTGCTTTATTAGCCGAAACGGTTATTTCTAACTGATGTTCGTTCCCTAAATAAACCAAATTATTATAGTTCACATGTGCTAAAATCAAATCCTTTTTAGGGATGGTATCGCCTAAAGCGATAGTGTAAATCGGAAAAGCTTGTTGGGCTAAATCGTTAATAGGGTTGGCACCTCTGTTCATGATTCCATCAGAACTTAAAATCATTGCTCCGATATTTCTGTTGGCAAACTGGTTTTTTACTTCTTGGAATAATTGCGAAAAATCAGTTTGACGAGCATCTTGTTTAAAATCAAAACCTGATGCTACACCATCGCCAAAATGGAATACTTTCACTTCTGCATCTCGTCCTAATTTCCTGCTTAAAGCTTCTAAATCTTGATGATATTTTACGCTATCAAAACCAGGTGCTGCTGCTTGTGCTACCGAAGATGAAGCATCTTGAGCGATGATGATGATGGGTTTTTCTAAATGATTTTGGGTGAGCTTTAAAAAAGGAGAAAGTAGCAAAAAAGCAAGTAAACTCAGCAATACTGCCCTCAAAATCAACAATGAAATTTTTAGATTTTTACGCTCTATATTACTTTTCTGATAAAATAACCAAGCCAAAGCAAAGCCACCAAGCAAACAAGGTATGAGCAACCAAGCGCTAAAATCATTGAATAATAACGAGAAAAGTAAAGGCATATTTACAGTAAATATGGGGTTTTAGAATAGGCTTTAGAAATGTTTTTGTAAATGATGGCAGGATAAATATGATAAGGTATTCTATTATTAAGACAAAAAAGGCTGTCTTTAGATTCAAAGACAGCCTTTTTTAAAAAAATATATGATATTAGAAAGAACGTGTTAAGCGAGCAAATAGAAATCTGCCATTAAATCCAAACTGAGATACGTTTCTAGAATAAATAAACTGATTAGAGTTGCTAAGACTCTCTAAATTCCTATCTGGATAGATGTCGAAAACATTATTTGCACCAATTACAAATCTGGTTGGTTTCCCTTTACCTATTTTGTATCCAACAGATAAATCTGTAATAATCCTAGATGACCAAACGGGATGCTCAGTAGCACCAATGTTTCCATCATTATTCACATCGGCAATATTAGGGTCAGTCACTTTACCGAAGTACACATTCCTTAAGAAGAAATCGAACTTTTTAACTGTTAGTGTATGAGATAAATTTGCTTTTACACGCGGGATAGCTTCTTCTAAGTAAACTCTACTAGATTCTGAATAGTAACGCCCAACCTGTCCGGCATCCAACAATAATTGAGAAGCATGTATATCTCCTACTCTATGAGTTTTTGAGATAGTAGCCGCAAAATCGGACTTAAATGTTGATGAATTATTAATAAGCGAAGTATTGCTAATTACCAAATCAATCCCTTCTGATTTGGTATCAATTGCATTGGCAAAAAATGCAGCGGCTGTTGCATTTGCTGCATCAAATGCGCTTTGCAAAGGACCTGCGTTTGTAGGTCTAGCAAATTGGTCTGTTAAAACAATCCTATTGTTAATTTTAATGGTGTAGGCATCTGCTGTAATGGTTAGGTTAGCAGCTGGTATCTTGGCTGTAAATCCAATACTTACGCTGTTGGATTTCTCTTGCTTTAAAGAAGGAATACCTAAAGTTTTTGCCACATAAGAATCGTTACTAAAAATACCCACCTCAAAAGGTACGCCCCCAACAAATTGCGTACTAGTTGAATTAAAGTAAATTTGATGCAGAGATGGTGCTCTAAAACCAGTAGAAACTGCTCCTCTTAAATTAATATTACTAGTTAATTTGTACCTAGATGCTAATTTAAAATTAATTGTATTTCCAAAATCAGAGTAATTTTCATACCTCACTGCACCATTTAATAAAAATTTAGAGGTAACATCTAGTTCTAAATCGGAATAAAGTGCCACACTATTTCTTCCTTTACTTAACGCATTAGCAGGTCTAAATCCTGGGAAAACTTGTGATCCTCCGGGCCTAACAGATCCATAAAAATCTGTAGGCTTTAAATTAGAAGGTGTGGTTCCTGTTACTACATTATTATTGATATCATAAGAGTTATATGATTCTGGCTGTCCTGCTTTTATTTGAAAGTTTTCATGACGATACTCCGTACCAAAGGCTAGGTTAAAACCCTTCAAAAAATCAACTTTTTTACTGATATCAAAATTTACGGTATTTTGTGAAAAGGCTAAGCCACCAGCATTAAAGGTTAAAGGAGAGTTTTCTCTTAAGGTGGCATTTAGCGTATTCTCTATATTGTAATCGAATGCGTTTTTACCAAAAGTATTACTTAAATCAAAATTCCAATCTGTAAAAAATTTACCTCTTATACCTGCTGCAATAGATAAATCAGTAATATTAGAATGAATTTCTGGTAAAAAACCATTTGGATACAAGGCAGTGTAAGCCCTAGATTGGTTTGGCCTCCTATAAAAACCTGCTGCATTACCATTTCTAAAGCTAGTTCCACCAAAAGCATAGGCTTCTACATTTTTACTGATAGGATAAGCCGCGTTCACAAAAAACTGGGAGCCTTTTAGAGACGATTGCCCTACTCGCATATCAAAATCTCCTCTTTGTAATCCTCTGTAAGCTAATTCTCCTTCTGTTGCGTCAAACTTTAAGGCATTCTGCATATCAGGGATAGAACTTGCCGCAGCGATAGCAGCTTGTTGGGCGGCTGTAAAATAGCTTACTTGTGGCGCATAAGTTTTAATAGCCGTTAAAATTTGAGGTCCATTAGGAGTATTATTGATATTACCAAACAAAGCATTTATATTCATTCCTGCTTTTGCAGCTCTTTCTTCAACTGCGTTAAAAGCACTAAACAAAGTACCCGTGGCGTCTTTAGCTCTACTTGTTGCATCCCTTAATTGCAGACTTCCAGTGAAGTTGATGAAACTTTTCGGTTTTCCTAAACCAGTTCCATAATTAAGATCTAACTGATAAGTACCCCCATCTACGCCACCCTGATGGTTATTAGCTCCCTTAGAAAAATTACCTCCGCTGTATAAAGAAACATCTAGCTTATTGGTATTTTTCTTTATATTGATATTAATTACACCTGCAATAGCGTCTGAACCGTATTGTGCGGATGCTCCGTCTCTTAAAACCTCTATTTTGTCAATTGCAAAAGCTGGTATTGCATTCATGTCTGTACCAACAGACCCTCTACCTGGGGAACCATTGATGTTGACCAAGGAAGAAGTATGCCTTCTTTTACCATTTACCAGAACCAAAACTTGATCTGGGCCTAAACCCCTCAGTTGTGCTGGATCTATATGGTCGGTTCCATCGGCAACGGTTTGTGTATTTGACGTGAAAGAAGGGGCTACCATATTTAAAATAGAGTTCACTGTAACCTGCGCACCTTGAGTGATTAAACTTTGAACATTAATCACATCGATTGGTACTGCAGATTCTGTTACCGTTCTAGCGGGATTTCTACTACCCACTACAACAACATCCTTAAGTAAACCTCCATTAGACTTCAAAATGATTGATAAATTATTTGAAGTAACCTTCACACTTTTTGTTTCAAAACCTATATAGGAAATCACTAAAACTTCATTAAGTTTTGCGACAATAGAAAATCTACCGTTAGCATCAGAAACTGTACTTCTACTAGAATTTTCTACTTTAATGGTTGCCCCAGGTAATGTGGCATTATTATCATCTTTTATTACACCTGAAATTTTGCCCTCCTGCGCCGAGACTTTCAAAGCGGTTATTAAGGCAATTAAGAATAAGGTTCTTTTCATATATTTTTAGATTTAGATTTAAAAATCCTAATATAATGAAAAGTGGGTAACAAAAAAAATACAATTTGATTAAAAGCAATAAAAACGACTTGTTATTAACTAATTCATAAAAAATTAGTTCATTTTAAATTATTTAATTAATATATCATGATATTATCCTAAAAATTTAAAAATTCATTCTTTCAATTTTTTCTATATCTTTTTTCCTTCTTTAACGAATAGTCAGATGATAAAATTCAAACACGTTTAAAAAAAAGAGCGAAGAAATCTCCGCTCTTTAAATATCCTCAAGTCTTTATTCTTTGCTCTTTTATCTCTTTACAGCATTCCCCCACAAACGCTCAATACCTGTCCAGTTACATAAGCACTCATATCCGAAGCTAAGAAAACGCAAACATTGGCCACATCTTCTACCTCTCCAGCTCTTTTCAAAGGAATATCTTTCTCCCATCCTTCCACCACTTTCGGATCTAAAGCTTGGGTCATTTCTGTACGGATAAACCCTGGCGCAACTACATTTGCTCTGATATTTCTTGAGCCTAATTCCTTAGCTACCGATTTGGTAAAACCGATAATTCCAGCTTTAGAAGCTGCATAATTCGCCTGACCCGCGTTTCCTTGCACCCCAACTACCGAGCTCATATTAATGAAAATGCCTTTTCGGTTCTTCATCATCACTTTTGAAGCTGCCTTGGTAGTATTAAACACCGATTTCAAATTCACCTCAATCACCTCATCAAAATTTTCCTCACTCATACGCATCAGCAAGCCATCTTTGGTGATACCCGCATTGTTTACTACAATATCTAGAGTGCCGAAATCAGTAACAATGTCATTAATTAATTGCTCGGCATCAGCAAATTTCGAAGCGTCAGACCGATAACCTTTCACTTGTGTTCCAAAACTTTTCAACTCCTCTGCCAAAGCCTGCCCTTTCTCTACCGATGATAAGTAAGTGAAAGCCACATTGGCGCCATGTTCGGCGAATTTTTCAGCTATTTTTCTACCTATTCCTTTAGATGCTCCGGTTATCAGAGCCGTTTTTCCTTCCAATAATTTCATGCTTATTCAATTGTTTACAGCCGTGAAAATAGGGAATTTTTATTTTGGATGGAATCATTTTATGAAAAGTCCCAAAGGGAAGGCTTTGCCACAAATGCAGCAATTCATTCTTCGGAAGCGATAGTCCTGCTGTTCATTCATACTGCACACCTGTCCCGCATAGCTATCGGGAAGGCATTAGCCACAAAAGCCGGTATCCACTTCCATCAGGTTTATTTAACTTAATTAGGTCAAGAATTTATGGAGAAGAATTATTATAAAGTCAATAGCGTCCTAAATGAATAAAAAAAGAGAAAGGAAAGTTTTACCTCATTGTTACCTTTGAGGTTGCAAAAAAACAAACCCTTTCTCGATGATAAAT
>JACXVB010000055.1 GCA_014763615.1 Sphingobacteriales bacterium | reverse complement strand
TTTATCATCGAGAAAGGGTTTGTTTTTTTGCAACCTCAAAGGTAACAATGAGGTAAAACTTTCCTTTCTCTTTTTTTATTCATTTAGGACGCTATTGTTCCTAAAATTGATTTTATCTAACATTAGAAGACCATACAGAATTTGATATCTGAAAAATGAAGTATTTACGCTATACTCATTACTGAATACACTACACTAATATGCATACCATACAAGAACTTCAACAAATTATAGATAAAGCAGTGAAAGAGACTGCTTACCCTGCCACACCTAAAGAACTTTACGAACCTATCTCCTATTTGATGTCATTAGGCGGAAAAAGATTAAGACCCGCATTGGTTTTAATGGCTACAGATTTATTTGGTGGAGCTATTGAAGATGCCATTTCTCCGGCTTTGGCAGTAGAACTATTTCATAATTTCACCTTAATGCATGATGACATTATGGATAAAGCACCTTTGAGAAGAGGTAAACCCACCGTTCATGCGAAATGGAATGAAGCTGTAGCCATTCTTTCTGGAGATGTGATGTTTGTGAAAGCCTATCAAATGATGATTCAGGTTAAACCTGATATTCTCTCTTCCGTTTTAGCCATCTTTAATGAAACCGCTATCGGTGTATGTGAAGGTCAGCAAATAGATATGAATTTTGAGTGTAGAGCTCAGGTTGGCATCCCAGAATACTTAGAGATGATCAAACTCAAGACAGCAGTCTTATTAGGTGGAGCCTTAAAAATTGGTGCATTAATTGGAAATGCGAGTGAAAAAGATGCACAAAATCTTTATGATTTTGGTGTGAATTTAGGTATAGCCTTCCAACTGCAAGACGATATCTTAGATGTTTATGGTGATCCTGAAAAGTTTGGAAAGCAAGTAGGCGGAGACATCATCTCTAATAAGAAAACATTCCTACTCATTAAAGCTTTAGAATTAGCAAAAGGTGCAAAAGCAGATGAACTTAATCATTGGTTAAATTTAAAAACCTTTGATTCAAAAGAAAAGGTAAAATCGGTTACGGCTATTTATGATAGTTTAGGCATTAGGCAACTTTCGGAAGAATTAATGAATGACTTTGCGGATAAAGCTTACCAAGCTTTGGATTCGATTCATTTACCAGAAACCCAAAAGCAAACCTTAAATGATTTTGCTACTCTTTTAGTAGATAGGGAGCATTAATAAATTTTCTTTTCAAATTAAAAGACATAAAAAAGCCTCGCTAAAAAATTTTAGCGAGGCTTTTTTGTAATTAATAAAAGAATTTTAGTAGCCTGTGTTTTGAGAAATAACACCGCCGCTATTTAATACCTCACGTTGAGGAATTGGCCACAAAGCTTTATAAGCTTCAGTAACAACAGTTCCTGCCATTCCATTTCTTCTTAAGTCGAACCAAATATGACCTTCATGAGCAAATTCAATTCTGTCCTCTTTTACAATCTGATCAATAATATCAGATGGTAATAATGCAACAAAATCTGCTAAACCAGCTCTTCCTCTTACTACGTTAAGATCGGCTAATGCCCCTATAATATCAGGTGTGGCTTTTTTAGCTCTTGCCTCAGCTCTGATTAAGTACAATTCAGACATTCTCATGATGGTTACATTATCAGCTCCTGTTGAAACTCTTGTATATTTTAAAGTAACTTTAATAGGAGAAGTGACAGTATAATTAACTGGCTTTCTTATATCTCCAGTTTCATGAGCAGCATTTAATGATGCAGATGAATTAATTTCATTTCTACCACCTCTGGTAGTTGGATAATAAAAGAACGCAATACTATTTGAGTTTTGAGCATCAAACTGTAATTCAAAAATAGACTCACTAGAATTTTGAGTTAACCAAATGTTAGCATAGTTATTACCTGAAACCAAAGAATATCTTCCAGAACTTATTAAGTCGGTGCATAAAGATTCAGCGGTTGTATAATCTCCTGTATAAAGCGCTACTCTTGCTTTTAACATTTTAGCAGCATCTTTACCCATTCTCCCAAAAATTTTGTTAGGATAAGACGCTACTGCAATTGCATCATCTAAATCTTTATTAATTTGAGTATAAACCTGAGCTTCGGTTGATCTCGCAACAGGAGTTGCATCAGCTTCAACTAAAGTTGGTGTCAAAATAATAGGTATTCCAACTCCTCCAGTTTGATTATAACCTGCAATAGAACCTCCGAACAATCTCAATAAATCAAAATAAACCATTGCTCTAAGGGTTTTCACTTCTGCTAAATAATCTTCCTTGTTAAGAGCTCCATCATTAATATTTGGAATTGCAGCTAACAAAGTATTTGCTCTATTAATAGTGGAATACATGGAATTCCACATATTGGTGATTTCAACATTATCAGCTAATATTGATTTATTATTGATTTGTGCAAATGATGGGAAAGTTCCGGTATGGGTTAAAGTATTTGCATATAAATCAGTTAAAGCCCAATATCTTAAGCCATAATAGTTAGCATTTTGAAAACCACTATAGATACCAAGCAAACCAGCCTTAGCACTTGCAGCATCCGTATATGCTGTTGTTGCATCTAATGATGCTTGGGGTTTTTGATTCAGGTAGTTATCAGTACATGATGCTAAGATAACAGAGCCCGCCAAAAACGTTGCTTTTATAATATTTTTTATTTTCATGTTATTAAATTTAGAAACCAATATTAATACCAAAGGTGTAAGTCTTTCCTTGTGGGAAAGTTAAGAAATCTGTTCCTGGAGCTGTGTTTGTATCAGAAAAAGTACTTACCTCTGGATCAAAACCTGAATAATTAGTGATAGTAAATAAGTTCTGAGAAGAAGCATAAATTCTTAATGAACTTATTTTCAACTTACTAACAATAGATTTATCGAATGTATAACCAAGTGTTAAATTTTTCATTCTTAAATAAGAACCATCTTCTAAGAAACGAGTTGAGGTTCTTCTATTGTTGTTAGGGTCACCCCAAACTGCTCTAGGTAGAGAAGTATTTGTATTAGTAGGCGTCCATCTGTTTAAAGTAGAAGCAAACTGACCAAAAATACTATTCATACCTTCTGCGAAAGCACTAGTATTATTGTAAATACTGTTACCACCAACAAATTGAGCAAAGGCGGTTAAATCAAAACCTTTATAGTTTAATGAAGTAGTTATACCACCATAATATTTAGGTAAACCCTGACCAATAATTTCTTGATCGGCAGAAGTAATTGCACCGTCACCATTCAAATCGGCAAACTGAATATCACCAGGTCGTGTCAAGGAACTTTGTGTAGGTGCAGCAGTAATATCAGCCTGAGTTTGGAAAATTCCTACTACCCTGTAACCTCTGAAAGCACCGATGGATTGACCTTGTTCAACCCAAGAAGCAAAACCAGAAGCAAAAGGAGCTCCTTCTAAAGAGGTAATTTTGTTTTTAACAAAGGAAATATTGAATCCTAAATTCCAAGTTAAATCTTTATTTCTTATTACATCACCGTTAACCGCTAACTCAAAACCTTTATTGTCCATACTTCCCAAATTCTTTTGTATTGAAAGAAACCCAGAACTACCTACCAAAGGACGATTTTGAAGTAACTTTTCGGTTTTCTTATCGTAGTAATCTGCTGTAAAATTTAATCTATCTTTAAATAATCCTAGGTCAAATCCAACATCAATAGTTTTTGCATTTTCCCATGTCAAATCAGGGTTACCTAATTGCGACGGTGCTAAACCAGGAGATTGTAAATAATTAGCTCCACCACTCACTAAAGGTAAAGAAGTGAAATTACCTATTTCTTGATTACCAGTTATACCATAACTACCTCTAATCTTTAGGTTAGAAATAGATTTAATGCTTTTCATGAAATTTTCTTCAGTCACTCTCCATGCAGCAGAAACAGATGGAAAAGTTCCATAACGCTTATTAGCACCAAATCTTGAAGAACCATCCACACGAACAGAAGCCGCCAAAATGTATTTGTTCTTAAATGAATAATTTAAACGAGAAAGATAGGAAACCAATCCATAAGATGAACCTCCTGAGGAAGCATTAGTTTTCACAGCACCTGCTGATAACCTTCTTACATCATTTCCAGGAAAACCTGTTGCAGAACCAAATAATGATTCGTAGTTAGATTTTTGAAAAGTCATACCAGCAATAGCATTAATAGTGTGGTCTCCAAAAGTTTTATTAAATGATAAGATATTCTCATTTACGTAATTAATTTCTTGATTTTGACCCTCGGCATCCGAACCATTAGCTCCAGCACCTACGTTGGTAGTTGTAGGATAATATCTTCTATCTTTTGAGAAGATATAATCAATTCCGAAAGTCGATTTTAATTTCAAATTCGGTGTGAAGCTATATTCTCCGTAACCATTAGCTAATAAGCGGTTATTTATCGCATAAAATGTTGGTTCTAAAGCAGAAGCTACTGGATTATCAATTGATGATAATGGATCTTTACCATAAGTACCATCTGCATTGTAAACAGGAATAGTTGGGGCTAACAGTATCGCCGCACTCACTACCCCATAAATGTTATTATCATTATTTGTTCTATTGGCTTTTGAATTTGAGAAATAGGTAGAAACCCCAACTTTAAATTTATCACTAACCTGATTGTCTAAATTTATTTTACCACTATATCTCTTGTAGTTAGATCCTATTACAATACCATCTTGATTAAAATAATTTCCAGAAACATAGAATTTAGTTTTATCTGTACCTCCTCTAAAAGATAAATCATAGTTTTGTTGAGGAGCGTCCCTAAAGATTTCATTTTGCCAAACAGTTGTTTTGGCATTCGCTGGATTTGGGTCCAAACCTAAAGCAGAAGCATTTAATGAACCATAACGATTTGTTAGCGCTTCATTAAGTAAAGTAATGTACTCAGGACCTGTTAAAGTAGGAATCTTTTTTCTAACAGCTTGTGTTCCATAGTAACTATTGAAATCAACTTGAGTTTTTTCGGTTTTACCTCTTTTGGTAGTGATTAAAACCACACCGTTAGAAGCCCTAGAACCATAAATAGATGCAGCAGCAGCATCTTTTAAAACTTCAATAGACTCAATATCATTAGGGTTAATATCCGAAAGAGAATTGGTTAACTGACCACCTGCAGCTAATTGTGTGTAAGAACCTGTGTTAATAGGAATACCATCAACTACATATAAAGGTTGATTACTTCCACTGATAGAAGAAAGCCCTCTAATTCTTACTGAGATGCCTCCGCCTGGTGTACCAGAAGATTGGGTAACTTGAACCCCCGCTGCTCTACCTTGCAAAGCTTGTTCCGTTGAAAGAATAGGGGCATCTTTGATATCTTTAGCACTAACAGAGGCTTGACTTCCTGTTAATAAAGCTTTTGATTGCTCACCATAACCAACTACAACAACTTCTGAAAGTTGTTTAGAATCTACTTCTAAAGAAGCATTAATTGTGGTTTTCTTGCCTAATGTAATAGTTTGATTTAAGTATCCCACAAAAGAGAATTCCAAACTCTTAGAACCAGCAGGTACATTTACAGAGTAATTTCCATTTGCGTCTGTTTGAGTTCCTAATTTTGTTCCAGTTACTTTAACTGAAACCCCTGGCAAGGGTAGGCCGTCTTCTTTAGCCGTTACCTTACCAGTCACTTTTCTGTCTTGTGCAAATGCAGCTCCTGCTAGCATGATACACAATAAGAAAACACTTAGTAATTTTTGTTTCATGTGTTTTTGTTTTGGTTAAAAAATAATTTACAATTATGACATGCAAAACTTTAATAGAAGGTGTGCTATTTCTACTTCGAGTTTAACATTGAAAAACCTAAGTTCTTAAAAAAACTAGTAACTTCACAATTTAGTAATTAGAATTTAACAAATAAAAGTGTCATAAAATTATCAAAATAGCAATAATTGGCTCAGGAACAATGGGCAACGGAATTGCACACCAATTTTCACAAAGTAAATTTGATGTTACATTGGT
>JACXVB010000027.1 GCA_014763615.1 Sphingobacteriales bacterium | reverse complement strand
TGGCTACTTGCGTCGGGGAAAATTTACTCCTTTTCATACTTACTGTTTAAAGTTAATTATTCTACTTTTAAACCGTACTGTTTTTGGGGGAGCTTACAAAAGGAACTGTATTGGATGAAAATAACCATCAAGTTTCAGATGTAATTATTCAATTTTATACTATCCAGGACTCTTTATTAATAGGTTATACTTCACCAACTAAATTTGGCCACTTTACTTATGTAAGTAAAGCTAAATTAGATTCAATTATTATCATTGTTAGAGGTATTAACTATAAGACCTTTGAAAAAAAGATTTATTTGTTAGATAACATAAACGTAGAAATTAAGTTAGAAACAAAAACTCAAGTTTTAAATGAAGTAGTAATACTTGATGATTTTAAAGGAATAAGAGTTAGGAATGATACGACTATTTATAGCGTTAAAAATTTTAAGTCAGATGAAGATTTCAAAATAGAGGATATATTAAAAAAACTGCCTGGAATAAGCGTTTCTGACAATGGAAATGTATCATTTAAAGGGAAACCAATTGAAACAATTTTAATAGACGGTGAGAACATTTTCAAAAATAATTACTCGATTGCTTCAAAAAATATAAACCCTAATTTAATAAAGGATATAATTGCCATTGAGAATTATGTAGATAATCCTGTTCTTAAAGACTTAAGTACAGAAAATAATACGGTTATAGATTTGAAAGTTGACCCTGAAAAAAAGAAGTTTTTTTTCGGTAATTTTAGTGCTTCTTTAGGCTTGAATAAAAAAAAAGAATTAAATGGCAATCTCTTTTCATACCAAAAAAAACACAAGTTTTATTTAATAAATGGGTATAACAATATTGGTAACTATCTTAACGTCTATGATTTAATTGATAATAATGAGGCAATAAATGATATCGAAACATCCCAAACTATAACTCAATTTACACCTAAAACTTTTGATTTATTAAATAATAATTACCAAAATAATATCAACAATGAATTATTAATTTCTTTAATTCATATTTATAATCCTAACGACAAATTTAAAGTAAAAAATAATTTAGTATTTGATTCGAATAATTTAAGTAACACTAATAATTCTTTAAATAAGTACTTACTAGGTAGTCAAAACATTTCATTTGAAGAAACGCAGAAAGTTATTAATAAGTTAACCAATTTTGATATAAACACAAACTTTACTTATACCCCAAGAGAGAACTCCGTATTAAAATTTGGAATTGATCTTAATAATAAAAACTTATTTAATTCTGCGGATTTATTATTTTCATTATCAAACAATCCAACTAGTTTTATTTTAAGAGATACTGGTATTTTAAAATCCTTTAAATCAAATTTAGATTATAGCACTAAAATTAATCAAAATATGGCTTTTTTAACCAGCATAACTTTCGAAAATAAGAACTTTCCTCAAAAATTTAACAATGAAAGTAATAGCATAGATCAGAACATTAACCAATATTCAGAATCAAAAAATATCAACTTAAGGTTGGTTAGCAGAATCAAAAAAATCTTATTAGTATCAAATGAAATAGGGCTTAATAATAGAATAAATACATTTGATGTATTTCGCTTAAGTTTTAATAATCTAAATAAACAAATAACTAATGATTTCTATAATACTTTATTTATCAAAATTGAGAAAGGAAAATTCCAATTTGACGTGAATAATTATCTAACCTTAAGAAAAATTGATTTTAATGGTTCAATAAGAAATTTTTTCTTATACCAACCGAAAGCATCATTCCAATATAAATTAACCAGGAATCATTTATTTAATTTCGAAGTGAGTAATAATAAAGACGTTTTTAGTTTAGAAGATATAGCGTTTGGTAGAGTACAGGTTGACTACAGAACTATTGTTGAGGGTTTAAATAATATTACAATACCAAACAACAACAAAATAAGCTTAAGATATACTTATTCTAATCTTTACAACCAAGAAAGTTTTTTTGTAAACTTTACGAATTTAAAAACGACTAATGGTTTAGGTTATAACCTTTCTCTGGGTTCATTAGGTGATAGTCTTAGACGAATTATAACTCCTTCAAGTGGTTCAACAATAATTAACGCTCAAATTGATAAATATGTTCCTTTTTTAAAAACTAAATTTAGATTAGAATCTTCAAATTTTACTAATAATTATTTTAGTTTAATTAATCCCTCAGAATCATTTAGTGATATAAAAACCTCAACTTCCAATATTAAATTATTAATGACCACAGTCTTTAAAAAAGGAGTGAATTTCTCTTTAGGTTATCAAATTAGAAGCAACAAATTTATTAACAGTACATTTATAAATAAACAAAATAAAATAGTTACGAATAATTATATTTTAAATGGTTATTTAAAGGTTGATAAAAATACAATTATTAATATTAATAACTCTTTAATACATCAGGGTTCAAATTCTTTGTTATTAAGTGATATAAATTTTACAAAAGGAATTAAAGAGAATAAAACAAAAATATTTCTTAATTTAAGAAATATCTTCAACAAAACAACAATTCAGGCTGAAACTTTCTCAACTCTTAGTAGTCAATCATTTACTTATAATTTGTTAGGAAGGGTATTTGTTGCTGGTTTAAATTATAATTTCTGATAGCTCCAAGTTTTATTTGTTGTTATTAATTTTGATCATTAGGTAATAATGTTAATCAAAAAAGGCTTAAGAAACTTAGAAACTTTTTAAAAATTAAGTGTTAAGAAGTTTATAAAAGGCAGCGTAAAAATCTTGACACTCAAATTTATTGAAAAAGTAAGTTGGTTAGAATTAATATAAGTTTGATATTATGATTTATTCTATATTATTATATTTCTCTTTTTTATATAATCATATATTTTCAGATGCTTCTAAAATTGTTTCTAAGGCAAAATCTAATAATATTATAGCTGTTATGGCCTTTTCTTGGTGCGAACCATGCAGGGCGGATTTAGAAATGTTATTCACTGATCCTAAACTAAAAATAAATAGTTTTATAGTACTAGCGAACCCTAATTTTGAAGATTTTTTACGTGAAGAAAAAAGGAAACATTCTAAGGTTGACATTAACGTATTTTACTTACCAGATTCATTTAATCATCCAAATATGAGGTTATTTAAGGACTTAACTCATGATTTTAACAAATTCTATCAAACTAATGAGGATATTATTGGTCCCGGTTATTTATTTGTGATCAATAGAGAAAATAATTTACTATTTGAGATTCCAAAAAATGAAAATTTAGGTCAAATTGATTTTAAAAAATGGCAATTAGCACATTTGAAGCGCTATTTTGAAAGTAAGTAAATAAATCTCCCTACCTAGTCCAGGGTTTAGCACAGCACACTTACAGCTTACTCTAGAAAGAGATTGGCTGATATGGATGCCTGCCGTTAGGCAGGATGACCCCCCAACTAGTCGTAGGTTAAGCGCAGCGCTTCTACGACCTACTTTAGAATGAGAGCGTCCGCTCGATAACAGCATTTCTACACCACCACGATTTTTTTGCTAAACAGTAAATAAACTCTTGCAAATTAAGGTTATGGCAAGAAAATATAAATTTCATAACAATAGAGAACTATATTTCGACACCGTTGAAATGCTTCATCAAAGATTAGCCTATATTCACAATAATCCTGTTGAACAGGGTTTTGTATCAAAACCCGAAGAATGGGCTAATAGTAGTTGTGCTGCTTATTACAGTTTTTGTAAAAGTAAGTTTGATTTGATATTTTTAAATAAAGAAATTGGTGAATCAAGCGGATGCTCTATAAATAATAGGTCGTAGGAACGCTGCGCTAAACCTACGACCAGTTCTGAATAAAATCATGGATAAGAACGACCTACTCATGGGTAAGCGGGAAACACATAAACAGGTATTTTGACGAGTTCTGTTTCAGAATCAACCGTTCGCAGAACAAAGCAACTATATTCAACAAGCTTATCGTAAGAATGGTGATCTCGGATAAAATTTATCAAACTCAAATTATAGGTAACTAAGTGTTGACCTCTATACTTTTTAATTCTTTTCTTGATTTGCTAAACTAAGGCTAGATAAAAAGATTTAAGTCAACCCAATCCTGCTTTGCATTTGCTCGCTAAGACTTAAACTCGTTTTGGGGATAGATGAGTTATTCAAACCCTTTAACTCGTTTAAGTGTTACGAAAGATCACTTAAATGCTTTTGAAAACCGAAGACTCCGTCCGGAAATATCTTAAAAACATTATGTCACCTTTAATTCCCAGACGGAGTCCTCATTTTACATTTTTGATTTAAGTGATCCCGAAAAACGGAACACTTAAACCAGATGGGGCTTCAAACTAAGTTTAAAATAAAAAAACATTTTGTCATTCTGAATTTATTTCAGAATCTCTTAACGCAGTTGCATTGCTATAAAAAGTTGCTGAAACGAGTTCAGCATGATAAGGAAATAATGATCTGTTTTCTCAGTTATAACAAGGCTAGATAAAAAGATTTAAGTCAACCCAATCCTGCTTTGCGTTTGCCCGCTAAGACTTAAACCAGATGGGTTGCCATAATTTAGATGTTTTAACTATACTAACTTAATGGCTTTGAGTCTTATTTCTAAGCAATTTTCTGGCGCTATCCTATACTTATCCCTACGCTATCCCATACTCAAGGTAGCTTTATCTTACGTTTATCTTAGCTTCATCCTACGTCTTTAGAGCTTATTTAATGAATTTTTGAATGGATGGGAGGATGGGTAGATTTTATACTTTATAATTTAGGCTTTTCTTTATTGAAAAACAAGTGGAAAGACCTAATCTCTACACAAATCTATATTTTATGCTTGAGGTATCCACACAAAAAACTTGGTACCTTTTCCCACAGTACTTTCAAAAGTAATCTTCCCATTTTGTCTTTCTGTAAACTCTTTGCATAAAGCTAAACCTAAACCTACACCTTTCTCTTGGTTGGTGCCGTATTCGGGTTGAGATTTGATATGAAAAATCTGATTTTGTTTCTCTGGAGGAATTCCAAGTCCATTGTCTTCTACCATAATCTGGCAGTGATCTCCAATAATAGCGGCTTCGATATGTATTTTTCCGCCTTTAGGGGTAAATTTAATGGCATTACTAATCAGGTTGCGAATGACCAGTTGCAGCATATCCTCATCAGCCATCACTAGGATATCAGCTGGAATATGAAAGCTCAAGCTAATAGCCTTCTTAGCGGCATGCAACAGCTCCATTTCAAGTGTGTTAGACAAAGTATGCAACAGATTTACCTCTTTTAAGTGTGTGTAAGCACCATTCATCTGCGATTTCGACCAGTTTAATAGGTTAGAAAGCATCTCCATAGTATTATTGGTGGAGTTGAGCAAAGTTTTTTCCATTCCTAATCTTTCGGTACTGTCTAATTCATAGTCTTTCAGCAGCTCTAAATAATTTTGGATGTTGAGTAAAGGAGAACGCAAATCATGCGAAATAATAGACATGAGCTTGTTTTTCTCTAAATTACTTTGTTCTAAATGGTTTTTCTGTAAAGAAATTTCTTCTTTGCTTGCTTTCAGAGCTAAGGTTTTTTCTTCTGTTAATTTACGCTCTTGATCATAGCTCTTTTTGATAAAAGTGACGGTAACATAAACCACCAACACAGGTATTGGAAATGCAATTACACGGTCTAAAAACTGCCCATGATCAATGGTGAAAGGATATTTAATTGATGCAGGATACAAATAACCCACATAGTGAATGGCAAAGAAGCAAATCAAATAAAAAGCTAACCAAGCCAAATGTTGTTTATAAGGAGAGATGGATAAAACTAACAGGAGGTAAACCGGCCAAATCAAATCGGTAGAACCCTGCATACCAGAATTAGCAAAATAATTAACCCCAAAAATAAGTACCCCAGCAACCCCAAAAGCAATACTATGATGTCTTTTACCTAAATATCTAGAACGGTAATACTGATAATAGAAAAATAATGCAAAAACAACAGCCGAGATAGCGGCAGTGTAAAGACCCGCAAAAAAATTGTAAGGAATATAAACTAACAACAGGATAATCAGTGAAATACTGATGGAGTTAAATATTCTGCTTTCTAAAGTAAAATCAGTTTGGCTACCAATTAGTTCAGACCAAATCGTTTTTACGCTTTTAAAAGAGGGACTTTTAGGGGTATTTATCTGTGGTTCTGGCATTAATAAACAAATGAGAGTTATCCGATTTGCATGGATACACTAATGTAAACTAAATTATTTTGCTTTTAATGCGGTATTTTCAAACTCAATCCCTTTCCAGCCTTCCTTCATAAACTGACGGATATTTTGATGATCATTTCCTTCCGGCTGATTCAAAACCGCTTGGTAATGCTCTGCAAATAACATTAAAGTCGTTCCCACATCTAGCTGATGGAGTTGAGCAAAAGAAAAAACCTTTGCACTTCCTTCATTTTGTCCCGCTTCATTAACTACCGTACCATTTCTAAAAGCAGTAGGTGTATACTGATAAGTATCATCAATGGTTGCAATCACCTCAGAAAATTTTAAGGGATGGTTTTTTAATTTTTCGAGTAAAGTTTCAACGGAAAGCTTCATAATGTGATTTTGAATGGTAAATATAATCGAAATGATGAGGAAACTGTATAAACGAAAAAGCCCCCGATAATCTCGGGGGCTTTTTAATGCTTTTAGCTTCAATTAAAATTGCTCGAAAGCGGTAAAGTAAAAACTACCTTCAATCGCTGCGTTCTCATCAGAGTCTGATCCGTGAACGGCATTGGCATCTATAGATTTTGCATATTTGTTACGGATGGTTCCGGGTTCTGCTTTGGCAGGATCTGTTGCTCCAATTAATTTTCTAAAATCTTCCACGGCATTGTCTTTCTCTAAAATAGCAGCAACAATTGGTCCTGAAGACATAAATTCCACTAATTCTCCAAAGAAACCACGCTCTTTGTGTACTGCGTAAAATTTACCAGCCATTTCTGGAGATAGTTTGGTATATTTCATCGCCACAATCTTAAATCCACCTTTGATCATATCATCTAAAATAGCCCCAACATGTCCGTTTGCTACGGCATCAGGCTTAATCATTGTAAAAGTTCTATTTGTTGCCATTATTCGTTTTTTAAAATTGCTGCAAAAGTAGGCTTTTAAAATCGTAACCGAAAGTATTGCTTATTTTTTCATCGCTTTTGTTTAACTTCGCCTTTTCAAAGATTTGAATGATTGATTTAGCCACGCTTAAAGAAAAATTAGCACTTCCTCGTAAAATTATTATTACTACACATCACAAGCCTGATGGCGATGCGATGGGCTCATCTTTGGGTTTATACAACTATCTTATTCAAAAAGGTCATCACGTAAAAGTGATTTCTCCAACTGATTATCCTTATTTTTTGCATTGGCTACCCAATAATGCAGAGGTTGTGATTTATACAGAAAAGGAAGAGGAAAGCAAAAAATTAGTTGCAGAGGCTGAATTGATTTTCTGTTTAGACTTTAATGCGCTTTCCCGTATTAATGAATTAGGGGAAGAGGTGAGAAATTCTTCGGCACTCAAAATCATGATTGATCATCATTTAGAACCTGAGGGTTTTGATGATTTTCGTCACTGGAATATCCATGCTTCTTCTACGGCAGAGCTGATTTATGATTTTATCGTTCATCAATTGGGGGATGGTAAGTTCATCAATAAAGATGTGGCTACTTGCTTGTACACGGGTATCATGACCGATTCTGGCTCTTTCCGTTTCCCTAATGTAACCTCTAATTTGCACCGAATTGTAGCAGATTTAATTGATGCAGGAGCCGAAAACTGGCGCATTCATCAACAAGTATATGATAATGCAACTGAAAACCGTTTGAAGTTTCTGGGCTTTTGCTTAAGTAATCGATTAGAAGTATTAGGAGATTTCAATACGGCACTCATCAGCGTAAGCAAAGAAGATTTAAAGCCTTATAATATACAAACCGGAGAGACAGAAGGGATTGTAAATTATGCACTTTCAATAAATGGTATTAAGTTAGCGGCGTTTATTGTTGAACGCTCTGAAAAAGTGAAGCTTTCTTTACGCTCGGTTGGGACTTTCCCCGCTAATGAAATTTGTAAAAAGTACTTTAATGGCGGTGGACATCGTAACGCTGCAGGTGGAGCTTCTGATGAATCTTTTGAAACCGTGGTAGCGAAGTTTAAAAGCATTTTGCCAGAATATAAAGAGTTGTTGTTAGCTTAGGAGCTTAGGAGTTAAAAGTGGAAAGTAGAAAGTAGAAAGTGGCGAGGCGAGTAGAAAGTAAAAAGTTAAAAGTAGAAAGTAAAAAGTGGAGTAGATGAGTTAAACCTGAAAAGGTAATTGAATTCAATTAAAAAACAATAAAAATAAATGAGAAAACCTGAAAAGGTTCTCGAATGCAAATAAAAAACAATCAATAAATAATGAGAAAATCCACTAGGATTCTTGAATGCAATTAAAAACAATCAATATAAATGAAAAAAGGATTATTAATATTAACAGTAGCTGCATTAGGATTTACAGCTTGTAACGGGGGATTTAAAAAAGGGCCTGCGGGTTTACTTTATAAAATTGATAATGATGTAAAAGGAGACTCTATCCAAGAGGGTGATTTTATCAGTTTAGAAGTAGTGGCTAAAACAGAAGCTGATTCTGTGATGTATAGTACTTATGAGTTAGGAAAATCTACTCAAACCTTGGTTCAAAAACCTGCTTATCCCGGCGATTTGTTCTATGCCATCAAAATGTTAAACGTGGGGGATAGCGCAACTATCAAAATCGATTTAGATTCAGCGGCAGCTAAAGGTCAGCCAAGACCACAAAATATCAAAGGAAGATACATCATCTATAATCTTAAGATTGATAAAGTAATCCACAAAGACACTGCTAATCAGCAAGCTTTTCAGGATGCTATTCAGGCTTTCTTTAAGGTAGAAGCCGATAAAGCAAAGTCTTTAGAATCAGGTAAAATCAAAAAATACATTGATGATAATAAGTTGAAGGTAGAAAAATTGCCTTCAGGTTTACAAATGGCAATAGTTACAGAAGGTAATGGAGAAAAGCCAGTAGCCGGAGATAGTGTACAAGTAAATTATACCGGAAGATTAACTTCTGGTAAAGTTTTCGATACGAGTTTAGAGGATGTAGCCAAAAAAGAAAATGTGTTTAACCCTGGAAGACCATACAAAACTTTAGACTTAATCATCGGTAAAGGTAATGTAATTGCAGGTTTTGATGAAGCCATCTTAAACATGAAAAAAGGGGAGAAAGCTATCGTTTTAATTCCTTCAAGTTTAGGTTATGGAGACAGAGGAATGCCGGGCGGTATGATTGGTCCATTCACACCATTAGTTTTCGAGTTGCAGTTGGTAAATGTAATTCATAAAGACAGTACGGCAACCGCAGCACCTACGGCTCCCGCCCCACAAAAATAATTTTAAATCCCCTTCCGAAACGAAGGGGATTTTTTTATTGCTTATTTTTACCTTCATGATGCTAGTTGATACCCATACCCATATTTATTACCAGACCGATCCAGCGCAATTGAGCCAACAATTACAACGCTGTTGGGATAATGATATCCAAAAGCTTTTTCTGCCTAATGTAGATAGCGCTTCCATAGATTTGGTGTTGGGTTTGAGTAAAGCTTATCCTCAGCACTGCTTTCCCATGTTGGGTTTGCATCCTTGTGATGTAAAGGAAAACTACAAGGAAGAATTAGCAAACATTGAAAAAGCCATCTCTCAAAATAAAGTCTATGCCATTGGCGAGATTGGGATTGATTTATACTGGGATAAAACTTTTCTTAAAGAACAGCAAGAGGCATTCAAACTACAAATTAACTGGGCCAAAACTGCCAGATTACCTATTGTGATTCATTGTAGAGACGCTTTTAATGAGGTTTTTGAAGTTTTGGAGGAGTTAAAGGATGATCGATTAAGAGGGGTTCTCCATTGCTTCACCGGAGATTTAGCACAAGCTAAACATGCCATTGATTTAGGATTTATGCTAGGAATTGGTGGTGTGTTAACCTATAAAAAATCGGGATTAGATATGGTAATTGCCGACATAGATTTGGAACATTTGGTATTAGAAACAGACGCACCTTATTTAGCACCAGTTCCGCATCGGGGAAAACCCAATGAAAGTTCTTATTTAATACATATAGCTGAGAAATTAGCTGACATCAAGCAGATGAGTTTAGCGCAGGTTGCAGAAATTACTTCGGCAAATGCGATGAAAGTTTTTGGGGTATAGATTAAAATTGTTTATTTGTAAAGCAAAATCCATTAATAGCCTTTTTTATTAGCATGACCAAGATATTTGTAATATACACCGGAGGAACCATTGGGATGATTACCGATCTTTCAACGGGTGTATTAAAGCCTTTTACTTTTGAACAAATTATTGAGAATGTTCCGGAGTTAAGAAGGATGGATTACGAATTAACGGTGCATTCTTTTAATCCAATCATAGATTCTTCTGATGTGACTCCAGAAATATGGGCTGTTTTAGCCAAGCTAATTGAGGATAATTATGACGATCATGATGGGTTTTTAGTTCTTCACGGTTCAGATACCATGGCTTTCACGGCATCCGCATTAAGTTTTATGTTGGATGGTTTAAGTAAGCCTGTCATTTTCACCGGTTCCCAACTTCCCATTTCAGAAGTGAGAACTGATGCAAAAGAAAACTTTATCACCGCATTAGAAATTGCCTCAGCTAAACTAGAAGACGGAAGAGCCCGGGTGCCAGAGGTTTGTATTTATTTTGAAAATAAATTATTTAGAGCCAACAGAACATTTAAATATAATTCTGCGAAGTTTGAAGCTTTTCGCTCCCCAAATTATCCTGTTTTGGTAGAAGCAGGTGTACACATCAAATACAATGATGCGGCAATTTTAAAATCTGAAAGAACTAAACTAAGAGTGCATACTTCAGTAAGTAGCAATATTGGCGTGTTAAAATTATATCCCGGCATAAGTCCGCAAATTGTTGATGGGGTTTTAAATTCTGATGCAGAAGCCATCATCATGGAGGCTTTTGGTACCGGAAATACCACCACAGCAAGCTGGTTTTTGGACCGATTGCGTAAAGCCATACAAAACGGAAAAATTATTCTCGATATTTCTCAGTGTAAGGTAGGTTCTGTAGAAATGGGCCGTTATACTACCAGCAGTGAATTGAAAAATATGGGGGTCATCAATGGTTATGACATGACCTTTGAGGCCGCAGTAACCAAATTGATGTACCTTTTAGGGAGAAATTATCCAAAGGACAGACTGCTTCGCCGTTTAGGAACTTCTATCAGAGGCGAATTCACCAAAAATTAACTTATTCCTCAAAAAATAACATCATGAACAATCTCATTTTTCCTGATGCAGTTTGCTATCAAACCAATATAAAAGGAAAAAAAACCAATCTCTATGTATTGGAAAATAACAATGGAATGAAAGCTTATTTCACCAATTTTGGTGGGAGATTAGTAGCTTTATACCTTCCAAACCGTGATGGGAATTTAGTGAATGTTACTTTAGGATTGCAAAGTGTGGCCGCTTATCAAAAACCCACAGATGTATATTATGGCGCAATTGTGGGTCGCTTTGCCAATCGTATTGCTAAAGGAACTTTCGGTATTGATGGAAAGACTTATCAATTAGCCATCAATAATGCGCCAAATGCTTTACACGGAGGTAAAGAAGGGTTTCATCAAGTGGTTTGGGAAGTAATAAATTACGATGCACAGTCTCTAGCACTTTTTTATTTGAGTAAAGATGGAGAGGAGGGATTTCCTGGAAATTTAGCAGTAAATGTAGTTTATTCTTTAACAGATGATAATGAACTAACCATTAGCTATGAAGCAAAAACAGACCGAAAAACTATCCTTAACCTAACCAATCATGCCTATTTCAATTTAAATGGAGAAGGCAGCGGAACCATTTTGAATCATCAGCTACAGCTTTTTGCAGATGAATTTACACCAATTGATAAAACTTCTATTCCTTTTGGAAATTTACAAGGGCTTACAAATACACCTTTTGATTTTAGAGCGATGACAGCAATAGGGGCAAGGATTGATGAGCCGCATGAGCAGTTGCTCTTCGGCAACGGTTATGATCATAACTACGTACTAGGTGCCAAAAAGGAAAAAGGGATGAATAAAGTAGCCAAAGTAAAAGGAGATATTTCTGGAATTGAAATGGATGTTTATACTACCGAACCCGGAGTTCAACTTTACACTGGTAATTATTTAGCAGGAGTCCATACTTTAAATGGTGGTGAGAAGGATTATAGAAGAACAGGCTTTTGTTTAGAAACACAGCATTTCCCTGATTCGCCCAATCAACCCCATTTCCCAACTACGATATTGCAACCAGAAGCTATTTTTAAAAGCCACACAATTTATCAGTTCAGTGCTTAGTTGAAATAAAAAAATCCTTGTAAATATTTGATTTACAAGGATTTTTTTAGCGGAGAAGGTGGGATTCGAACCCACGATACCGTTGCCAGTATACAAACTTTCCAGGCTTGCTCTTTCGACCACTCAGACACCTCTCCGTATCAAATTATTTTATTTAAAATACTATTTCTCGTTCACTCTTTCTGCCACTCTCCAAAGGAGTCCTTCGGACAGACACCTCTCCATATTTAATGGGTTACAAAAATAGGATTTTCTATCTAATATCATCTCTTAATAGCCTAAAAATTATAAAACAATCCTTATTCAGCAATTCTTAACTATTTTAGCCAAAATTTTAACATGTACACCGCTTATATTTTTGACCTTAACGGAACCATTATTGATGATATGCAATTTCATGCTAAAGCTTGGTATGATATTTTAACTCATGATTTGAATGCAAAAATCACTTTTGAGGAAACCATTTTACAGATGTATGGCAAGAATTCCGAATTATTAGAACGGGTTTTTGGAAAAGGTTATTTTAGTGAAGAAGAAATGGAAGCACTTTCTTTTGAGAAAGAAAAACGTTATCAAGCGGCTTTTAAACCACATTTAAAACTGATTGACGGATTGGGCGAATTTTTAGAAGCGGCACAACAGGCGGGGATTAAGATGGCCATCGGCTCTGCGGCCATCCCTTTTAATATCGATTTTATTTTAGATAACCTCCATCTTAGAAAATATTTTCCGATAGTGGTGAGTGCAGATGATGTGGTTTTAAGCAAGCCCGACCCAGAAACATTTACCAAAGCTGCAAATATTTTAGGTGTTCCTTACAATGAATGTTTGGTTTTTGAAGATTCGCCAAAGGGCGTAGAAGCAGCTAAAAATGCAGGAATGGATGCTTTAGCCATCACCACTTTGCATACACCAGATGAATTTCATATCACAGATAATGTGATAAAGTTTGTTACGGATTATAATGGGTTAGCACTACTTTAATTTTTTAAATTAAATAGCACTCTGATGTAGAATGCTATTTAATATATTCATTTAGCAGCAGGAAGTGGCTGGTTCCCCTTCCGAGTTTACTGTGAAAGGCATTTTACCGCCGCAACCTTCAAAAATTCCATAATGCGTATCCCAATTTCCGTAGAAATCAAAAGCATCACGATAGCGGGTTTCATGAAGCATTTTATAAGTATTGCCACAAACGGTTATCATTTTTCCTTTCGGGAAATGATGGTGATCATCCAAATCAAAAGCATGTGGGTTATTCGGGATGTTGCCCTTGTAAACTACAGCTTGTCCGTAATCTTCGCAATCACTTTCTAAACCTTCAATTTTGAATAAACGATAGGTTACAGAATAAACCTTGATAACGCCCAATAAGGCTTCAATCTCTTCATTTTCTACGCTGATAGGCTTGTCTTCTACCACTCTTGGGTCGGTAAATCCGGCATGTTTGGCGTAGTTCAAAAAATCGTTCCAATACAAAGCTCCACTGATGCATTCGCCCCAAAGTACTGGGTTGTTCTGTAATTCTCTTGGGAAACGTCTATCGGCATAAACATCAGAAAAATACATCTCACCACCTTGTTTCAATAATTTATAGGCGTCTTTTAATACTTTTTGCTTATCCACAACTAAATTTAAAACACAGTTAGAAATGATGAGATCAAAACTTTCGGGTTCAAAAGAGAGCTCATCCAGATGCTCAATATTTCCCTTTACAAAAGTGACATTGGATTTTTGATAACCAAATTTTTCTCGATGGTAATCCAAATATTTATTGGCTACCGCGAGTTGCTCGGCAGTCATATCAACACCAACTACTTCTCCTTCTTCACCAACCAATTGTGCTGCGATGAAGCAATCTCTGCCACTTCCGGAGCCTAAATCTAAAATTCGTAAATCTTTTAATTGATCTGGAATGGTTAGGCCACAGCCATAATATTTATCTTGAACTTCTTTGTGCACATTTCTTAAAGCTTCCAAAATAGGTTTTGGAGGTTTGGTGAGGGTGCAGCAGGCGTTGGTTTTTAAATCGCTACTTTGTTGCAATTGTTTACCATAATAATTTTGTACTTCTTCGTGAATGGTGTTGTTAGACATAATTTTTTTATTTATGCAGTTTCAGCTGCTTCTTCTGAATGAGTTAAGTTTAGAAATTTCCAGGTGAAAACACCTAAAAGTGCGCCTGCAATAGGCGCCGTGATATAAAGCCATAGATGTTCTAAATGACCAGATGCAATAGCTGGACTTAAAGATCTTGCGGGATTCATAGATGCGCCACAAATTGGACCGGCAAACATAGCTTCTAATAAAACTACCGATCCAATAGCTAAACCAGCAAATAATCCTTTTTCTTTGCTCCCTTTTGCCACTTGCATAATGGTAAGCATTAAAATAAAGGTGAGGATAAACTCTAAAATAAATGATTGGCCTTCACTTCCGGTAGGTATGGTTGCGCCCAGCATTTTATTTTGAGGAAACAAATACTTCAGTGTAAAGCTTGCAATTAATGCACCCATCACTTGACTAAGAATGTAGGGAATTACCTGTTTTGTAGGGAATAATTTAATTGCTGCAAATGCAATAGTTACTGCTGGGTTCATGTGCGCTCCTGATACATCTCCCAAGGCATAAATCATGGCAGAAACAATGAGTCCGAAAGTGATAGCAACGCCAACATGTGTAATAGCACCACCACTTTGCTGATCAATCACCATTGCACCTGTGCCACAGAAAACCATAGCAGTTGTTCCGGTAATTTCTGAAACATAATTTTGGATATCTTTGAGTTTAATAAACATGGAGAATATATTAATTAAGCAATTTCTCCTCCGCAGCTACTTCCGGCACCCGCTGTGCAGCCATAACAATGATTATTGAGGATGATTTTTCGGTTCATCACTTCTTCAAAATCAAAATCATTGATATGTTTAGCCTTTCCTGTAAATTTTAAATCCAGCATTTGGTTAAAGTCGCAATCGTACATAAAACCATCCCAACTGATACTCAAAGTGTTTTTGCACATTACACCTTCTAAAGTTGCAGGATTAAATGCATCTACCAGTTGGTGCATGTAGTCTAAATACTTTCCAGTTTCTAATAAATAGTCTAAAAATCTGCTGATAGGCAAGTTTGTAATGGCAAAAAGATGATTAAAAACGATATCAAATTTCCGTTTCAATTGTCTTTTAAATTCACTTTCTAAAGATGCCTGATCTCCAGGTAAGAAAGCACCTGAGGGGTTATAAACCAAATCAATGATTAAATCAGAATCTTCTTTTCCGTAGCCTGCCGCATTCAGCATTTGCAAGGCAGCAATAGAATCCTGAAAAACGCCATCGCCTCTTTGCGCATCTGTTCTTGACTGCGAAAAATGAGGTAATGACGAAATCACATGGACTTTGTTGGCCGCAAAAAATTCGGGTAAATCAGCATATTTTTTGTTGGCTTTGATGATGGTTAAATTACATCTCACCATTACTTCTACCCCCGCTTTGGTACACTCTTCTACAAACCATCTGAAGTGCGGATTCATTTCTGGCGCACCACCTGTAATGTCCACTTTTTTGAAATTATAGGTTTTGATGAGGTATAAACATCTTTCCAAAGTTTCGAAAGACATATTTTCTTCTTTACGGTCTGGACCAGCATCCACATGGCAATGTGAGCAGGTTTGGTTGCATAATTTTCCGATGTTAATTTGGAAAATCTCTAGCTGAGTAGGTTTTAGAAATTCTACACCCACTGCGTTTATTTTTTTATGAAAATTCTCATAAGCACCATCCTGAATATCTTTTTGCGACAATACTTTCAACTGATAGAAATGATCGCCCAAGGCGTTTCCGGAGGCTTTTAGAGATTTTGAAATTTGCTTAACACCCATAATTACATCAGTTGTTCTTTTACATGATTCATCATTTGCACTCCAAAAACAAGGGTTGCACCACTTTTTATGGCTGCTGCCACATGTACCGCTTCCATCATTTGTTCTTCATCAGCGCCTTTTTTTAAACAGTCTGAAGAATAGGCATCTATACAATATGGGCATTGTACGGCATGCGCTACCGCTAAAGCAATCAGTGATTTTTCTCTAACAGTGAGTGCTCCTTCTTTAAAAACTTCATGGTAATATTCGAAGAATTTATCGCCTAATGGTTTTTGGAATTCTGTAATTTTTCCAAATTTTTTAAGATCCTCTGGATCGAAATAATTTTTTGCCATAATATGTTATTTTCCCACGGTACAAAGCGTGGTTATTGATGTTTTTTTGAATGATTTATTTGTTTTTCCTGATGGAAATCAGGTAGAGAAATTTAAGCTAAGCAGGGTGGACCTTTTAAGTAAGAAAGGCTGATGAAAAGGAAATCAACTTTGGTTTTGATTTGTGAAATGCAGTTTTGATTTTGAAATAGGCGGATGATTTGTAAAATAACTCTGGCGATTACGTTTGTGTGATCAAGCTTGTTTAAATCATTTTCACAATCTAAATCTATTTTTGTTCCGATTTGCTCTATCTCAGCAGAAAACTTGAAAATATTTAAAAGTTGCTGGTAAGTTTGGCTACTCTGCCATTGTATAGCTTCAAATTTTTCTTTTTGAAAAAGGGCTTTCGGAATGCCAATTAAATATGCCCCACCGTCTGTTGTTGGTCCTAAAATCACTTTTCCGGAAGAAGTGATTTCAATAGCCTTTTGCAGTTCTGATAATTTTAAATCTGGACAATCATTACCAATACAGATTACATTTTCAAAGCCTTTGCTGTAAACATCGGCAAAAGCATTGCTAATTCTTTCTCCAAAACTTTCTCCTTGTTGATGAAAAGTATCCACCCAAAAAACTTCTGCCTCTGTTTTTTTTGATAATTGATAGAAATGATTGGTAAGGTATTTTGAAATTTTCTGAGTTACTTTCTGAGATGATAAACCTGAAAAACGCTTAGTCTTCGCCTCAAATTCGGGTAAATGGGCAAAAAGTATGATGGCGGTTTTTTTCATTTATTTATCAATCTTGGTTATGATTACGAATTTTAGTCGTACATGGTTTTGAAAGCTTACCTATAAAATTAAGAAATTGTTTGACTAATTATCAATAAACCTTAGGCTTCAAGTGCAAACATCTTATTATCTTTGAAGTTGATCAAAAAAATCGAGAGATAAATCATATTGGTTTATGATTTTTTAAAAACAAATTTTTGATATGCTCGACGAAAATTATTGGAACTCTAAGTATCAGCACCAACAAACAGGTTGGGACTTAGGCCAAGTGTCTCCGCCTATTAAAGCATATATCAATCAATTAAAAAATAAAGAAATAGCCATCCTGATTCCGGGTGCCGGAAACGGTCATGAAGCTATTTATTTGCTAGAAAACGGGTTTAAAAATATAACCGTGGTTGATTTGGCTGAGATAGCTCTTGATAATCTTAAATCAAAATTAAGAAACATAAATCCTTCGTATTATCATCTGGAAAAAGGTGATTTTTTTAATCATCAAGGGCAGTATGATTTAATATTAGAACAAACTTTTTTCTGTGCTTTACATCCCGATTTAAGGGGCAATTATGTCAAACACATGCAACAATTGCTCAAACCTAATGGAAAATTAGCTGGACTTTTATTTAGTAAAACATTCCCATTTGAAGGTCCGCCGTTTGGTGGAAGCAAAAAGGAATATTTAGATTTATTTGAAGCTTATTTTGATATTAAAATTATGGAAGAGGCGTACAATTCTGTAAAACCAAGATTAAGTTCAGAATTATTTGTTTTGTTTAAAAGAAAATACTTAGTTTTATCATCCTAAATTCACCATTAATTTTTAATTGCTATGATATTAGAATTTATCAAACAACCCTTGCCTTGGTATGTAGCTGGTATATTAATAGGTTTAACTGTGCCAACATTATTACTTATTGGTAACAAAACTTTTGGTATATCCTCTTCACTAAGGCATGTTTGTGCAGCTTGTATGCCGGCAAAAATTCCTTTTTTCAGTTACAATTGGAAAGATGAACTTTGGAACCTCTTTTTCGTCATTGGCGTTTTATTAGGAGGCTTAATTGGGACACATTTTTTAACAGATTCAGGACCTATAGAAATCGCTTCTGAGACAAAAGCACAGTTATCTGCGTTAGGCGTAAAAGATTTTAGTGGATTGATGCCCTTAGATATTTTTGGTGTTGACCAGATATTTTCTTTAACAGGTTTAATATTTATGGTTTTTGGAGGGTTCTTAATTGGGTTTGGTTCTAGATACGCTGGTGGATGTACTTCTGGTCACGCGATCATGGGATTATCAAATCTACAATGGCCTTCTTTGGTAGCTACTATTAGCTTTATGGTTGGAGGCTTTATCTCCACTTGGATTTTATTACCTTACATTTTTAAATTAATTGCTTAATGGAAAAAGTTGCAGAATTTACAACAAAAGACATCCCCACCGCATGTAGTGCACCCAATGCATTGGTTAAAAAAGAATCTATAACATCGAATTTTAAGTATTTGATTGTAGGCATTGTTTTCGGAATTGTATTTGTAAAAGCAGAAATTATTTCTTGGTTTCGGATTCAAGAAATGTTTAGGCTGGATTCTTTTTTTATGTACGGAGTAATAGGTACTGCGGTAGTAGTGGGTGCTATTTCTGTTTTCATCATCAAAAAGTTCAACATTAAAACTATCCAAGGTGAAACAGTGATTTTTCATCCTAAGAAATTTAATAAAGGACAAATTATTGGTGGGTTAATTTTTGGATTAGGTTGGGCTATCACAGGTGCTTGCCCAGGACCATTATTTGCTCAAATTGGAAGCGGATTTTTAGCCATCATCGTTACTTTATTAAGTGCTATTGCAGGTACTTGGGTTTACGGAAAGTTTAGAGATAGCTTACCTCTTTAAAAAAAAGCCGAAATACCAAACAGCGTATTTCGGCTAAAATAAATCCTGATTTTGAATCCTAATTTGTTTTTGAGGGTCTGTTTACTTTGCAAAATATTCAATTCATAGCTAACATTAGCTATGATACTGACATCTAAATTTCATTAGCCGCTGCAAGGTTGATATTTTCCATCAAAATATGTTCTTCTTTATCAAAAAAGTTTAGTGCTAAAATCAATTCTTTCTAAGGGATTGCAATTCTTGCAGGTAGATTATAGGGCTAACTATTAGTTTAGACGATATAGAGTTAAATGAATAACGAAAAATCCGTCACCAGCAACATCATGCCAAGTGAAGGCTTGTTGTAAATTTTCACACTAAGTCTTGAAACCTGTAAAGTTTTACATCTACCGCCATGTTATTGCAATAAGCTTTTTGATTTTATTAGGTTTAAGATTGGGTAAAATTCGAGGAGTTTTAATTGTAATTATGGTTTATTTGGCACTAAATATAGATGCTGTAAGGTGGGTGTATAATAAATATTTTAAATTTGGAGGTTAAGTTGGTGAGATTGCTAGTTAATTAGACCAGTAAAACCTAGCAAACCAACAAACTAAAATCAAACCAACTAAAAGAATGGGAAACTTTAAAGAAATCATTAATCAAGATAAGCCAGTTTTGGTGGATTTTTTTGCCACTTGGTGTGGTCCGTGTAAAGCAATGTCTCCGATATTGGAGCAGCTAAAAAAGGACTTAGGAGACCAAATATCCATCATCAAAATAGATGTAGATAAAAATCCGCAGGCTGCACAAGCTTATCGGGTTCAAGGTGTGCCTACTTTAATTTTGTTTAAAAAGGGGGAATTAAAATGGCGACAATCTGGGGTGGTTCCGAAACAACAACTTCTAAATATTATTGCTAGTTTAGCAACATGAAATTTAAACCATCAGACCATTTAAAGCTAGCTTTCATTTTAAGTATTACCCTTGGTTTAGCACCTTATTATCCTATTCCACACTCCTATGAAAAATTAAAATGGTTAATAGAAGGCGGTAATGGGATGCAATTATTAGATTATTTTGATTTGATTTTTCATAATCTTCCATGGATTTATCTTATTGTGGCCATCATTAATTGGCTGAGCAAAAGAAAACCAAGTAATAGTGCTAATTAAAACCAAGTTCCAATTCCAATTCCTAAAGTTTTAATCTCTAGTTTGCTATTGTTTAGGATATAATCACTGAGTTCTTGGTAATCATACAGAGCTTCGATGTAATACTTTCTTCCCTTTTTTGTATGGATAATTACTCCTGCACCCCCATCGTAGGTGAAGCCTTTAGCATACCCAAAAAATTTAGGAGCATAACCCACTCCACCTTTTATAAACAAATTGAGACCGTCATATTCAAATGGTTTAGCAAGCACATGGATGTTACCGGTAAATGCAATGGTATTAAAATTGGCGCCGCCGCTCCCATTCGCAGATTTAAAGCTGCCATTCTCTATTCCAATTCCGAAGCCA
Organism: Sphingobacteriales bacterium; assembly: GCA_014763615.1. Lineage (GTDB taxonomy): Bacteria > Bacteroidota > Bacteroidia > Sphingobacteriales > Sphingobacteriaceae > Pseudopedobacter. Next base: position 17,065 of record JACXVB010000027.1, on the reverse strand, counting down.
TATTGTGGATAAGCGAACCCAAATACGGTTTTGATACGGAAAGCATTGGTGCTTTGACCGTTAAAAGTTGGATTTAGTCCAAAAGAATAGCTCAGTTCAGAACGATTGAAAAAACGAGGTTTCTCACCATTTTTGGTGCTTTTAAAATTGTCTTGTGCTAATGTAGAATATGAACTTAATGAAAGTGCAAAAAGGAGATAAAAAGTATATTTCATTGTTTAGAATTGTTTTTTAAATATAACCAAAAACCGAGGATAAGAACGGCTATACTAAAATTATGGTATTTAAAATCGGTTTTTTACATTATGTTTGCAAACCTAACAAAAGAACGCTTGTTGCCACATCAATGCTGAAGCTTGACGAGATAAAAAAACCCATAGAAAAAGAAATTGATGCTTTTGAAGAGAAGTTTAGAGCTTCTATGCAAAGCACTGTGCCACTTTTAGATCGTATTACCCACTATATCGTAAAAAGAAAGGGAAAACAAATGCGCCCCATGTTCGTGTTTTTTTCTGCCAATATTTGCGGAGGAATTACAGAATCAACCTATCGTGGGGCGGCTTTAGTGGAACTTTTACATACTGCAACTTTGGTTCATGATGATGTGGTAGATAACTCTTTCGAGCGTCGTGGTTTTTTCTCTATCAATGCACTTTGGAAAAATAAAATCGCTGTTTTAGTTGGAGACTATCTGCTTTCTAAGGGCTTACAACTTTCTGTTGATAATGGAGAGTTTAAATTACTGAAAATTGTTTCTGATGCGGTGCAACAGATGAGTGAAGGAGAATTGCTTCAGATTGAGAAAGTACGTAGAATGGATATTAGTGAAGATGTTTATTACGAGGTGATTCGTCAAAAAACAGCTTCTTTAATCTCATCATGTTGCGCTGCAGGGGCTGCTTCTGCCGGTGCTGATGAAAAAACCATCACCTTAATGCAAAACTTCGGCGAAAAAATAGGAATAGCTTTTCAGATAAAAGATGATTTGTTTGATTTTGGTGTAGATGATGTAGGTAAACCAAAAGGCATTGATATCAAAGAGAAAAAAGTGACACTTCCGCTGATTTATGCACTTAACAAAGCCAGCAAAGCAGATAAAAAGCGAATCATTAATTTGGTAAAGAATCATCAGGATGATCCTGATAAAATCAATGAAATTATAGAATTTGTTCATCAAAGCGGAGGTTTAGCTTACGCCGAAGAACAAATGTTGAAATATCAAGCCCAAGCTTTTGAAATTTTAAATACTTTCCCAGCTAGTGCTTCTAGAACTGGTCTAGAACAATTGGTACGTTTTACCACAGAAAGGAAAAAATAAATGAGCCACGAACTGATTTTCTTTGGTGCTTTTACTTTATTTATTGTCCTTATGCTTTCGCTGGATTTGGGCCTTTTTCATCAAAAAAATCAAGCAGTTTCTTTAAATCAAGCGGCTATCATGAGTGCCGTTTGGGTGAGCTTTTCCCTTTGCTTTTATTTCTTTTTGAAAGTAGATGGCCAAGAGCTACACAATATTCAAAATCAAACACAATTAGAGCATATTGTTAAACTCTACCAGCAGCAGGTGAATGTCAGTTCAGCCCATTTTCAAGAAAATCTCAACCGATATAAAGATAATTTAAGTCTTGAATTTTTAACAGGTTATGTGATAGAATATGCCCTTTCTGTAGATAATATCTTTGTGATGGTACTTATTTTTGCGGCTTTTGGCGTTAAGGAAAAATACTATCATCGAGTATTATTTTGGGGGATTTTAGGTGCGATTATTATGCGCTATGCTTTTATTTTCCTTGGGGCAACATTGGTCAGTCAGTTCAACTGGATTTTATATTTATTTGGGGCTTTTCTGATTTATTCTGGTTTGATGATGTTTTTTGGTAAGGATGATGAAAATAAAATTGATCCAGAAAATCATAAAGTAGTGAAATTTGCTTCCAAATATTTTTCGGTTTATCCCAAATTTATCGGGCCGCAGTTTTTCCACAAAGAAAACGGAAAGCGATACATTACACCGCTGTTTTTAGTGTTGTTAATCATCGAGTTTACTGATGTTTTATTCGCTGTAGATTCTATTCCAGCAATTTTTGCAGTTACTAAAGATCCTTATATCGTTTTCTTTTCTAATATTTTTGCTGTTCTAGGTCTGCGTTCTATGTTCTTTTTGTTGGTAAACATTATCCATAAATTCCATTATTTACAAACAGGATTGGCGGCGTTATTGGTATTTATTGGCGTAAAAATGTTGGCACATCATTGGTTGGTGGCTTGGGGTTTCACCACTACAGATTCACTTTTTGTGATTTTGGCTATTTTAACTACTAGTGTGGTTGCATCATTAATTTTTCCGAAGAAAAAAGAATTCCATTAATAAAATCTTATGAAACTTTTTTGCATTCCAAAGCCGTTTTTTACTCAATTTTCAAAAAATCAATCGAAACTAATTTTTGTTAATCATCAGAGGATATTTCTAGAAATGGATAAACTTGTCTATCTGCTGATGAGTGAATTTTAGCGTATCCGGCTTAAAAAGATCTTGATTTTCATCGAGCTCTAAATGAATATAAGGGATATGAAGTTTCAGGGGCATTACGTGTAAATTCATATAATTACAAATACCCGTTAAATGTTCTATCCCTCTAATGTTACCGTATTTTCCTGTTGCAATCCCCACTAAGGCCACCTTTTTTTCGTAAAAAGAATCAGGATAGGCGCAAGCATCTAAGAATAGCTTCATGATACCGGGGAAACTTCCGTTGTACTCTGGCACAATGAAAATAAATTTTGCAGCTTGGGTTACTTTTTCTTGTATCTCCTTAAAATCAGCATAAGTCTTTAAATAAGCATCAGGATGAACTAAACTTTCTGGTAAGGTGCTTAAATCTAATATTTCGCTTTGTTCTCCTTTTTGGGTTAAGATTTTTTGATAATATTTCGCTATTTTCAGAGTATTACTATGAGGTCGGTTGGTACCCGAAACAATTAATGTCATACGTTTTTTTGTTTATAAATTGCTTTAACGTGTGGAAATAGATATTGTTTAAATTTGTATCTTGCCGACTTGTTGAAAAAGGCTAAATCGGGCTAAAAATACAAAAAATAGCCTATTTTTCTTTTTTATACACGCATATCAAAAGCTTCAAAAGAAAATATACATGAGTAAAATCATAGCAATAGCCAATCAGAAAGGTGGAGTAGGTAAAACAACTACAGCCATTAATTTAGCGGCTAGTTTAGCGGTTTTAGAATATAAGACTTTAATAGTAGATGCCGATCCACAAGCCAATTCAACTTCAGGGATAGGTTTTGATCCTCGAACGATAAAAAATAGTATTTACGAGTGTATCATTAACAATGTGCCTGCAAAGCATGCGATTCAAAAAACAGATACTCCCAATTTAGATTTATTACCAGCGCATATTGATTTGGTGGGTGCTGAAATTGAGATGATAAACCTGCATGACCGTGAGTTTAAAATGAAATCAGTTTTGCAGAAGGTAAAGAAAGAATATGATTTTATCATCATTGATTGCTCCCCTTCTTTAGGTTTAATCACCATCAATGCTTTAACTGCGGCAGATTCTGTGATTATCCCGGTTCAGTGTGAGTATTTTGCGTTAGAGGGTTTAGGGAAATTGTTAAACACCATCAAAATTGTTCAAAACAGGTTAAATACCGACTTGCAGATAGAAGGTATTTTATTAACCATGTACGATGTTCGTTTGCGCTTATCTAATCAAGTGGTAGAAGACGTTCGTTCTCATTTTGAAGATTTAGTTTTTCAAACGATTATTGCCAGAAACACCCGTTTAAGTGAAGCCCCAAGTTTTGGCGTTTCGGTAATTATGCATGATGCCAATTCTAAAGGTGCTATTAATTATTTGAATTTAGCGAGAGAAATCATCCAAAAAAATGGTTTAAATAAAGAAAATCCTGCTGATAAAACGGAGGTGGTTAAATAATGAGTAAAGAGAGAAAAATAGGATTAGGAAGAGGTTTAGGTGCTTTATTAAACGATTCTCCCGAGGTAATGAGAGATCGTAATAGCGGTTCAATTACCGATAATCCTTCTGCCGCACTAGGTTCTGTAAGTCATATCAGCGTGAGCCAAGTAGAGGTTAATCCTTTTCAGCCACGTTTTGAGTTTGATGAAGATGCGCTGAGAGAATTATCAGAATCCATCAAATTACAAGGATTGATACAGCCCATCACCGTAAGGCAAATGGGTCATGATAGCTACCAACTCATCTCTGGTGAGCGCAGATTAAGAGCCTCTAAAATGGCAGGATTAACAGAAATCCCTGCATACATCCGTACAGCTGATGATCAGCAAATGCTAGAAATGGCATTGATAGAGAACATTCAGCGTGAAAATTTAAATGCTATTGAAGTAGCCTTGAGTTTTCAAAGAATGATTGATGAATGTGCTATCAACCAAGAAGAATTGGGCGACCGGGTTTCTAAAAATCGCTCTACAGTAACTAATTATTTAAGATTATTGAAATTGCCACCCTCTATTCAGGCTGCTATCAGAGATAATAAAATAAGTATGGGTCATGCCAGAGCGCTTATCAACGTGGCAGATCCAAGTACTCAGCTTTTTTTCTTTCAGGAAATTTTGGATAAGGATTTATCTGTAAGGAAGGTAGAAGACATGGTGCGTTCAATGAAACAAACCGGAGTAAAACCTGTGCCTAAAGAAAAGAAAAGCGAAGTTATTTCGTTTCAGTATCAAAAAATTCAGGATGATCTTTCTTCCAAATTTGCTACTAGGATAAAAATGAAAGTTCAAGAAGGTGGAAAGGGAAGCATTGAAATTCCTTTTTTATCAGATGATGATTTAAATCGCATCCTCGAGTTGCTCGATTGGTAATGTTAAAATACGCCTTTTTAGTTTTATTCATTTTTAGCTTTTTGCAGAGTAAAGCTCAGCAGCGTGATAGTATTTTGAGTGTATCTAAAAGTGCTAAATCTGACACTTCTAAAAATAAACTTCAGAAGATTGGACATGAAATTGGCCTGCTATTTAAAGATAGCACCAAATTGCAGAATCCTCGAAAAGCACTTTTAAGATCAGCTATCATCCCAGGTTGGGGGCAAGCTAGAAACCATAAATGGTGGAAAGTGCCTTTGGTTTACGGTGGTTTTGTGGGATTAGGTTTAGTTTACGAGTTTAACAATCGTTACTATAAAGAATTTTTAACAGAAAGCCAATTCAGATCTGCAAGTGCAACTCCTGATAAAGTTTCATTTTATCCACAATATCTAGGAATACCTGCGGCGCAAATTTATAGTGCGAAAGATTTTTATCGTAGAAATAGAGATTTAACGCTTTATGCTTCCATCGGTTTTTATGGTTTGCAAATGTTGGATGCCTATATAGATGCTCGTTTTGCAACTTTTGATGTTGGAGATGATTTATCTTTTAAAATAAAACCGTCAATTTATATACCTTCGTATGCTGCAACAGGATTAGCAGCACCTATTCCAATGCTCACATTAAAAATTAATTTATGAAAATTGCCCTTTTAGGATACGGAAAAATGGGTAAGATGATAGAGTCTATCGCTTTAGACCGTGGACATGAAATTGTTTTGGTGATTGATCAAGATAATAGTCAAGAGTTGACTATAGAAAATTTAAACAAGGCTGATGTGGCCATAGAGTTTAGTACGCCAGGTTCAGTCATGCAGAATATTCAAACTTGTATCCAATCTCAAACGCCATTAGTGGTGGGTACTACGGGTTGGTATGGTCATTTACAAGATGTAAAGGATGCTTGCCTTACGGCAGATGCCGCAGTAATGTATGGCTCTAATTTTAGCGTGGGCGTAAATATCTTTTTTCAAATCAATCAAGCTTTAGCTAAGATGATGAATCAATTTTCAGATCAATATGATGTGGGCATAGAAGAAATTCATCATATTCATAAACTGGATTCGCCGAGTGGTACCGCAATTACTATTGCAGAAGATATTATTCAAGAGTTTGATAAAAAAACGGAATGGGAAGATGTAAAAGCAGATGAAGAAACTGTAACAGTTCATCAACCAGAACATCTAATCATCGAATCTTACCGCGAGGGAGAGGTTCCCGGAACTCACGCTGTCATCTATGATTCTGATGTAGATAGAATTGAGTTAAAACATATTGCACACGGGCGTCAGGGTTTTGCCTTGGGCGCAGTTTTAGCTGCCGAATGGCTAAAGGATAAAAAGGGTTTTTACTCGGTTAAAGAAATGTACAATTTTAAAGCCTAAATCAATCAAAATAAAATGAATTGGAAATTCTGGAAAAAGAATAAAGAAAAGAAGAAAAAAAGTGCAGGAAGGGAATGGCTCGATGCTGTTGTTTTTGCAGTAATTGCAGCTACCATTATTCGTAGTTTGTTTATAGAGGCTTACACTATCCCAACAGGTTCTATGGAAAGATCACTTTTGGTTGGCGATTTTCTTTTTGTAAGTAAAGTAAATTATGGTGCAAGGTTACCGATGACGCCCATTGCGTTTCCTTTTGCGCATCATACCATGCCAATTATCGGCACTAAAGCTTATTGGGATGGATGGGAATTGCCATATTATCGCTTGCCTGGGCTAGGTCATGTAAAAAGAAATGATGTAGTGGTGTTCAATTATCCGATGGATGCTGATCCACCGTTAAATCGCCCGGTAGATAAGCGAGAGAATTATATCAAAAGATGTATCGGTATTTCTGGGGATACTTTAAAAATTATTGATGCTCAGGTTTATATCAACGGAAAACCTTCTCCGCTGCCAAAACATAGCGAAACACAGTATTATGTAAAAACCGATGGAACTGAGTTTAATCCGATGGCTTTAGAAAATATTAAACCAGAGGATAAGCAAAGAGCAACGCAAGACGAATATGTTTTTAACTTAACTAAACAAGGATTTTCCGAAATTAAGGCATTCTCTAATGTAAAGACCATGACGCCTATCATTGCTGAAAAAGGAGTTTTTGACCAGCAAGTTTTTCCGCATGATTCTCATTTTCCTTGGAATCAGGATAATTACGGTCCAATTATTATTCCTAAAAAAGGATGGACTGTTAAGTTAGATAGTTTAACTTTCCCGATTTACAGAAGGTGTATAGAAGTTTATGAAGGTAATAAGCTAGAAGTAAAAGGCAACGATTTCTATATCAATGATAAGAAAGCTGATGCTTATACTTTTAAGATGAATTATTATTGGATGATGGGCGATAACCGTCATGATTCTGCGGATTCACGTTATTGGGGCTTTGTTCCTGAAGATCATATTGTAGGAAAAGCTTTATTTGTATGGATGAGTTGGGATGATAACGCTTCCTTCATCCATAAAATTAGATGGAGCAGAATTTTCATGGGAATCCATTAAAATATCCAAAATATATAAAAGGGAAAGGAAATTCAGAAATGAGTTTCCTTTTTTAATTTTAGGAAAGGTGGGAATTTGTATCTCGATTAGATTCCGTCCTTCACCCTTAATAGCTCTCCCAAAAGGAGAGGGAGAAAAATTATTGGTTTCCTTTTCCTTGAGGAGAAGAGCTAGGGATGAGGTGAACTTAAAGTTTATCTAACCCTAATTTCTCTGCCACATCGTTCAAATCTTTAACAACCGCATCAATCAGCGGGATTCCTGAAACTTTTCTTTCCTTTTCAGCGGCTAACTCGGGCTCTCCAGGAATCACTACTTTTTGATTTTCATCAATCGGTTTGGCGGCTTTAAAACGCTCAATCCAATTGTCCATATTCGCTTTAAAATCTTCGATAGGTCTGAAACCATCTACCCGCATCGCACCTAAAAAATGACCCAAACCTTCTCCAGGTTGGTTAGGGAGTGGATCCATGAAAGCAACAAAAGGTGGAGCCCAAGGCCCATAACTAGCACCAGATAAAACTGCCGAAAGAATATCAACCGTTGCGCTTAAACCAAAACCTTTATGGCTGCCGTGTTCTCTATCAGAACCCAATGGGAGAAGAGAACCTCCATTTTTTAAATCAGCAGGATTTAAAGCTGCATTTCCATTTTTATCTTGAATCCAACCCTCGGGAACATTTTTTCCTTGACGTTGGGCAATTTCTAACTTCCCATTTGCTGCGGTTGAGGTGGCCATATCCACCACTACTGGAGGAAATTTTCCGGCTGGAAATGCATAACATATTGGGTTTGTGCCCAACATTCTTTCTGATGAGAACGTAGGTGCAACCAGCGGACTAGCGTTGGTTAAAGCATAACCAATCATATCATTTTCAACCGCTTTTAAGCTATGATAACCTGCAATCCCAAAATGGTTAGAGTTTTTTACTGCCACCCAACCAGAACCAAATTCTTTTGCTTTTTTAATGGCTAAATCCATGGCAAAAGGCGCAACTACTAAACCTAAACCCGCATCCCCATCTACGGTTGCTGTACTTGCTGTTTCATGTATAATTTTGATGTTTGGTTGTGGGTTAATCCGTCCTTTTTGCCACAAGCGTACATAACCTGTTAATCGGGCAACACCATGCGAATCAATACCTCTCAAATCTGCTTTGATCAAAACGTCAGCAGCTAAAGTGGCATGTTCATCAGAACAGCCCATTTTTTTAAAAACGGAGAAAGTAAATTGTCTTAATTCGGTTTCTGAAAAGGTATAAAATTGCATTTTAGATGGTTTTAGACTGATAAATGAGGTTATGAATCTAATTTAATATAGTGAATTTGAAGTCTAAAGGTTTAAAATATTGAATCAGGTTTTTGATAAAATCATCTCCATATTTCACGTAAAATAAGCCGAAGTTTTCTTTGCGTTCTTGTAAACCTCCACCCGGAAATAATTGATTTTTGATGGTTTCAATGTCATTCATCGCTTCAGAAAAGTTTCTTTTTTCTGCTCTAATTAACTTCTTTTCTAAGCTATCTAAAGCTCTTTTTAAACGTACTTCTACTGCCTCGGTACTTGGTTCTAGCGTAGGGTCTATTTTTTTTGCTCTGATTTTGAGTTCGTCAAAAATCGATTTTAATTGATTCCACTCGTCCTTTAAATTGAGCGCATGTTCACTGTGCTGATGGATGTGCTGTTTTTTCAAAATCTCAGTATCTTCAAAAACATCGGCGAAAGCCAAATTTAATTTTTGGAGCTTCAATTTGGTTTTTTCTTCTGCCAGCATGGCCGAGTTTCTTAAAATTAATAAAGGAAAATCTACCTGATAAAAATCGAAGGTTGATTTCAACTGCAACCAATAGGCAAGCTCTCCGCCTCCGCCAACATAAGCCAAATTAGGTAAAATCACTTCCTGATAAAGTGGGCGCATCACCACATTGGGGCTAAATCTTTCAGGATGATTGGCGATTTCAGCTTTTAATTCTTCCTCAGAAAAAGAAATTCCGGTATTTAAAACCTGATAGCGTCCATCTTCAAAAACAAGGCGTTCACGTAGATCTTCAGTTAAGTAAAAAAAGTTAATTTCTCTAGGATTTACCTGAGCGTGAACACCTATTTCGGTTAGTTTTTTACTGCTTTCTTCAATGTTTTTGAAACTATTCTGCTCAATAATATCTTGCTGAATAATGGGCGCAAAAACTTGTTTTAATTTTGGATGATCGGCATCAATAATCACTAAACCATATTCTCCAAATAATTCATTCACCAAAAATCTGGTGGCATCTGCTAAATTTTCATATTGCGTGTATGCTCTAGTAACCAAATTCGCTAATTTTTCAGCATTTGGGCTTATTCCTAAAATCCCTTTATACTCATTTAAAGCTTGGATGATCGACTTTGGATTTAACCTTCCGGTTGCACCTTGTGCAGCTAAATTCCATGTGATTTTTTTACCGCCGATGTATGTATGGTTGATTTCTTCAAAATCGTGATCTTCGGTTGCCATCCAATAAACTGGGACGAAATGCTGGTTTGGAAATTCGTTTTTCAGTTCTTTAGCCAGATTAATGGCAGTGACAATCTTAAAAATGAAATAAAGTGGTCCGGTAAAAATATTAAGCTGATGACCTGTGGTAATGGTATAGGTTTGGGCATTTTTTAAAGCATCAATATTTTGAAGAACCAGTGTAGAGGTAGGCGTATTTTGATATTGATGTTGGATAACCTCTGAAAGAAATTCTCTATTTCCTTTAAAATTTCTTTCAGAAATGATGTTTTTGAAATTTTCTAAACTAGGGAAACGATTAATAAAAGGCTTTAATTTTTCGTCCTTATCCAAGTAACGCGTTACCGTAGAGGAGAAACATCGGGTTTCGTTGTAATCAATATATTGAGCTTCCATCGTTTCGAAATTAATCAAAAATGATTGTTCTGGTTTTTGATATCCATTATTTGACAATAGTACCATAAAGGTCGAAGTCTTCTGCTCGGTCAATTTTAGCAAATACAAAAGTTCCTGGCGTTGCGTAGTTATTTTTTGCATCTATTAAAACCTCATTATCCACTTCTGGCGAGTCAAATTCAGTTCTTCCCACAAAAAAATCACCTTCTTTTTTATCAATCAAAACTTTATAGTTTTTACCCACTTTTTGTTGATTTAAATCAAAAGATATGCTTTGTTGGATATCCATGATTTCTTCTACACGCTGCTCTTTCACTTCTTCTGGCACATCATCTACTAAATCATAAGCATGAGTTTTTTCTTCATGAGAATAGGTGAAACAACCTAAACGATCAAAACGAGTTTCTTCTACCCATGCTTTCATTTCTTCAAAATCTTTTTCAGTTTCTCCTGGATAGCCACAAATTAAAGTTGTTCTCATGGCAATATTGGGAACTTTATCCCTGATTTGATTCACCAAATCAATGGTTTTTTGTTTGGTAATTCCTCGTCGCATAGATTTCAGCATCGGATCAGAAATATGTTGAAGCGGCATATCTAAGTAATTGCAGATGTTAGAGCGTTCATTCATCACCTCCAAAATATCCAACGGAAAGCCTGATGGATAGGCATATTGAAGTCTAATCCATTCCACACCATCCACATCAGAAAGATGACGCATGAGATCTGCTAATTTTCTATCGTTATATAAATCAAGACCATAATAGGTTAAATCTTGTGCAATCAGAATTAACTCTTTTGTTCCGTTTTTCGCTAAATTTTTCGCCTCTTTTACCAGTTCTTCTATAGGTTTTGATACATGTTTGCCACGCATCAGCGGAATAGCACAAAAAGAACAAGGACGGTTACAGCCCTCAGCAATTTTCAAGTAGGCGAAATGAGAGGGCGTAGTTAACAAACGCTCTCCAATTAATTCATGTTTATAATCTGCACCGATGGAGTTTAGCAAGTTTTGCAAATCGTTGGTGCCAAACCAAGAGTCAACATTTTTTATCTCAGCTTCTAACTCAGGCTTGTATCTTTGTGATAAACAACCGGTAACCACAACTTTTCCTACTTTTCCTTCTTCTTTTAAATCGCTAAACTGAAGAATGGTATCTATAGATTCTTGCTTTGCATTATCAATAAATCCGCAGGTATTGATCACGATGATATCATTTTCACGTATATCATTCGCCTCATGTACTACATTGATTTGATTGCCTTTCAACTGACCCATTAATACTTCAGAATCGTAAGTGTTTTTAGAACAACCGAGTGTGATTACATTTACTCTTGGTTGAGATAAACCAGTAGTTTTTTTTCTGTCCTTAACTTTCATGTATTTTATTTATGGGAAGAACTTGTAGATTTCTTTTCTATGTAAGACTCTCTCAAAAGAAAGAATATCATTTTCAATCTTGACCCAATTCTGTAATTACCAACTCTAATTTTAAAGTAGGAGTTGTATTCTTTTAATTTTTCAAGCTTACCAGATTTTTCAATATTTTCATATTCTGAAAAAGTATTGAAAACAAGATTTTCTATGGTTTGCCTTGATTTAGAAGTAATGGAAGCTAAATCTTTAAGAAATTTCTTTTGATATTGGATTTGCATTATTTAGCCTTATCCAAGGATTTGTAGTATGGTGTCGCTTCGTTAAAACTTAAGGCTTCAATTCCACTATTTTCTTCAATAGCCTTTGCTAATCCAATATCTTCTTTATCTAAGGCAGAAAGAATCTCGGCTTTAAATCCCATCTTTTGAGCAATTTCTTTTAAGAGATTTATCTCGTCTCTATTTTCAGTATGAATTAGAATACTTTCCATGATTAAATTTACTAATTATCCCTTAAATAATGAGTCGACGAATTCCTTTTTATTGAACAATTGCAAATCCGTCATCTTTTCACCTACACCGATATATTTTACCGGAATTTTAAATTGGTCTGAAATTCCAATTACAACTCCACCTTTTGCAGTTCCATCTAATTTGGTTAGCGCCAATGCATTTACGTCTGTAGCTTGTGTAAATTGCTTGCATTGCTCAATAGCATTTTGACCAGTTGATGCATCTAAAACCAAAAGAATTTCATGAGGTGCTCCAGGAACCACTCTGTCCATTACTTTTTTTATTTTAGAAAGCTCATTCATCAATCCAACTTTATTATGCAATCGGCCAGCTGTATCAATGATGGCCACATCTTCATGATTAGCTACCGCTGATTGTAGCGTATCAAAAGCTACTGAGGCAGGGTCGGCGTTCATACCTTGCGAAACTACACGAACGTCTGCTCTTTCTCCCCAAAGTTGAATTTGTTCAACAGCGGCTGCTCTAAAGGTATCTGCTGCGCCAATCACTACTTTTTGTCCGGCTTGTTTTAATTGATAGGCTAGCTTTCCAATGGTGGTAGTTTTACCAACGCCATTTACACCCACCACCATAATCACATAGGGTTTGTGCGAGCCGTAGTCGAAATTCTGGAAATCGGTGCTGTTATTTTCTTCTAATAGCGCTTGTACTTCTTCTCTAAGAATATTATTGAGCTCAGAAGTATTTACGTATTTATCTTTAGCTACTCTTTTTTCTACTCGCTCCACAATTTTTAATGTGGTGCTTACGCCAACATCAGAAGTCACCAGAATCTCTTCCAATTCGTCTAATACGTCGTCATCAACAGTAGATTTTCCGATAACGGCTTTGCTAATTTTAGAAAAAAAGCTGTCTTTGGTTTTTTCTAAACCTTTTTCTAAAGCTTCCAGCTCTTGAACAGTTTTTTCTTTCTTTTTAAAGAAATCAAATAATCCCATAGACGATAAAATTAAATAAAAAAAGCCATCCTAATTTAAGAGGACGGCTTTTATATCTTCATTAAAAATGATTATTCTTCTATTGCACTTTCTTTGGCAACTACAATTGCATCTTTAATGTGATCATTATGAGCAATCATTTCTTTAAAAGAGTAAGCACCAGTTTTTGGTGATCTTACCATGGTAATCACTTTAGAGTATTCTTTACCTTTACCAGTTTTTAGTGTTGCAACTACTTTCTTTGCCATGTTAAATATTTTTTACGCTATAGCTATAGCTCTCCATTACTTAATTTCTTTGTGAACGGTAACTTTTCTAAGAATCGGATTAAACTTCTTAATCTCTAATCTCTCAGGAGTGTTCTTACGATTTTTTGTAGTGATATATCTAGAAGTTCCAGGCATTCCACTTTCCTTATGTTCAGTACATTCTAAAATTACCTGAACTCTATTTCCTTTCTTAGCCATTTTTAAACGGTTTTGAATTCTTTATTATTAAATAGATCCTTTAACTACGAATCTGTTAATTGCTTCGGTGATACCGATTTTGTTGATAGTTTTTATCGCTGATGTTGATACTTTTAAAGTAATCCATCTATTTTCTTCAGGAATGTAAAAACGTTTCATCTGAAGGTTAGGGTAGAACTTACGCTTTGTTTTAACGTTTGAGTGTGATACCCTGTTACCCACTAAAGCTGCTTTTCCTGTTAAATCACAAATTCTTGACATGACTATATGTTGTTTCTATTAAAACTCAGTTTCACAAAGAGTTTGCAAATATCTGAAATAAATTTGGAAATGCAATAACAGATTAGAAAAAAATTATTGATTAAGCGAAATATCGCAATCCCATCTACAATCCTCAAAAAACTCTATTTCTACTTCTTGATCCCCAATTCTTAATCGAACTCTTAACGGAAATGCAACCTGTTGAATTTTATAAGTGGTTTTTTTTGTGGTTTCGTTAAATTTAACAAATCTGGTGAAGGTGCCATTCACAGGAATTATTTCTGATAAGCTAGATTTTACTACACCATTACTTAAGCTTACTGGATTGTTTCCATTGGTAGAACTGATGCTGATGTAAACATCTTTATCCTGAACATTTAAATTTGGACTTGCATTTATACCAGAAACATGGCTTGTTCTGAAATAAACTTTATAGGGCTCTTTATACTTACCTACAAATTCTCCTTTGTCCCAAAATCCCTTTTTCGGTTTTTTATTTTTATCGATATAAGTAAGTGTACCTTCACCGTCAAATTTACCTTTTACAAACGATCCAATATAAATATCTCCATTGGCAAAAGTATAAGTACCTTTACCATCAGGAAATCCTTTCTTAAATTCGCCACTATATTTATCAATACCTTTGGCAGTACCCGTACCCTCAGCTTTTTCTTTTTTACAATCACCTTCATAAGAGCCTTGTAATTCTTTAACCAAAACCTTACAATTGTTCTGTGCCTCAACAAAATTTATGCTCAAAAGAAGAGCAATAAAGGCAAGCATTAATTTCTTCATGTTTTTTAGTTTTATATTTGTTTACAAACCAACAATTTCTTTTCAAAATCGCTAATCAAAAACTAAATTAAGTTATAAATATTATTAAACAGCAATATTAATCATGAATTTTCAAATCAAATCCTTTTTAGAGTATCAAGAAACATATCAGAAAAGTGTAACCAACCCAGAGGCTTTTTGGGCAGAAATGGCAGAGAATTTTGTTTGGAGGAAAAAGTGGGACGAAGTGCTGAATTGGAATTTTAAAGATCCAAAAATAGAATGGTTTTCGGGTGCTAAATTAAATATAACAGAGAATTGTATTGATAGACATTTGGCAGATAAGGGCGATCAGCCTGCCATTATTTGGGAAGCAAATGATCCACAAGAACATCATCGAATTTTAACCTACAAACAACTGCATCAAAAAGTGAATCTTTTTGCCAATGTGTTGAAAAATAATGGCGTAAAAAAGGGAGATCGGATTTGTATTTATATGCCGATGGTTCCTGAATTAGCCATTGCCGTTTTAGCTTGTGCCAGAATTGGAGCAATTCATTCTGTGGTTTTTGGTGGTTTTTCTGCGCAATCTATCGCTGATAGAATCAAGGATGCACAATGTGAAATGGTGATTACTGCCGATGGAGGTTTTAGAGGTGCAAAAGACATTCCGTTAAAAAATGTTATTGATGATGCTTTGGTGCAATGTCCTTCCGTGAAAACGGTCATCGTTTTAACCAGAACTAGAACGCCTATTTCTATGATTAAAGGACGTGATAAGTGGTGGGAGGATGAAATAAAAAAAGTAGAAACTTTGGGTTTGATAGACTGCGAGCCCGAGATAATGGATGCAGAAGACAAGTTATTCATTCTTTACACATCCGGTTCAACAGGTAAGCCAAAAGGGGTGGTACATACTTGTGCAGGCTATATGGTTTATGCGGCTTATACTTTTCAAAATGTGTTTCAATATCAACCTAAAGATATCTACTTCTGTACAGCAGACATCGGTTGGATTACAGGTCATTCTTACATTATTTACGGTCCGCTAGCTCAAGGAGCCACCACTTTAATGTTTGAAGGGGTGCCAACTTACCCTGATGCTGGTAGATTTTGGGATATCGTTGATAAATTCAAAGTCAACATTTTATATACCGCACCAACAGCTATTCGCTCTTTGATGCAATCTGGTTTAGATTATGTGAAGGATAAAGACTTATCAAGTTTAAAGGTTTTAGGTTCTGTTGGCGAGCCTATTAATGAAGAAGCTTGGAATTGGTATAATGAAAATATTGGAAAAGGAAACTGCCCAATTGTAGATACTTGGTGGCAAACAGAGACTGGAGGCATCATGATTTCTCCAATTGCAGGTGTAACCAAAACTAAACCATGTTATGCTACTTTGCCTTTGCCAGGGATTCAAATAGAGTTAGTTGATGAAAAAGGTCAAGTAATTGAAGGGAATGATGTTTCTGGAAATTTATGTATTAAATTCCCTTGGCCAGGGATGATTAGAACGACTTACGGAGATCATGAACGTTGCCTTCAGACTTATTTCGCCACTTATGAGAATAAATATTTTACAGGTGATGGTTGCTTACGCGATGAAGACGGATATTACAGAATCACCGGTAGAGTAGATGATGTGATCAATGTTTCTGGTCATAGAATCGGTACTGCTGAGGTAGAAAATGCGATCAATATGTTTACTGATGTGGTAGAATCGGCTGTGGTAGGTTATCCTCATGAAATTAAAGGTCAAGGTATTTATGCTTACGTGATTTTAAATGATCATACAGAAGATGAAGAATTGACTAGAAAAGATATTGCTATGACGGTAAGCAGAATCATTGGAGCCATCGCTCGTCCAGATAAAATTCAGTTCGTCAAAGGCTTGCCAAAAACTCGCTCAGGTAAAATCATGAGAAGGATTTTAAGAAAAATTGCAGAAGGTGATGTTTCTAATTTAGGAGACACCTCCACTTTGTTAGATCCATCAGTAGTTGAGCAAATTAAAAACGAAAAGCTGTAAATTGGTTCTTTTTTGGCATGATGCTTGGTTCTTTTAAGGTAATTAATCGAATTTCTTACCTAAAATCATACAAATCATGGATAAATTAGAGATTAAAGGAAACTGGAACGAGTTAAAAGGAAAAATTAAATCAGCTTACGGAAACTTAACGGATGATGATTTAAAGTACGAAGAAGGAAAAGAAGACCAATTACTTGGAAAAATTGAGCAAAAGACAGGTAAAGCAAGAGATGAAATTATAAAGTGGATTAAAAGTTTGTAAATATATACCTCAAAAGGTCTTCGAAATTTTTCGAAGGCCTTTTGTTAAATAATGTTAAATCAATAGCGTCCTAAATGAATAAAAAAAGAGAAAGGAAAGTTTTACCTCATTGTTACCTTTGAGGTTGCAAAAAAACAAACCCTTTCTCGATGATAA
>JACXVB010000085.1 GCA_014763615.1 Sphingobacteriales bacterium | reverse complement strand
TGAGTGGAGCAGAGAATTGCATAGGTGTGATTCCTTCATTGTTTATTGAATGAATTATATCAAAACAGACTAAAAAGAACTCCTTAATTATAATTTTTATAAACTTATGTACAAACTCAGATGAGCAAAACAAGATGGACAACTTATTTAAAATAGCCCACTGGGCTATTTTAAATAAGGCAATTTTTAACAATAGGCATTACAATGAGTGAAAAACTAAAATTAAACCTTATATCAATTTTAAATATTTACAACGAAAAAGTCAAAATTGATATGAATAAGGTTAAAGCAGTAAGACATATGGATAGTAGAATAGATTTTAAGAAATTAATAAGAAACGAATTGCTAGAAGAATACCAATCCTATCAAAGTAAAAATGTTTTTCATAGCTGTGATTATATTGCCAGTTTTATAGCAGATGGAGGCACAAGAAGCTTATTTGTAGGGATTTATAAAGTAGTTCAAAAGCCAATGAGTCCTGATGTTTATACAGTATCTGATTTATTGATTGAATGTAATCATACAAAAACTATAGAAGTGTACAAATATGCTTTAGAAAAAATTACTGATTTTGAAGAACTTGAAAGAAGATTAGTTATTGACTGGGGTAATTCTACACTTAGTTGGCATCAATGGATTTTAAACTCAAACAAAAGAGTTATAGAAATTTTGCCAAAAGGTTTTGTTAAAAGTTTCACGGATTATTTAGATTTTATTTTATCGTTTAGTGAACTAAAAGAAATAATAGAAAATAAAGAAGCAAATAGAGAGTGGCATAATAAACTTTCCTCTGTAGGTGGAATTTATTTGATTGTAGATACCTTAAATGGTAATCAATATATTGGTAGTGCTTATGGCGAGAATGGTATTTTAGGAAGATGGACAAGATATGTTAAAGAAAATATGAAAGAAAATAAAGCATTAATAGAACTAGTTTCAAATAATCATGGATATGAAAATAATTTTAATTTTTCCATATTGAGAACCTTACCTAAATCCATAACAGATAAAGAAGTAATACAAATTGAAAATCTTTATAAAGCTAAACTTGGTACTAAGGTTTTTGGATTAAATTTAAACTAAATCTGCCATCCATTTCGATGGCAGGATGAATGATGCTTATTATTAGTTAAAAGTAAAACTTTGACTCTGCTACT
>JACXVB010000002.1 GCA_014763615.1 Sphingobacteriales bacterium | reverse complement strand
TACTCAGAAAGAAATAAGAATGAGAGCCAAAAAGACAGAAGCTATTTCTGAACTTTTATCAAAATTAAATTTGTCGCACTAATTCGGACAAGTCAGGAAATGATCTCATCCTCAAATTTTTAAATCAAACCTATTCCCACTTAAACACTTTCACCGCTAAAGCATAAATTCCAACCCCCCAGAGTAAAAGAATCAAAATTTGATGGTTTACATCCCATAAACTAGCGCCTTCAAAAGCTACTTTACGTAAGGCATCATTTAGATAAGTTAATGGTAAAGCTCTGCTGATGGGTTGTAACCATGTTGGAAATGCGGAAATAGAAAAGAAAGTTCCGGATAATAAAAACTGTGGTAAGGTAATGATATTCGCAATTGGCGGAACGGTACTTTCATTTTTGGCAATCCCAGAAACGGCTAAACCAAATCCTAAAAACACAATCAGCCCGATAGTGGATAAGACCAGCATATTTAAAACTGTGGTAACGCCGTGAATTAAAGTAAATCCAAAGGCAAAATGACCGACAACAATGATAAAAACTGCGGTGAATAGGGCGAAAACAATTCTTGCGATTGCTTCACCTAAAACGATGCTAGCCTTTTTTACGGGCGTAGCAAAAAATCTCTTGATCACCAAAGTCAACCTTAAGCTGATGAAAACGAAAGCGGTACCAAAAACGCCGGTACTCAATAAGGCAAAACCTAGCTGACCGGGTAAAATAAAATCGATGCTTTTGTATGCTCTTCCTTTAATGGTGGTTGCTTTTATTTCTGCCACGGGAGGCGGACCTTGCATGGCTTGGGTATTCATCGGAAGAATTAACTCATTTAAAACAGACTTAAATATGTTGCCTTTTTCTTTTGAAGCTTCTGTATATTTTACATTTACAAAGTAAGCGGGTTTGCCAGTTAGGTTTTTCTCTATATAAAGTATAGCATCAATTCTACCCTTCTCTAAATCCTGATTCATGCTTTTTTCATCTTCTTCTACCAGATGAACAATTTGAATATGTTGTAAAGCTTTGTAAATTGGACTAGAAGCATCGTTATTTTGGGCAACACCAACATCTACTTTTAGTCCTCCGCTGCCAATAAAACCAAAAACCACAATAAATATTAAAGGGAAAAGTAAGCTAAAAAGTACCGCCGAAGGACTTCTTAAAATAGAACGAAAGCTGGCTTTTGCGATGGCTAAAGTAGCTTTGATATTATTGTATTTTTTCATTTTTATTTGATTCTAATCTATTGTTAAGGATAGCAGCGCCAGCCTGGTAGGGAATACTGGCTGGTGTCTAAGGCCTTGAGCAGTATGAGCGAATAGCGTGTTTAAACGCCCTGATTAAGTTAATTTTCTCTTAAATCTTTACCGGTTAAACTAATAAAAACATCTTCTAAATTGGCTTTTTTTACTTGTTTAGAGCGTTCAAAACCAGAAGCTACCAAATCATCAATAAACTGATCTGGCGAATTAACGCCAATAATTTCACCGTTATCTATAAAAGCCACTCGATCGCATAAAACTTCGGCTTCATCCATATAGTGCGTGGTTAACACGATGGTGGTGCCCGAGTTGCGAATTTCGAGAATTAAATCCCAAAGATTTCTTCTGGCTTGTGGGTCTAAGCCTGTTGTAGGCTCATCCAAAAAGATAATTTTAGGTTGGTTGATGAGTGTGGTAGCGATAGAAAAACGCTGCTTTTGCCCACCAGATAAAGCTTTGTATTTTGCTTTAGCTTTATCAGCTAAAGAAACTTTTAACAATAATTCGTGAGCATTTACTTTGATGCCGTATAGACCCGAGAAAAGTTCGATGAGTTCGGTTAAGTTGAGATTAGGATAATATCCTGCGGTTTGCAGTTGAACCCCGATAATGTGCTTGATATCATTGGGAGATTTTTCTAAATTAAAACCTCCAATAGTTACCTCACCAGAAGTCTTGTCTCTCAAGGTTTCCATGATTTCAAGCGTGGTGGTTTTACCAGCACCATTAGGGCCTAATAAACCAAAAATTTCGCCCTCTTTTACGTCGAACGAAATTCCCTTAATAGCCTCAAAATCATCATACTTTTTAACCAGATTTTTTACAGAAATGATAAACGGCTTATTCATGATGCTAAATTAATCCGTTTCCTGTTTTAATCTAAAAAAAACTGATGAAATGCCAGATATATGAGATTAAAAGGAGATTTCTTCGATAAATGACTATCCCATCATCGCTACAAAATCATCAAATAAATATCTCGAATCATGCGGACCTGGAGAAGATTCTGGGTGATATTGCACAGAGAATGCCTTTTTCCCTTTTACTCTAATTCCTTCAATAGATTTATCGTTCAAATTGATATGCGTTACTTCCACTTTATCAGAGTTTTTTACTTCATCTGCAATCACGCCAAAACCATGATTTTGGGAAGTTACTTCACAATGATCTTTGATAATATTCTTTACCGGATGATTTAATCCTCTGTGTCCATTAAACATTTTCATGGTGCCTACATCATTAGCTTGCGCTAATAATTGATGGCCTAAACAAATCCCGAATAAAGGTTTATCGGCAGCCAAAATTTCTTTAACCGTAGTGATGGCATAAGACATTGCCGCAGGATCACCCGGGCCGTTAGAGATGAAATAACCATTTGGCTTCCACTCTTCCATTTCTTTAAAAGTAGTTTTTGCAGGAAAAACTTTGGCATAAACTCCTCTGGCAGTAAAATTTCTTAGGATATTCTTCTTCACGCCTAAATCCAATACAGCTACTTTTAATAGTGCTTTTTCGTCTCCTACAAAATAAGGTGCTGTAGTGCTCACCTGTGATGAAAGCTCTAAACCATCCATAGAAGGCACTTCTGCTAATTTTTTCTTTAGTTCATCAATAGCTAAAATCTCAGAAGAAATAATGGCATTCATGGCACCTTTGTCTCTAATATGTCTAACAATTTCACGGGTATCCACATCAGAAATTCCTACGATATTTTCATCTTGGAAATAATCTTGTAAAGATTGATCGGCTTGTTTACGGCTAAAGGGAATATTGAAATTCTTGCAAACCAAACCTGCAATTTTGATGCTTTCTGATTCTATTTCTTCTTCGTTTATCCCATAGTTGCCAATATGTGTGTTGGTAGTTACCATAATTTGCCCAAAGTAAGAAGGATCTGTAAAAACCTCTTGATAGCCAGTCATTCCGGTATTGAAACAAATTTCACCGGTAGTAGTACCAATTTTTCCGGCTGCTTTGCCATAAAAAACAGTTCCGTCTGCTAAAAGTAATACTGCCGGTAATTTGGTGTAGTAGGTATTCATCTTTTTTTTAAGAAGTTTGGGATGATAAAATGGGTTATGAACTGATTTTGAACGGGAAGAATTTCCGTGATGCTATTACATGAAATAAGAAGTAACTTATTCTTCATCTCGGGATGCAAATTTAGTTATTTTTATTAAAAATGCCACCTGCTTTTCATTTTTAAATTTTAAAGCGCAATCATTTTTCTAACTTTGAGCTATTAAATAATCTCATTAAATCCATTGGCATGTCTGTTCATCAAGAAATAAAAAGAGTAACCACGCATTCTTTTCAGGAAATGAAAAATAAGGGCGAGAAAATTGCTATGCTAACTGCTTATGATTTTTCAATGGCAAAGGTATTAGATGAAGCCGGTGTGGATGTAATTTTGGTAGGAGATTCGGCTTCTAACGTTATGGCTGGACATGAAACTACTTTGCCTATCACACTAGATCAAATGATTTACCATGCGGCTTCGGTAATTAGGGGCACATCTAGGGCTTTGGTGGTGGTAGATTTACCTTTTGGTTCTTATCAAGGAAATTCTAAAGAGGCATTAAATTCTGCCATCAGAATCATGAAAGAATCTGGGGCACATGGAGTAAAATTAGAAGGAGGAGTGGAGATTGCTGAGTCTATAGAGCGAATTGTCGCTGCTGGAATTCCTGTAATGGGACATTTGGGTTTAACGCCTCAATCTATTTATAAATTCGGTACTTATACCGTGAGAGCTAAAGAAGAAGCAGAGGCAAAGCGATTAAAATCAGATATTTTACGATTACAAGAAGCTGGATGCTTTTCAGTGGTTTTAGAAAAAATACCCGCTCAATTAGCAAAAGAAGCCACTGATAGTGTTTTAATTCCTACCATTGGTATTGGGGCTGGCCCACATTGCGACGGACAAGTATTGGTAATTAACGACATGATTGGATTGACCAAAGGTTTTACCCCTCGCTTTTTACGCCAGTATTTAGACTTATTTTCAGAAATAAATGGGGCAGTACAATCTTACATCAAAGATGTGAAAAGTGGTAATTTTCCCAATGAAAAAGAACAGTATTGATGAGTTTTTAGTGATGAGTTGGTTTTGAGTTTAGAAAAGCAAATTCATCCCGCTTCGGATAACATAGTCCCGCTTTTTGCTCATACAACCTCAGGCTTTAATCACAGGCAGGTATCCGCTTCAATCGGGTTTAAATAACAAGGTACATTGCAAAGAAATAATAAAACCATTTTAGTTCTAAAATCTCAGATCTCAATACTCAAATCTAAAAATGGAAGACTTTTATAAAATTACAGATCAAGATATTCTTTACGAGGATAATCACCTGATTGCCGTTTATAAGAAGGCTGGTTGGATTGTGCAGGTTGATGATACTGGCGATCCTTCTTTAGATGAAATGGTGAAAACCTACATCGCTGAAAAGTATAACAAACCAAATGGTGCATTTTTAGGAGTAGTTCATCGTTTAGATCGCCCGGTAAGTGGCGTGATTTTATTTGCTAAAACCTCCAAAGCTTTAGACCGCATTAATAAAATGTTTAAAGAGCGAGATATGCACAAAACTTATTGGGCAGTAGTGAGGCAAAAACCTTCTAAAATGGAAGGAAATTTAATCCATTGGTTGGTAAAGAATCCTAAAAAGAATATCACTACTCCGTACAACACAGAAATTAAAAATAGCCAAAGAGCAGAGTTGAATTTTAAAGTTTTAGGCTATTTAAACGAATATTATTTAATAGAAGTAGATCCGATTACCGGTCGCCCGCACCAAATCAGAGTGCAACTTTCTACCTTAGGCAGCCCAATAGTTGGAGACAATAAATACGGTTATCCTAGAGGAAGCCGCAAAAAAAGCATTGCCTTGCATGCTTTAAGGTTGCAGTTTATTCATCCAGTAAAGAAAGAGAAAATAGATATTTTCGCTCCGCTACCTAAAGATGGGTTTTGGGAAAAGTTCGAGAGCTTTTTACCTAAGAAATAAAGCTCTCTAAAATTTTGAATCCTTTGTTGGTTTCTAAAACTACTTGCTGCGTCGTAGCCGGAATCAACACACAATCGCCCATATTAACTGGAAGTTCTTCTGCTCCATAATTTAAAATATATTCACCTGCCAAACAAACATGGATGACAAAACTGTCTAAATCACTGTAATCTCTTTGGGTATTTTTATTGTAATCTAAAAGGTTTGTCGTGAAATACGGGCAATCCACCAGTTCTACCGCATGATTCTTTTTAGGCTGATAAGCAGTTTTATATTCATCATAATGATGATAATCTATCGCATCTAAAGCTTCCTCAACATGTAATGCTCTTTTATGGCCTTTATCATCCACTCTGTCAAAATCATAGATTCTGTAGGTGATGTCAGAGGTTTGCTGGATTTCGGCAATTAATAAACCTTTACCAATGGTGTGCACTCTGCCGGCAGGCAAAAAGAAAACATCATCTGCTTTAACTTCTTCTTTATTTAAAATATCGGTTAAATGGCCGCTATTAAATTTTTCAAGATAAAAAGCCTTATCAACTTCTTGGTTAAAACCAGAAATTAAGGTAGCACCTTCATCAGCTTGAATTACGTACCACATTTCGGTTTTTCCGAAAGAATCATGTCTTTTCTTGGCTAATTCATCATCAGGATGAACCTGAATTGATAAATCCTCATTGGCATCAATAAACTTGATGAGCAAAGGAAACTCATTTCCAAAGCGTTTATAAACGTTTTTTCCAACTAAATTTTCTTTTTCAGAAGCCAATAAATCGGCTAAAGAAGTTCCACTCAATGTTCCGTTTGCGATTACTGAAACATCAGATTTCACACCCGATATTTCCCAAGTTTCGCCACAGTTAGGCAGCGGACTAAAATCTTTACCCAAATAGGATTTAATTTTTTGGCCACCCCATATTTTATCTTTGAAAATAGTCTTGAATTTTAAAGGATAAAGCATTTCTTCTCTTTTTTTGGTGAGGATAATAAAACTTTTGTCAAATTTGTTTATTTAAAATGAATAGACCTAATTTTATTGAGATTAGGAAAAATATAAACAATGATGAGCAACTGGAATTTAAAAGGTAAAAACGCTTTATTAACAGGCGGAACCAAGGGAATTGGAAGAGCAATAGTAGAAGAATTTGTGAATTTGGGAGCAGCGGTAATTTTTACAGCAAGAGATGTAGTAGCGGTAAATGAAATGGAACGTGAATTCCAAGCTACAGGAGCGGAGGTCTTTGGTATAGTAGCTGATGCTTCTCATCCTCAAGATCAAGAAAAGCTGTTAGAATTTGTAGAAAATAAGTGGAGTAAACTGCATATTTTGGTAAATAACGCCGGAACAAATATTCGCAAAAGCACCATAGATTATACAAAGGAAGAATATCGAAAAGTTATTGAAACCAATTTTTTTAGTGCTTTCGAGTTGTGCAGATTAGCTTATCCTTTGTTAAAAGCCTCTAAAAATTCTTCCGTAATTAATATTGCTTCTGTGGCTGGTCAGTATGATGTAGGTACGGGTTCCCCTTACGCCACTTCAAAAGCAGCGATGATTCAGTTGAGTAGAAATTTGGCGGTAGAGTGGGCAAAAGACAAAATTAGAGTGAACACCGTTTCGCCTTGGTTTACCGTAACACCGCTTACAGATGGTTACCTTTCCAACATCGAAAAGCTGAAGCAAATTACAGACAGAACGCCAATTGGTAGAATTGCACATGCAGAGGAAGTGGCTAGCGTGGTGGCTTTTTTAGCTATGGATAAGGCTTCTTACGTGAGCGGTCAACACATTATGACGGATGGCGCCTTAACCGCCGGAATTTTTTAAGTTTTGGATGAACTTCTTTCATCATTCTTCCGGAAAGCCATCACCGGCTTTCCGTTTCAAGTCCGTTCGCTCATGTCCTACGGGCTTTTCACTTCAATCCGGCATAGGTGGAAAGTATTTGCTTAAAAATCATCTTCAATAATTTCTTGTACTCTGCCTACTTGTCCATCTTCCAGCATCACCTTTATTCCTCTATGGTGTTTAGGGGCGCTGGTCAGAATTCTTTTTACAATACCTTCGGTAAGTTCCCCTGTTCTTTGGTCTTTCTTTAAAACAATGTTTACCAAAGCACCAATTTTAATATTACTTCTTACAGTTCCGTCCATTTTATAATTTTATATGAGTGCCAATTTCGCAAACTTTTTGAGTAGAAAGGTTAAAAAACCTTGCAATTCTTTCCGAATTTCTACTCATGAAATCAAAGAAAGTTTCTCTACAAACCTTTGTCCCCGTATCTTTTGTAATTACAGATGTTTCATTGGATAAGAAATAGTTGATGTTTTCAATCACTTTCAATTCAATCAATAATTCAATTTAGGTATGGATATCTGGCTTCTCATGTATTCTTATGAGGCTTTGTAAACCCACTAAAAACAATAAAAACTGCTAAATTTCACTGCATTCTTCTATCTTTGTACGATTGATCAAATCAGTCCTTTTTTAGGACATCTCATTTCACAAATCATAAAAACACACACATGCCAAACTCATCAAAAATTATTTATACAAAAACAGACGAGGCCCCTTTATTGGCTACCTATTCGCTTTTACCCATTGTACAGGTTTTTACAGCAGCCGCTAATATTGATGTAGAAACAAGAGATATTTCTTTAGCAGGAAGAATTTTAGCCAACTTCCCTGAATATTTAAAAGACGACCAAAAAGTTGGAGATGCATTAACTGAGTTAGCGCAACTAGCAAAACAGCCAGAAGCTAATATCATCAAATTACCAAATATCTCAGCTTCCATTCCACAATTGAAAGAAGCTATTGTCGAATTGCAATCTCAAGGCTACGCATTGCCAGATTATCCTCAAGATGCACAAACAGAGGAAGAAAAAGCGATTAAGGCTAAATATGCTAAGTTATTGGGTTCTGCAGTAAATCCGGTTTTACGTGAAGGTAATTCAGACCGTAGAGCACCAAAAGCAGTAAAAAATTATGCAAAAACCAATCCACACGCTATGGGTGCTTGGTCTGCCGATTCTAAAACCAAGGTAGCCAGTATGAGTGAAGGTGATTTTTATGGTTCTGAGAAATCTGTTACTGTAGCTCAAGATTCTCAATTTAAAATAGAGTTTGTAGATGCCAATGGGAAGATAACTGAACTGAAAGCTTTAGCGAATTTAAAAGCAGGAGAGGTCATTGATAGCTCTGTATTGAGTCTTTCAAAATTGAAAACTTTTGTTGCAGCTTCGATTAAAGAAGCCAAAGCTGCTGGAGTTTTACTTTCTGCACACCTAAAAGCAACGATGATGAAGGTTTCTGATCCTATCATTTTCGGAGCGATTGTAGAGGTTTACTTTGCCGATGTTTTTGAAAAATACGACTCGCTTTTTAAAGCTTTGGGAGTAGATTCTAATAATGGTTTAGGGGATGTTTATGCTAAAATTTCAGGTCATCCACAAGAAGCAGAAGTTAAAGCAGCCATTGATGCGGCTATCGCAAATGGTCCAGCTATCGCCATGGTAAATTCTGATAAAGGCATCACTAATCTGCATGTTCCTTCGGATGTAATTGTGGATGCTTCTATGCCGGCAATGATTCGTACTTCTGGTCAGATGTGGAATAAAGACGGTAAACCTCAAGACACTTTAGCGTTAATTCCAGATAGATGTTATGCTGGGGTTTACGCCGCCACCATTGAAGATTGTAAAAAACATGGCGCTTTTGATCCAAAAACAATGGGTTCTGTTCCAAATGTAGGTTTGATGGCTCAACAAGCTGAGGAGTATGGTTCTCATGATAAAACTTTTCAAGCAGCTGGCAACGGAGTAATTCGTGTAAGCGATGCTTCAGGTCACGTGTTTTTTGAGCAGCCTGTAGAAAAAGGAGATATTTTTCGCATGTGCCAAGCTAAGGATGCCCCAATTCAAGATTGGATAAAATTAGCGGTTAACAGAGCTCGTTTATCCAATACGCCAGCAGTTTTCTGGTTAGATGAAAATAGAGCACATGATAGAGAAATCATCAAAAAAGTAAATAAATACCTTCCAAATTTTGATACCAAAGGCTTAGATATTCGTATCTTTTCTCCTATAGAGGCTACTAAATTCACTTTAGAACGTATCCGTAAAGGAGAAGATACGATTTCGGTAACGGGTAACGTTTTACGTGATTATTTAACAGATTTGTTCCCGATTTTAGAATTAGGTACTTCAGCAAAAATGCTGTCTATAGTGCCTTTGATGAATGGTGGTGGCTTGTTTGAAACTGGTGCAGGAGGTTCAGCTCCTAAACACGTAGAACAGTTTCTTAAAGAAGGTTACCTACGTTGGGATTCATTAGGCGAATTCTTAGCTTTACAAGCTTCTTTAGAACATTTAGCACAAACCCAAAATAATAGCAAAGCCCAAGTTCTTGCCGACACACTAGATGAAGCCAATTCAGAATTTTTAGCGGAAGATAAATCTCCGGGTAGAAAGTTAGGAACAATTGATAATCGTGGTTCTCACTTCTATTTAGCTTTATATTGGGCTAAAGCTTTAGCTAACCAAACAAAAGATGCAGATTTGAAAACTAAATTTGAACCACTTGCTAAAGCATTGGTTGCAAATGAAGCTCAAATCAATGAGGAGTTAATTGCTTCGCAAGGTAAACCACAAGAATTAGGCGGATATTACCATCTAAATGATGATTTAGTTTCAAAAGCGATGCGTCCAAGTGCCACTTTAAATCATACTTTAGCGGGATTATAAGCTTCGTTAATTAGATTTTAAAAAAGATTTCGAACAGTTTAGGTAATTGCCTAAACTGTTTTTTTATTTTATAGCTATATTAAAAATGTTGGCATGTTTATGGTTCTATTTTTATAAAAAATCTTAAAAATCATGGAAAATAAATCGAAAATAAGTAGTGAAGAAAAGAATGCCAGAAATGGAGAATCTAATTTGGCAGACCATGAGGCAAGTAATTTGAAGTATAATGAAGAAGAAAACAGCTTTGAGTTAGATGTTGAGGGCGAAGATAAAGAATACAAACATCCTGACCCTTACGATACTGCGGCGGATAATGGCGAGGACATGAATTCTGATTACGATGAGGCTAATCCCTATGTTGGGGATGAATATGATAAGGATGCCTCTCTAAAACATGATATTAATAAACTAGGCATGCATGAAGCTAAATCTAGAAGTTTGAAAATGAGTAAAAAAGATGAAGCTTTGAGTCATACACCAGAAGATGACCGTGATGATTTAGATGAAGAAGGCTATCCTAAAAAGAAATAACTAATCTAATTCGAGGTTAAATGCTCTTTTAAACTCCTCCAATTTGGGGTTTTTCTCCAGCATGTGCTGATATTTATCTTTAGAGGTATATAATTTACGTTCTTGCGTATTTTCAACAATAAGGGGATTAACAGTGATACTGTAATTTTTTAGTTTTTCACGAAGATAATTTAGCAGGTCGATTCGCTCATGTATGAGTTCATCAGCCTGTAATTTATTTTCAACTTGAAGTTCAATTTTAAAATCTTCTTTTAGGGTAGGTGTATAATTATCTAGTAGCGAAGCTAAACTCATTTTATGCTCTGCTTTTACTTTTGAAGAATAATCTACCCAAACTTTAACAAATTCTTCTTGTGTAAAAGGAGTTTTTTCATCTCCAGTGAGCTCAACTTTATCTGCATTTTTCTCCTCTTCAGTTTTGATGCTGTTAGGGTCCTTTAAATTTGGGATTAAAGTTGTACCCAGTTTTGGGATTAAAGATTTACCATTAGGATTTTTTGCGTGCTCCTTTTTATCTTCTTCTGCCTTAGGTTCTTCTAAAGTGGTTTTTGAAGCTTGCTCAGTCTGATAAATTTCAACGGTTTCGGTTGTTTTTACAGGCTTTTCTTCAGGAGCAAGAGCAGCTAATTTTTCAGGTTTTTTTTTTAGTTGCTCAGCCATTTGCTGAACATTTCCGGTTTGATGTAGCTGTAAAGCATGTGGTAAATGACTGATTTTTATCAGCGTAAGCTCTACCTGTAAGCGTTGGTTTTTGCTGATACGGTAGTTTAAATCGCATTGGTTGGCAATGTTTAAGGCACTCAACAAAAACGAGGTTGCTGCAATTTGCGCCTGTTCTAAATATTTTTGTTTGATATTCTCACTTACCTCTAAAAGTTGCACTGTAGAGGGGTCTTTACAAACCAAAACATTTCTGAAATGAGAGGCTAAACCCGTGATGAAATGATTGCCGTCAAAGCCATTATTCAGAATTTCATCAAATAATAATAATGCAGCAGGAGTATTTTGCTTGATTAAAAGATCAGTGATTTTGAAATAATAGTCGTAATCCAGAATATTTAGGTTCTCAATCACCGCCTCATAGCTTACCTCACGGTTAGAGAAACTCACAATCTGATCAAACATAGAAAGTGCGTCTCTTAAACCTCCATCTGCTTTTTGGGCAATAAGGTGTAAGCCATCCGAATCGTATTTTACACCCTCTTTATCAGCAATTCTAGCTAAATGCTGCGCCATATCTTCTACTTTTATCCGGTTAAAATCAAAAATCTGACAACGAGACAAAATGGTAGGCAATATTTTATGTTTTTCGGTGGTGGCTAAAATGAAAATAGCATAAGATGGAGGTTCTTCTAAAGTTTTTAAGAAAGCATTGAAGGCACTCTGCGAAAGCATGTGTACCTCATCAATTATATAAATCTTGTATTTTCCGGCTTGTGGTGGTATCCTCACTTGGTCAATTAGATTTCGGATATCATCCACAGAATTATTAGAAGCTGCATCTAACTCATGAACGTTAAAAGAGTTTCCGTTTTGGAAAGATGTACAGCTATCACAAGTGCCACATGCTTCATAATGTGCACTTAAATTGGTGCAATTGATAGTTTTTGCTAAAATACGGGCACAGGTAGTTTTACCTACTCCACGTGGCCCACAAAAAAGAAAGGCTTGTGCGAGTTGATTATTCTTGATGGCATTTTTCAAAGTATTGGTGATATGCTGTTGCCCAACAACGCTATCAAACAATACGGGTCTGTATTTTCTTGCAGAAACGATAAAATTTTCCATCGCAGCTAAAATAGAAAGATGTTTCATGATGTGCAATATTTTCAAACTATTGTGGATAAATGCTTAAATGATAAAGTTTAATTTATTTGAAAAATACCCATTTCACGGTATATACAGGAGTTGAAAATTCATGAGATTTGAAGAAACATTTAGAATATGCTCAAGCTGAAAGAACAAATAAAATTTGCTAAAGGATTTCTCATCTTTTTATTAAAAGATGTTTTAAGAATACATTCATAAGCTCTCTCCAAGACTTTTTATAAAGTCTTAATTTCATAATAGGTGTGTTAAAAAAGCGGAATGTCTCCCCAAACTTCCGCTTTTTGCTTTTTATTAATTCTCGCAAAATCTGACAAGCTGTCACCAAAATTTAAAGAATTTTTGCTTTAAATCAACTCAAATACTGTCAATAAATAAAATTAGCTGCCAGTTTTCACTTGGCACATGGCTTGTTAAATAGATTCCAAATAGAATTTTGTAATCAATAAAAATATATTAATATGTCAAAAATTATCGGAATCGACTTGGGAACCACAAACTCCTGCGTTGCAGTAATGGAGGGCAATGAACCTGTAGTTATTGCTAATAGCGAAGGTAAACGCACCACACCATCTATTGTAGCATTTGTAGAAGGTGGAGAACGTAAAGTAGGTGATCCTGCCAAACGCCAGGCCATTACAAACCCAACGAAGACTATCTTTTCAATCAAGCGTTTTATGGGAAACAGCTTTGATGAGGTAGCTAAAGAAGTTAGCCGTGTACCTTATAAAGTTGTTAAAGGAGATAATAATACTTCAAGAGTAGAAATTGGAGATCGTAAATATACGCCTCAAGAAATTTCAGCCATGATTCTTCAAAAAATGAAGAAAACAGCTGAAGATTTTATTGGATCTGAAATTACTGAAGCTGTAATTACCGTTCCGGCATATTTTAACGATGCACAACGCCAAGCCACCAAAGAAGCTGGTGAAATTGCAGGTTTAAAAGTTCGTCGTATCATTAATGAGCCTACTG
This sequence comes from Sphingobacteriales bacterium, assembly GCA_014763615.1. Classification (GTDB taxonomy): domain Bacteria; phylum Bacteroidota; class Bacteroidia; order Sphingobacteriales; family Sphingobacteriaceae; genus Pseudopedobacter. Next base: position 229,474 of record JACXVB010000002.1, on the reverse strand, counting down.
CCGCAGCCTTAGCCTATGGTTTGGATAAAACCAATAAGGATATGAAGATTGTGGTGTTCGACTGTGGTGGTGGTACACATGATGTTTCTATCTTAGAATTAGGTGATGGGGTATTTGAGGTAAAAGCTACTGATGGTGATACACACTTAGGTGGTGATGATTTTGATCAAGTAATTATCGATTGGTTAGCAAGTGAATTTAAAACCGAAAACGGTATGGATTTAGTTAAAGATCCAATGGCTTTACAACGTTTAAAAGAAGCTGCCGAAAAAGCTAAAATTGAATTATCAAGCTCAACTTCAACCGAAATTAATTTGCCTTACATCACTGCTGATGCTAGTGGTCCAAAGCACTTAGTTCGTAATTTATCAAGAGCTAAGTTTGAATCGTTAGCTGGTGATTTAATCAAGAGAACTATTGAACCTTGTAAATCAGCATTGAAAAATGCAGGTTTATCTACTTCAGATATCGATGAGATTATTTTAGTAGGAGGTTCAACTCGTATCCCTGCAATTCAAGAAGCTGTTGAGAAGTTCTTCGGAAAAGCACCTTCAAAAGGGGTAAATCCAGATGAAGTAGTTGCAATTGGAGCTGCAATTCAAGGTGGGGTATTAACTGGAGAAGTTAAAGATGTATTGTTATTAGATGTTACGCCGCTTTCTTTAGGTATTGAAACGATGGGTGGGGTAATGACTAAATTAATTGAGTCTAATACCACTATCCCAACTAAAAAATCAGAAACTTTCTCTACTGCATCAGATAATCAACCTTCTGTAGAGATTCACATCCTACAAGGGGAGCGTCCGATGGCGAAAGATAACCGTACTATTGGTCGTTTCCACTTAGACGGCATACCACCAGCACCAAGAGGAGTACCTCAAATTGAAGTAACTTTTGATATCGATGCTAATGGTATCTTACATGTAGGTGCAAAAGATAAAGCCACAGGTAAAGAGCAAAAAATCAGAATCGAAGCTTCATCTGGTTTATCTGATGATGAAATCAAAAAGATGAAAGAAGAAGCAGAAAGAAATGCTGAATCTGATAAAGCTGCAAAAGAAGAAGCTGATAAAATTAATGCTGCTGACGCTTTAATTTTCTCTACAGAGAAACAGTTGAAAGAATACGGAGACAAAATTCCGGCAGATAAAAAAGGAGCTATCGAAGAAGGTTTAAAAACTTTGAAAGATGCTTATGCTGCTAGAAACTTCGCTGATATTGATGCTGCTTCTGAGAAATTAAATCAAGCTTGGGCTGCTGCTTCTGGGGATATGTATAATGCAACTCAAGATGCCGGAGCACAAGGTGCACCACAAGGTGATGCTGCCGATGCTAACGCTGCAGATACCGTTACTGATGTTGATTTCGAAGAAGTGAAAGACGAAGAAAGTAAATAATATTCTAAAAATTAACAGATAAAAAAGCCCGTTCTATTTAATAGAACGGGCTTTTTTTGGTCTATAAGAAGTTAATTATTCCTTCTTCTTCTACCGCCTTCTCTACTGCTTGCGCCGTCTTTTCGGTCTTCTTTTCTTTTTCCTGAGAAATCTCTAAATCCACCTCCGCTGTTTCTATCTCTTCGCTCACCGCTTCCAAATCCACCACTGCTACGTCTATCTTCACCACTATTTCTTCTCTCTCCGCCAAAAGATCCACCACTGCGTCTCTCGCCTCCGCTACTTCTTCTATCCCTACCGCCTGATGATTCTCCGGAAATTTCAATTCTTACATCACGTCCGTGGAAATCTATCGGTTTAAAAGCATCAATTACCTTTTGCACATGTTCCTCCTCTACTTCAAAGAAAGAGAAAACTCCTTTCATGTCTATTTTACCGACAGATCTTCCGCTAATTCCGGTGTTATTACAGATATAGCCCAATAAATCGCCACGGGTAAAATCATCCACAGCACCTAGGTTAATAAATAATCTGGTGAAACCGGCACTGCCTCCTCTAGCACCTCTTTCACTGCGCTCACCTCTTTCTTTTCTATCACCTCTATCATCAGCAGTAGCGTTTAAATCTCTAGCGCCTTTGTAGTATTCTAGGAATCTGTTAAACTCAAGTGATACAAACCTTTTGATGATATCTTCTTTGCTCATATCTGCAAACTCAACCATAATACGTGGAATGTATTGATCAATTTGTTGATCGTTTACTTCCACTTGGTTAACTTTGTGTACCAAGCCAAATAATTGCTTTTCTACCACATCAAATCCGCTAGGAATCTCCGCTTTACTAAATTGCTTACCAATTACTTTTTCAATTTGTCTGATTTTATGCAGTTCTTTTGAATTGATAATAGCGATAGAAATACCAGTTTTACCTGCTCTTCCGGTTCTTCCGCTTCGGTGTGTGTAGTTTTCAATTTCATCTGGTAAGGAATAATTGATGACATGAGTAACATCGTTTACATCAATACCACGGGCTGCAACATCGGTTGCAATTAATAACTGCAAACTTCTATCGCGGTAGCGCTTCATTACTTTATCACGCTGTTGCTGAGATAAATCGCCGTGTAAAGCATCTGCATTGTAACCATCTTTTACTAAAGATTCTGCAATTTCTTGGGTTTCTATTTTAGTACGACAAAATACGATACCGAATATTTCTGGATTATAATCCACAATGCGTTTAAAAGCAGCATATTTATCACGAGCTTTTACAATGTAATACTCGTGTTCGATATTTACATTTCCAGTATTTTTGGTACCCATGGTCAACTCTTTCGGGTCGGTCATGTAGTTTTGAGCAATGGCTCTCACTTCACGAGGCATGGTTGCAGAGAATAACCAAGTTTTTTTAGTGCTAGGTGTAGTGGCTAAAATTTCATCGATATCCTCTTGAAAACCCATGTTTAACATTTCGTCTGCTTCGTCTAAAACAACGTAGCTCACTTGTGAGAAATCAATAGCTTTTCTGTTCAAAATATCTTTCATCCTGCCGGGAGTGGCAACCACTATTTGAACGCCTCTCTTAATGTCACGTAATTGGTTCACAATATTGGCACCGCCATATACTGCTACTACACTTACATTAGGTAGGTTTTTTGCATAATTTTTAATGTCGTTGCTGATTTGTAAACAAAGTTCACGAGTTGGGCAAAGAATTAAAGCTTGAGGGAAATTTTTCTTGTAGTCGATAAGTTCTAAAAGTGGAAGACCAAATGCTGCGGTCTTTCCGGTTCCTGTCTGGGCTAATCCGACAAAATCGTTGCTGCCTGATAACAAAACCGGAATGGCACTTTCCTGGATTGGAGTGGGTTTTTCAAAACCTAACTCAGTTATCGCATTAACAATATCATGACGGATCCCCAATTCATTGAATGGGTTCATGATTATAAATAAAGTTTAGCAACATTGCTAAATAGCCGGCAAAGGTAGCGTTTTATTATAGAAAAAGCAATTAAATACAAAAGCCTGAATTTTTTAGACGCAGGCTTTTGTAAAATAAGGTTTAAAATTTTATTTCATGAATTTCTGAGTGAGGGTTTCTCCATCAGCGGTATATCTTACCAAATGAACTCCGGCTTGTAAACTTACCGGAACACTCAGGGTATTGTATCCTTTACTTACAGCGATTGAAGTGGCTGCTAATTTTCTTCCACTGATATCAAAAACCTCAAAAGTTCCTGTTGTTTTATTGGGCGAAGAAAGGGTGATTTTAACATCTGATGATGCTACGTAAACCGATAATGTTGCAGCAGCAATGTTTGAGGCCACACCAATTACTTTTGATGCAGTAGTTTTACCATCAAAATCATGTTGAACTAATTTATAGTAAGTGGTTCCTGCATAAGGGTTTTCATCAACAAAAGAATAATCTTTAGAAGAGGATGAAGTACCTGCGCCATTCACTGTACCGATAGAAGTGAAGGTTTTTCCATCTGCAGCGTGTTGAATATCGAAATAATCGTTGTTTTCTTCTGATGCGGTATTCCAGTTCAATAAAATATTTTTGTCAATAGCTTTTCCGGTGAAGGAGGTTAGGGAAATGGGGAGAACACTACTAGCTCCTCCAATAATTATGTTGTTTAATCTAAAATTTCCAGTTGAGCTGGCAGCGTATCCCCATAATCTTATAGTTAAAGTTGTTCCGTTATTGATAGTTAAGCTTAAACTCGAATTACTAAAAGTTGTTAAACTACTTGTGTTCGTATTACCATAGGTTCCAAAAGATGTTCCAGCGGTAGCAAATCCATCTAAACTATATTGTGCCTCAATAGTTTGTGGCCCAGAAGTAGTTCTTCCTGCATCAAATGAGATTGAAGATATAGTCAATTTATATCCGGATTTTGGGCTTACTGAGAACTCCCAATATTTGCCGGATGTACTAAAAGAAGAATTCGTTGACCATGAAGATACATAAATTGCAGGAAGTGTTTGGTAAAAGATTGATCCAGCGGAGACGGTTATTGCAGTAGCTGTCGTGTTTGCGTCAACGGAAGTAGCGTCAAACGTACTTGGACTTGAGGTGTAGTTCCAGATGGCTAATTGAGCATATCCCTGAGTGAAAAAAAAGCAAATTGTGAATAGAAGTAGTAAATTTTTTTTCATGTGTTAAATTTTAGATGAATGTTTAATACTAAAATAAAAACAAAATACTAATAAAGAGAGGGATATATATTAACTTTATGTTAATTTATCGAAATTAAAGATTTATTCTTTACGCTATTAGTGAAAAAAGCTATTTAGTCCTCTATTTTTCAATTTTATCTCAATCTATCAGCACTTTTTACCAATTTTTCATCTCTTTGGATGCCTCTTCCGGCTAAAATCAAGAATAAAACTGCAACTGAGGTTAAACCGGCTCCAATTCCATAATCAGAAATCTGTAGAATGGTACCGCTGGCACTTTTTACGGTTTGTGAAATCCAAAAACTGTAAGCAATAAAAACGATAACAGCAGTGTAAACTAAAGTTAATTGCCTTTTTCTGTTTTTGTATAAGAAAATTAAGACAATAGGAACTATACCAATCATTACGGTTGCTATCATTAATAAAGTGAAAGATTCTGTTTGTGCAACTTGTCCGTTAATGGTTTCATACACTCCTGTAATCATTATTTTTTTTTTTTTGGCTCCAGTAGCGGTAGACAAATTGGCTATCGGGAAAAGAAATAATAAATATATGGCTAATGAAGCCAGAAATAGATATACACTTTGAATTCTTTGTATCATTTTTTTTGGATTAAGATTCAAATTTAGAAGTTTAAAGTTCAATTTTAACTTTTAACTTTCCATTTTTTAAGCTGTAAATTTGCCGAGTGAATTTAGCCCTCAGATATTTCATAGAGATTAGTTATAAAGGTAGTGCATATCATGGTTGGCAAATTCAACCCAATGCTATTAGCGTTCAGGAGGTGTTTAATAAAGCTTTAAAAGTCATTTTAAAAAAAGATATAGAAACTTTAGGTTGCGGCAGAACAGATACAGGTGTGCATGCGAGTCAGTTTTATTTGCATCTGGATTTGGATGAGGAGATTACAGATCGTGAAAAAATGATTCGCTCTTTAAATGCCATTTTACCACAAGATATTGCCGTTAAAAATATTTTGAAGGTTTCAAAAGATGCTCACGCCCGTTTTGACGCAACTTTACGCTCTTACGAGTACCATATCCATTTTAAAAAAAATCCTTTTAAAACGGATTCAAGTTGGTTGCTGCGAAACGAATTGGATATCTCGGTCATGAATAAAGCCGCTAAAATTATTTTAGAATATCAAGATTTTGGTGCTTTTTGTAAGGCTAATGCAGATAATTTTACAAATCTTTGCGAGGTAAGTCGATCAGAATGGGAAGTAAAAGAAGATGAAATCATTTATCACATATCTGCAAACAGATTCTTAAGAAATATGGTTAGAGCCATTGTTGGAACTCTGGTGGAGGTAGGTAACGGTAAATTAAAACCCGAAGCTATGCATCAAATTATTCAAAGTCAAAATCGGTCAGAAGCAGGTGTTTCTGTGCCTGCATGTGGATTATTTTTAACAGCAGTACATTATCCTTATATCAAAAATTAATTAATGGCAAGCGAAATTACCGGTAAAACTTACGATTGGAAACTATTGAAAAGGGTGTTTAAATATGCCCGACCGTATAAAGGAAAATTCTTTTGGTCGGTAGTTTTAACGCTTTCTATCGCTGCTTTGGCACCTGTCCGTCCGGTGCTTATTCAAAGAACTTTAGATAATTATATCTTTTTTAATGATACTAGCGGCTTATTAGAAATGACAATTTTGATGATTGTTTTGTTACTGCTGCAAACCATGATTCAATACTTCCAGACTTTTATCACCAATACTTTGGGGCAATCGGTCATTAAAGATTTAAGAACAGATATTTTTAACCACATCACCAAACAGCGGTTAAAATATTTCGACAGAACCCCTATCGGACAATTGATTACCCGTACAGTTTCGGATTTGGAAACCATCGCTGATATTTTTAGTCAAGGTTTGATTTCTATTATTGGAGATAGTTTAACGGTGATTACCATAATAGGCGTAATGATTTATCAAGATTGGCGCTTAACTTTAATTGTTTTAATTCCGATGCCATTTTTAATGGTGGCTACTTATGTTTTTAAGGAAGCTATTAAGGTGGCTTTTCAGCAAGTAAGAACGCAAATTTCTTTATTAAATACTTTTTTACAGGAGCATATTAGTGGCGTCAGTGTCATCCAATATTTTGCTCGAGAAGATCAGGAGTTTAAAAAATTTAAAGAAATCAATGCAAAGCATCGGGATGCCCATATTCGATCCAATTGGTATTATTCTATATTTTTTCCTGTAGTCGAGATTATTTCGGCACTCTCCATTGGCTTATTGGTTTGGTATGGCTCTAAAAGCATCCTAAATAATCAGGTTTCACCCGGTGTGGTGGTGGCTTTCATTATGTATATCAACTTACTTTTTGTTCCTATTCGTCAATTGGCTGATAAATTTAATACCCTTCAAATGGGGATGGTAGGAGCAGATCGGATTTTTACAGTTCTAGATACCCAAGAGCAAACACCCGACCAAGGTAAACTGACTTTGCCTAAAATAAAAGGCGAGATAGAATTCTCTAAGGTATGGTTTTCTTACCAGCAAAGCCGAGAAATGCCTAATGATAATGAATGGATTTTAAAAGACATCTCTTTTAAAGTGAAAGAGGGAGAAACTTTGGCTTTGGTAGGAGCAACCGGAGCAGGTAAATCCTCTACAATTAATATCTTAAATCGCTTTTACGAAATCAGTAAAGGAGAGGTGAAAATTGATGGGGTAAATATCAAAGATTTTGATTTGAGTTTTTTGCGTTCTCAAATTGCAACCGTGTTGCAGGATGTTTTTTTATTTTCTGATACTATCCAAAATAACATCAGTTTAAAATCTGATGATATTACTCTAGAGGAAATTATAGAGGCGGCTAAAGATGTGGGTGCTCATGATTTCATCATGCGATTGCCAAATAATTATCAATACAATGTGCAGGAAAGAGGAGCTACTTTATCTGCCGGACAGGCACAATTGATTTCTTTCATTAGAGCCTTAGTACATCAACCTAAAATTTTGGTTTTAGATGAAGCAACCTCATCTGTTGATACCGAAACGGAAGAACTTATTCAAAAAGCTATTGATAAATTAATGACTGGCAGAACCTCCATCGTTATTGCACATCGATTATCAACCATTCAAAAAGCAGATAAAATTATTGTATTAGATCATGGAGAAATGATGGAAATGGGTACGCATCAAGAGTTACTCAAGCTCAATGGTTATTATAAAAGGTTGTATGATTTACAATTTAGTTCTTTAGGAATAAATAAATTAGCGGATTAAGCGAAATTTATATCTTGCATAGTAGTTTTAATCTCGGATTCTTCAATGAAGAAAATCATTAATCACCTGAGTTTTCAGGTTCTTATTGCCATTATTTTAGGCATTTTATATGGAATTTTCTTTCCAGGATTGGCTTCATCAGCAAAACTCATCAGTCAAACCTTTATCAATATGATTAGCATGTTGATAGCGCCTATCATATTCTTCACCATAGTTTTAGGAATCGCCAATATGGACGATATGAAAAAAGTAGGTAGAGTTGGCGGAAAAGCACTTTTATATTTCGAGGTGGTTACCACTTTTGCCATCATTATTGGTTTGGTGGTAGCAAATGTGATGAAACCAGGTTCGGGTGTAAATATGACGGTAAGCGATACTTCTAAAATTCAGGAATACGAATCTGGGGCATCTCAAATCGAGTGGGGAACTTTTATCACTCATATTGTTCCTCATAATATTATTGAAGCTTTTGCAAAAGGTGATATTCTTCAAATTTTATTCTTCGCTATTTTATTCGGATTTGGATTAACCAAAATGGGTGGTGCAGGAGCATCATTAATTAGCACATTTGATAAAATCAATAAAGTGTTATTCAACATGATGAAGTTTGTAATGAAGTTAGCACCTTTAGGTGCTTTCGGCGGAATTGCATTTACAGTAGGCACTTATGGTTTAGAGGCATTATTACCCATGGGGAAATTAATGCTGGCAGTTTATCTTACGATGGCTTTATTCATTTTTGTGGTGTTGAATTTAATCTGTAGATTATATCAATTTAGCTTATGGAAATATTTAAAATACATCCGGCAGGAAATTTTAATTGTTCTGGGTACTTCTTCTTCAGAATCTGTTTTGCCAAGCATGATGCAAAAGATGGAGAGTTTTGGCTGTTCCAAATCTGTTGTAGGTTTGGTAATCCCGATGGGTTATTCCTTTAATTTAGATGGTACTTCTATTTATCTTTCTATGGCGGTGATATTTTTAGCTCAGGTTTTCAATATCGAAATGTCTCTAGGAACTCAAATGACCATCATCGGAGTATTAATGTTGACCTCAAAAGGGGCTGCAGCAGTAACAGGAGGGGGTTTTATTGTTTTAGCATCAACACTTACTGCGTTAAAAATAATTCCGGTGGAGGGAATGGCCATTTTACTTGGAGTGGATAGATTCATGTCTGAAGCTAGAGCCATTACCAATATGATAGGAAACGGAATTGCCACGGTAGTGATTGCTAAAAGTGAGGAAGAATTTGATGAACAATCTTACCTCCAAGCTATCAGTCCTCAATATGATGATAAAGTGAATTAAGTACATATTTTTCATTTTTAAGCTTTGAGATTCTTATCGATTCTGTTAGCTTTGCGATACCTAAAAAATAGTTCATGAGTGTACTTGTAAATAAAGATTCGAAAGTAATTGTTCAAGGTTTCACCGGTAATGAGGGTACCTACCACGCTACCCAAATGATCGAGTACGGAACCCAGGTAGTTGGTGGTGTTACTCCGGGTAAAGGAGGCCAAACGCATCTTGATCGTCCGGTGTTTAATACCGTGAAAGATGCTGTAGATCAAACTGGAGCTGATGTTTCTATTATTTTTGTTCCACCTGCATTTGCTGCCGATGCCATTATGGAAGCTGCCGAAGCAGGAATTAAAGTGATTGTTTGTATAACCGAAGGTATCCCAACTAAGGATATGATTCAGGTGAAAGAATATATTAGTGATAGAGATTGCCGTTTAATTGGTCCAAATTGTCCGGGAATTATCACTGCTGATGAAGCTAAAATAGGAATTATGCCGGGCTTTATCTTTAAAAAAGGAAATATAGGTGTGGTTTCTAAATCAGGAACTTTAACTTACGAGGCAGTAGATCAGGTAGTAAAAGCAGGTTTAGGAATTACTACCGCAATTGGTATTGGTGGAGACCCAATTATTGGAACACCAACCAAAGATGCAGTAGAATTATTGATGAACGACCCTGAAACTCACGGCATCATTATGATTGGTGAAATTGGTGGCAGCATGGAAGCAGAAGCGGCTCGTTGGATTAAAGCTAACGGAACAAAACCAGTTGTTGGTTTTATCGCTGGACAAACAGCGCCTCCGGGACGTAGAATGGGTCATGCTGGTGCGATTGTTGGCGGTGCTGATGATACTGCAGCAGCAAAAATGAAAATCATGAGAGAATGCGGAATTACCGTAGTAGAATCTCCTGCTGAAATTGGTGCCGCAATGGCGAAATTAATGGCAAAATAAATTCTAATTTGATTAAATGATGAAAGCTGATTGGAAACAATCGGCTTTTGTTTTTTAAGAAACTTTACTTTATTAATCTTGTTATCTAGATATGAAATTAAATGACTTAACACCAGAAGAAGAATATGTAATTTTGCATAAAGGTACCGAACGACCTTTTACGGGAGCTTATACCAATCTAAAGGAAGCAGGAACTTATATTTGTAAAAGATGCGATGCACCTTTGTATAGCTCTGATGATAAGTTTGATTCGCATTGTGGTTGGCCAAGTTTTGATGATGAAATCCTAGGAGCGGTAAAGAGAGTTGTGGATGCTGACGGTCAAAGAATTGAGATTGTTTGTGCGAATTGCGGTGGTCATTTAGGTCATGTTTTTGAAGGAGAACGTCTTACACCGAAAAATATCCGTCATTGTGTGAACTCAATTTCAATGAAATTTATTCCTAAAGTTTCCTCAGAGAAATAAACCCAAAATGAATGATCAATAAGCTTGTTAATAGTATTTAATTAGGTGTTTTAAATGGATTAGCAATTAGTTAAAAGGATGAACGGCTATGTGCAGAAATACAAAGTAATTTTTAAGACTTTAAGAATCTGCCATTTCTTCATGTGGAAAATCTCAAAAAAAACACAGTAGATTTAAGTTCAATTTTGAACTTAGGTGATCATCAGCAAAAGAGATCCATCAAAAAAATTATATTTTTGCCAAACCAACAAAAATAGGTACTTTAGTGTCATTTTAACACTAAGTGTAAACCAGAACACAATTAAATCAAAATAACATGAGCTTAATTCTTGATGTACATGCAAGACAAATCCTCGACTCAAGAGGAAATCCTACTATTGAAGTAGATGTAATTACTGAAAATGGAATTTTAGGACGAGCGGCAGTGCCATCTGGCGCTTCAACTGGTCAATATGAAGCCGTAGAGCTTCGTGATCAAGATAAAGCCGTTTATATGGGGAAAGGTGTTTTGAAAGCCGTTGCCAACGTAAACGAAAAAATTGCCGAAGCCTTAAAAGGTGTAGATGTTTTTGAGCAAAATGCTATCGATCAATTAATGATTGAGATGGACGGAACCGAGAACAAAGGAAATTTAGGAGCTAACGCTATTTTAGGAGTTTCTTTGGCAGTGGCTAAAGCTGCGGCTCAAGAAAGTCGTCAGCCTTTATACCGTTATATTGGTGGGGTAAATGCAAACACACTTCCTATCCCGATGATGAATATCGTGAACGGTGGCTCGCACTCTGATGCGCCAATTGCTTTCCAAGAATTTATGATTATGCCAGTTGGTGCTTCTTCTTTCTCTGAAGCATTACGTTGGGGTGCAGAAGTTTTTCATAATTTAAAATCTATTTTACATGATAGAGGGTTATCTACTGCTGTTGGCGATGAAGGTGGTTTTGCACCAACATTTGAAGGCACAGAGGATGGCGTAGAAACCATTATGAAAGCTATTGAAAAGGCGGGTTACAAGCCTGGAGTGGATATTTGTTTGGCTTTAGATTGTGCTTCCTCGGAGTTTTACAAAGATGGAATTTACGACTATTCTAAATTTGAAGGTCCTAACGGAGCGAAACGTACCAGTGCAGAACAAGCTGATTATTTAGCTGCTCTTGCAGAAAAATATCCCATTATCTCTATTGAGGATGGAATGGATGAAAATGATTGGGAAGGTTGGAAATTATTAACCGAAAAAATTGGAGATAAAGTACAATTAGTGGGTGATGATTTATTTGTAACTAACGTAAAAAAATTAAAACAAGGAATTGATAACGATATTGCAAATTCAATTTTAGTTAAGGTGAACCAAATTGGTTCTTTAACAGAAACTATCAATGCAGTAACAATGGCTCAAAATGCAGGCTATACTTCTGTAATGTCTCACCGTTCGGGTGAAACTGAAGACGTAACCATTGCAGATTTAGCCGTTGCTTTAAATTGTGGTCAGATTAAAACTGGTTCTGCTTCACGTTCTGATAGAATTGCTAAATACAATCAATTATTACGTATCGAAGAAGAATTAGGCTCGCAAGCTCAATTTATCGGGAAAGATTTCAAATACTTTAAGAATAGAAAGTAATTTTAGACTCAAGAGCTAAGAATCGGGAAATAAGATAAAAACCGCTTCCAAATTTGGGAGCGGTTTTATTATTTGTAATTTAAAGCCAAACTTACATTCAACTATAAAGGATGGACAAATTTTTAGAAGCTGCCTTTGAGGAAGCCAAAAAAGGATATGCGGAAGGTGGAATACCTATTGGTTCTGTTTTAGTTTATGATGGAAAAATTATTGGTAGAGGACATAATAAAAGAGTACAAAATGGTAGTGTAGTTTTACATGGTGAAATGGATGCTTTAGAAAATGCGGGAAGACAACCTGCTAGTGTTTATGCGAAATGTACTTTATATACCACTTTATCTCCTTGCCCAATGTGCTCAGGAACCATGTTACTTTATGGAATTCCAAAAGTAGTGATAGCTGAAAACAAGACTTTTATGGGAGAAGAAGAATGGTTAAAATCCCGTGGTGTGGAGGTTGTTCTTAGCAATCATGAAGGTTGCTATCAATTGATGCAGAAATTTATCAAAGAAAAACCTGAACTTTGGAATGAAGATATAGGCGTCTGAAGCTGTTGATTTAAATAAAAAAGAGACTCCCTAGAAAGAAGAAGCCTGAAACATCACTAGTTTTGAACTCATGCTGTAAAATAAAAGTGAAACCTTTCGGTAACAATAGCTCAGTAGTTCAAACACTGAAGCATTTCTGTTGCAAACAAAGTCTGATGAACACCTTGCTTTTCTGGATTCAAAAGGTAGTTTTCTCCCTCCATAAAAGAAAAAATCGAAACGCTAAATTTTGTAGCGTTTGTTTCATACTTCCCCAAAAATGCTAAACTGATTCTAGTGATAACAAAACCTTTCAGTAGTCATAAATGATGAGATTTTGCTATTTCTAATTCAAAAAAGAGCATAATTAAGAAAGCTCCTCAGCTAATAGTTTCATTTCGATATGGGGAGAATGCTTTTCATAAAGAATGGCATATACGGCTCTCGCAATAGGCATCGCTACTTTATAATTTTTATTGATTTGATGGATAGAATTGGCCGCATAATAACCTTCGGCTATCATATTCATTTCTAGCTGAGCAGATTTCACGGTATAACCCTTCCCTATCATATTACCGAAAGTCCGATTTCTACTAAATTGAGAATAAGCGGTCACTAATAAATCCCCCAAATAAGCAGACTCTTTAATGTCTCGATTGATGGGATGAATCGCATCTACGAATTTTTTCATCTCTCTCACCGAGTTAGAGATTAAAACTGCTTGAAAATTATCTCCAAAGCCTACTCCATGACAAATTCCACTAGCAACAGCATAGATATTTTTAAGTACGGCAGCGTATTCGGTACCATAAATATCATCAGAAATATTCGTTTTGATATATCGAGTATTGATCATTCTGGCAAACTCGCCCGCTAAACCCATATCTATGGAAGCTACTGTAATATAGCTCAGCTTTTCTAAAGCAACCTCTTCTGCATGGCAAGGCCCGCTAATTACAATAATATCCTTAATGGGTACTTGATAATGCTGATGAATAAACTCTCCGATAATTTGATTTTCATCCGGTACAATTCCTTTTATCGCCGAAATAATTTTCTTACCTCTCAAATCTTCTGCCGAGACTTCTTTTAAAACCTCTTTTAAAAATGCGGCAGGGACGTTTAATAAAACCATATCAGCCATTGCAATTACTTTTCTGATGTCTGTACAAACGTTTTCAGGTTTTACTTTTACCTCTACAGAAGATAAGTAATTAGGGTTATGATGATATTTTTTAATATGTTCTACGGCGGATTCATCTCGCATCCACCAGCAAATCTCTTTCTCTTCCAAATTATCGCAAAGCATTTTCACAATGGCAGTAGCCCAGCTTCCTCCTCCGATAATTGCAATTTGATGTTTCTGCATATTCAAAAAAAATGAAATAAAATTAGGTGCTTTAATTGAGCTTAGGATAATTTATCATCAAAAAAAATCCCAATCTGGAATTAACAGATTGGGACAAATTAATGAATTAAATGGATTTTCTAATTTTTATCGCTAGTAAAAAGCTTGCTTTTATCTACTACCTCAACTTCTGCCTTATCTCTCAAAGTTTTAGAAATGGCAGCATAAGGTGCACTAACCACTTGTTCTCCAGCTTTTAAACCCGATTTAATAATGATATTTTGATCATCCTGAATACCCGTTTGTACTTGCACTTGTTTTACCTTATTTCCATCCACTACAAAAACGTATTCTTTAGCTTTCGGCTTATTTTTCTCTTTTTGTTGATCTGATGAATCATCTTTCTTCGGACCATCAACCGCAGCGTCTTTTGGTTTTTCATCCTCACGAACCGTAACTGATTGAATAGGAACCACCAAACCTTTTGTTTTAGCTGTTTGGATATCTACAGTAGCAGATAATCCAGGACGGAAAGGTGAATCAGATGCTCCATTATTTTTTAAACCAGCATAAGATTCTGGTAAAATTCTAACCTTTACGGCGAAGTTAGTCACCTGATCTGCAGAAGTTCCATCAATTGTGGCAGAGCTTGCAATCTCGGTTACAATACCTTTAAACTTTTGATCTAAAAAGGCATCTACCTCTATCACTGCGGTATCACCTAAACTTAAACGATTGATATCATTTTCATTAACATCTACATTTACTTCCATGCTGTTTAAATTAGCGATGGTCATGATTTCAGTACCGCTCATTTGTGCAGTTCCTACCACTCTTTCTCCCTTTTCAACAGATAATTTAGAAACCACCCCATCAACTGGAGCGTAAATGTTAGTTCTAGCTAAGTTATCATTCGCTTCCTTTACTGCCGCCGCAGATTGCTCTAAGCCAAATTTAGCGCCTACTACATTTTGTTTAGCCGATTCTAAATTGGCTTTTGCAGTTAAATACTGTGCCTTTGAAGCATCAAATTCTGATGCAGAAATCACCTTGTCTTTATATAATTTCTGATTTCTTTGATAAGTAGCCTCCACATTTTTAAAGTTAGCGGCTGATTGTAGCAACTGCTGTTGTGAACTAGCTACCGACGCCTTTTGTGCATTATAAGACGCCACAGCCCTATCATATCCTGATAGTAAAATATCTGGTTTGATTTTACATAGTAACTGTCCCTTTTTTACTTCATCTCCTTCTTTAACAGTCAATTCCACAATCTCTCCAGAAACTTCTGGACTTAATTTTACTTCCACCTCGGGTTGTAATTTTCCACTTGCAGAAACAGTTTCTGTAATATTTTTCACCTCAGCTTTGGTTACAGCCACTTGGATTGCCTTCCCTTTACCTATCCAACCCATTTTATTGCCAACTACGGCCAGTACCAATAGGATACCTACTGCAATGAGTACATTTCTTAGCGTCTTATTCATTTTATTGTATAATTATTAAGGTTTGATTAAAGTGTTAATGGGTTGCCTAAGTAGAAATCAATGACTTTACTTCTAAAGATGACATTGTACTTCGCTTGAATAAAATCAAACTCGGCTTTATTGTAATTAGTTTGAGCTGTGTTTAATTCAATAACATTTAAAAGGCCAACGTCATAACGCTGCCTAGATACATTGAACGCTTCCTTTGAGGATTCAAAAGCACTCTTTGTAGCTGCATAACTTTTAATGGCTGATTTTAAATCTAAAACTGCCTGGCTGATTGTTTTATTCAATGTATTTTTAGCCAATTGCTCAGAAGCTTTCGCATTTTCATACCTTAACTTAGCTACGTTATACTGAGAACGAGAACGGTAATTATTGAAAATGGGAATTGTAAGATTTAGCCCAATAAATTGTCCAAAGTTACTATCTGTGATTTGTTTGCTAAATGATAATGGATTAGCACTTGAATACCCACTGCTTAAACCAGCTCCAAAACTTAAAGAAGGGTATAAATTACCTTGAGCTATCCTAACTCCAAATTTAAAAGCTTCTGTACTGTATGAAGCTATTTTGATGTCAGGATAATTCTGAACTGCCTTTACGTAAATTTCATATCCTGAATATTTATTTTCTATCTGTGTTGGATCTTCAATAGCTGGAACCACTACCTCAATCTGCCTCTCCGGATCCATCTCCATTAATTGCTTTAAATTTAAAAGAGATAAATCATAAGCGTTTTGAGCATTTGTTAAACTTAGCTCATTATTAGCCACCTGAGCTTCGGCCTGAGATAAATCTGCCTGTGTGTTATTTCCTACTTCAAATTTCTTTTTTGCGGCATCTAATTGTTGCTTAGATAAACTCAATTGTTCTTCACTTGCTTTCACTAAATCTTGATTGTTAATTACCTGTAAATAGGTGGTTACTACGGTAAGTGATAAATCATTTTTTACTTTTTCAACCGCACTCTTATCAGACATCAAAAGGTTCTTATTTTGTTTAATTTGATTGATTAAACTCCCACCACCAAATAAAAGAATAGAAGTGCTTAATCTTCCATTTACTTGGTCAACGCTGGTATTGATCAGTCGGCCAGTTTGATTATCGAAAAACAGACCAAATTGTCTGTTACCGGAAGAAGAGAAACTAGCACTTGGATACATTTCAAATTTAGCTTGCTTTAATCCTTCCTCAGAAATTGCCGATTGATATTGAGCTTGCTTAATTTGTAGATTGTTTTGTAAAGTGATATCTACGGCCTGTTGCAAATTAATTTGATCTACACCTTGTGCAAAAACAGAACTGCTACCTAGGAAAAATAAGGCTACAATTCCTTTTTTACTTATTAAATGTTTTAAAACTCTCATTTTCTGATTTATCATCTGTAATTTCGTTGCAACGTCAATTTATTGTTATTTAGCTTTAAACAGCATGTATCTGATAAAAACACCTTTACTTTTAAAAAAGCTTTACCCTTCTACCTTAATTTGGGATAAATCCAGAACTGAAAAAGCTATTTATCTCACTTTTGACGACGGACCTATACCTATTGTTACACCTTGGGTTTTAAAAACTTTAAAAAACTTTAATGCTAAGGCTACTTTCTTCTGCATTGGAGATAATATCCAAAAGCATCCAAATGTTTTTGCACAGCTAAAAGCTGATGGACATCAAGTTGGTAATCACACTTTTAACCATTTAAAGGGATGGAAAACTGATAATCAAGTTTACCTAAAAAATTTTATACAATGCCAACAGCTAACCCAAACTAATTTATTTCGGCCGCCTTATGGCAAAATAAAACGCTCACAAATTAAGTTAATGGAGAATCAAGAACTGAGATTTGGCACAAAACAATCTATAAATGAGGAAGGAGATTCCGATAAATCTAAAATCGTTAATCTAAAATTAAAAATAATTATGTGGGATGTTTTGAGTGGCGATTTTGATGAAAATTTAACTCCTGAAAAATGCCTCAACAATGTATTAAAACATACTGAAAATGGTTCAATTGTGGTTTTTCACGATAGTTTGAAAGCACAAAAAAGATTAGAATACGTTTTACCAAAAGCTTTAGAGGTGTGGGCTAAGCAAGGTTATCAATTCAAAACACTTTAACCATCGAACTTTAGCGCTATTCTACTTAATTTTTCATCACAAAATAAATACTTTACATTAATATTAGCACTCGGGAAAGCATTTTTTTCTAAATTAGCCACACGAAAAAATTTCATACATAAACTAAAAAATCAAATAATAATGGCTTTTGATTTCGATATGATTCAAAAGGTTTACGCCAACTTTGGAGACAAAGTGGAAGCTGCAAGAAAAGTAGTTGGTAAACCATTAACACTCACAGAGAAAATTTTATACGCTCACCTTTGGGATAATCCGGTAACTCAGGCTTATCAACGCGGCGTAGATTATGTTGATTTTGCACCAGACCGCGTGGCGATGCAAGATGCTACCGCACAAATGGCTTTATTGCAATTTATGCAAGCTGGCCGTCCGAAAGTTGCCGTTCCATCTACGGCACATTGTGATCACTTAATCCAAGCTAAGTTTGGAGCTGAAGTGGATTTAAACAAAGCAAATACGGAAAGCAAAGAAGTTTTCGATTTCTTAGGTTCAGTATCTAATAAATATGGAATCGGTTTTTGGAAACCAGGTGCTGGAATTATTCACCAAGTAGTTTTAGAGAATTACGCATTTCCAGGTGGCATGATGATTGGAACTGATTCTCATACTGTAAATGCCGGTGGATTGGGCATGTTGGCGATAGGTGTTGGTGGCGCTGATGCTTGCGATGTGATGGCAGGCTTAGCTTGGGAATTGAAATTTCCGAAACTGATTGGGGTAAAACTAACCGGTAAATTAAACGGTTGGACTTCTCCGAAAGATGTCATCTTAAAAGTTGCTGGTATTTTAACCGTAAAAGGCGGAACTGGAGCAATTGTAGAATATTTTGGTGATGGCGCAAAATCAATGTCATGTACCGGAAAAGGAACCATCTGTAACATGGGTGCAGAGATTGGCGCAACCACCTCTACTTTTGGTTATGATGAATCTATGGAACGCTACTTACGTTCTACCAATCGTAATGAAGTAGCAGATGCGGCTAATAAAATAAAAGAGTACTTAACTGCTGATCCTGAGGTTTATGCTGATCCAGAAAAATATTTCGATCAATTAATTGAAATTGATTTATCAACTTTAGAACCACACTTAAACGGTCCTTTCACACCAGATTTAGCTACTCCAATCTCTAAAATGAAAGAGGCTGCGGTAGAAAACAACTGGCCTTTAAAAGTAGAATGGGGATTAATTGGTTCTTGTACCAACTCTTCTTATGAGGATTTATCCAGGGCAGCATCCATCGCACAACAAGCTATTGATAAAGGTTTAGGCACAAAATCATCTTTTGGTATTAACCCGGGTTCTGAGCAAGTACGTTACACCGCAGAAAGAGATGGTTTATTGCAAAAATTTGAAGAGTTAGACGCAACTATCTTTACCAATGCTTGCGGCCCATGTATTGGAATGTGGGACAGAGTTGGAGCAGAAAAGCAAGAAAGAAACACCATTGTTCATTCTTTTAACAGAAACTTTGCTAAAAGAGCTGATGGTAACCCAAATACTTGTGCATTCGTGGCCTCACCAGAAATGGTAGCTGCCATTGCAATTTCAGGAAGATTAGATTTTAATCCACTCACTGATACACTCATCAACAATAAAGGCGAACAAGTAAAATTAGATCCTCCTGTTGGAGATGAACTACCATCAAAAGGTTTTGCTGTAGAGGATGCTGGTTATCAAGCTCCAGCTGAAGACGGTTCTAACGTGGAGGTCATTGTTTCTCCTACTTCTCATCGTTTACAATTATTAGAGCCTTTTGCCGCTTGGGAAGGCACCGACCTAAAAGGTCTGAAACTCCTCATCAAAGCCAAAGGAAAATGTACTACCGATCACATTTCTATGGCAGGTCCGTGGTTAAAATTCCGTGGACATTTAGATAACATTTCTAACAATATGTTGATTGGTGCAGTGAACTATTTTAATGATAAAACGGACTGCGTTAAGAATCAACTAACTGGAGAATACGGCCCTGTACCACAAACACAAAGAGATTATAAAGCGGCAGGTATTGGAAGCATTGTGGTAGGTGATGAAAACTATGGAGAAGGTTCTTCAAGAGAACATGCTGCTATGGAACCTCGTCATTTAGGTGTTAGAGCGGTATTGGTAAAATCTTTTGCTCGTATTCACGAAACCAATTTGAAGAAGCAAGGAATGCTAGGTTTAACTTTCGCAAATCCTGCAGATTATGATAAAATTTTAGAAGATGATGTGATTGACATCGTAGGTTTAACTGAGTTTACACCAAACAAGCCATTAACTGTGATTTTAAATCATGCGGATGGAAGTACGGAGTCTTTTGAAGTAAATCATACTTATAATGAGCAACAAATTGAGTGGTTTAAAGCTGGTGGAGCCTTAAACATCATTCGTAAAAATATGGCAGCTTCTTAAAAATCAAGAAACAACGCATAATAAAAGCCTTTTATTTGACTAAATAAAAGGCTTTTAATTTTTTAGAAAGATATCATCGTTATTTATCATTCACCATGAATAAAGATAGTAATTAACCAGTACCCATTTTTCATGAATCTCTGGTAATATCCTCAATTGATATCCCTTTAACTAGTATTTATAATAACGCATTAAATATCTCCCGAAGTGCTTGTTTTTACTCACGTTTTGATGTTCCTCCATACTTTTCTATTCTTAGCCATTGTTTAATCTTTTTATTCAATATTTAGTTTCAAAATTTCAAATCAATGATTTTTAACAGATTTTTTGCAACACCCTTTATAGACCTGTCAACATTTAATTGTTTTTTACCCAGTTTTGGGTAGTAGAAAATCCGTGAAAATGGGTAGCTATTTTTTTTCTGTGAGATTTAAATTTGATTAAACTAATCAATCACAGACATGAAAAAATTATTTATTACACTAATTCTCAGCCTTGGTTTTTTCACAAGCATCGCTCAAACTAATTCTTACTTTTATACTTCAGTAAGCAATCCAAGTAAAACTATTGATTATGTTTTTGGATTTTATCCATCAAGTGCAGCATACACAGAACCTAGCAATGATAAACCTTATACCACAATTAAGGCCGCATTAATCAACAATAAAGGAGCAAATCCATTTAATTCTGCAGATGATAAAATCATGATTCTATTAAAGTCAGGAAAATTGATTAGAAATTATACCACTGCAGCTAAAGAAGGTGATTATGCCACAAAATATACCACCCAACCAGGAGAAACGCATATTCAATATTATTGCTTTAACGGGAAAGTGGACAAGAATGATATTGATAGGGTTTGGTATATTTTAAGCGATTCTCAAATTTTTGAATTGATATTTATGGATAAAAAGGATTAATTGTTTTAATCTTTATCATTATTGTTCCTAGTTTTCACTCTCTTTGTTTGGGTGTTTATAATTTGTTTTCAAAAGGGAACTTTACTACTATGAAATTAGGTTTGAGAAAAGAGCTAATTAAATAATCTACATCAAACTGTACAAAGCTCAATAAATTGATTTGTAGGAAAAAAGTGTGGTTTATTTTGAAATACCTTTTAAATTAACTATCTGATAGTAACTAATTGAGATATATAAGATGCGATTGTTTATAAGTTACTCCTTTGTTTAAAACTTATCGTTCCATTTACCAGTCTCATACCCTACTTTTATATCAGTTCTTTAACATCGCCTGTCTAGGTTTTTGATGTAATAACATCAGAATTAAAAGGGAACCATGTGCAATTCATGGGCTGACGCTGCAACTGTAAAATCTTTTTTTCGCCACGGCGAATTAAATATTCAAACCAAATAAAAGTCACTTTTTCGCTTTTGCGGGATGGGAAGACGGTTCTGAAAAGATAAGCCAGGAGACCTGCCAGATTGGGTTTGTCAAGACTTTCACGTAAAAGGTTTTGACGAAAGCTCTTTTTGTATCCGCAATTCTGCGCTGTACCCAAACCTTTTGTCAATTCCTGTTTAGTTAACAAAAAAATATGCAACAGGAAGAATTATTACTCAAAGAGAACAAGGATAGATTTGTTATCCTACCTATCAATTATCCCACTATTTGGGAAATGTATAAACGCCATGAAGCCAGTTTTTGGACAGCCGAAGAGATTGATCTTTCTGCCGATCAAAAAGATTGGGAAAACCTGAATGATGGCGAACGCCATTTCATCAGTCATGTGTTGGCATTTTTCGCTGCCAGTGATGGCATTGTGAATGAAAATCTAGCCGTGAATTTCATGAGTGAAGTTCAAGTACCAGAAGCCCGCTGTTTTTATGGTTTCCAAATCATGATGGAGAATATCCACTCTGAAACTTATGCCCTGCTCATCGACACTTACATTAAAAACCCACATGAAAAAAATCGATTATTACATGCTATAGATACCGTTCCATGCGTCCAGAAAAAAGCCAATTGGGCCTTAAAATGGATTGAGAACGGAAACTTTGCCCAACGCTTGGTAGCATTTGCCGCCGTAGAAGGCATTTTCTTTAGCGGAAGCTTTTGCTCTATCTTCTGGTTAAAAAAACGTGGTTTAATGCCCGGGCTTACTTTTAGTAATGAATTGATTTCTCGTGATGAGGGTTTGCATTGTGAATTTGCTTGTTTATTGTACAGTATGTTACAAAATAAGCTTACTGAAAATGAAGTTCAGGCTATTATTATTGAAGCAGTAGAAATAGAGAAAGAGTTTGTTACCGATGCCTTGCCGGTAGATTTAATTGGGATGAATGCCCGTTTAATGCAGCAATATATAGAATTTGTTGCGGATAGATGGCTTAGCGAATTAGGCTATCAAAGCGTTTACAATACCACCAATCCATTTGATTTTATGGAAATGATTTCTTTGCAAGGAAAAACTAATTTCTTTGAAAAGAGGGTAGGAGATTATCAGAAAAGTGGTGTTTTAGCAGATTCAGCTCATCAGGGATTTTCATTGGATGAGGATTTTTAAATAGAAATAAGATTTATGTATCGAGTATTAAGATAGAAATTTTGATACTCGATACTACATACTGGATACTAAATCTAAAAATATGTTTGTAATAAAAAGAGACGGAAGAGCAGAATCCGTAAAATTTGATAAAATAACTTCCAGAATAGAGAAATTAAGCTATAGTTTAAATCAGGCTTTTGTAGATCCTGTGGAAGTGGCAAAAAAAGTAATTGATGGTTTATACGATGGGGTAAGCACCTCTGAACTAGATAATCTGGCAGCAGAAACAGCAGCTTCTTTAACCACTCGCCATCCTGATTACGCAATTTTAGCTTCCAGAATTGCGGTATCTAATCTGCATAAAAATACCATGAAATCATTTTCAGAAACCATGAAAGCTTTATATCAATACCATGATGTAAAAACTGGAAAACCAGCCCCTTTAGTGGCAGATGATGTGATGGAGATTATCCAAGAAAATGCAGAACTTTTAGACAGCACTATCATTTATGATCGTGATTTTAGTTTTGATTATTTTGGATTTAAAACACTAGAAAGATCTTACTTATTAAAATTAAATGGGAAAATTGTAGAACGTCCACAGCACTTATTTATGCGTGTTGCTGTTGGGATTCATAAACGTGATTTAGAGAGCGTTATCAAAACCTATGAGCTGATGAGTGAGCGATGGTTTATTCATGCTACGCCAACTTTATTCAATGCCGGAACTCCAAAACCACAAATGTCGAGTTGTTTTTTAGTTGCCATGAAAGATGATAGTATTGAGGGAATTTATGGCACTTTAACCCAAACTGCTAAAATATCTCAGAGTGCTGGAGGAATTGGCATCAGCATCCACAATGTGAGGGCAACAGGCTCCTACATCAGTGGTACAAATGGCACTAGCAATGGAATTATCCCGATGTTAAAAGTTTTTAATGATACGGCAAGATACGTTGATCAGGGGGGAGGCAAACGAAAAGGCGCATTTGCTATTTATTTAGAGCCGTGGCATGCAGATATCTTTGATTTTCTTGATTTAAAGAAGAATCATGGTAAAGAGGAGAACAGAGCAAGGGATTTGTTTTACGCACTTTGGGTTTCAGATTTATTTATGAAAAGGGTGGAAGCTGATGGTAAATGGAGTTTATTCTGTCCACATGAATGCCCAGGTTTGGCAGATTGTCATGGTGCCGAATTTGAGGCTTTGTTTGAGAAATATGAATCAGAAGGTAGGGCGAAGAAAACCATTCAAGCTCAGGAATTATGGTTCGCTATTTTAGATGCACAAATAGAAACCGGAACTCCGTACCTATTATACAAAGATGCCGCAAATAGCAAATCGAATCAGCAGAATTTGGGGACCATAAAAAGTTCTAATCTTTGTACAGAAATTATGGAATATACCTCTCCGGATGAGGTAGCTGTGTGTAACTTAGCTTCGCTTTCTTTACCTAGATATGTGATTGATGGTGTTTTTGATCATCAAAAATTATATGAAGTGACTTATCAAGTTACGATCAATTTAAACAGAATTATCGATCATAATTATTATCCAGTACCAGAAGCTGAATATTCTAACTTGAGGCATCGTCCGATAGGAATAGGAGTGCAGGGTTTAGCCGATGCCTTCATCATGTTGAAAATGCCTTTTGAAAGTGAAGAGGCAAAACAACTGAATAAAGAGATTTTTGAAACCCTTTACTTTGCCTCTATGCAAGCTTCTGCAGATTTAGCGATAAGTGAAGGAGTTTATGAAACTTTTAAAGGTTCTCCATTAGCTGAAGGAAAATTTCAGTTTGATTTATGGAATATCAAACCAGAAACTGGAAGATGGGATTGGGAAAAATTAAAAGACCAAGTGATAAAAACTGGGGTTAGGAATTCTTTATTATTGGCTCCAATGCCTACGGCTTCTACTTCTCAAATTTTAGGAAATAACGAATGTTTTGAAGCTTATACTTCCAACATCTATACCCGTAGGGTGTTAAGTGGCGAATTTGTAGTGGTGAATAAACACTTGTTAAAGGACTTAGTGGAGTTGGGTTTATGGAATCCAAAAATGAAAGAAGCCATTATTTTAGAAAATGGGTCTATTCAAAATATCGAATCCATTCCACAAAAAATAAAGGATTTGTACAAAACGGTTTGGGAGATTAAAATGCGTACAGTAATTGATATGGCAGCAGATAGAGGGGCTTATATCTGTCAATCCCAATCTTTAAACTTATTTGTGAGCTCGCCAACAGCCTCGAAATTAACCTCAATGCACTTTTACGCTTGGAAAAAAGGATTAAAAACCGGCATGTACTATTTAAGAACTCAGGCTGCAACACAAGCTGTTAAATTTAGTGTTCAAAGCCAAGCATTAAAAGAAATTGATCCCGTAATACAAGTTACCGATTCGGAAATTGAAAGTGTGTCATGTAGTATGGAAGATGGGTGTTTATCTTGTGGATCTTAACTTTTGAGGTTAATGCCCTATATCTAGTTACTGATGGAATATACTAAACATGAGGTGATCACCTGTGAGCGTTGTGGGGATAAAATAGAGTGTAAAGCGAATAATTACACCCAATGTCAATGCGCACAAGTGTCACTCAATTTAAATGAATTACAATACATTTCTGAGAATTATGAAGAATGTATGTGCGCTCATTGTTTAGAGGAGCTAGCCAAAGAATACCGTGAAAGTTTAAAAATTTAACGTTTAAATTGAAGATTTTTAAAATAGAATAAATAAACATTAGAAGGAGGATATGCTAATCTAAAAGAAGCCAAGATCTATATTTGTCATTCATATTTTGCTTTACTTTACACATCCGAAAGGAAATCAAATTCTTATTTTAGCCGCTCCAGTTTTGATGATGATAAAACGAGGAGGGGGTAAATAAAGATTAAACAATTAGTACATGAAGAGAAATTGTTTGCGGTTTTTGTTTTAAGCATCAAGGTCATGATTTAAAATAGCCGCTATTATTTGAACTTATTAAGCATGAAATTTATTTCAAAAGAAAGCCAAAATTTGAAGATTAAAATTCTTTTATTTCTGATTTTCATCTTTTTTTCCCTGAACTCCTGCGCACCTAAAATTACGCAACTGGGAAAAGCATCTTTTTATGCAGATAAATTTAATGGAAGGAAAACTGCATCCGGAGAAAGATTTAGGAATTCAAAATTAACTGCAGCACATAAAACCCTTCCTTTTGGTACGAAAGTAAAAGTGATAAATTTAAGTAACGGAAAGTCGGTTAAAGTACTTATTAATGACCGAGGACCTTTTGTTGCTGGAAGAATTATTGATCTTTCTAAAAAAGCTGCCCGTAAAATAGATTTAGACAAAGAAGGCGTTGGCAATGTTAAAATCAAATATAAAAAGAAGTAAACTAAGATCTGGGGACAAAAATATGAACCAATGTTCCTTTTCCAGGAGCTGAGTCATATTCTACAAGGCCATTGATAAATGCAATTCTTGATTTTATATTGTCTAAACCAATTCCATTTTTAGCAACAGATGGGTCAAATCCAACACCATTATCTTCAATGGTGAGATTGATACCTTCTTCATCCTTAAATAGTTGGATGCTCAATTTGGATGCTTTCGCATGTTTAATGGTATTGTTTACACTTTCCTGAATCACTCGATATAAAATTGTTTCTGTCCTTTCATCTAAACGTTCATCTAAACCAGTAATATCTGTGGCTATTTTTAATTGCGGGCTATCAATTTTTTGCAAAAACTCGCGGACGGCAGTTGCTAAGCCCGATTTTATTAAAGAATTTGGCATCATTTGATGAGAAATACTACGTACTTCATCGTAACTTTCAGTAATTAATGACAATGTTCTTTCCCCATTTGTTTGTTGTTCAGCTTTAATATCATTTTTAATAGTACTCAAGAATCCATTTAGATTTAGCAGAGAAGCAGAGAGCATTTGCCCAACACCATCATGTAGGTCACTGGCTATTCTTCTTCTTTCTCTTTCTTCCGCATCTAAAACAGCTTTTGTGGCCAAATCCTGCTGTTTGATGATTTCATTTTGTAGTGCTATCTGATTTTTGATTTTTCTTCTATTAAAATATAATCCTACAAGAGCAGAAGCCACAATAAATAATACCAAACCAAATACTAAGAAGCTATTCTTTCTTCTTATTTCTAAATCTTTAATTTTAGCTTGCTGGTTGAGATCTTTAATCTTTTCTTCTTTTTTTTCGGTTTCGTATTGAGTGGTTAATTCTAGAATTTGTTTAGATTTTGTTTCATTGTAAATGCTATCTTTTAGTATTGTTCCTTTTTCTTTATAGTCTAAGGCAAGTTTATAATTACCTAATTTTTTATAGATTTCAGAAATATGATTTAAGGTGTACTGCTCTAAATCAAGGAAATTAATTTTATGAGAAATTGCCAAAGATTGTTTAGCATAATGTAAGGCACTATCTAATTGATTTAGTAAATTATGAGATTCTGATATATTTATTAATGCGATAGAAAGCGCAAAATCATCCTTCAGCTTTAAACGAATGGCAAGACTTCTTTTTTGATAAGGTAGCGCCTTTAAAGGTTGATTTTTAGCACCATAAATGCCTGAAATATTATCTAAAGAGTAGGATACAGCGAATTCGTTTCCAATGGCTTCGTTTATTCTTAGACTTTTCTGATAATAAGACATCGCCGAGTCTAATAAACCTTTGCGCTCTAAAACAACACCAGTTCTATTATATCCATCAGCAATAAAGCTAGCTAAATTTAACTTTTTTGCGTCTTGTAAACCTTTATTAATAAAGGTCAATGCACTTTCAAAATCTTTATTTTTAGAATACACTCCAGATCCTTCATAGTAAAGAAGTATCCTCTCATCATAAGGGGGGAGTTTCTCAAATTGTTTTACTGCATTTAGAAAGTAGCTTACTGTTTTATCATGTTGCCCCGAAATAAATAAACTTTGGACTAAAAAAATATTTAATTGAGTTTGTGCTTCGATGTTATTTTCTTTTTTAGCTAAAGCAATGCCTTTGGCGAAGAAAAATATAGTAGAATCAGGGGCTGTAGTTTTGACTTTTGAAATGAGTTTTTTTAAAGCTGGCGATGGTTTTTTTTTAAATTCTGTTTGTGCAGATGTTTGAAGCACTAAAAAAAAGAATATTAAGAAAATAAAATTTTTACCAATCATGGGATTGAGAATAAATATTTCTAATAATAAGAATTTTTTTATTTTTTAGAAATACCTAGAAATACGTATTTTAGGAAATGCGAATACTTTTAGCAGATGATCACCTCATTTTACTAGATGGTTTAAAGAATATTTTGGAAGGTGTTTCAGGATATCAGGTGATGGCCACATGCGTAAATGGAAATTATGCTTTAGCCTATCTTAGAAAGCATGAGATTGATTTACTAATCACTGATTATTCTATGCCTGATATGGATGGAATTGAATTGGTAAAACAAGTAAAAAGACTAAAGCCAAATTTAAAAGTTATTGTTTTAAGTATGCATGACGAACCTGTAAAGGTTCAGAAAATGATTAAAGAAGATATTGATGGATATATCCTAAAAAAATACGCCTATAATGAAATTTTAAATGCGATTGAAATAGTGGATAGAGGAGGGAAATTCTGGAGTGCAGAGGTGAGTAATATTTTAATCCGTGGTTTGGGTGAAAATAAACAGAAGGCAGAAGATATTTTAACAGAAAGAGAGCTAGACGTTTTAAAACTATTGGTACAGGAAAAAAGCAGTAAAGAAATTGCTGAGAAACTTTTTATTTCAGAACGTACTGTTGAAACTCATCGAAAAAATATGATTAGGAAAACAAACTCCAACAATATGGTAGGCTTAGTAAAGTTTGCTTATGAATATAAATTAATTTCCTAAAGTTAATTTTACAGAAAAATTTCAATCGTTATATATTCGATTTGTATCTACACAGGTACGAAACTTAATTAAACAAAAATGGTCTATGAGGGCACAGACCATTTTTGTTTTTTTGTTGCGTTAGGGATTGCCGTGGAAATCCTTTTTTGTCGTCCTGAGCGGAGTCGAGGGATAAGCAAAAAAGATTGTAACAGAAAGCCCGACCCTTTTTCAGGGTAACGCCCTAAAAAGTAGCTTTTGTAAAATGCTTTAATTGAATCACTTCTTGTTCGGTTAAATATCTCCAACGGCCACGAGTTAAATCTTTCTTGGTAAGGTTGGCATAAATTACTCGATCCAGTTTCACCACTTCGTAACCTAAGCTCTCGAAAATTCTTCTCACGATACGGTTTTTACCGCTATGAATTTGAATGCCGACTTCATTTTTAGCACCTCCAGAAACGTATCTGATATCATCTGGTTTGATAAAGCCATCCTCTAACTCTAATCCAAAAGCAATTTTATTGAAATCGCCTTGTGTTAAGTTGCGGCTCAACTCTACGTTGTAAATTTTGCTGATGCTGTTTTTTGGATGCGATAATTTATCGGCTAAATCGCCATCATTGGTTAAAAGTAAAAGGCCAGTTGTGTTTCTGTCTAATCTTCCGACAGGGTAAATGCGCTCACGGCTGGCTTTTTCTACCAATTCCATTACGGTTTTGCGTTCTTGTGGGTCGTCTGTAGTGGTGATGTAATCTTTAGGTTTGTTCAAAAGAACGTAAACCATTTTTTCACGTTTAAGCAGCTCTCCGTTGTAACGGATTTGATCAACCGAAGGATTTACTTTAGTGCCTAATTCGGTCACTACTTCTCCGTTTACAGAAACCACGCCTGCAGCGATTAATTCATCTGCTTTTCTTCTAGAACAAATTCCAGAATTAGAAATGAATCGGTTTAAACGAATTAATTCGCTTTCTTTTTTTGATTTGAAATTACTTCCACGAGTTCTCAGTTTTACCTGATCGTCGTTAAATTCATTGGTATCAGCAAGATGATCTTCTTTTTTTCTGAAGGGCTTGCGCTCTCCACCAAAATCTCTATCGCTGCTTACAAAAGGTTTGCGCTCGCCAAAGTTTTCTTTTTTATCAGTAAATGGCTTTCCATCGCCATAAGCTTTTCTATCAGCAAAAGAACTTCCTCCTTTTTTAGGTCTGAAAGGTCTTTGCTCCTCGCTACCTTCTTTTCTATCGCTAAATGGTTTTTTATAGTCTGAATTTTGGTTTCTGCTTCCGTAAGGCTTTTGATCTCCGTAAGCCTTTCCACCTTCTCTTTTTGCACCAAAAGATTTACGCTCTCCACTACCTTCGCTTCTGGTTCCGTAAGGTTTTTTATCACCGTAGGTACCTTCGCTTCTTGATCCATAAGGTTTCTTCTCTCTCGAATTTCCGCTTCCCTCTCTTGAACCATAAGGTTTACGGTCGCCAGTATTTTCTTTTTGATCGCCGTAAGGCTTTCTATCTTTTTGAAATCCAGAATCGTCTTTCTTTTTAAAACTAGAGGAAGATTTGTGTGAACGATTTTCTGATGAAGATTTGCCGGTAGATTCGGATCTGTTGAATTTTTTAGATTCTTTTCCGGATTTGTCATCACGACTGTTCCTGTTTTTATTAAATGGCATGTTATAAATATTTTACCTTTCTTAAAGGGGCACAAAGGTACAAAAATCTTTATTAATCAGAACTTTATATGGTGTAATTGTGATGGTCTAATAATTGCTGATGAAGAGGTCTGAAACGATAGCTGTTAGGTTGGTTTTTGTAACTATTTGAAAATGTGATATATAAACCATACCTTTGCGCAGCTTTAAGAATAATGGAGAAAAAAACAAGAATTATGAAGACAAAGTACATAGTTGCTTGTAGCTTGATGTTAATGGTTTGTGTGCTCACAAAAATGTTCGGTTACAGCTCCTCCACCAATCATAGCAAAGCAACTACAATAGACATCAAAGAAGCCAGAAAAATGGCTCAACATGCTTTTTACAGAGACTTAAGTTTCGCTAATGAGCAATTGCCAGCAGGCGATAAAGGCATCTACAAAAAAATGAAAAAAGCTTTAAAAGCCAATTCATTTTCTAATTTACAAACGCTAAAATTACACTCGAGAGCCATTGTTTGGTTTCCGATTA
Organism: Sphingobacteriales bacterium; assembly: GCA_014763615.1. GTDB lineage: Bacteria > Bacteroidota > Bacteroidia > Sphingobacteriales > Sphingobacteriaceae > Pseudopedobacter. The sequence goes on along the minus strand of JACXVB010000002.1, from coordinate 198,872 downwards.
TCGAGCCTATTTTAAAAGAATATGGTATTCCTGAAGATTTTAAATACGTTCCGTTGATAGAAAGTGGATTAGCAAGACATCAATACTCGCCGAAGGGCGCAGCAGGTTTATGGCAATTTATGCCGCAAACGGCTAGAGATTATGGCTTAAAAGTGAATGATAAGGTGGATGAAAGATTAAATGTGAGATTGTCAACCATTGCTGCTGCAAAATATTTAAGAGATTTGCATAAAGAATTTCACAGTTGGACCTTAACCGCTGCCGCCTATAACGTGGGCGAGGGTAGGATGAAAAGAAGGATAGCGCAGCAAAATCAAAGCAATTATTTTAAATTAGCTTTAAACCATGAAACTGGTAAGTATGTTTATAGTTTGATTTCTATGAAGGAGGTGATTGAACATCCTGAAGATTATGGTTATAAAATCGAGAATGCTAGAAAATTGCTAGCCTATCAGAATTAAAAAATAGGTTAGGGTTATCGGTTGATCTTATTCTCGTTTCCTATCGCAGCATTTAAGTTATTGATAATATAAGCTGATAACAAAGGAGAGGCTACTTCAACATTTTGATGTACAATAAAGTTATTTTTAAAATCTTCCTTTTCCCAAAGTTTAATTCTTTTTGCCCAACAGTATCTTCTTAAGTAATCATTTTCATGATTTTTAACCACAAATCTATTAATGCTATTGGTGTGGTTAACGCCATGTGAAGCATATCTACTTCAACAATTATGTATGACATTTTAAGGAGGGATAATCAGGTAAAAATGCAGCCTTTTTTAGTTAATTTTGCAAGCTTTAAAACAAAAGCAAGTTTCATTTTTTATTAGCAGAGAACGCTTTTTTATGAGTAATAAACCCCTTGATCTTGGTGAACAAAACAATGTAGAAGTTTTTGGAGCCAGAGTTCATAATTTAAAAAACATTGACCTATCCTTTCCTAGAAACCAATTGGTAGTGATTACTGGTTTAAGTGGTTCTGGAAAATCTTCTTTGGCATTTGATACCATTTATGCCGAAGGTCAAAGGCGTTATATGGAAACCTTCTCTGCTTATTCCCGCCAATTTATGGGTGGGATGGAAAGACCAGATGTTGATAAAGTTTCGGGTTTAAGCCCGGTGATTGCTATTGAACAAAAAACCACCTCAAAAAATCCACGCTCTACCGTGGGTACCATTACAGAAATTTATGATTTCATGCGTTTGTTGTATGCTAGGATAGGAGATGCTTACTCTTACAACACTGGCGAACGAATGATTAAAATGTCTGAGGATCAGATGTTAAATCAGATATTAATGCAGTTTGATGGAAAGCCCATTAATATCTTAGCTCCTGTGGTGAAAGGAAGAAAGGGGCATTATCGTGAGCTGTTTGAGCAAATAAGAAAGCAAGGGTACCTAAAAGTGCGTGTTGATGGAGAGATTGTAGATGTAGTGCCTAAAATGCAGGTAGATCGTTACAAAATCCATGATATTGAAACCGTAATAGATCGTTTAATTGTCTCAGAAAAGGATAAAAAACGTTTATACACTTCTATCCAATCTGCATTAAAAATCGCTAAAGGCATCATAAAAATATCAGATAAAGAAAATAACGTTTACCATTTTTCTAAGTATTTGATGTGCCCAACTACTGGAATTTCTTATGATGAACCACAACCCAACACATTTTCTTTCAATTCGCCTTATGGCGCTTGCCCAGAATGTGATGGCTTAGGGTATGTTTTTGATGTGGATAAAGAATCGGTAATTCCTTATCCAAAATTGAGTATTATCAATGGTGGTTTAGCGCCTTTGGGCGAGTATAGAGACACTTGGATTTTTCAGGTAATCAAAGCTTTGGGAAAGAAATATGGATTTTCTCTGTCTCAACCCATGGAGAAACTCGACCCTAAAGCTATCGATATTTTGCTGCATGGAACGGATGATTTAGTCACAGTTCCGGTGGAGTATAACAAATGGAACGTTCAAAATTATCAAATCCATTTTGATGGAATCATCAAAATGTTGGAGGAACAGAATGAGAAAAAAGGCGGAATTTCTGATGATTTGGATAGTTTCAGAGTATTAAAAACTTGTCCGCTATGCGAGGGAGCAAGATTAAAAAAAGAATCTTTACATTTTAAAGTAGATGAGAGAAATATTTTCGAGTTGGCCTCGATGGATATCAAAAACCTGAACCAATGGTTTGAAGGTTTAGAAGATAGACTGAGCGAGCGTCAGAACATCATCGCTAAAGAAATCCTCAAAGAAATAAGATCAAGAATTGGCTTTTTATTGGATGTAGGCTTGGTTTACCTCACTTTAGACCGTACAGCCAGAACTTTATCAGGAGGTGAAGCACAACGTATTCGTTTGGCTACGCAAATTGGCTCACAGCTCATGAATGTGATGTATATTTTGGATGAGCCTTCCATCGGTTTACACCAAAGAGATAACGACCGTTTGATTAAAGCGCTGAAAGACTTAAGAGATTTAAGCAACACCGTGGTGGTAGTAGAGCATGATAAAGACATGATTCTGGAAGCCGATTATGTGATTGATATGGGGCCAGCCGCTGGAGTGCATGGAGGAGAAGTGGTGGCACAAGGAACTGCTTCAGAACTTCTGAAAACACATACTTTAACCGCTTCTTATTTAAATGGAGAAAGAGAAATTGCGATACCAGAAAGGCGAAGAGAAGGAAATGGGAAAGTGTTATCCTTAAAAAAAGCATCAGGTAATAATCTAAAAAATGTGAGTGTGGACTTCCCTCTTGGGAAGTTAATTTGTGTGACAGGAGTATCAGGTAGCGGAAAATCTACTTTAATTGGAGAAACTTTATATCCCGTTTTAAACAAGCACTTTTTTAGAGCCAAAAAGCAACCTATGCCTTTTAAAGAGATTAAAGGTTTAGAGCATATTGATAAAGTGATAGAAATTGACCAAGCGCCAATTGGGCGTACTCCTAGGTCAAATCCTTCCACTTATACCGGTGTTTTCTCTGATATCAGGAATCTTTTTGTGGCTTTGCCAGAAGCTCAAATTCGTGGATATAAACCTGGACGTTTTTCTTTTAATGTGAAAGGAGGAAGATGCGAAACTTGCCAAGGAGCAGGGATGAAAGTGATAGAAATGAACTTTTTACCGGATGTTCAAGTGCCTTGTGAAGAATGTGGCGGCAAAAGATATAACAGAGAAACCTTGGAAGTTCGTTTTAGAGGAAAATCTATTGCTGATGTGTTGGATATGAGCGTAGAAGATGCTGTAGAATTTTTTGAAAATATTCCTTCTATCTATCGTAAAATCAAAACATTGAATGATGTAGGTTTAGGTTATATCAGATTAGGGCAATCATCCACTACGCTTTCTGGCGGCGAAGCGCAACGAGTGAAATTAGCAACTGAGCTTTCTAAGAAAGACACCGGAAACACTTTTTATATCTTGGACGAACCCACCACGGGTTTACATTTTGAGGATATCAATGTGCTTTTAGGCGTATTGAATTTGTTAGTAGATAAAGGCAATACCGTTTTGGTAATTGAGCATAATCTGGATGTGATTAAAGTAGCGGATTATGTGATTGATTTAGGTCCTGAAGGAGGTTCCGGGGGTGGAAATATCGTTTTTGCTGGAACGCCAGAAGCTTTGTGTAAAGTGAAAGATAGTTTTACAGGTAAATTCCTAAAAAAGGAGATGGAATCTGCTGTTAAAGTTTAATTCTATTTGTTTTAAAATGATTAAATTAGATTAATCATTGATGAAAAAAGAAAAGCAAAATATCGTTCAAGAACCCATTGCTGATTACGAAAAAGCTGAGATGGATTTGCTAAGGAATGCCTTAAAGCATTCTTACACTGAACGCTTTTTTATCATGACTAGATTGATGAAAATGGATATCATGTTAAGAAACGCAAAAATTACCCACCAACCTGACCTTAAGTCTGACAATAAATAATGGATATTTTTGATGAAGAGTTATTAAAGCTTTGGCGTAATCTAAATGAGTCTCAGGTTGAATATATCTTAGTTGGTGATTTTGCAAGTCATCTTCATGCAAAGACGGGTTTTGGAACAAGAATCGAAATTTGGTTAAAGGACACCATTTCAAATCGAAAAAAACTAAGAAAAGCATTTAAAAATTACGGTCATGGTGATTTTGCAGGTATTGAAAAGATGCAATTTGTTGCTGGTTGGACTACTTTTAGATTAGAAAATGCCCTAGAAGTTGATATCATTACTCAATTAAAAGGTTTGGAAGATAGTAGTTTTGATGAAGCCTTTAACCTCGCTTCTAAAGCGGATATTCTATATGTTAACGTTCCCTTCTTGCACATTAATCAATTAATACAAGCAAAAAAAGCAGCCAATCGCCCGAAAGACCAAATTGATGTCATGGCTTTAGAGCGGATTAAAAAATTGCGAGAAGAGGAATAGTAAATATTCTGCATTTAATCAATTTCTAGACAAAAAAGCTTCCTATTTTCTACTGAATTTATTTGATTAGCCTATTGTCTTTATTGAACAAATTATCGTAATTTCCTGTTTTATAAGCAATAACTTGAAATTATGCTCAAGCTCCTTACTGCTCAACAAACTAAAGAAGCAGATCAATTCACGATTTTAAACGAGCCTATACGTTCATCCGATTTAATGGAAAGAGCCTGTAAAGCTTTTGTGAAGGTCTTTATGGAGCGTTTGAATGATCGGAAAAAGAGTATCCTCGTTTTTTGTGGAAAAGGGAATAATGGTGGAGATGGTTTAGCCATTTCAAGAATGTTGTTAGACGAAGGTTATCAGAATTTACAGGTTTATATTGCCGATTTTTCTGATAAAGCCAGCGAAGATTTTGAGCTGAACTTAGAGCGATTACAGTTAAAAGATGGGATGATTTTTTACCTCAAATCTGCTGATGATCTTGATTTACAAGAGAGCGATATCGTAATTGATGCTTTGCTGGGATCAGGTTTTAATAAACCCTTAGAAAAAGATTGGGAGAAATTAGTGAAGAAGATCAATCAATTTCCGGGCTTTAAAATTTCTGTTGATGTACCTACCGGAATGCCTTGCGAAGGCGAACTATTTAGCGATACAATCATCAAATCTGATTGGGTGATTACTTTCCAAAGACCTAAATTGAACTTTCTTCTCCCTATTTCTAGTCCATATATTAAGGAATGGAAAGTGGTCAATATTGGGCTAAATGAAAATTATATACAGAGTACCGCCTCGCCTTATTTCTGGTTTTGGAAAGGAGATGTTCAAAACTACATCAAAGCTCGGCAACCATTTGAACATAAAGGTTTATTGGGTCATGCTTTAATTATTGCGGGTGATGATGAAACTATGGGAGCAGCTTTGTTATGTACTGAAGCTTGTCATAAAAGTGGGGCAGGTTTAACTTCTGCGCTTATTCCAGAGGAAGGTTTAAGAGCTCTAAATGCTAGAGTTCCTGAGGCGATGTATGTCTCGAGAGCTAAAATTGATCTGATCAATTGGGATACCTACAGAGTGATTGGTATAGGTCCAGGTTTAGGAACAAGCGATGAATCTTTAGAAATTTTGAAACTAACACTTCAAAATTTTAAGAAACCAATGGTGATTGATGCCGATGCAATTAATCTATTAGCTAAATATCCAGATTTACTGAATCAGTTACCAGAAAATTCGGTATTAACGCCGCACATGAAAGAGTTTGATCGTTTGTTTGGAACACATGATGGTTGGTGGAAAAGGATAGAAACAGCCTTAATTCAATCTGTTAAATGGAAAGTATATATCATTTTAAAAAATAGATATACTATGATTTTTACGCCCGAAGGAATTTGCTATTTTAATTCTTCTGGTTCGCCGGCAATGGCTAGCGGAGGAATGGGCGATGTACTCACAGGAATGATTACCAGTATGTTAGCACAAAGATATCCGGTGGAGAAAGCTGTTCAGTTGGCAGTATTTAGTCATGGATATGTTGGCGAACAGTTAGCGCAAAAAATGTACGTAGTGCCTGCTACCAGTTTGATTAAACAAATTCCTTACGTTTTAAGAGAATTACTACCTAAATAAATCAATATTACTTCCTTTTTTGTTCATCTAATATGCAAGAGCAGACAGAGTTTTATTTGGATCAGATTTTAAAAGATTGTTGGCAAAGATTAGCGGACGGTGCGCAATCTCCAAAGCATCTCTTTCATTTTCCGGTAATCAGTACCCTTAATAAAGATTTTCCAGAATCACGAGTGGTGGTATTGAGAGCGGTAAACCCTAAAGAGCATACTTTAATTTTTTATTCTGATGTACGATCGCCTAAAATCAGACAGATCAAAGAAAGTCCTAATGTTTCTTGGGTATTTTACGATGCCAAATCAAGAATACAAATCAGAATTAAAGCAAAAGCAGTATTACATTTTAAGGATGAAATCAGCTTAGAAGCTTGGGAAAACTCAAGATTAGAAAGTAAAAAGGTTTATTTGTCGCAACAGGTACCTTCAAGCAAAGTTGATGAACCAACAGATGGTTTGCCTCAAGATTTAAAAATGGTAAACCTTACAGAAGAAAACTTAAAAAGCGGATATGAAAATTTTGTGGTGGTTAAAACTGAAGTTCTTGAGTTAGATTGGCTTTTTTTAGCTCATCATGAACACAGAAGGGCTAGGTTTATGAAAGAACTAGAAGGTTTTAATATGGAATGGATACAACCTTAAATTGCACCCATTACCATCATTTTATCTAAAGTTGGATTTACACTTCCTCCTCTTGGTTCTAATGTTACTGCAAAGGCTTGTGCTACACCAATAGATTTCATATCCTTAACAAAAGCATTTTTACTATCAGAAGCATCAAAAAGGCCTAAATCAACAGGTTTGCCATCTACTAAAGCCCATAATTGGTATTGATGTGCTTCGTCATTTGTAGGCATATCCATGTTGTGTAAGTCTAATATTACTTTTTTCTCTTTCGCATTAAATGCGATCACTAATTTAGAATTTGGTGAATTTGGTGTGCCATTTAACTTCACCATTTTATAGTCAGGATTAGACAATACATTTAAGGCTTGCTCACTACTACTTACTCTTTGGTCTAAGTAATTTACTTTATTTGCAAAGTTTTGATTACTGTTTTGCAATTCAGCAATTTGCTGTTTTGAAGCTTTTAAATTGTTATTTAAATTAATGATGGCTAAAATGCTCACTAAAAGTAAGGCTAAGCAAGCTGCTAATGAAAATTTGTAGAAGTTTAACTTTCTACTGTTCATCATAATTACTTTAGCTCCCTCATTTGATTCTGCTTTTGCAGCACCAACTTCTTCTTCATCAGAGAAGGAGATGCTATTGAAGAAACCTGCTTTAACTTTTAAATCAGGTTTAACAGTCAAGGAATTAGCAATGTTATTCATGGCCTTTTCAATCTCAGCTAGTTCTGCTTTTATTTCTGGATGAAGTTGAGCCATTTGCTCTACCTCAGCCATTTCTTGCATACTAAGATCTCCAAGGACATAAAGTTCCAGAATTCCTGATTCTATATATGACTTGATATTTTCCAACTCTATTTAAAATATTTTCTTAACTCAATAATTCCCATTCTCAGGCGTGTTTTCACAGTACCTAAAGGTATGGCTAGTTCATCTGCAACCTCAACGTGGGTATAACCTTTAAAATAAATCATATCTACAATGATTTTTTGCTCTGGTTTCAACTTTTCTAAGAGGTCTTTTACTCCAAGAAGTTCTGGCTTATAAACAGAATTTCTTAACTCATCGATGGTATTTACGTGGTTTTCTAAGTCTTGGTTTTTGGAGTGATTACGAAAATCTTTCGACCTTACTTTATCAATGGCCAAATTGCGGGTAACATTTACCATCCAGGTAAATAAACGCCCTTTTGAAGCATCATATTGCTGTATGGAGTTCCAAATCTTAACCAATGCTTCCTGCAAAACATCCTGCGCAATCTCTGTATCACTTATTACTCTACTCACTATTCCCATCAAAGATCCCGAGTACATTTCATACAAGGCGTCGGCACCAATTTTTTTTCTTTGCTGCATGGCAGCAATCAGCTCCGCTTCTTCTAAAAATATTTTTTTCGTTTTAATCACTATCGGTCTAAAGTAGAAAGGATTAGTTAAAAATCAAATAAGTGTTTTTCTGCATGATAAGATGACCTTACTAAAGGGCCACTTTCTACATTTTTGAAGCCCATTGCTCTTCCTTTTTCTCTATAAAAATCAAATTGATCTGGATGAATCCAATCTACAACCGGATGATGATTTTTAGTGGGTTGTAAGTACTGACCAATGGTTAATACATGTACACCGACATCTTTTAAATCTTGCATGGTTTCTAAAACATCGGATTCAGTTTCTCCTAAACCCAGCATAATGCCTGATTTTGTTCTCAAACCAAACTCAGAAATACGTCTTAAACATTCCATACTTCTATCGTATTTAGCCTGAATACGAACTTCTTTAGTGAGCCTTCTTACCGTTTCAATATTATGAGAAACTACTTCTGGTTTTTCTTCGCAAACGCGATATAAATTATCCCAAACTCCTTTAAAATCTGGAATTAAAGTTTCCATGGTAGTACCCGAACTTTCTCTTCGAATGGCTTTTATAGTCTCTGCCCAGATAATAGAACCACCATCTTTTAAATCATCACGGTCAACCGAGGTTAAAACTGCATGTTTCACTTTCATCAGTTTGATAGAATTGGCCACACGATTAGGTTCATCCTTATCTACCGCCAAAGGCCGACCTGTTGCCACTGCACAAAAAGAACAAGAACGTGTGCAAATATTTCCTAGAATCATGAAGGTAGCTGTACCGGATCCCCAGCATTCGCCCATATTAGGACAGTTTCCACTTTCGCAAATGGTGTGGAGTTTATGCTCATCCACTAAACCACGAACTTGAGCATACTCTTTTCCTACAGGTAGTTTGACTCTTAACCAATCAGGTTTTCGCTGCATTTGGTTAGCTGGAATTACAGGTAATTCTATCATAATACAAAAGTACAGATTGTTTAATTAATTCTATTGGTGATGATTTAGAAAATACTTAAAGATGATATTAATCTTTCTAATCATTAACAATTAAGTGATTCTTTAGGTTTTGCAATATGTTTGTTGCTTAATAGAATTAAAATTAGTTTGCCCCTCTTTCATGATTTAAGATTATGTTGAGCTTTAAACCCGCTATCAAATGCCAAACTGTAAAATATTTCCAAGTATCCCTATTTTAATTATCGTACCTAGGTTAATAAGAAAGAATAAAATATCCGATTTAGAGCTTGTTGACGTAAGCTTTACATCTGAATACTTAGACAGGATATTCATTTCTTAAAAAAAGCTCAAGCATCAACAAATAGCTGAGGATGTGTTTTTTAATGATAAAGCTTATCTGCGAACCACCAAATAGATTGATTTGACCATGTAAATATCAAATTGGAAATTCCCATGAGAAAATCATCAGAAACAACCTGTCCTCTTCCCTAAATAAAAAAAATCTAAACAATTTCTCTCTACTCTGTAATCAGTTTATGATTAGACCTAACCATGAGAAATCGTTTAAAGGTTTTAAAACGAGATTTTAGCTAAGAACACTGCTTTAACTTGAATACAGTTGATTGACAGATTTATTTTTAGCAGACCAATCAATAAAATTCAAAGCACTTCATTCCATCCAACGGGTTAAATAGTATAAATTTCACCCTTTTAAAATAGGTGTTTCTGTTTCAGAATCAAAGCGGGTAACGTCTGTAATTCCTTTCACTTCTTTGATTTTTTTAATGAGGTGATCTAAGTGTTGGGTATCATTTACGTAAATCATAATTGTTCCGTTAAAAATCCCTTCATCAGTGTCAACAGTGATGGAGCGCATGTTTACTTTAAAGTCATTTGAGATAACTTGCGTTAAATTATTAATCAAACCCACTTCATCAATACCGGTAATTTTTAATCCGGTTAAGAAAGCCAATTGTTTCTGACTGGTCCATTTTGCTTTCACAATCCGATAGCCAAAACTGCTCATCAGTTTAGTAGCGTTCGGGCAGTTGGTACGGTGGATTTTTATTCCGTCTGATACGGTAACAAAACCAAAAACATCATCTCCAGGAATGGGATTACAACAATTGGAGAGTTTATAATCTATTTTTTGCAAATCTTCACCAATCAAAAGGATATCGCTGTCCTTAGTTTTAACTTGTTTGATGAGGTTTTGAATTTGCTCATTATCATTTTCTTGAGGTGGCTTTTGCTCGATTACTTTTTCTGAGGCGGCAAATTCTTTCAGGTCTTTTAAATCAATTAAACCCTTAGCCACATTGTAAAATAAATCCTGAGTAGATTGTAGTTTAAAGAAATAGCTTAGTTTGTAAATATTATCAGAATTGTAAGTGATTTTCAGCGATTTTAGTTTGCGTTCTAAAATCTCTTTTCCATCCTCAGCGACTTTTCTCTTTTCTTCTTTTAATGATGATTTGATTTTAGCCTTAGCTTTGGCAGTCACTACAAAGTTTAACCAATCTTCTTTAGGTGCTTGTTTGCTAGAAGTAATCACCTCTACCTGATCGCCATTTTGAAGTTTGTAAGAAAGCGGTACCAATTTGTGATTTACCTTTGCGCCAATACATTTTGCCCCCACATCAGAGTGAATCTCGAAAGCAAAATCTAAGGCGGTAGCATCTATCGGAAGTTGAATTAAATCTCCTTTTGGCGTGAAAATGAAAATCTCATCAGAGAATAGATTCATTTTAAAATCGTCCAAGAAATCCAAAGCATTTGCCTCAGGATTGCTTAATAATTCTCTTACTTTAGTTACCCATTGATCTAAACCGCTATCGCTGGATGATTCTTTATATTTCCAATGCGCCGCAAAACCTTTTTCGGCAATTTCATTCATTCGCTGGGTGCGGATTTGCACTTCTACCCATTGTCCTTTTGGTCCCATCACAGTGGTATGTAAAGATTCATAACCGTTGGCTTTAGGCGATGAAATCCAATCTCTTAACCTATCTGGATTGGGGCGATATAAATCAGTAACGATAGAATAAGCTTTCCAAGAATCAGATTTCTCATTTTCTGGTTTGCTATCTAAAATAATTCTGATGGCAAAAAGGTCGTACACTTCTTCAAAAGGAATGCCTTTTTTCTTCATTTTATTCCAGATAGAATGGATAGATTTTGGTCTTCCTACTACCGATGCTTCTAAATCTTGTTCTTTTAAAATACGATCAATAGGCCCGATGAAAGATTTGATAAATGCTTCTCTCTCTGCTTTTTTCTCGTTTAGTTTAGTTGCTACAAACTTATAAGTTTCAGGCTCCATGTATTTCATGGAAAGGTCTTCTAACTCGGATTTGATGGCATATAAACCTAAACGATGGGCTAATGGAGCGTAGAGATAAACGGTTTCTGAACAGATTTTTAATTGTTTATCCCGAGGCATAAAATCCATGGTTCGCATGTTATGCAAACGGTCGGCAAGTTTAATGAGAATCACCCTCACATCATCTGCTAGGGTAAGCAGCATCTTTCTGAAATTTTCTGCTTGGATGGAGCTGTTAGCATCAAATACGCCAGAAATCTTGGTTAAGCCATCAATAATTTTGGCCACTTTTTTACCAAATTCACGCTCAATATCTTCTAAGGTAATTTCGGTATCTTCAACAACATCATGAAGCAAAGCGCAAACAATAGAAGTGGTTCCCAAGCCAATTTCTTCTGCAGCGATTTGGGCTACTGCAATTGGGTGGTAAATATAAGGTTCTCCAGATTTACGGCGCATGTCTTTATGACTTTCAACTGCCATGTCAAAAGCCATCCGGATCATCCTTTTATCCCCCTTTTTTAAGGTTGATTTACAAGCTCTTAATAAAGCTCGGTATCTTTTTAGGATTTCTGATTTCTCAGCCTCTATATCTATGATGTAATCTTTCATTAAAAAAATATCGTTCCTGCAAATAAAGCATTTAAAATAAAGAATTTAGGGTTACTTATTCCTTTTTTTGTCAATTAATAGCTATAAATTTGTATCTTAAAATAATGAAAACGAAAGTTCTATTTCTTTTCTTAACAATGATGGCGATTAGTAGTTTGTCTAATGCACAGCAAAATGATGTGCAAGCGAGAACAAACGATACCATTAAAGTTGCTACAACTAATTTAAACGGTGAAATTCTGCCTTGGATTGTATTGAATGAAATAAGGGTAGTGGCTACCAGAACTTTTAAATCAAAAGAAGATTTTGATAATTACAGAAGGTTGAGATACAACGTTCTAAAGGTTTTGCCTTATGCCAGATTTGCTGGTCAGCGCTATCGCCAATTAGAAAAAGATTTGGCAGTAACATCAGATAGAAGAAAACAAAAAGCACTAGTTAAAGGTTGTGAGAAGGAAGTTAAAGATTTATTCAATGCTAAGATTAAAGATTTAACCATTTCGCAAGGCGAAGTGCTGATTAAATTAATAGATAGAGAAACGGGAAATAGCAGTTACGATTTAGTGAAAGATTTAAAAGGTAACGTTTCTGCTTTTGTTTTTCAATCGGTTGCCAGGATTTTTGGGCACAATTTGAAAAATCAATACAATCCCGATGAAGATAGAGATATAGAAGCTATTGTCCGTTCTGCGGGATATTATAGCTACCAATAATTAGCGATGACCGATAATACGATTTACCAATTTAAGGTTGAGAACTCAAAAGGAGAAGAGGTGAGCCTTAAACAATATGAAGGTAAAGTTTTAATGATAGTTAATACCGCCTCTGAATGTGGTTTCACACCTCAACTCAAAGAATTAGAGCAATTAAGGCAAGAATTTGAAAACGAGAATTTTGAAATTTTGGCTTTCCCGAGTAATGATTTTGGGCAACAAGAGCCTTTAAATGATGAGGCCATCAAAAAGTTTTGCTCGATAAATTATCATACCAACTTTTCTATTTTTAAGAAATCTAGGGTAAGAGGTGCTTATGCTTCGCCGCTCTATAAATTTTTAGCGGATAAAAAATTGAATGGCAAAGTCAATTCTGCTCCTCGTTGGAATTTCCATAAATATCTAATCAACAGCAAAGGCGAAGTGGTAGATTATTTTTATCCTTTTACCAAACCTAACTCTGCCAGAGTAAGAAAAAAAATCCAGAAGTTATTGAGTAGTACAAAAAAAGATTCATGAAGTTAGATATTCTGTGTATTGCCGCCCATCCTGATGACGTGGAGTTGGGTGCCGGTGGAACCATCCTAAAATATAAAAGCTTAGGTAAGAAAGTTGGTGTTGTAGATTTAACCAAAGGAGAGTTAGGAACAAGAGGAACCGCAGAAACTAGAGCTGCTGAGGCCGCTGAAGCTGCAAAAATTTTAGGTTTAGACGTTCGTGAGAATTTAGGAATCAAAGATGGTTTTTTTAAAAATGATGAAGAACATCAACTCAAGGTCATTGAAATGATCAGGAAATATCAGCCTGAAATAGTAATCACTAATGCTTACCATGATCGCCATCCCGACCATGGAAGAGCTTGCAGTTTAGTGAATGATTCTTGTTTCTTAGCGGGTTTGCCTAAAATAAAAACCTATTCAGACGGAAAGGAGCAAGAAGCTTGGAGACCGCGATTATTACTTCATTTTATCCAGGATAATTACATAGAGCCAGATGTAGTATTTGATATTTCTGATTTTATGGAAAAGAAATTAGAATCAATAAGAGCTTATAAAACACAATTCTTTGTGGAGGGCGTAAATATTGATGAGCCACAAACTTACATCTCTAATCCTGCTTTTTTGGATGTGATCAAAGGGAGAGCTAGTGAATTTGGCAAAGCTATGAAAGTACCTTATGCCGAAGGTTTCTTGAGTAAGAAAATTTTAGGTGTGGATGATTTATTTAATCTGAAATAGGTTTAGAATGAAGATTTGAGATGTGGGAATTGAGATTAAATCAATTCCGGATTAAACTCCCAAACTTTTACCAATTTATCATCCCCAGCGGATAAGAGTCTTTTACCGTCAAGCGTCCAACAAATGGCATTTACAGAAAGTAGATGTCCTTCTCTGGCTTTATCAATGCTTAAATTTCTAAATAAAGAGAAGTCTTCTGCTCTCCATATTTTTATGGATTTATCCCGACTGGCCGTAGCAAAATAGGGTAAGTTAGGATGAAAAGCGATTTTATAAATGGCGAATAGGTGAGCGGCAAAACTGTGTTGTAAACTCCAATCTAAAACATTCCAAATTTTTAAATGCGCATCTCTTCCACCAGTTATTAAAAATCGTCCATCGGGAGAAAAAGAAACTGAACCTACACCATCTGCATGACCTTTAAATTGATGAATCAGTGTAAAATCATTTAAGTTGAAAATTCTGATTAATTCATCGTTTGAAACAGTAGCTAGTAAGTTTAATTCCTCATGAAAAGCTAAAGATCTTACTTTATGGTTTCCTGACTGGAATTGATGAATAAGCTCCTGATTTTCTGGATTGATGATTGAAACCTGACCAGTATCAGTACTCACCAATAATTCTTTTTTTGAAGGAATAAATTGGATGTCGAAAATTGCTGAGCCTAATTTGAGTTGGTGTTTTAATTTAGAGGTGTTGATATCAAAAAAGCACAAAGTACCATCATTACATCCTGCAACTAAAAAGCTATATTCTGGAAGTACATTCAAAGCATAAACCGTATGCTGGATAGGTTTAAAAATTCTCTGATGTGCTAAGGTTTCTAAGCTCCACTCCACAATTCCTTTATCATTACCTGCGCTATAAAATAAAGGTTGATGTGGATGAGCGTTTACAGCATATATCGGATTTTGGTGTCCTGATAAACTGTTGGCTTTCATTATTCTAGGGTATGTTTAAATGTATGTATTATTTTAACCACCAATACTTTTATAAGCTTCATTAATAAAATGCTTTACCTCATTAAAGTCTTTAGAAGTTTCTAGTGTTAGTTCAAAGTCTCCAGTTCCAAAATGTCCGATTTTTTTAACATTCCTACCTCGTCTTGGTATCGGATTAATTTCATCAGGATTTAATCTTAAATAAAGGGCTAATTTCTTTTTATAAGTCTGTAAGCAAGCAAAATTTTGGCTTGTTTTGTAAGCTATATAATGCTTTTTAGGAACTTCTTCGATATCGCTACTTAAAGAAACTATAAAATCTCTTACCTCATTAAAAAGATCTAAAATATTATGATCAAGGTTTGAATAATGGCTGTTGATAGTGTAGGTTGAATTTTTTCTGGTTATTGCAGCTTTTTTTCCTGCCTGTACCATTACTGGATTTTTTCCTTGAATAGCCTCTGAATCTATGTTTACCAAAGAATTAGATTTTTTATAAACTTCTTCAATGTTTAGTATTCCATTTTCATAAAGTTTGTATTGCCACAATTCTATATTTGCGCCCATTACTTGAACGGCATGCAAATCGTACTTCTTATATTCAGGAGCTAAACAGATTACCCTAATATCAGACCAATCTATTTCAATATTACCTAATACAGAGTTGGAGGCCATTTGAAAATCACCTTTGTGGTCTTTAATCCAATGTAAATAATATAAGCTTTGATTTATTAGATCAGAAGAAGCAACTTTTTTGTATTCGATAATTACAGGATTATTTTCTTCAGAAATCGCTAACGTATCTATTCTACCTGAGTGTATATTTCCTGTTGAAAATTCGCTAGCAATTAGTTTACAGTTAAATATTGTCTCTAAATTATTCTCTACTAATTTTTGTAGCTCTTTTTCTAATTTAAATTCACTCAGTTTAATAAGCTTAGTCTTTCCGTTATCAATTTCGAATATTGCCATTATTGTAAAGTTATGTAAACTAATATAACTTTTAAATTACTATTGATGTCTTGATTCAAGGTTTTTGGCAATATCATTTAAAGTCAAACCTTTTTCTTTTAAGAGTACCAAAAGATGAAAAACTAAATCCGAAGATTCATTAATTAAGTCTTTTTCGGTTTCTGCCAAAGCCGCAATCACCGTTTCAACGCCTTCTTCTCCCACTTTTTGTGCAATCTTATTTAATCCTTTATTTCTAAGTTTATTAACATAAGATTCTGCCGTTGGATTTTCGTATCGATCTTTAATAATATTTTCTAACTGGAAGATGAAATTCTGATTGTAATCTGTAAAAAAACAACTTCTTGAGCCGGTATGGCAGGTTGGGCCAATAGGATTTACTTTAATCAACAAAGTATCTTGATCACAATCTAAACTGATGGATTTTACATTTAAAAAGTTACCACTTTCTTCGCCCTTGGTCCATAAACGATTTTTTGTACGAGAGAAAAAGGTTACTCTTCCCTCTTTTTCTGTTTTCTGAAAGGCTTCTTCATTCATGTAGCCTAACATTAACACTTCTAAAGTTTGTGCATCCTGAATAACAACAGGCACTAATCCGTCGCTTTTTTTAAAATCTATATTCACTTTTTTGGAAATTTTAGTTTTTTAGGGTTTTGACGAGTGTCAAAAACTCTATATATTGAAATATATTTATCTGAGAAATCATAAATCAAAATATTATGTTTTGTAATTACACATCGCCTAAAATTGTTGGTTTTAGAAATGACAAGGTATAATCTGGGATTATTTTGGATTCTATGGATTTGATATTCTAAATTTTCAACAAAATCTTCAGCAATTTTTAAACTCCAAACAGAAATTAGATAATCTAATAAATTTGATAGATCTTCTTTAGATTCTGGAGACCAGATGATCTCATTGCTCATTCTTAAGTTTTTGCTTAATCATAGACATCACCTCTTGGTGAGGAATCCCTTTACCTTGTTTAATGGATTCCATAGCTTCATAAATACCATCTTTTTGCTCTTGCGATAATGAATTCCAAGCCTCTTCATCAACTTCATTGTTTAGATTTTCAGAAAAAGAGATTAAATTTAAATCAGCTAAATCTTGTAATAATTTTTTAGCTTTTGGATGAATGATTTCTACAGTAAATGTTTCCATGTTTAAAGATAAAAAATTAAAGCCTTATTTCAATTTGATTATTTTTTAATAATTGTTTCAATTCTGGAATCAGAATTTCTCCATAATGGAAAACCGAAGCAGCCAAAGCGGCGTCCACATCACTTTGCTGAAAAACATCGATAAAATCTTGAGCATTTCCTGCTCCACCAGATGCAATTACAGGAATCGAAACCATATCATTGATTTGTTTTAACAAAACATTGTCGAAACCAGATTTGGTGCCATCTTTATCCATAGAAGTGAGTAAAATTTCACCTGTTCCACGTTCTTCTGCTTCTTTAATCCAATCTTGAGTTTTAATTTCGGTAGGAATTCTTCCTCCGTTTAAATGCACAACATCTCCATGCGGAAGATTTTTGGTATCCACGGCTAAAACCACAAACTGAACTCCAAAAGCTTCGGCTAGTTCATTAATCAACTCGGGTCTTCTTACTGCGGCAGAATTGATAGAAATTTTATCTGCACCAGCATTTAGCAAAGCTTCAGCATCTTTTAGCTCAGAAATTCCACCACCAATGGTAAAAGGGATGTTGATTTGGCGAGCCACGGATTTCACCATTTCTATGGTGGTTTTACGTTTCTCATGAGTTGCGGTAATGTCTAAAAATACCAACTCATCGGCTCCTTGACGAGAGTATTGCCAAGCCAATTCTACAGGGTCGCCAGCATCGCGTAAATCAACAAAGTTGATGCCTTTTACGGTTCGGCCGTCTTTAACGTCTAGGCAGGGAATAATTCTTTTAGCAAGCAAAACAGAAGGGAATTATATCGTTGATAACATCTGCAAATTCCAGTTTTTGATTTCTTCTATGGAAATACGACCTTCATAAATGGCTTTGCCCACCACACAAGATTCCATTTTTAATTCGCTGAGTTCTTCGATATCTTTCATCGAACTAATGCCTCCAGAAGCAATGAGCTTGATAAAAGGGAAGTTTTCTAAGAGTTTTTTATAAAGCTCAACACCCGCTCCGTCTAGCTTACCGTCTTTGTTAATGTCTGTACACAGAAATCTAAAGAATCCTAGGTTTAAGCATTTGCTGATGTAATCCATTAATTTAATAGGAGAACTTTCCATCCAACCTGAGTATTTTATCACTTCATCCATCACATCTATGGCTACCACCACTTGGTCTGAGCATCTGGTTTTATTACAAATTTCTTGACTTAAATCTTCTAAGAAAGAAGGATTGGTGATGGCTTGTGTGCCTACAATTACACGGTGTATGCCAGAATCTATCAGTTCTTTTACCTTTTCTATACTTCTCACACCACCACCATATTGTACTTTCATGTCGGTTTTTCGGATGATATCGAAAATGTATTTTTGATTAGAAAAATCGCCTTTTGCGCCATTCAAATCAATAATATGAACAAATTCAGTTCCGTTTGATTGGTACATTTCGATTTGTTCTTCCAAAGTAACTTGGTATTGTGTAACCTGACTGTAATCTCCTTCGCGAAGGCGAACAATCTTTTGGTCTAACACATCAACTGCGGGAATGATATACATTTTTACAATTTATAAGTGTGCAAAATTTTTAAGGAGTATTTCGCCTGCTTCACCAGACTTCTCTGGATGAAACTGTACCCCGTAAAAGTTATCTCTCTGTATTCCAGCGGAAAATTTAATTCCGTAATTGCAAAAGGCGACTGTAAATTTAGAATTAAATTCTATAAAATAGGAGTGAACGAAATAAAAATAGGTCTCGTTTTTAATTCCTTTAAAAAGTGGACAAGAATTATCAGGATAGACTTGATTCCAGCCCATGTGAGGCACTTTTTTGCAAATTTCTTCTTGAAAACGTAAAGTTTTTACTGGAATAATTCCTAACATTTGTGAATTTCCTTCCTCAGAAAAGTCGGTAATGAGCTGCATACCCACGCAAATACCTAAAACGGGTTTGTTTAAGCTTTTAATCTTTGGAACTAAACCTGTATCTACCAATTTTTTCATCGCCGTACCTGCATGTCCTACTCCTGGGATGATAATTCGATCATACAAATCAAAATCGGCTTCAGAATTAATCATACCATATTTCAAACCCAATCGCTCTAAAGCAGCAGTGAGTGAGAAAATATTTCCAGCTCCGTAATTTACTATGCCTATCATTATTAGTTGTGAGTATTAAGTAATGAGTATTGAGATGATTTGCAGAATTATAAGGTCTTGATACTTGATACTAAAATCTTAATACTTTATAAAAGTCCTTTTGTACTCGGTAATCTCATGTTGTTGATGTCCCGTTTAACCGCCATTTTGATGGCTTTAGCAAAAGCTTTAAAAATAGCTTCTATTTTATGATGCTCGTTATCACCTTCTACCTTAATGTTGAGGTTTGATTTTGAGGCATCAGAAAAAGATTTGAAGAAATGGAAAAACATTTCTGTAGGCATATCACCCACTTTTTCTCTTTTAAATTCAGCCTCCCAAACTATCCAATTTCTGCCACCAAAATCAATGGCTACTTGTGCTAGGCAATCGTCCATCGGTAAACAGAAACCATATCTTTCAATCCCTTTTTTATCGGCTAAAGCCAAAGCAAAAGCTTCTCCTAAAGCAATTCCTGTATCTTCGATGGTGTGATGCTCATCAATATGTAAATCGCCTTTGGTATGCACCATTAAATCTATTCCGCCATGTCTGGCGATTTGGTCTAACATGTGATCAAAAAAATTCAGACCTGTAGAAATATCTGCATCGCCTTTTCCATCCAAATTAATTTTAATTTGAATATCCGTCTCTTTGGTCTTACGAATATGCTCGATTTTACGGTCGCCTACTTTTAAAAATCGATAGATTTCATTCCAGTCAGAAGTTTCAATAGCTAGAACCTCTTTTAAATCGTTGATTTTATTTTGAGCTTCATTGGCACCTAAATCAGGATTATTATTTAGCCAGATGGCTTTTGCACCTAAGTTTTTAGCTAGAACTACATCGTTCAATCTATCACCTATTACAAAAGAATGGGCTAAATCGTATTTTTCTTTATCAAAATAATGGGTTAATAAGGCAGTCCCTGGTTTACGAGTTGGGGCGTTATCTTTCGCAAAAGTTCTATCAATAATGATTTCGCTAAAGCGGATACCCTCGTTTGCTAAAGTTTGGATAACGAAATTGTGGACAGGCCAAAAGTTTTCTTCTGGATGAGCAGCAGTGCCTAAACCATCTTGATTGGTTACCATCACCAATTCAAAATCAGTTTCTTTTGCAATTTTTGACAAATTGCTGATGACACCAGGATAAAAAACTAGCTTCTCGAAAGCATCGATTTGCTCGTCAGCAGGCTCTAAAATTAAAGTTCCGTCTCTATCTATAAACAATAACTTCACCCCTTCCACCTTCCCCTTGATGGGAAGAGAGTTATTTTGATTATTTTCTTGATTAAATTCAGACATGTCTAGTCTAATTATATGCTTTTAAGCTGTTGATTAACATTTCATTTTCTAAAGGTGTGCCCACGGTAATGCGTAAACAGCCTTCGCAAAGTTCAACCTTATTCCGGTTTCTTACAATGATGCCTTGATTGACTAAAAACTCATAAATCTTATTGGCATCTGTTGTTTTAACCAAAATAAAATTCGCATCAGATGGATAAATATCTAATACAAAATCGAAATTTTTGAGTGATAAAACTAAATGATCACGCTCTTTTAGCGTTTCTTTAATCCAAGCATTTACTTGCTCGGTATTGTTTAAAGCTTCTAAAGCCAAAGTTTGCGAGGCTTCATTAATGTTGTAAGGAGGTTTCACTCGGTTAAAAACTTCTATAATTTCTTCACTGGCGAAAGCCATCCCAACACGTAAACCAGCTAATCCCCAAGCTTTTGATAGGGTTTGAAGTACCACTAAATTGGCGTATTCAGTCAATTCTTGAATGAATGATTTTTGACGAGAATAGTTGATGTATGCCTCATCAATCACTACAATTCCATTAAAATTTGCCAAAATGGTTTCAATATCTTCTCTATTAATAGAATTTCCGGTTGGGTTATTGGGCGAGCAAATGAAAATGAGTTTGGTGTTTTTATCAATGGCTTCGGCGATGCCTTCTAAATTGAGCTGATATTCGTCTGTGAGATTTACTTTTTTGAGCTGAACATCATTGATATTTGCAGAAACTTCGTACATCCCATAAGTTGGTGGAACGATAATGACATTATCCACACCCGGATTACAAAAACTCCTGAATAAAATATCAATGGCTTCATCACTACCGTTTCCTAAAAATATATTTCTAGCCGGCACACCTTTAATTTCGCTTAATCTCATTTTTACCTTGTATTGCAAAGGATCGGGATAACGATGAAAAGCCTGCGGAAGTGGCGAGCCAAAGGCATTTTCGTTGGCATCTAAATATACAGAAGCTTCGCCTTTAAACTCGTCTCTTGCGGAAGAGTAAGGCTTCAAATTTTTGATATTGGGTCGGATGATTTTATTTAAATCAAACATTTTTTCGATTTGATGATTTGAAAATTTGTCAATTTGAAAATGACGTCTTTAATCCTTGTTCTTTATTCTTTAATCTTCGAAAGTCTCACACTCACGGCATTTTTATGCGCCTGCAAACCTTCAATTTCTGCTAAAATCTCTATGGTTGGTCCTAAGTTTTTGATTCCGCTTTCGCTGATGTGCTGAAAAGTGATTTTCTTTACAAAAGAATCTAAAGACACGCCAGAATAAGAACGAGCATAAGCACTGGTTGGCAGAGTATGATTGGTGCCGCTGGCATAATCGCCTGCACTTTCTGGTGTTAAATTCCCAGCAAAAACAGAACCTGCATTGATGATTTGATCAGTTATTTGTTGCCAGTTATCCGTTGCTAGGATTAAGTGTTCAGGTGCGTATTCATTGCTGAAATCCATCGCTTGGTTTAAATCTTGAACTAAAACAGCGTAAGAATTCTCGATGGCTTTGGCAGCGATTTCTTTCCTTGGCAAAACGGCTAATTGCCTTTCTACTTCAACCAAAGTTTGCTCAATCATTTCCTGATTAGTGCAAACTAAAACCGCTTGACTATCCACTCCATGTTCGGCTTGAGCTAATAAATCGGCAGCAACAAAAACTGGGTTAGCCGTTTCATCCGCAATGACTAAAACTTCTGAAGGCCCCGCAGGCATATCGATAGCGGTATTTGTGGTGGATTGAACCAAAGTCTTCGCCATAGTCACATATTGATTTCCAGGGCCAAATATTTTATCCACTTTGGTGATGCTTTCTGTTCCGTAAGCCATGGCAGCAACCGCTTGTGCGCCGCCCACTAAAAATATTTTATCGATTCCTAAAAGTTGCGCCACATAAGCAATGTATCCATTCACTTTTCCGTCTTTTTGCGGAGGCGAACAAACTACAATTTCTTTACATCCAGCGATTTTAGCAGGAACGCCTAACATCAAAAAAGTGCTAGGTAAAACGGCGGTTCCGCCGGGGATATATAAACCTACTTTTTCAATCGCTCTCACTTCTCTCCAGCAGCTTACGCCAGTGCTGGTTTCTACCTTTTCTTCTTTATAAATTTGCGATTCGTGGAATTTTTTAATGTTTTGATAAGCAGTTTGAATAGCTGATTTGACGGCTTCAGAAATGGCATCAGCCAATTGATTGATTTCTTCTTTTTCTATAAATAATGAAGCTAATTCTACCTTTTCAAAAGATAAAGCATAAGACTTTAAAGCATCATCGCCCTTGGCTTTCACCTCGGCAATAATTTGCTCTACTTTTGCCCTAATTTCATTTCTCGAATCTGTATTTCTAAGAATCAGTTTTTGAATATCAGCTTTGCTTAAGTCTTTGTAGTTGTATTGCCTCATCCTAAATCCTTCACCGAAGGAGAAGGACTTTTGATTTGCGTTGTCGTTGAATTCTTTCATTTTAAAATTATAGAATTAAAAATGTTTTATGAGTAGTCTGATACTTGATACTCATATCTTGCTACTTTTACAAAATAATCTTCTCTATAGGCATCACTACTATTCCTTGTGCGCCTGCAATTTTTAATTCGTTGATGTGATTCCAAAAATCTCTCTCTGGGATAACGGTATGCACAGCAACCCAGTTTTCTTCTGCTAAATTCACCACAGAAGGGCTTTTTACTCCAGGTAATAGCGCAATGATTTTATCCAAATTCTTCTTCTCTACGTTTAAAACCACATATTTGGTTTCTTTAGCTCTTAAAACAGATTGGATTCTTTGTAAAAGCTCTAAAATGAGCGGATTGTTTTCTTCGCCTTTACGGCCGATTAGAATTGCTTCTGACGACATCACATCTGCAAAAGGTTTTAAGCCGTTGCTGCGTAAAGTTCCGCCTGTAGAAACGATATCAAAAATAGCATCGGCTAAGCCTAAACCTGGTGAAATTTCTACCGAGCCAGAGATTGTCTTAATATCTGCGGTGATTCCTTCTTTGTCTAAAAAGTTTTGAAGAATAACAGGATAGGAAGTGGCAATGGCTTTTCCGTTTAAATCAGCAACGGTTTTATAATCACTTTGATTTGGAACGGCAATTTTTAGGGTGCATTTTCCAAAACCTAATCTTTGCAAGTAGGCAACCTCTACTTTGGTCTCGGCAATTACATTTTCGCCTACTAAACCAATATCAGCAATACCATCTTGCACATATTCAGGGATATCATCATCTCTAAGAAACAGAATTTCTAACGGAAAATTAGATACCGGAGATATTAACGAGCTTTTGTAATTATCGAAACTTAAGCCACAGTTTTTTAAAAGCTCTACGGATTTTTCATTTAATCTACCAGATTTCTGGATAGCAATTTTTAAAGTTTTCAAGATTATTAATTATTAAAATAAGACCAAAAGTTGAGAATTGAAAAGTTTTGACGTACAAAACCATACTAGATAACATCACCGCAATGGTGATGATGTAGATGATGGAAGGCGTACATTTGTCTTTTCATGTCTTTTTTAATAATTTCTACGGAGAGAAATTAGCGTTGCGCAAATATAAGAAGCTAAAACAGATAATCAAGTTTTATTTTGAGGAATAAAATACCAATTAATAGGTATTGATAACCATTACAAAGCGTTTTATATTTATTTGTTAGATAAATAATTTAGTTGTTAGTAATTTAAACCAAAAAAGGAGAGTTGTTTGCTCTCCTTTTTTATTAAATTTTTGTTCTATCTAAACTGTGCTCAATGGCTCGTTTCACTTTATGTAGTGCTTCATAAATAGCTACATTTAATTCATCAGACTGAGCACTCACAAAAATCGGGTCTTGCCCTTCTAATCTTGCTTCCACATTACATTTTTTGTCATCCGCACCAGCTTTTCCTGCGTTTTCATCACTTAAATGAACTTCAATTCTGGTTAAATGTGAATTGAAACGAGATAACTTTTCTGTGTATAGGTTAGAGATATAGCTGTTTAACTCTTCTTTACCTTTAATGTGGTTGTCGGTATTTACTTGAATAGTCATGATAATTGATTTTTTGTTTATAATGCACAACTTAGTATGTTCATTTGGAATTTCAAAAATTAATCTATGATTATGACAATAATCATGTTTTAGGAAGATTTTTATTACTTTTTGAACCTGTTTAAGGGTATTTTATTTTGAAATAAAGAATAATGCCAGCCAATATTAAGGTAATGCCATTAGCAATCATTATTGGTAAATCAGGTTTTAAAATTCCGTAGATTAACCAAAGTAAAACACCTGAAACAAATAAGATATACATGGAAAGTGAAATACTTTTGGTGTCTTTTGTTTTGATGATTTTTAGTGCTTGAGGCAGAAATGAAATAGTGGTGCCAATTGCCGCCAACATCCCAATTATGGTAATCAGTTTATCCATTTATTTTTTATCGAAATCTAAACGGATTGAAAAAACATTACTGTACAAACCATCGCTTTGGTTGCCGATATCGGTTAAAGCATAATCAATAGAGAAGTTTTTGATTTTAATGCCCAAACCCAAATTAGGTTGAAAAACATATTGCTGTGCACCATTAAAATCTGTGGTTTTTTGAATATTTCCAATTCCTGTTCTTAGAAAAACAATCTTTTTAAAATCGGCCTCAAAACCTACGGTAGGGTCGATACTTACCGGATTGCCAGAAACCAGAACGTTTCTTTTCCCATCGGTAGTTAAAGTGAAATCAACTTCAGAAGTTAGACCAAAATTTTGAGACAATTTAGCTTCGTAGGCTGAGCCTAAAATGATTCTTGGCAAAGTGGTTTCTGTAGAATTTTTTGGAATATCGTTACCTGTGGCAGTGTAAATACTTGAGAATTTATCAGGATTATAACTCCAAGCGTTAAAGGTGGTGGTAATATCTCTGCCTACTGCGGCAAACCTAAAGTGGTTTAATTGATATTGAGCGCCTACATCAATTCCAAATCCCCATGATTTGCCATAATCTCCAACTTTTCTGTGTACAATTTTTACATTGGCGCCATAGCTCAAGCCATTTTCTCCCACTTTACGCTTTTTCTCATTTCTAGCATAACTAAACAAGAAAGCATAATCCGCACTAGAAAATGATTTTACTCGGTTATAGTTGATATTGCCATCAGCATCAATTAACTCGGAAGTATCCGGAATATCATCCACACCAAACCTAATTACTGATGCGCTGACTACGGCAGTTTTATCAGCCACAAAAGTGGCAAAACCTGCATAATCATACTTGGCAATCCCAGAAAAATATTCTGAATGCATCAAGCTAGTCTGGGTATTACCCTTCATATTGATTAAGCCCGCAGGATTCCAATAGCCGGAGGTAACATCATTCACAGAAGCCACCACAGACCCCGACATGCCAAATGCTCTTGAACCTACGCCAATTTGTAAAAACTCATTAGAATATTTGGTCTTTTGGGCAAAAAGTAGGGAGGGAAGAAAAAGCAGAAAACAAAGGGGTAATTTTTTAATCATCAATTTATTTGCGCATCAATTGTATCAAAGATAAAGATAAATTCTTCTGAGAGATTTTTTTTGTAATTTAATAAACAGGATGTTAATGCGGTTTCTTGTTCTAATGTAAAGGGTTCTTCCCATAAACGCATACAAATTCTTCTTAGTGCGTAGGTGATCTTTTCTGTATTGATGTAGCTAAACAAGTATTTTTCTTTGATAAACGAATCATAAAAATGGAAGAAACGATTGATATTTGTTATGCCATTAATTTTTAAAAAATCGCTTAAAATCGAGCGATCCACGGAGTTAAGTAAATGATAAAAATGTTCAACTTTGATGAGTTCCTTACTCAATAATAAACTATCCAACATTAATTCTAAACTGATGTGCGCCAGAAAAAAAGGCTTTACTTGAGAACTTTTGATACTTTCTCTGATTTGTAATTTGATCTGATGTTGATGATGCTTAAAAAAAGTTGAATCATGAAATAAACGGTCCACCTCGAGATGCCTTTTCCAACCCGTGAGTATGGCTAAATGTTGCGGATGATGGATGAAAAGTTTTTCATTTTTTTCGGGATGAGCATTCCAAGTTTTATCGGCATTTTTTAATAAATCGGGCAAAACCATTCCTAAAACCTCATAAGCATCGGTTTTGGTTTTGTCGAAATAGTAATGCGATAAAAAATTCATGTGTTTTCAAGTCTTTACGTTTGCGCAATTATAATGATACATTTTCTGCTGAAATCCTATATTTGCCACTTTACAAGATATAACAAATTTTAAAGAATAAAGAAGATGAATTTTGTTGAAGAACTGCGTTGGCGAGGATTGCTGCATGACATGATGCCCGGAACCGAAGAAGCGTTAAATAAAGGGATGTGTGCAGGTTATATTGGTTTTGATCCTACTGCAGATTCATTACATGTAGGCAGTTTGCTACAAATCATGACTTTAATGCGTTTTCAAAAAGCGGGGCATAAGCCTTTTGCTTTGGTGGGTGGTGCCACCGGAATGGTGGGCGATCCTTCAGGAAAATCTCAAGAAAGAAATTTATTATCAGAAGATATTCTAAATCATAATTTAAAAGGAATTCAAGCTCAGCTAGAGCGATTTTTAGATTTTGACTGTGGCGCAAACAGTGCCGAAATTGTGAATAATTACGATTGGTTTAAGAATTTCACCTTCTTAGATTTTATTAGAGATGTAGGAAAGCACATCACGGTAAATTATATGATGGCGAAAGATTCTGTGAAAAAGCGTTTGGAAAGTGAAGTGGGAATGTCTTTTACTGAGTTTTCTTATCAATTGGTGCAAGGATATGATTTCTACTATCTGTGGAAACATAAAAATTGTATCCTGCAAATGGGTGGTTCAGACCAATGGGGAAATATTGTTACCGGAACAGAATTTATCAGAAGAAAAGATGGTGGACAAGCTTTTGCTTTAACTTCTCCGCTGATTAAAAAATCAGACGGAACAAAGTTTGGGAAAACCGAAGGTGGCAATGTTTGGTTAGATGCCAAGAAAACTAGTCCGTACCAGTTTTACCAATTTTGGCTTAATGCTTCTGATGATGATGCGGCTAATTACATCAAAATATTTACTTTTTTTACTGAAGAAGAAATCAATAGTTTAATTACCGAACATCAACAAGCACCACATTTAAGAACCTTGCAGAAAGCTTTAGCTACAAATTTAACCAAACTAGTTCATGGTGAGGCAGCTTTAGAAACTGCTTTAAAAACAACTGATTTTCTGTTTGGAAATGGTTCTTTAGATTTTTTGAAATCTTTAGATAACGAAGGTGTTTTACAAGTTTTTGAAGGCATCGCTCAATTCACCATTTCAAAAAATGAGTTTGAAGCTGGTTATGATACTTTAACGCTTTTAGCGGATAAGACTTCGATTTTTCCATCAAAAGGAGAGGCTAAAAAGATGATTGTTGGAGGTGGAGTTTCTGTAAACCGTGAAAAAGTTCCAAGTCCTGAAAAGGTTTTTGAAGTTTCTGATTTAATCAACAATAAATTCTTGGTGGCTCAAAAAGGGAAGAAGAATTACTTTTTGATTATTGTTGAGTGAGTATTATTTCTTTTATTTCTCAATAAAAATTTAGTGCTATAGAAAACATAAATTATAGCAGTTAAAGTAAGTATAATTAAAGGTCCATTCTTGGTTGAAATGGATATCCTACTAAATTTAAAAAGACCATAAAATCTATCTTTTGAAATAATATATAGACTAAATAAAATAGTAAGAATGCTCTTAAATAAAACCCATTTTTAAGTTTTTCTTTTTAATTCAAATTCTTTTATATCTATATTAAATAACTAATTTTCATTGACTAAACTAACGGTCTTGATGAGTGATGAATCATTAGAATTTCAATTTTATCAAGCTTACTGATCTGATAAATGATTCGATAATTCCCTTCTATTAATTCTCTTAAATCTGGATTATTTTTTTCTGGAACGATCCTGCCAATTTTTGGCATTAACTTCAAGATTCTGCTTTATTGAATAACTTGGATACGATTGAGGATGCATATGCTTCAGAATAAGATTCTGCATATTTAGCTTTATTGGTTAAGTCTTCAATAGCACCTTCAGACCAGATTATTTTAGCCATTTTTCAAGCTTGGATTTTGCTTCTTCTTCTGTAAGTGTCTTCTCTTCAATAATTTCTAGTTGTCTGCTTTCTATTTTTTGAATAACTACTAATCTTTCAATAAGGTCATCAATATTAAAATCCTCTGGTAAATCTTGTATGCTTTCTATTAATTCTACCTTTTTCATGAATATTTATTTTTTTAAAAATAATCAAAAAATTTTATTGTTGAAACGGTTACTCCACCATTAAATTGCACCCTCTGATATCGCTGTTGTCAAACCTGCCTAAAACTTCAAAAGTTCCATCAGGATAAGTTTTACCTAAATCTTGGGTTGCGATAAAAGAACAAGAATGAAGATTTGCCAGATCAATCACGTTGATTCCGCCAGTTCTGCCTTCGGGTAAAAAGGAAAGTGGATCGTTGGTGTCTCGAATCAAAATCTTCATCCATGATGGGCATTCAAAAATTCCATCTCCTTTAGAATAAGCTTGAGATAAAAGCTCGGTCATCCCATATTCAGAGTGGATTTTCTCTACTCCAAAACCTTTACAAAGCGTTTCATGAAGCTCTTCTCTAACCATTTCTTTTCTTTTGCCTTTCATTCCTCCAGTTTCCATCACCATTAAATCAGGAAAGTGGATTGGAAACTGTTCGGTAAAATCTAACAAAGCATAGGTAACTCCGATCAGTAAGGTTTTTTGATTTTGCGACTTTAATTCTTGAAGAATAGCGAATAAATCTTGATGGTTATGCAAGAAAAAACCGCTTTTAGGATGATGTGATTTTTTTATCAAATCATCAACCATATAAATTAATGAAGAACCTTCACGCTCTAAATAACTGGGTAACAAGGCCAAAATGCAGAGTTCTTCTGTCAGTCCATAAAAATGTTGAAAAGCTTTTAAATAGCTTTCTTCGTAAAGCCGTACATCTTGAACATAATGCTTGCTGGTTTGCATGCCCGTAGTTCCTGAGCTGCTAAAAATCACATCGGCGAAAGCCACATCTTCTATAATAGGATGAGTTTTAAAAAAAGAAATAGGAAGAAATGGAATTTCGCTATAATGCGTGATTTCATCCGGATTTTTATGTAAAGAACGAACAAATTGACCATAGACCTCCACCGTTTGTATCTGCAATTTGAAAGCATCCAAACAAGCGTGGTTAAATTCTTCTTCATTTTGGATGTTAAAAATTCTCATCAATCAAATATAATATAAAGGATAGGTCTTAAAAATGATTTTAATTTATTCCACATAAAAAAATTAAAAAAAGGAAAGAGAAAGAAAAATAATTTTAAATTTGATTCATAAATCTAAGTTCAGGCGATAAGCCATAAACCTAATTTCCATAAAAAATGAAGAGATTATTAGCTATATTCATAGTTTTGGTAAGTTTTACGCAAACGATTTCGGCGCAAAAAATACCTGATTTAGAACGCATTGAGCCTTCCTTTTGGTGGGTAGGTTTTAAAAATCATCATTTGCAATTAATTGTTCATGGCGATCAAATTGCTCAGAGAGCGGTAAGTTTAAATTACCCAGGAGTTACCTTACAGAGCGTAGTAAAAGTTGAAAATCCGAATTATCTTTTCATCAATCTTTTAATTGGTACCTCTACCCAGCCGGGAAAATTCAACATCAACTTCAGTTTAAAAGGAAAGAAAGCTATCAGTTATACTTATGCGCTAAAAGCTAGAAATCATGGAATTAAAGCTCAAGGGGTAACAGATAAGGATTTAATCTACCTCATTATGCCTGATCGCTTTGCGAACGGAGAGGATAGTAATGATAAAATTGTGGGTTTAAAAGACCAAACCTTTAATCGTGATTCCATGTATTTCCGCCACGGTGGAGACCTTCAAGGTATCATCAATCATTTAGATTATTTAAAAGATCTTGGCGCTACAGCACTTTGGTTAACTCCCGTTTTAGAGAATGATGAGTTCAAAACTTCTTATCATGGCTATGCCAATACGGAGAATTATAGAATAGATCCGCGTTATGGAACCAATGAATTATACAAGAAATTGGTGGATGATGCACACGCTAAAAACATGAAAATTGTGATGGATGTGGTGCCTAATCATGTAGGCTCACAACATTGGACAGTCTTGGATAAGCCTTTCAAAGATTGGGTACATCAATGGCCAACATTTACTCGCACCACCTATAAAGATCAAGCAGTTTTTGATCCTTACGCTTCCGCTGATGATAAAAAATTGATGCAAAATGGCTGGTTTGATTATCACATGCCGGATATGAATGAGGAAAATGAATTGGTGAGAAATTACATAGAACAAAGTTATATTTTCTGGATCGAGTATGCCGGAGTAGATGGTTTTAGAATTGATACTTATCCTTATAATGATTTAGATTTCATGGCTCATTGGATGAAACGTGTGAAAACAGAATATCCTCATTTTACCCTTTTCGGAGAAACTTTTGTTCACGGAATGGTGAATCAAGCTTATTTTACGCAAGGCAAAACCATTAACCAGAAAATAGATACAGAATTACCTGCTACCACCGATTTTCAAGTTCATTTTTCTTTGTTGGATGCTTTGAACAATAAGTTTGGCTGGAATGATGGCGTAAACGAATTATATACTGTTTTAGCTAGTGATTTTATTTATCAAGATGCAAATAGAAATGTAATTTTCTTAGATAACCATGATATCACTCGTTTTTATTCAGGTGTTGGAGAAGATTTTACCAAGTTTAAATCTGGGATGGCTATGTTGCTTACGCTGAGGGGTATTCCTCAAATTTATTACGGAACAGAAATTTTAATGGCTGGGGTGAACAATCCTGACGGTTTGTTACGCTCAGACTTTTTAGGCGGATGGAAAGAAGATTCAGTAAATAAATTTACCGCAGCAGGAAGAACTCCAAAAGAAAATGAAGCCTTTAATTATGTGAAAAGCTTAGCCAATTATCGTAAAAATACCACCGCTTTACAGACTGGTAAAACCATGCAATATGTACCTGTTGATGGTATTTATGTGTATTTCAGATATGATGATGCTAAAACAGTAATGGTGGTTTACAACGGTAATGATGAGGTTAAAAAATTAGATTTAAGTCGTTTTCATGAAAGAACTGATGGTTTTTCAGGCGCAAAAGAAATTACAAATGGAATGCAGTTAAATGGTTTTAATTCTAGCATAGATTTACCAGCCAGAACTGCTTATGTTTTTGAATTAACAAAATAATATGAGTGAAATAAAAGCCTGTTTGTTTGATTTAGATGGGGTGATTGTGGACACTGCTAAATATCATTTCAAGGCATGGAAAAGACTGGCAAATGAGCTAGGCATCGATTTTACAGAACATGAAAATGAACAGCTAAAAGGGGTAAGCAGAATGGAATCTCTTCAATTAATTTTAAGTTGGGGAGGTTTAAAAAAGACAGAAGCCGAAATGCTGGAGCTGGCTGCATTGAAAAATAGTTGGTACGTAGAGATGATTAATGAGATGAAAGCGGATGAAATTTTGCCCGGTGCCGTTCAATTTCTAAAAGAGTTGAGAGATGCGGGAGTGAAGATTGCTTTAGGCTCGGCAAGTAAAAATTCGACAACTATTTTGCAGAAAATCAATCTTTTAGATCAGTTTGATGCCATTATTGATGGAACAAAGGTTTCTAAGTCTAAACCCAACCCAGAAGTTTTTTTAAAAGGAGCAGAGGCATTAGGAGAAGACCCTGAGTATTGTGTGGTTTTTGAAGATGCGGTGGCTGGTGTAGAGGCAGCTATCAGAGCTGGTATGCGTGTGGTGGGCATAGGAGAACATAGAATTTTGTATCAGGCAGATATGGTGGTGTCAGGTTTAGATCAAATCCATTTAGCATCATTAAAAGAAGCGTTAATCAAAAAATAAAATATTACGAAATCCTTTTCGAATTTTAGAAAGCATCATTTAAATGAAGAATTATATACAAATTGACGAATGGAACATTATTGAGAATAACTTTAATCCTCATCATCATAAAATTTCAGAATCCATTTTTAGTTTAGGAAATGGGAGATTTGGACAGAGAGCAAATTTTGAGGAAGCTTATTCTGGAGAATCATTACTCGGGAATTATGTTGCAGGGATTTATTATCCTGATAAAACTCGCGTAGGTTGGTGGAAAAACGGTTATCCAGAGTATTTCGCAAAAGTTTTAAATGCTACCAATTGGATTGGTGTTCATGTAAATATTAATGGAGAAGAACTGGATTTAGCTAATGCTGAAATCACCGAATTTAGTAGAGTTTTACACATGAAAGAAGGTTTTTTAGAACGCTCTTTCATTGCTAAATTAAAAAATGGTGTTCAAGTAAAAGTTAAGGCACAGCGATTTCTTTCTATAGCTGATGATGAAATTGGAGCTATCCGTTATGCAATCACTTGCCTTAATCAGGATGCAAACCTAATTATTCATACGCCTTTAGATGGCGATATTGCTAATCAAGATGCTAATTATGATGAGAAATTTTGGGTAGAAATAGCTAAGGAATATGCTGATGATGAGCTCTATTTAACCCTCGAAACTAAGAAAACAGCTTTCCAAGTTTGCACCGCTAGTAAAGTTCAATTTGCTAAAGAAGGCGTTCTGCAACATCCCCAACTGGCTCCTATTCAAAGAGAAAAATATATAAGTTCAGAAGTTCAATTCTCTTTAAATAAGGAGGAAGAATTGGTGGTTTACAAGTATGTAGCGGTGGTATCTTCTATGAATCATCCAATTTTAGAATTAACATCATCGGCTAAAAATGCAATTCAAAGGTCTTGTGAGAAAGGTTTTGAGAAATTGTTGATTGAGCAAGAGATGGCTTGGGCAGCAAAATGGAAAGAGAATGATATCGTGATTGAAGGCGATGCAGCAGCTCAGCAAGGAATTCGTTTCAATATTTTTCAGCTCAATCAAACCTACACCGGAGAAGATGAACGATTAAATATTGGTCCGAAAGGTTTTACGGGTGAGAAATACGGAGGTTCCACTTATTGGGATACAGAGGCTTATTGTTTACCTTTTTATTTGGCTACAGCCGATGAAAAAGTAGCTAAAAACTTATTGATTTATCGCTACAAACATTTGGAAAAAGCTATTGAAAACGCACAAAAATTAGGTTTTAAAAATGGAGCGGCATTATATCCCATGGTTACCATGAACGGCGAAGAATGCCATAATGAGTGGGAAATTACTTTTGAAGAGATTCATAGAAATGGAGCCATAGCTTTTGCCATTTACAATTACATCCGTTACACAGATGATACTCAATATTTGGCAGATTATGGCTTAGAGGTTTTACTAGGAATTACCAGATTTTGGGCGCAAAGAGTAAATTGGAGCGAGGATAAAAAGCAATATGTGATGTTGGGCGTAACCGGGCCAAATGAGTATGAGAATAATATCAACAATAACTTTTATACCAGTTATTTGGCAACTTGGTGCTTAGAATACA
This sequence comes from Sphingobacteriales bacterium, assembly GCA_014763615.1. Taxonomy (GTDB): domain Bacteria; phylum Bacteroidota; class Bacteroidia; order Sphingobacteriales; family Sphingobacteriaceae; genus Pseudopedobacter. Next base: position 164,965 of record JACXVB010000002.1, on the reverse strand, counting down.
CAAGTGAAGCTATCGATTTTGTGAAACAAAATTATTCAGAAAGATTCGAGCAAATTACTGCTAAAACCAATTTTAATGCTGCCGAAGAACTTGCTAAATGGGCTCATATCAGAGAGAATATGTATTTTCCTAAAGATGAAAAATTAGGAATTTACCTTCAGCAAGATGGTTATTTAGATAAGGAACAAATTTTAGTAAGCCAATTAGCCGCAGAAGATAGGCCATTAAACCAAAAATGGAGTTGGGATAGGATTTTACGTTCCTGCTTCATTAAACAAGCGGATGTTTTGCAAGGTTTATACCTTTTTGAAGATCGGTTTGATATCGACACTTTGAGAAGAAACTTTGATTTCTACGAACCTCGTACCGTACATGAATCTTCGCTTTCTCCATGCGTACATGCTATTATTGCGGCAAAATTGGGGGATGAAAAAAGAGCTTATGACTTTTATTTAAGAACTTCTAGGTTAGATTTGGACGATTATAATAATGATACGGAGGATGGTTGCCATACCACGTCTATGGCAGGTACTTGGATGGCGGTTGTAGAAGGTTTTGGTGGGATGAGAGTGCGAGACGGGCTTTTAAATTTCCATCCTTTTATTCCTGAAAAATGGAAAGCTTTCTCTTTTAAAATTAAATTTAGAGGAAGTTTATTAAATGTAAAAGTTCACCGTCAAGGTATTCACATTCAAAACCTTTCATCCCGAAAAGTGAATGTGAAAGTTTTTGATGTGGTTTATGAAATTGAGGGTCAAACGCAAAAGGAAATTCTTTTAGAGAAGGCAGCCTAAATCGAAAAATATGAAATTAAACTTAACGTTGTTAAGCCTTATGTCAATCATCATCGCTACATCATGCAACAGCAAGGCCATGCAAACCGAAAATAACGGTGCAGATTCTATTCCAAATCACAAATTAGTGATTTACCAGCTCTTGCCTCGTCTTTTTGGAAACAAAAACACCACCAATCAATACAACGGCACTTTGGCTGAAAACGGCGTAGGAAAGTTCAATGATATCAATGATAAAGCCCTGCAAGAGCTCAAAAAGTTAGGGATTAATTATGTTTGGTACACAGGCGTAATTGCGCATGCCAGCATGACCGACTATTCTCAATACGGGATTAAACCTGATGATCCGGATGTGGTAAAAGGCATTGCGGGTTCTCCTTATGCCATCAGAGATTATTATGATGTTGATCCAGATTTAGCAGTTGATGTTAAAAACAGGATGCTGGAGTATGAAAATTTAATCAAAAGAACACATCAGAATGGATTAAAAGTGATTATGGATTTTATTCCTAATCATGTAGCTCGTACCTATCATTCTTACGCAAAACCTGCTGGAGTGAAAGATTTTGGTGAAGATGATGATACTACAAAAGCTTTTAGTCCTAAAAATGATTTTTATTACATGCCTGGCGAAAAATTCATTGAACCAGCTGGTTATGTTGCAGGAGGTGCGGATTTTCATAGCCCTTTAAAGGATGGTAAGTTTAATGAAAGTCCAGCAAAAGCAACCGGAAACGATGTTTTTAAACCTAATCCATCCTTAGATGATTGGTTTGAAACCATCAAATTAAATTATGGAATAGATATTTTAAATCATCAAAATCATTTTGATCCAATTCCACCAGTATGGTTAAAAATGAGAGCTATTCTTACATATTGGGCCAATAAAGGTGTAGATGGTTTTAGATGTGATGTTGCGGAGGCTGTACCTGTAGAATTTTGGAGTTGGGTAATTCCAGAAATCAAAAAAATCAATCCGAATATGGTGTTCATAGCCGAAGCTTATAATCCATCAAAATATGAAGATTATATCCACATCGGAAAGTTTGATTATTTATATGATAAAGTAGGTTTATATGATGGATTGAAAAAATTAATCAAAGATGAGCCTTCGGCAGATGTGAAAGATATTCATGAAGTGGCGAATGTACAGAGCGTGAATATCCCTGATCACCTATTACGCTTTTTAGAAAATCATGATGAAGAAAGAATCGCTTCTAAAAATTTTGCTCAAGATCCAAAATTGGCCATTCCGGGCATGGTAGTTACCGCAACGTTGAGTGGCGGTCCGGTGATGATTTATTTTGGACAAGAAGTTGGCGAGCCTGCTGCAGGAAAAGAGGGTTTTGGTGGAGATGATAATCGCACCACGATTTTTGATTATTGGGGAGTACCAAATCATCAAAAATGGATGAATGGAGGAGCTTTTGATGGAGGTCAACTCCATCAAGATGAAAAGAATTTAAGAAACTTCTATCAAAAATTGTTGACTTTTTCTGGCGAGGATGAAGCGATTAAATCAGGGAAATACCTCGAACTCAATAATTTCAATCAAACCGATGTTTTCGGAAAGAAAGTATATGCTTATGTGCGTTATACCCCAAAAGAGCGAGTGTTAATCATTGCTAATTTTGATAGAAACACAGCTTTTAATCAGAAAATTCAATTACCAAAAGAAGTATTAGCAACTTTAAATTCGGAGGAATTAAAAAATATCAAGGCTACGCATGTTTTAACAGGAGAACAAGCTACTTTAACAAACATAAACGATGGGGTTGAAGTAAATGTAGCTCCTGCTGATGCTTTGATTTTGCAATTTTAATCTTAATTTAAGAGTTGAATACCACCTTAAACCTAATAAACAATGTATGAAAGATTTCAATAAGCCAAGGTTATCTTTTTGGCAATTATGGAACATGAGTTTTGGTTTCTTCGGAATCCAATTTGGTTTCGCATTACAAAATGCAAACACCAGTAGGATATTTTCCACTTTAGGAGCTAAAGCAGATGATCTCCCATTATTTTGGTTGGCAGCGCCAATTACCGGATTGCTCGTTCAGCCCATCATTGGCTATTTAAGTGACAATACTTGGCATCCATTCTGGGGAAGAAGAAGACCTTTCTTTTTTATTGGAGCTATTTTGGCTTCCACTGCATTGTTTTTAATGCCAAATTCTACTTTATTATGGATGGCAGTTGCCGTTTTGTGGTTAATGGATGCTTCTATCAATATTTCTATGGAGCCCTTTAGAGCTTTTGTGGGTGATAAATTAAGTCCATCTCAACAAACCGCAGGATTTGCGATGCAAACATTTTTTATCGGTTGTGGTGCGGTTATCGCTTCTTTGTTGCCTACCATTTTTTCTGATTATTTAGGGGTAAGTAATAGTGCTGCAAATGGTGCCATACCAGATTCTGTGAGGTATTCCTTTTATATTGGCGGTGCTGCTTATTTACTTTCTGTAATGTGGACTGTTTTTACCACTGATGAATTCCCTCCGGAAAGTTTAGAAAAATTTAAGGCGGAAAGAGCTAATTCAAAAGGATTAAAAAATGCTGTTTTAGAGATTTTGGGTGGTTTTGGTCAAATGCCGAAAACCATGATTCAACTTGCTGTGGTTCAATTTTTTTCATGGATAGCTTTATTCGCGATGTGGATTTATACCACATCGGCTATTGCAGATAATGTTTATCATACTACAGATGCCACTTCATCAGCATTTCAAGATGCTGGGAACTATGTAGGTATCATGTTTGCGGTTTATAACGGAATCTCTGCTATTGCAGCTTTTCTTCTTCCTATTTTAGCTAAAAGAACTAGCAGGAAATTTGTGCACACCCTCTGTTTAATTATAGGAGGATTAAGTTTGGCTAGTTTATTCTTGATTACCTCTAACACGGTTTTATTCAGTATTCCAACTCCTTGGGCTAATTTTGATTTTACTTTGTTATTTGTGCCGATGATTGGCGTAGGAATAGCTTGGGCAAGTATTTTAACCATGCCATATTCAATTTTAGCAGGTGCATTACCTTCAGAAAAAATGGGATATTATATGGGCGTTTTTAACTTCTTTGTGGTGATACCTCAAATTGTGAGCGGTTTGTTATTGGGTTTTTTTACTCAGTATTTTTTTCAAGGCCATACAGTAAAAACTTTAATGTTAGGAGGAATCTGTATGATAGCCGCAGGCTTTTTAACACTTATTGTTAAAGATGAGGTGGTTTTATCGAGAAAAGCTCAATAAAAATCAGGATTTATTACGGATTTTGTAAATTTTAAATTTAAATACTTTTTTCTAATTGCTGGATATTAAGCATATTAGCCAATGAATTAATATTTGATTTTGATGAAAGAAAAGAAAGAAAATCCTAAGGATGTACAAGATAGAAATGATGTGACGGAACCATCAAAAGAATCAACAGGATTAACAGTTGAAGAATTAGAAGATGAAACGATTCAGCATGTAAATAACCCAATTGTTGGTTTAAAACCTGTTGAAAAAGTTTTTTTAGGTGCGGTAAAAGAAGTAAGACAAGAAAACAATAAATATATTTTTAGTGATGGCTCTGCTGCCGTAGAAGTTAGGGTAGTGAGCGATGAAATTATTAGAATTCGTTTAGCACCTCACAGTGTTTTTTTAGATGAGTTTTCTTATGCAGTTCCCCAGTTAGATCAAAAGGTGGCAGTGTTCACTTTTTCTGAGGAGGATACTTATTATTCGGTTTCCACTAACACGGTTTCTTGTTTAATCAATAAAGAAAATTTCCATATCTCTTTTGTAGATAATGATAGTCAGTTAATCAGTGAAGATCAACTGCCGATGCACTGGGAAGAGAATACGCAGTTTGGCGGATATTATGTGTATTGCAGTAAAAAGTGCTATCCAGAGCAAACTTTTTATGGTTTAGGCGATAAACCTACTGATTTAAATTTAAGAGGTAAAAGATTACAAAACTGGAATTCTGATACTTACTCATTTGCAAAACATCAAGACCCACTTTACCGCAGTATTCCATTTTTTATCAGTTTAAATGATGGGGTTGCTCACGGTATTTTCTTAGATAATACCTTCAAAACTCATTTTGATTTCGGGCAAGAAGACCATGAAAAGTTAAGCTTTTGGGCTGATGGTGGTGAGTTGCAGTATTATTATATTCATGGTCCGCACATGATGGATGTGGTGAAACGTTATCACTCTTTAACCGGAACGCACAAATTACCTCCAATCTGGGCTTTAGGATATCATCAATGTAGATGGAGCTATTATCCAGAATCTAAAGTAAAAGATTTAGCTTATCAATTTAGAAGCCGTAAAATCCCTTGCGATGCTTTGTATTTAGACATTGATTACATGGACGGATACCGTTGCTTTACTTGGAATAAGAAATACTTTCCTAACCCAAAAAAGATGGTGAAGGAGCTAGCTGATGATGGTTTTAAAACAGTGGTAATTATTGATCCGGGAATTAAGGTAGATGATAATTATTGGGTATTTAAAGAAGGAAAAGAAAAGAAATATTTTTGTCGCCGAAGCGATGATTATTTTATGGAAGGTCATGTTTGGCCAGGCCGTTGTCAATTCCCAGATTTTACTAATCCGGAAGTAAGACAATGGTGGGGTGGATTATTCAAGGAACTGGTGGAAGTGGGTGTTGCCGGTGTTTGGAATGACATGAACGAGCCTGCCGTTTTCGGTTCTGGCACTTTCCCAGATGATGTTCGTCATCATTTTGATGGTTATCGTGGTTCTCACCGTAAAGCTCACAACATTTATGGTATGCAGATGGTGAGGGCTACTTATGATGGATTGAAGAAAATCCAAAAGAATAAAAGACCTTTCACCATCACTAGAGCAGGTTATGCCGGTGTGCAAAGATATAGCAGCGTTTGGACGGGCGATAACGTAGCGAGTTGGGAACATTTGAAAATTGGAAGTTTGCAAATGCAAAGATTATCCATGTCTGGTTTACCTTTTGTAGGGACAGACATTGGAGGATTTAGCGGAGAACCAACTGCCGAATTATTTACCAGATGGATACAATTAGGGGTTTTCTCCCCGTTTATGAGGGCTCACTCCGCAGGGGATACTGCCGAAAGAGAGCCTTGGAGCTTTGGTAAAGAATTCGAAGATATTAACCGTAAATTCATTGAGTTACGTTATAAATTACTTCCATATATCTATTCTGCTTTTTGGGAACATCATCGTTATGGCTTTCCAATTCTACGTCCGGTAGTCATGCTTGAGCAAGAAAATGTTAGTAATAAATATCGTGAAGATGAGTTCTCCTTTGGTGATAAAATTCTGGTTTGCCCAGTTTTAGAAGAAGGAGCAACCTCTAGAAAAGTATATCTTCCTGCCGGAGATTGGTATGATTACTGGTCGCATGATAATGTTGTTGGAGGGACAGAGCATTTAGTAGATGCTCCGTTAGATTCTATGCCAATATTCGTAAAAGCAGGTTCGGTGATTCCGGAATATCCAATGATGCAACATACGAATGAGTTTGAAATAGAGGAGTTGACTTTCCAAATCTATTATTCTGATTACGAGGTAAATTCATTCTATTTTGAAGATCATGGAGACACTTTTGCTTATGAGCAAGACATCTACCTCGAAAAGAAATTCATTGTGAATGGAGATAAAAAATCAATGACTATCAAACAATCTGTTGAAGGACTGTTCACCCCTCGATACGAGACTTACGATCTTAAACTCATTGGCTTGCCTTTTAAACCTTCTAAAGTTGTGATTGATAATAAAGAATATGTAGGAAGTTTAGATTTTGATGAACTCAAAAGGGTGCGTATCAAAGTGACCAAACATTTCAAGAATATTCAAATAATGAAATAACTATCAAGCCCCCCAATTATTTGGGGGGCTTTTTTGTTTTTTTAAGGAAATAATAAAATCGAGTACTAAATTTCAAGTTTATATGTAAATTGTCAAAATAATCAGGCTCGGGATTATCAAAATTTAATTATAAACTTCATCAGGATTATTGATAAATGGCTAAGAAAAAAGAAGTAGCATCAAAATCAGTTGCTCCAGAAAAAAAAGTAACTTCTAAGAAGGTAGCGGTAAAAGCTGAAAAGCCTAAAAAAGCAAGTATAGTAAAATCAACAGCAACAAAAAAATCTACTCCAACAGAAGAAACACCAAAGGTAACCTATACTAACGTGATGGTTTATTCTAGGTTTTCTGATTTTGATATCAGTTTATTTAAAGCAGGGAAACATTTTAAGCTTTATGAAAAATTAGGTTCTCATGTTGTAGAGCATTATGGCGTTTTAGGGACTTATTTTGCCGTTTGGGCACCCAATGCGCACTATGTTTCGGTAATAGGTAATTTTAACTATTGGGATAAAGGCTCACATCCCCTTTTTGTAAGATGGGATCATTCTGGCATTTGGGAAGGTTTTATTCCACATGTAGGTAATGGAGAAACTTATAAATACTTTATTGATGCTACCACTGGCGAAAAGCTAGAAAAGGCTGATCCTTATGCTTTGAGAAGCGAAGAACCGCCAAAAACGGCTTCTATTGTATGGGATACTTGGTATGAGTGGAAAGACAGCCCATGGATGCAAAAAAGACATGAGAAGAATGCCCTCAATAAACCCATGTCGGTTTATGAAGTTCATTTTGGCTCTTGGGCCAGAGGATTAGCATCCCCAGATCAATTCCTTTCTTATCGTGAGATGGCCGATAAAATGGTGCCTTATGTGAAGGAAATGGGTTTTACCCATGTAGAGTTTATGCCTTTAATGGAGCATCCTTTTTATCCAAGTTGGGGTTATCAAATCACGGGATATTTTGCTGCTTCCAGCCGATACGGAACTCCGCAAGATTTAATGTATTTGATAGAGCAGTTCCACTCTAGTGGAATTGGGGTAATTATGGATTGGGTGCCTTCGCACTTCCCGGGTGATGCTCATGGTTTGTATCATTTTGATGGTTCACACCTATACGAGCATGCAGATGAGAAAAAAGGCTTCCATCCCGATTGGAAATCTTACATTTTTAATTATGGTAGGAACGAGGTAAGAGCGTTTTTAATTTCTAACGCCTTGTTTTGGTTAGATCGTTATCATATTGATGGTTTGCGAGTAGATGCGGTAGCCTCGATGTTGTATCTAGATTATTCCAGAAAAGAAGGAGAGTGGATTCCAAATGAGTTTGGAGGAAGAGAAAACTTAGAAGCTATTTCGCTTTTAAAAGAATTTAATGAGGCGGTTTATGCCAATTTCCCTGATGTACAAACCATTGCAGAAGAATCCACTTCTTTCTCTGGCGTCAGTCATCCAACTTATACTGGCGGTTTAGGTTTTGGGCAAAAATGGATGATGGGTTGGATGAATGATACCTTGAGCTATTTTAAAGAAGATCCTATTCATCGTAAATATCATCATAACAAAATTACTTTTAGCACCATTTACGCCTTTACAGAGAATTTCATGTTGCCGCTTTCGCATGATGAGGTGGTGCATGGCAAGAATTCTTTAATCTATAAAATGCCAGGCGATGAATGGCAACAATATGCCAACCTTCGTTTACTTTATGGTTATATGTGGACACATCCAGGAACCAAACTATTATTTATGGGAGGAGAGTTTGCGCAAACCAAAGAGTGGAATCCGCAACATTCTTTAGATTGGCATTTGTTAGAATTTGCACCTCATCAAGGCGTAAAAAGAACCATTATGGCACTTAATAAGTTATATAAAGAAGAACCGGCTTTATACGAGCGTAGTTTCAATAGCAATGGTTTTGAGTGGATTGTAAATGATGATGCCGAAAATTCTGTTTTGGTTTACGCTCGTAAGGGTTTAAATCCGAAGGATGATTTAATTATCGCATTAAATTTAACACCGGTTCCTCGTACCAATTATCGTTTTGGAGTAACCAGAAGTGGCAGATGGAAAGAGATTTTTAATTCTGATGCTAAGGAATTCTGGGGTTCAGGAATTAAAAATCCAGATAAGCAAAGTGAAGCTAAAGGTAGCCATTGGAAAGCCAATTCTATTGAAGTGAATATCCCGCCTTTGGGGATGGTTGTTTTTAAAGTAGTTTAGTTATTTCATTGCTTTAATCTGTTTAATACGTTCTAAACAGAAATTGATATAAGGCTGATTTTCTCGAATTCGAGAATCAGCTTTTTTGTTTAATTTTTGGAATCAATTAAGGCTAGGCTTTCTCTGTCTGTAGCGTTTAGCGCAGCGGTATCTGCGGATTGTTCAATGGAAAAGAGTCTTTAGATTTGATGATTATTTTTATCCTTTATTTGAGGATAGAATAACTATTTTTTATTTAGCTGCATATAAGCCATTCTTGTAAATCCAGAAACAACTATAAAAGAAATCTCGATGATTAAGCGGTATTCTTTGAAAGGATTATTCGGAAATAAATTTGTTAAAGCAATGATGAGGATAATCAAACATGAAACCCAAGCTAGAGTGAAAATAGTCAAAGTAAATTTTTTCATTATGATGTATAATAACCAGTAAATAAAACAACCTTTTGCATTTACACACCCCAATTTACCAAAATAACCCTAAAAATTCCCCAATCCTAAAACTCTATTTATACATCGATAAAAATTATCAAATCTTTCCACCTTCCACCTTCAACTTTTCACTTTCAACTTCCAAACCTCGCACCTCTACTCAAACTATCACATTTATTACAAATATCATTAAGCTATTTATCTTAAATTAAATACCTTGTATTATCTAAACTCATCTCATGAATAAATTTTACAAGCTTATCTTCGTAGCGCAGCTGATTGGTTTTTCTGCCCTAGCTCAAACAAAAACCATCACCATTACAGAAAATGTGGAGGCTGCTCCTAAAGCTAATTATCAATTGGCGGCAAAGTTTTCGCCCAGTAAAATCAAGAAAATGGTTTTCTCTACTAAGGTAGATGCTCATTGGTTAAAACTGAGCCATCGTTTTTGGTACGAGTATGAAAGTCCGTCTGGCAAACAATGGTATATCGTAGATCCAGTAACTAAGACCAAAAAGACCTTGTTTGATTTATATCAACTGGCTTCTGAGATCACTTTGGTGATTCATGATCCTTTTGATGCCCAACATTTGCCCATCGAAAAGCTCAAATTCTCTAAAGATGAAAAGAGTGTGACTTTTCAAATCAAAAGCTCTATTGATGAAGTAAAGCCTGACAGAAAAGATAAAAAAGCTGCCGACTCGCTTCAAAAGAAAATCTTTTCTTTTAGTTATGATTTAGCTTCTCAAAAACTCACTGCAGATGAAAAATTCCATCAAAAAAATGATAAAACTAAATGGGCTGCTGTAGCGCCTGATTCTTCTGCTATCCTTTTTTCTAGAAACTACAATCTGTATTGGATGGATAAAGAGAATTACCAAAAAGCGCTCAAAAACGAAGACGACAGCACCATTGTAGAGCATCAACTCACTAAAGATGGTGTAAAATATTACTCCTACGGAAGCCGAGATAATGGTAATGGAGAAGATAATGAGGTGTACGCTAAAAATCAAAAAAAGAGAAGACCGGTTGCGGCTTATTGGTCGGCGGATGCCAAGCATTTTGTGATTGATAGAACCGATGAACGCAAGGTTAAAGATTTATGGGTCATCAACAGTACCGGTAAAGGCAGGCCAACGCTAGAAACCTATAAATATCAAATGCCGGGAGAAAAGGAAGCTCCGGAAGAAGAGTTAATATTGTTTGATTTCCCTGCAAAAACTTATAAAACTATCCATCCATCGGCTTATAAAGACCAAACTCTAACGCTATTTAATAAGGAAGAATTAAATAAAAATAGGGATGATGATTTTCACCCGAATATTTGGTTAGGCGATAATCAGAAATTTTACTTCTCACGCACCAGCAGAGATATGAAGCGAATAGACATTTGCACTTATGATATCAATGGTTCAGAGGTGAAGGTGATTATCCCTGAGCGCTTCAACACTTTTGTGGAGAATCTAAATTACAATGGTTTGCAAGAACGTGAACCCATCTTGATTAATGGTGGTAAAGAAATTATTCATTGGAGTGAGCGAGACGGTTGGGGGCATTTTTATTTGTTCGATGGAAATGGGAACCTGAAAAATCAAATTACCAAAGGAGCTTTCCATTGTGATGACATGGTTAGAGTTGACGAGAAGAAAAGGGTGTTATACTTCACTGCAAGCGGTCATAAAGCTAATGAAAACCCTTATTATGAGCATTTTTACAGCGTTAATTTTGATGGCTCAGGAATGAAATTATTAGACAAAGGCGATTTTGATCATAATGTAAATATGGATGATGAAAATCAGTTCTTTATTGATAATTACTCCAGAGTAAACACCGCTCCCAAAGCTGTTTTGTATGACCAGTTGGGTAATAAGGTGATGGATTTGGAAGAAACAGATTTATCCTTGCTGATGCAAGCAGGTTATCACTTCCCTGAGCCTTTTAAGGTAAAAGCGGATGATGGCATCACGGATCTTTACGGGGTTATGTACAAACCTTTTGATTTCGACCCGAATAAGAAATATCCATTAATAGAGTACGTATATCCTGGCCCGCAAACAGAGGCGGTGAATACCACTTTTAACACTAACATGAACAGGGTAGATCGTTTGGCGCAATTTGGTTACATCGTGATTTCTGTTGGAAATAGGGGAGGAAGCCCTTATCGTTCTACCTGGTATCATAATTACGGTTACGGCAACCTTCGGGATTATGGATTAGCCGATAAGAAAGCTGCCGCAGAGCAATTAGCAGATCGTTTTAAATTTATTGACCTCAATAAAGTAGGAATTACAGGCCATTCGGGAGGTGGCTTCATGTCAACCGCAGCCATGTTGGTGTATCCTGATTTCTTTAAAGTGGCGGTATCAGAATCGGGTAACCACGACAATAGCATTTACAACCGTTGGTGGAGCGAAAGACATCATGGCGTAAAAGAAGTGATTAGCGATAAAGGGGATACTACTTTTAAATATTCGATAGATAAAAACCCTGATTTGGCTAAAAACCTGAAAGGGCATTTGATGTTGATGACGGGTGATATAGACAATAATGTACATCCGGCAAATACCATCAGAGTGGCCAATGCTTTAATTAAAGCAGGAAAGCGTTTCGACTTTGTGTTGGTTCCCGGACAAAGACATGCTTATGGCGACATGACAGAATACATGTTCTGGCGTTTAGCCGATTATTTCAATAACTATCTGATTGGTGATTTCTCCGGCTCTTCTCAGGTAGATATGATAGATATGGATAAGGACATCCCGCAGAATGGGAAGGATACCGAATAAGGCAGAATAAGGTTGAAGGCTTAAGGCAAAAGGCTGTAAAGCTGAAGGCAGAAAGCAAAAGGCTTAAAGCTTATGGTTAAGTTGTACTAGAAAAGAGCCTTTGGGCTTTTTTTGTTTTAAGGCTTTTTTTCTGTCCGTAGCGTTTAGCGAAGTGATCTCTTTAACTCGTTTAGGTGTTCCGAAGGATCACTTATATGCTTTTGAAAACCGAAGACTCCGTCTGGAAATATCTTAAAAACATTATGTCACCTTTAATTCCCAGACGGAGTCCTCATTTCACATTTTTGATTTAAGTGATCCTGAAAAACGGAACACTTAAACCAGATGGGGCTTCAAACTAAGTTTAAAATAAAAAAACATTTTGTCATTCTGAATTTATTTCAGAATCTCTTAACGGCAACTGTCCGTAGCGTTTAGCGAAGCGATCTCTACGGATTGTTCAATGGAAAAGAGTCTTCAGACTCGACTTATTCAAAAAACTTCTATCTTAGATTAATCATGTCAGATAGAGGCTACCTTATTAGAAATCAGCATGCTGTACACTTTATCACCTTTGCAGTAGTAGAGTGGGTAGATGTTTTTACTAGAAAAATATATGCTGACATCATTGTAGAAAGCCTTATTTATTGCCAACTAAATAAAGGTTTAAAGATTCATGCTTGGTGTTTGATGAGTAATCATATTCATTTGATAGTGTCTGCCGAAGAACCTTTTAAACTATCGGATATTCTTAGAGACTTTAAAAAATTTACTTCCGTTAAAATCATTGCAGAAATACAAAACCATCCTCAAGAAAGTAGAAAAAGCTGGATGCTATGGATTTTTAGGCGAGCAGGTGAAGAAAATAATAGGAATAAGGACTTTCAGTTTTGGCAACAAGATAATCACCCGATTGAATTGGATCATGTTCAAATTTTAGATTCTAAAATGGATTATCTTCATCAGAACCCGGTAAGAGCGGGTTTGGTGAGAGAAGAAAAGGATTATGTTTTTTCTTCTGGGATAGATTATTATGACAATGGTAAAGGGTTGATAGCCATTGATTTTCTTTAACGAGTCTGAAGACTCTTTCCCATCCTTTAATCCTTAGTCACGCTGCGCTTAAGACTAAGGACAGATTGGGGGGCGCCCTTGCAGTTATGGCAACTTCAAAAGTAATTTATACTGGTGGATTAAGAACACAAGCTACCCATTTAAAATCAGGAACAGAAATTATTACAGACGCTCCGGTAGATAATCAAGGAAAAGGAGAAGCTTTTTCTCCAACCGATTTATTAGCCACTTCTTTGGCCAATGGTATGACCATTATGGGCATCGCAGCCAGAGCGCACCATATTGATATGGATGGCACCACCGCCGAAGTAACCAAAATCATGGCTGCCGATCCTAGAAGAGTAGCTGAAATTCATGTTAAATTGAATTTTCCTAAAAAGGATAGCTATACCGATAAAGAAAAAAAGATTTTAGAACATGCAGGGCTGACTTGCCCTGTAAATTTAAGTTTACATCCAGCTATTAAAAGACCAATAGACTTTGGTTGGTAACAAAAAAAAGCTTCTTGAATTTCAAGAAGCTTTTTTTTGTTTTTATAGTTGAGGTTGTTCTATTAGACCAAGCACTTCATCAATAGTGATATCTCCATGAGATTGATCTAAGATACATTCGCCATTTTTGATTAATAATAATTGAGGGGACTCATGGTGCACTTGAAAAATCTCAGCAACTTGATGAGATAAATCTCTGTAAGCAATTAAATCTAAAAAGTATGGCTTCACCGTTTCAGGTAGTTCATCTAAATCCATATCCACTCTTTTTTTTGCCATCATACTGATAGAGCACCGAGTGCTATGCTTAAAAATAATGCTGTAACCAGCTTGTTGTTTAATTTCTGAAAGCTGTGTTTCGTTTTCTAATGGAATCCAGTTCATGGTTTTATAAAAATGTCTTGTTCTACACTAGCCAGTACCTTTGCTGTTGGGAAATATATGGAACTCTTGCTCTCTTCATTGGTTTTTTTAGTAGAAAGCTTTAATCCATTTCCTAAATCTTGGTACGGCGACCATACAAAAATAGAGCTATTTTTCTGTCCTTGAAGTAAAAACTTCCACTGAATAATCTGCCCAGTGTCATCATTTACAAACAACCAATATTGGTCGCCAGGCGTTAAGCCTACTTTGTCAAAATTGAGGTGGATGATATCACATTTAGTGCCATTCACCTCTTCCGAAGGCATTAATTCTGTATTTACACCAGGGTCTTGGAGTTTTAAAGGAACCATTAACCAATAGCTATCATTGATAAATGTAGCATAAGCTTTTTGAACCATCTTGTCATTTGCCTCGCCTGTTAGGGCAGTGCCATCTTGGTAAGCGGTTCCTTTTTTGGTATTGATATTAAAAAGCACTACCGTTTTTTTACCGTCTTGATCAGTGGTTTCAAAACGATAATCGCCAGTGTATCTGTCCCAAAGGTGATCTCTGGAGGCTAAAGTTTTACCGTCTCTTTCTAACGCGAAGGTAAATTGTAGATATCTGCTTTTTTCGAAGGTAGATTTACCGCCAACGGCTTTCCAAACTTTATTGATAACTTGTTGCTTGTCTTGCGCTTTTAAAGACGAAACGGAGAAAAAGGAGATGACTATGAATCCCCAATAAGCTAATTTCTTCATTGGATTTAAGTTTTTTTATAAAAGAAGAAATAGGGAAAATTGTTTTATTTTCTTCCTCTAGCTTCTGGATAAGAGTTATAAGCTGGGCAAAGTTTAGAAGAACAAGCTTGCAAAACTGTCCCTACCAATAGTACAGCTAAAACGATATAGATCACTTTTTTCATTGTGTATTTTTATTAAAGGTAAAGATTTTTGATGAAATGCAACTTAACCTTTTAAATCTAAGTTCAATTGAGCCATTTTTATAGCGGTAATTGCAGCTTCATCTCCTTTGTTGCCATGCTTACCACCAGCTCTATCTAAAGCTTGTTGCTGATTATCAGTGGTTAGCACTCCAAAGATAACCGGTTTAGTATGTTTTAACCCTACTTGGGCAATCCCATGTGCTACGGCATCGCAAATGAAATCAAAATGACGGGTTTCTCCTTGTATCACGCAGCCTAAGCAAATTACCGCATCTAATTGTTGATGTGTCAATAGTAAATCAGCACCAGAAATCAGTTCATAACTTCCGGCAACTTCTGCAGCAATGATATTTTCTTCTAAAGCACCGTGTTTTAGCAAAGTTTCAAAAGCTCCTTGATATAAAGCTCCGGTAATTGCTGCATTCCAAGCCGCTACTACGATACCGAAACGAAAAGGTTTCGCAGAAGGAACTGTGGTGTGTGAAAAATCTGATAAATTCTTAAGATGAGTAGCCATAGCGTAAAAATAAAAAAGGTTAGCTTTTTCAGCTAACCTTTACTGTATATTTTATTGACGATTATAGTTTTCCTTCAGCTCTGGCAATGTACATGTCTATGGTACTAGCGGCAGCGCTTTCTGGGTAATCGGTCTTAATTTTTTGGTAGGTATCTACGGCAGATTTATAATCTTTCTGCTCTTCGTAAACTAAGCCTAGTTTCTTTAAATAAATTGGAGCGGCAAACAGATTATCTCCTTTTGCAGCTGCTTTTTTATAGAAAACAATCGCTTCATCATAGTTTTTCATTTCTACATAAGCATCACCAGCAGCACCTAAAGCTTCTGGCGCAATAATAGGGTCATTACCGCTGTATTTAGTTAAGTTTTCAGCAGCTTTTTGGAATTCGCCTTTGTTTAAATAAGCAATACCTAAGTAATAGTAAGCCAAATTTGCCGATTTGGTGTTATCATAATCTGCAATGATTTTCTCAAAACCAGGGAAGTTTCCATCGCCTTTTATCGCTTTGTCCCAATCTTTTTGCTCCCAATATTCTTGAGCTTTAAACATTTGGTTAACAGCCTCCGTTTCTCTTGGTGCTAAATAGAATTTTTGATAAGCAAAAAATAGTAAAATCAATCCAACTACTGTTCCTAAAATCACTAACAAACTTTTTCTATTCTCCTGAATGAAATCGCCTGTTTTTCCTAATGAACCCGTGAGTTCAGATAATTGATCTTTTTGTTTGTTCGACATTTTTGGTTTTTATTAAAGATTGCAAAAATAGTGTTTTCAACAAAAACAACAACCAATTAGTTAAAATATTATGAGATAGCTAAATAATTCACTTTAAAGTGTATGGATAAAGGTTAGTGCACAAAATTTCAATACTTTTTATTGCTCACTATTTATTTATCATAAATAAAACCATTAGCTTTTTCTAAATTAGCCTCATGTATCTCAAAAATCTTTCACTCATTAATTTTAAAAATTATGATGAAGCCGAGCTTAGTTTTGTGGAAGGGGCCAATGCTTTCACGGGGAATAACGGCGCCGGTAAAACCAATTTGTTAGATGCAATCCATTATCTTTCTTTGTGTAAAAGCTATTTCAACCCGATAGATAGTCAGCAGATTAAGCAGGGAAGAGATTTGTTTATGTTGCAAGGTACTTTTGAGAAAAATGGAAGTGATGAATTAATTTCTTGTGGGATTAAAAAGAATCAAAAAAAGCAATTTAAAAGAAACAAAAAAGAATATCAAAGACTGGCCGACCATATTGGTTTGTTCCCTTTGGTGATGATCTCTCCGAACGACATCAGCTTAATTTTAGAAGGAAGTGAAGAGCGAAGGAAGTTTATAGATACCGTAATCTCTTTAACAGATGCCATCTATCTGGATGAGCTGATGATTTACAATAAAAACTTACAAAACCGAAATGCTTTATTGAAACAAATTGCCGAAACAGGTAAATATGACTCAACACTGCTAGAAATTTTTGACGAGCAGTTGATTAGGGCTGGCACTAAAATTTTTGAGAAGCGAAAAGCGTTTATGGAAACTTTTGCTGAGGTTTTTAATCAGCATTACCGCTACTTAACCGATGAGGCAGAGACTGTAAATTTAATTTACGAATCGCAAATCTTATCAGAAGATTTTCGTGAATTATTAAAAAAATCTGTAGAGCGTGACCGTGTGTTACAGCGCACCACACAAGGCATCCATAAGGATGAATTGGTTTTTGAAATTTATGGAATGCCCTTGAAGAAATTCGGTTCGCAAGGGCAACAAAAATCTTTTTTAATCGCACTTAAATTAGCTATGTATAGCTTTGTCTATCAAGAGAAAAAGTTTAAGCCGCTACTATTATTGGATGATATTTTTGATAAACTAGATGATTTAAGAATCACTAAGTTAATGAAGATGGTTTCTGAGGATGATTTCGGGCAGATTTTTATCACCGATACCAATGCTGAAAGGGTAAAGCATATTTTCAAAGAAATTGGCGTAGCTTTAAAATTATTTCAAATCGATAAAAGCGTGGTCAGCCATGAGTAGAACCAATGATAAAACCTTGAAAGAGGCCATGGAGCAAATGCTCAAAGTATATCGATTGAAAAATAAATACGATGAGACTTTTGCCATTTCTTCGTGGGAAGAAGTGGTAGGGAAAGCCGTAGCCAACAGAACCAAAGAAATCTTCATCAGAGATAAAAAGCTTTACCTCCGTATAGAATCTTCTGTGGTAAAAAACGAGCTCAAGATGATGCGCCAGCAAATCATGCATAACTTGAATGAAAAAGCAGGGGCAGAGGTGGTTTTAGAAATGATTTTTCTTTAAAAAGGAGTTGTAAAACTATTTTTATGGAACAGAAGGTGTCAAAACTAAAGAGCGAGAACTTTCTCAGGCTTGTGTTTAAATTCCGTTAATAAAAGCCCATAGGATTTCCTACGGGCTTTTTAATATGGAGTGGCTTTCAGTCTTAAGACGTCCGCCTCTCAGCCTACAAAGACGACATGTATTGTAACAAGTCGATCAATTTATTAGAGTATCCCCATTCGTTATCGTACCAAGAAACTACTTTTACAAAGTTATCGTTAAGCGAAATGCCTGCATCGGCATCAAAGATAGAAGTACGGGCATCTCCTAAGAAATCAGTAGAAACTACGGCATCCTCAGTATATCCTAAAATACCTTTTAATTCGCCTTCAGAAGCATCTTTCATGGCTTTTTTAATTTGCTCATAAGTTGCTGGCTTTTCTAAACGTACGGTTAAATCTACCACAGAAACGTCTGGAGTAGGTATGCGGAAAGCCATACCTGTTAGTTTACCTTTAATAGCTGGGATAACTAAACCAACGGCTTTAGCCGCACCGGTGGATGAAGGGATGATATTTTGTGCAGCACCACGTCCGCCTCTCCAATCTTTTGCAGATGGACCATCAACTGTTTTTTGGGTAGCAGTTGTAGCGTGTATGGTAGTCATTAATCCTTCAATAATACCAAAGTTATCCATCAATACTTTGGTGATAGGTGCTAAACAGTTGGTTGTACAAGAGGCGTTAGAAACGATGTTTTGAGCAGCAGTTAATGTTTTGTGGTTTACACCCATTACAAAAGTAGGGGTATCATCTTTTGCTGGGGCACTCATTACTACTTTTTTAGCTCCTGCTTGGATATGCTTTTGCGCCAATTCTTGAGTTAAGAATAAACCAGTAGATTCAATGATATACTCAGCACCAATTTCGTTCCATTTTAAGTTTGCTGGGTCTTTTTCTGCGGTTACGCGGATGGTTTTTCCGTTCACCACTAAATGTCCGTCTTTTACTTCTATGGTACCCTCAAAAATGCCGTGAGTAGAGTCATATTTTAACATATAAGCCATGTAATCAGGCTCTACAAGATCGTTGATTCCAACTACTTCAATATCGGGTCTTGTTACAGCAGCTCTAAAAGCTAGTCTTCCAATACGTCCAAATCCATTGATTCCAATTTTCATATTTATTAATTTTTGTTTATGTAATAATTTAATAAATTGTATATAGGTTCTTTAATTACAGAACTGATATTCATATTCTTTTCCGTGGCTACTTCACGCAATAAATCCTGATGGTTGGCGGCTACAGAGCCCACAAAAAAAACAGGATGTTTAGCACCATATTGTTTAAAGACGGGTACTAGGTAAATTTCCATAAATAAACTGAAACCATCTTTAATAATTTTTTTTACAAATATATCATCTCTATGCTCAGCAAAAAAATCTGCAAATGAGCTTAGAAATACATTTGGGTTTGATTGACGATAGATTTTTTCCATGATTTGTCGTCGATCTAAATCATATTTTTTGATAAAAGCCACTTTTAAGTGCTCTGGTAGGGTATCATTGATGAAATTTTTTAGCAGTTTTTTTCCTAACCAATTTGCAGAGCCTTCATCGCCTAAAGCATAACCTAATCCATAATTATTATTGAGCACCCTTTTACCATCAAAAAAACCGATGTTAGAACCGCTTCCCATGATGCATACAATGCCGGGTTGATCATCGCAGGTGGCTTTAGCGGCTGCTTCTAAATCATGACCGACGAAAACCTTGCTAAACCTAAAGAATTGCGACAAAGCATTTTTGATCACATCGGTTCGCTCTTTAGCGGAAGCTCCAGCACCGAAAAAGTAGATTTTTTTAATCTCTTCGGCGTGGTTAATGAGTGGAGTGTTTTTATTGAGCAGTTGTAAGATAAACTTTTCATCATTGAAAAATGGATTGATGCCATTGGTTTTCACATCTATCACATCTTTACCTTTTCCAGCTAGTTTCCAATTGGCATATCGCGATCCGCTGTAAACTACTGCTATCATTTATTAGGCAAGTATGGTCGACATTTCTAAGAGGTCTTCCTCTAATTTGAACTCATGTTCAGTAAGGGCTTCTCTTAAATCGGTTAATACAATTTCATTGCTTCTTAAACCCACCATTTTACGATTCTCATTATTTAACAATGCTTTTACCGCTGCAAATCCCATACGGCTGCCCAAAATACGGTCGAAACTACTTGGGCTTCCGCCTCTTTGCAAATGTCCTAAAATGGTCACCTTAGTATCGTAAAAATCAAATTTCTCTTTTACTTTTTTAGCTACGGCAAAAGCACCACCGTTTTTATCCCCTTCTGCAACAATGACGATACTCGAGCTTTTTTTCTTAGCAGCACCTTCCTCTAATTTATGGATTAAATCTTGGATACCGGTATCTTTTTCAGGTAGCATAATGGCTTCTGCGCCACCTGCAATTCCGGCTCTTAATGCAATAGAGCCTGCATCTCTACCCATTACTTCAATAAAAAATAATCGGTCGTGAGATTCTGCGGTATCTCTAATTTTATCAATAGCTTCAATTACAGTATTGGTTGCGGTATCAAAACCCAGTGTGAAATCAGAACCATAAAGATCGTTATCAATCGTTCCTGGAACACAAATTACAGGAATATCATATTTTGCAGAAAAACGCTCGGCTCCGGTAAAAGTACCATCACCACCAATCGCTACTAAAGCATCAATCTGGTGTTTTTTTAAATTTTGATAAGCTGTTTCCATGCCTTCTTCTGTTCTAAAGGCTAAACAACGGGCTGTTTTTAAAATTGTACCTCCTAGTTGCATGATGTTACTTACCGAGTGACGGTCCAACTCTACGATGTTATCATCAATCATTCCTTGGTAACCCTGCTTAATCCCCGCAACCTCGCCACCAAAATATAAAGTGGTTCTTACTACGGCTCTGATACAAGCATTCATGCCTGGTGCATCCCCTCCAGAAGTAAAAACTGCTATTTTTTTGATTTTTGACATGTTAAAAAGTGGTTTTTTGGTTTGGAGCAGCTAATATACGTGTATTTTTTACACTAAGTAATATTTTATCGAATATTTTTTTCAACTTTGTACTTGATTAGACAAAATTATAATCCTACTAAATTTGGAAAATTTACCATTACATTTTGAATCTGTTTTTACAGTAGATTGTATCATTTTCGGTTTTGACGAAGGTGAATTAAAGATTTTATTAATCGAAAGAAATGAAGACCCTTTTAAGGGATGGTTTGCTTTACCAGGATATTTTGTTGAAAATACAGAGAGTATAGAATCTGCTGCCGAGCGTATTTTATATGAATCTACAGGTTTAAAAGGGATTTATATGGAGCAGTTTCATACTTTTGGTGCTTTAGGTAGGCATCCGCAGGGTAGGGTAATCACTGTTGCTTATTATGCCATGATTAGGCTCACCAACCAAAAAGACTTAAAACCTGTTACTAATAATTTGGCTAAGCAAGCTGTTTGGATGCCGGTGAAAGATATGCCAGAATTGGCTTTTGACCATAGCCGTATATTTAGGAAAGGCTTTGAAAAGATTAGAAATAAAATTAGCTATCAGCCGATAGCTTTTGAACTTTTACCAGAAAAATTTACGCTTACGCAACTTCAGCACCTTTATGAAGTGATTTTAAACAAAAAATTAGATAAACGAAATTTTAGAAAAAAAATGTTGGCTTATGATATTTTGAAAGAACTGGATGAGAAGCAAAAAGGGGTTTCCTATCGGGCAGCAAAACTGTATAAATTTGATAAGCGTAAATACGCTAAACACTTTAACAAGGAGCTTTCTTTTTCTAAGGATTAATTCCAAAAATCTTTCTTTTTTAGTCGTTTTGCTTATCTTTACAAGAACCATTTATAAGCAAATGAAAAAAATTATTTTATCAGTTCTGTTCAGCTTGGGATGTATTTTCTTTGCACAAGCTCAACTCTTAGATTTTAGTCCTAGTTTCCCTACCGATCAAGAAAATATTACCCTCACTTTTGATGCTACAAAAGGTAATGCCGGAATGAAGGATTGCAATTGTGATATCTATATTCATACCGGTGTAATAACCGATAAAAGCACCAGTTCATCCGATTGGAAATATGTAAAACATCCTTGGGCAACCACCTTTGCTGATATCAAAATGACCGCTTTAGGCAATAACAAGTATCAGTGGACAGTGAGTAACCCTAGAACATTTTATGGGGTGCCTAGCGGCGAGAAGATTTTGAAAATTTCTATGGTTTTTAGAAATGCAGATGGTTCTAAAGCAGGAAGAAATACAGATGCCAGCGACATTTATATGCCGATTTATGATGCTGGTGCTTTCGCCGTTCGTTTTACTAGCCCAGCCATGCAACCTACTTTTACTCCAGTTACGGAAACGATTTCGAAAGCTGTAGGAGATCAACTGCCTGTAACGGTAATTACTTCAAAACCTGCCGCCATTACATTGAGTTTAAATAGTAATTCTTTTGCATCGGGCAATAGTGTCAGTACTTTATCCGGCAATGCAGCTATCAGTACATCGGGTTTGCAGGAAGTGAAAGTGAGCGCTAATGATGGTAGTGCTACGGTAGAAAGTTCATTCAACTTTTTGGTGAATAGTACAGTGCAAGTGGCGGCACTGCCTGCAGGTGTAACTGATGGGGTGAATATCATTAATAATGGAACTTCTGCAATTTTCAATTTGTATGCTCCTGGGAAAAATAATGTGTATGTTATTGGCGATTTTAACAATTGGCAGGGCGGCACTAGCAGTTTCATGAAGAAAACTCCTGATGGAAATAATTGGTGGGTACAAATTGATGGTCTTGATCCGAATACAGAATATGCTTATCAATATTTAATTGATGGAACTTTAAAAGTTGCCGATCCTTATTCGCATAAAGTGCTCGACCCTTCAAATGATCAATATATTGATTCCTCTACTTATCCAAATTTAAAAGCTTATCCAACAGGAAAAACCACAGGGATAGTGACTTCATTTACGCCGCAAGAAACTCCATATAATTGGAAGGTGACAAATTTCCAAAGACCAAAAAAAACCGATTTGGTGGTGTATGAATTGTTGATAAGAGATTTTGTAGGTACACATAACTATCAAACCTTAATAGACACTTTAAGCTATATCAAGAATTTAGGTGTCAATGCCATTGAGCTGATGCCCGTAACCGAATTTGAAGGAAACGACAGTTGGGGTTATAATGTTTCTTTTCATTTGGCAGCAGATAAATATTATGGAACTGAAAATAAACTGAAAGAGTTTATTGATACCTGCCATGCCAACGGGATAGCGGTGATTTTGGATATGGTTTTAAATCATGCTTTTGGGCAAAACCCAATGGTGCAGATGTATTGGGATGCTACCAATAATAGGCCGGCAGCCAATAGTCCGTGGTTTAACCCTGTGGCTACGCATCCTTTTAATGTAGGTTATGATTTTAATCATGAATCTGCTGCTACTCAATATTACACTAAAAATGTTTTCAAATATTGGCAATCGCAGTTCAAGGTAGATGGATTTAGGTTTGATTTATCTAAAGGTTTCACCCAAAAAAATTCAGGAGATAATGTGGCGAATTGGGGTGCTTACGATGCTTCAAGAATTGCTATTTGGAAAGACTATTACGCAGCACTGACGGCTCAAGACCCTTCTTTTTATGCAATTTTAGAACATTTTGCCGATAATTCTGAGGAGAAGGAGCTATCTGTTGATGGCATGATGCTTTGGGGAAACATGAATTACAATTACAATGAAGCTACCATGGGTTATGTTTCTACTTCTGATATTTCTTCAGGGGTTTATAAAAATAGGGGATGGACCGATCCTAATTTGGTAACTTATATGGAAAGCCATGATGAGGAAAGATTAATGTATAAAAACCTGAATTTCGGTAACTCCAACGGAACTTATAACATCAAGAATTTGCCTACTGCTTTACAGCGAGAGCAATTGGCGGCAGCACTTTTTTTCACCATTCCTGGTCCAAAAATGATTTGGCAATTTGGAGAGAGAGGTTATGATTTAAGCATCAACTATCCATCAGGAACCGCTAATGACCGTTTAACGGCTAAACCTCCTCGTTGGGAATATATGAGCGATGCGGATAGAAAAGCTTTGTTTGATACTTATAGCAAATTGATCCGATTGAGGATTAGTCAGCCAGTTTTTGAAACCACAGATTTTACTTATAATTTAACAGGAGCAGTGAAAACCATTTCTCTAAATGATGCTGCTTTAAAAGTAGTGGTGGTTGGAAATTTTGATATACAAAATCAAAACGCTACCATTTCTTTCCCAAATACAGGTAAGTGGTATGGCTACTTAAAAAATGACAGCATTAACGTAACTGGCGCAACCTATAATTTTTCTTTAGCTCCGGGAGAATTTCATGTTTTAACCTCTAGAAATTTAAATGCACCGGGAACTACTACAGCGGTTAAAGAAGTAGCAAAAGATGGAACTTATTTCTTTAACTATCCAAACCCAGCAGTTGATCAAACTACTTTTAGTTTCAATCTAAAATCTCCTGAAAAGGTTTCACTAAAAGTTTATGATTTGGAGGGTAGGGAAGTGGCAAATTTAGTAAACGCCCAGCAAGCACCCGGAGAACATCAGATTTCGTGGGATACCAAACCAAGTTCTATTTTAGAAGGTTTATATTTTGCGCTATTAAAAATCGGCAATAGCCAAAAAACTATTAAAGTGGTTGTTTATAAATAATTTGAGGTAATTTAATAATAAAAAATCCCGTTAGAAAGGCTTTTAACGGGATTTTTTCATCAAGATGATGATTTATTTAAAATACTTTACTGTGTTTAATATGGTAATCTACCAAATGATCTATCGGAGAGCGGATGATTTTACCCACTTTCATTCCATGTTCCACAGCTACTTCTTCTAAAACATTCCTGAAATTATAGGCTACAGAGCCAATGCAGTTAAATTCATAGTCTTGATAGTTTGGATAATGACTTACTATATTTTTGAAAAAATCCTCAAAAGAAGTTTTTACCAGACTTCTTGAATATTCAATATTCAGGGTGATATCATAAACAAATTTACTGAAACTTGCACAAAAGCGATTGGGCAGTGGTTTTGTATAAACTGCATTTAAAACATCCTCTGGAGATAATTTAAAAGTTTCCCAAAAATTATCCCTTACGTTTTTTGGCATGTAACCTCTAATATAATCTCCTAATAATTTTTTACCAATGTAGCATCCACTGCCTTCATCGCCTAAAATATAGGCCAAAGAATCGATGTTAAATTCAATGTATTCTCCATCATAGATACAAGTATTGGTGCCCGTACCTAAAATGGCTGCAAAACCTCTTTGATCGCCTAATAAAGCTCGAGCAGCGGCTAATAAATCATGACCAATCTTAATTTCTGCGGCGGTAAAAATAGCTTCCATGGCTTTGCTCACAATGCTCGCTTTTTCATCACTATGAACTCCTGCTCCGTAATAATAAACCTCTTTTATTTTTCCTATTGGTAAATCTGAAGGCATATTTTTCTTCATAGAAGCAATAATATATTCAGTATCTGAAAAATAAGGATTGTATCCTTCTGTGTTGAAAAGGACTTTTTTGGCGTTTTCATCAATTAAACACCAACTTGTTTTGGTAGAACCTCCGTCTGCAATTAAGATCATGATTTTATAATTTGGTTGTTAAAAGTAGTAAATTCTTCTTATTGTACAAAGTACACTATGTTTTTTCTTAAGCCATAAAAAAAGCCTGCTGAATTAGCAGGCTTTAAATATAAGAGATTTTTCTTTTGCTTATTGTTTTACAACCGAATAAGTCATATCCACTTCACTGAATGAAACCTTATAAGTTCCATCACTAGGAATAGTAATGTTAGCTCCATTTAACGAAATAGTCCCATTAGACCCCCCATAATTGGTTCCCCAATCGTCGTTTAATCTAAATTTAATATCCTTTCCTCCAATTAGGTTTAAAGTGATACTCCATGTTCTAGTACCGTTGTTGTAGTTCATATTGGTATCTGAACCCCATCCAGTAGGGGTAGCATCTCCAATAATACCAAATGAGTATTTTTCAAAAGCAATGGTTAAGTTGTTTAAATCAGCGGTAATTTTGTATGGATCTGCAGTTGGAGCTTGTAGGTTATTTGGTCCTTCGGGTAATAGTTTTCCACTTCCGCCATCAGAAAACTTGTGATCCCAAGCTTTTTTAGGAGTTAAAAGAAATTGTAAGGTAGAACTTGGCGTAAAGTCAATCACCCCGGAATAAATGCCATTTCCAGTTGGAGACATTAAACTATCTGCAGCGGAGATATTCCAACCTTGATAATCGCCTGGAACGTAAATAAAATCAATTAATGGATAAGGTTTTACGCTTAGTTCTACTGGAGTAGAATAAACTACATCAACTTTACTAGATAGAAAAGCTTTTACCCTAGCTTCTACATTAGACGCTTGATCAAAAGGTAAATTCAGTTTCAACATTAAGGCATTAAAGTCTATGACTTTGTAGCTCAGTGTGGTTGCATTAGCATCTAATGGTGCTTCTATTGGACTTGAAAAATTTGTCCCTTTAACCGCAAATTGAATAGAATAAGTAGCACCAGCTTCAAAACCAAAATTGGCTTTTGAATAAGTAAAAGTAATGGCATTTTGATCTTGATTTGCTTTTTCTAAAACTAAAGAGTTTGTAGAAGCAGATAGTGATGAAGCACTAATTTTGGCAGGATCTAACACTGCTAGGCTTTGGTCTTTCTTACAGGCACTAAATCCGAGTGCGATGAAGGAAAGCATCATAAAAGATTGAATGAGTTTTTTCATGATTTTTTAAATTATACTGGCAGCATGAATGTGCTGCCAGTTGTTTTTTTAATATCCTGTATTTTGAGTTAAATTTGGGTTTGCATTCACATCGTCAGATGGAAGTGGGTATAAAGCTCTAAAACTTTCTACACCTTTTCCTTCTTTCACACCACCTTTCCAAGGCCATAAATAAGTATCAGAAGTAAATTTAGCAAAACGGATTAAATCTGTTCTTCTATGTCCTTCCCAATACAATTCCCGAGATCTTTCTGCCAAGATGAAGTCTAAATTTATAGAGGTCACATTTCCAGAATTATCTCCGTAAGCTCTCTCACGTAATAAATTGATATAGCCAATTGCAGTAGCTAAATCACCACCGCCACCTCTTAAATTGGCCTCAGCGTAGATTAAATACATTTCCGCTAATCTAAATACAGGGAAATCAGCGCTTACAAAGGTTGCATTTATTCCAGAAATACCTTGACTATCCTTGTTTTGAAATTTAGGAATGGCATAACCATCTGTAAAAGTAGATACACTACTAATCTCTAAATTTTGACCACTATTGTAGAAATTAGCTCTTTTGTCTGTATTTCCACTTGGGTCTGCAAACTGATTTACAAATGCACTGGTGGTTCTTAAACCTGCCCATCCGCCATCTAAACCATAATTCGCAGCATTCATGCTACCCCCAACACAAGCATGGGCTAAGAAAGTAGTACCTCCGTAACCTTGTGTTTTTTGGCCATCGTAATTGATAGTGAAAATGAATTCTGGGCTGGTATTATTATCATTTAATCCAATATTACGGTAGTTTGGAGTTAAGGAAAACTTATCTGAATCAATTACTTTTTTAGCATAAGTTAAGGCATCAGCATACCTAGCGGTGCCTGTATAAACTTCTGCGTTTAAGTATAATCTAGCCAATAAAGCATCCGCAGCATATTGAGTTGCTCTTCCATAATGAGCAGCATCTTTAACTGCGGGTAAAAGAGGTTCAATTTCTTTTAATTCTGATTCAATGTATTTAAATAAATCAGCTTTGCTCATTTGAGTGGGTAGAGGACCACCAATTGGATTGTTTTCTGTGGTAAAAGGGACGTTACCGTATAAATCCAATAATGCCCAGTAATCAAAAGCTCTGATAAAACGAACTTCATTTCTGTAGGCTTTAATGGCATCCGCATCAGCTCCAGTGATTCCTCTTTTCGCAACTTCAGCATCCGTAGATTGTCTTAAAAATTCATTTGCTAAAGTAATTTGATATAGATCTTTATAATAAAATCCTTTCAAGAAAGGGTTGGAAGAATTCCAATTCATGTTATGGAAATCTTGAATTCCAGCATCACCCCATGAAATTATTGCTTCATCTGTTGATAATTCTTGGGCCTTCCAAAAAGTTCTTAAGAAATCGCCATTACTTCCTTCATCTAAACCTACCACATCTGGAGCTCCAGCAGGACCTGCATTACCAGTTAAGGCAAAACTTCCGTAAACTTTAGCTAAAGATTCTTGATAACCCTGAAATGTACTATATACTACATCTCCGGTTACATCATTCATTGGAGCTAAATCCAAAGTATTCTTACAAGAGCTAACAACAAGGGTTAGGGCTGTAAGTAAAACCGTTGTTTTTAAAATATACTTTTTCATATCTTAATTATTTTTTATTAAAATGAAAGATTTAACCCTAGACTAAATGTTCTTGGTCTTGGATAAAAATTATTATCAATACCACCTTCAATTTCTGGGTCAATTCCTTTGTATTTAGTGATAACGAACACGTTAGATACACTAAGGTTTGCGTTCAAATTACCTGTTCCTTTAATTATTTTTCCAAAACTGTAACCTACATTAACGTTATCCATTCTTACGAATGAAGCATTCTGGATGTAATAGTCTGATAAGAAGAATTGAGTTCCAGCACCTTCAAAGTTGGTGTTTAAAACGTCTCTAGACCCGTTATTTAAATAACCTAGTGGATTAAACATGTTTCTTAAAGTTCCGGTACTGCTAGCTACGTTATTGTAAACATAGTTTCCAATGCTACCTCTCATGGTAAAACCTCCATTCCACTTTTTATAAGTGAAATTAGAGCTGAAGCCTAATAAGGTTTTAGCATCTGGGTTTTTATATCTATACAAATCAGCAGAAGTAATTTTTCCATCTCCGTTTCTGTCCACATAAACGTCTTCAATTGGCTTACCATTGGTGTCATATACTTGTTGATAAACGTAATATGAAGCTCTTGAGAAACCAGTAGAGTGAATTTGTATAGTATTACCGGTACCTCCGGAAATACCGCCAATTTGAACCCCGATGTAGTTAGGATCAGTCACGTTCGTTAATTTGGTTATTTTATTTTGGTTAAATGTGGTGTTGAAGGCAAAGTTTAATTTGAAATCTTTGTGATCAACTGCTAAAGCATTAACGGAAAATTCAAGTCCATGGTTTTCCATTTCTCCAACATTTGCAATAAAAGTGTTAATGAAGTTGGTACCTGCTGGTTGGGTGATATTATTTAATAGGTTAGTAGTTTTTTTACTGTAATAATCAACACTACCCGAAATTCTGTTGTTAAATAAGCCAAAATCTAAACCGATATTCGCAGTAGCGGATTGCTCCCATTTTAAGTTAGGGTTGTATGCAGATGGGCGATAAAGGTTATAAAATTGGTCACCTAATTGGTACTGTGCGGTTGCATTACTTAAAGCGTAGCCATTGTAATATGAGTAATTACTGATACCATCTTGCTGTCCTGTAACCCCATATCCTAATCTCAGTTTTAAGTCGGAAATGGCTTTAACTTTAGATAGGAATTTCTCACTGCTAATTCTCCAAGCAAAAGCACCTGATGGAAAATATCCCCAACGATTATTAGGGGCTAATCTAGAAGAACCATCTGCTCTTATTGTTCCTGTTAAAATGTATTTGTCATTATAGGTGTAAATGGCTCTTCCATAATAAGATAGTAATCTGTTCTCTGGTTTATCTAATGGATAGGTAGGCTCTGAATTAGGTCTTAAAATACCATCATAGCTGTAATCAGCATAATTATAGTTGGTAGATAGGTAATCTAAATAAGCCGTACCCGCAGTTAGATTGATATTACTTTTAATAGACTTTAGGTCTTTAACGTAATTTAGGTAAAAATCTGCAACCTTACTGCTTTTGGTTTGTTTATAATAGTTATTAACGCCACTTCTAAAAACGCCATTTGCATCAGCAAAACGTAGGTAAGCGGTAGCCGCATCCGGAGGGGTAATATTGGTTCCAGTACCTTTTGCAACATCATAACCTAAATTTAGATTAGCTTTTAAATCCTTTAAGAAAGGGAAAGTATAATCTAATTGCAAACTTCCAAGGCTTCTTAAAACTTTGCTAGAATTATCTCTTTGTTCTAATAAGCCTAGTGGGTTTCTCGGAGCTAGAGTATTTAATCCTGTTACTCCCGTTAATGGGTCTGCAGGAGAGGATCCTAATATTTGGTAATAGCCTCCATAATTATTGGAGCCAGACATAACAGGTTTGGTCGGGTCAAAGTTTGCTGCGGCTCCAATTGCACCTTGATCAGCAAAACGGAAATTGCTTGATGAACCTTTTAAGTTTAAATTCACCTTCAAACTTTTGTTAAATAATTGTGGACTAAGATTAATAGCTAAGGATTTTCTTTTCAGATTATCTGTTTTTAAAATACCATTCTGAGCTAAATAGCCTCCTGAAATACGATAAGGAAGGTTTTTTAATGAACCTGAAATACTTAAATTATTGTCTGAAGTAACAGCATCTTGATAAATAACATTTTGCCAATCAGTTTTATCATTACCTAAAAGTGCTTTTAATTGTGGAGTTGCTAAAGGGCTAGTTGTCGTTTGAACTAGATTGATAAACTCATCTGGAGATAAAATATTCGCTTTTTTAGCAATCTTACCCATGGAGAGTTGCGTACCGAAAACAATTTGTGGTTTGCCAGTTTGTCCTTTTTTGGTGGTAATGATGATTACTCCGTTAGAGCCTCTCGAACCGTATATTGCTGTTGCAGAAGCATCTTTTAAAACACTGAAAGACTCAATGTCGTTAGGGTTGATTAATGACAAAGCGTTAGCAGAACCCGCTACGCCACCACCATCTAATGGAACTCCATCAATCACGATTAAAGGATCATTAGAAGCATTTAGTGAAGCTCCACCTCTAATTCTAATGGTGCTTCCTGCTCCCGGGGCACCACTGTTAGATGTGATTCTAACACCTGCCACTTTACCAGTAATTAATTGATCTGGCGAAGTAATTTGTCCTTGAACGAAGTCTTTAGAAGTGACGTTGGTTACTGCACCGGTTAAATCTGATTTTTTAACCGCACCGTAACCAATAACCACCACTTCATTTAAACTCTTAGAAGAAGGTAATAATTTGAAATCTAAAGTTGCGGTTGCAGAAGATAGATTGATGGTTTTGGTCGCATTTTCATAACCGATGAATTTCACCGTTACCGAAACGTTTCCGTAATTCAGATTAATTAGACGGTACTTTCCGTCAGCATCAGTTTGTGTTGCGATGCTAGAGCCTTCTACCGATACAGAAGCGCCAGGTAATGGCAAATTGTTCTCATCAACAACTTTTCCACTAATGCCTCCCTTTTGAGCGAAAACGTTTGCGCTTAGTAAGGCAAACATTAAGAGAAAGCCTAGCTTTTTGAAGTAGTTCTTTTCCATGTAATTGTTATTTGTTTAAAAAATTGGTTAGGTATAATTGATTCTTATACTGCGATAAAATTACAAGTTATCAATGTAAATCAAAATTTATCCTTCAACTTTTTAAAAATATTTTTTAAAAAGTTTGTTTATTTAATTTATAGTAAAATAACCCTATTAAAATGATTTTCATTTTTATATAAAACCAGGGTATTTTTTTATTTAATAAATTGATTATTAGCTATTTGAAATTTATAATAAGTTTAAGAGGTGTAATAAATACACCAATTAAAGAAAAGATAAAAATTTTCGATTTACGCAAACGTTTTCGTAATTTATTGAAACTTAATTTTAGATTTGAATTTAAATGGCCATGAAAATAGTTTCGATTTTGATTTTATGGGCTCAGATTCTTCCGCTTTCTGCCCAAAATATTCATCAGCTTAAGCTGATTTTAGAAGCTTCAAACCAAGCTCAAGCTACTCAGCGTCAGTTTTATTTGGCAGGTAACTTTAATCAGTGGAATCCAAAGGATAGTTCTTCTGAGTTTTATTTGCAGAGTAATAAAAAATGGGTTTGCAACCTCAATTTACGTTCTGGAAATTATCAATTCAAAATTACCAAGGGGAGTTGGGGAAGTGTAGAATGTTTTGCTGATGGTTCTTCTATTCAAAATCATGAAATCAATTTATTAAAGGATACTACTATAATTATTAGACCTGAAGCTTTTAGTGATGAAGTGACCCTAAAAGAGATTCAGCATACCCTATCTGCTCAAGTACATATTTTAGATTCTACCTTTTATATGCCTCAGTTGCATCGCTATCGCCGGATCTGGATTTACTTACCAAAAGATTATCAAAATGTAGCTAGAAAATATCCTGTAATTTATATGCAAGATGGGCAGAATTTATTTGATAAAGCAACTTCTAGTTATGGCGAGTGGGGTGTGGATGAAGTTTTAGATAGTTTATCTCTGAAAAATGTTGCAGAATCAATTATTGTTGGCATTGATCATGGAGGTGAGTTTAGATTAAATGAATATCATCCTTATGATAATGACCGATTTGGGAAAGGGCAAGGCGATGCTTACGTTGATTTTGTAGTACAAACCTTGAAGCCCTATGTAGATAAAAACTTTAGAACATTAGCTCAGGCAAAATATACTTCAATAGTTGGAAGTTCTATGGGAGGTTTAATCAGCATGTATGCGATAGCAAAATATCCCAACGTGTTTGGCAATGCCGGTGTTTTCTCTCCATCTTTTTGGATTGCTCCAAAGTTGTATGATTTTGTGCATCAGCAAAAAAATTATCAATTAAGAATTTATTTTGTAGCCGGCGCACATGAAAGTGAAGATATGGCTGGGGATATGGAAAAAATGTATCAGCTTCTTTTAAAGGATGGTCTTCCTAAAGAAAACATGAAATTAGCAATTAAAGCGGATGGAAAACATAGCGAATGGTTTTGGCATCGGGAGTTCCCTGATTTTTATAAATGGCTAGTAAAAATTTATCCGGCGGAATAAAAACATTGGGAAAGTCCTTTTTCTAAAATGTCTCTTCTCAACTTTTTCCCGATGAAAACGAGTTTGGTTTCCCTTAGTTCACTTTCTTTCCAATTTTCTCCATCTATAAAAACAGGTGCGCCTTTAACAGATTGAATAATCAGTTTTCTGTTTAATCCTTCAATATTTAAAATTCCTTTGATACGGTAAAATGAAGCACCTTGAATAAAAAGCATCACCGTAAGGTAATGTCTCAGCTTAATCAAATCAAAGCTTTGATCAAAAATAAAACTCTGAGAAACAATATCATGATGATGGCTTTCAGGTTTTAACTGAACGAAGTTTTTAGAACTCGAATTCCCGAACTTAAAAGTCTGCTTTTCTTTGTCGTACGCTTTTAAGTTTAGAATTTCTGAGGTATTTACTTTTCCAAAATTGGCGAAATCTTGTGCAGCAAACGGGTTAATCCCTTTTACTATGCGTTTTATTTCTTCTAACTTTTCTGGCTCCACACCATCACATTTATTAAAAATTAAAAAATCAGCAAAAGCAATCTGTTTGTTAGCTTCTTCATCCACACCTAAAACGCTGAGCACTTTTTCAGCATCTACCAAACAAACTGTTCCATCTAATTTAAAAGCAGTTTGTACATTGTAATCCGTTAAAAAAGTGGCCGCCACAGCGGATGGATCGGCAATGCCAGTGGTTTCAATAATGAGATGGTCATAATCATACTTTCCGGTTACCAATTTATTCAGCACTTCAAATAAATCTCCATTTAAAGAACAGCAAATACAACCATTAGAAAGCTCGAAAATATTTTCATCTGTACTGATCACCAGCTCACTATCAATATTAATCTCTCCAAACTCATTTTCTATAATGGCAAATTTGGTGTTTGGATTTTCTTTGATGATATGATTAAGCAAAGTAGTTTTTCCGGCACCTAAAAAACCGGTGAGGATAGTAACAGGAACTTGTTTTATAGACATAGCACAAAGATACGATAGCTACGTAAAATTTTGATGATGATTTTGTTTAGCCACTAAAATTAGTGATTTTGCGATGTTTAATTTTTTTTAACCATGATTGATTTTAGAAGTGATACCGTTACTAAACCAACCGAAGGAATGTTAGCCGCTATGTTTGCTGCAAAAGTTGGCGATGATGTTTTTGGTGAGGACGAAACTGTGAATACTTTAGAGGCTAAAACAGCAGCCATGTTTGGGATGGAAGCAGGTTTATTTTGCCCATCGGGTACCATGACTAATCAAATTGCTATTAAATCTTTCACGCAACCGTTGGATGAAATTATTACCGACCAAACGGCACATGTTTACAGATATGAAGGTGGTGGAATCATGTTTAATTCTGCGGCTTCTGTTAGGTTGCTGAATGGTGATAGAGGTAGAATTACCGCCGAAATGATTGAGGAAGAATTGAATCCGGTGGGTAATGTTCATCATCCGCATAACAGTTTGGTGGTTTTAGAAAACACGGTAAACAGAGGAGGAGGCAGTTTTTATACTTTAGACCAAATAGAACCCATTTATCATTTATGTAAATTGAAAGGCTTAAAACTGCATTTAGATGGTGCTAGAATTTTCAATGCTTTAGCTGCCAGTGGAGATCACGCGAAAGATTATGGTCGGTTTTTCGATGGAATTTCTGTTTGCTTATCTAAAGGTTTGGGTGCCCCGGTAGGTTCTGTACTTTTGGGAAGTAAAGAAACGATTACTTATGCTCGGAGAGTACGGAAAGTTTTAGGAGGCGGAATGCGTCAGGCTGGTTTTTTGGCTGCAGCCGGAATTTATGCTTTAGATCATCATATCGAAAGATTAAAAGAAGATCATGTCCATGCACAACAAATTGCAGATGTGTTGATTGATTTACCTTTTGTGAAGCAAATCCTTCCGGTTGACACCAACATTATTATTTTTGAATTGGAGGATCATAAAAATGCAGACCATCTTGTAGAAGAACTCAAACATGAAGGTATTTTATGTGGTACTTTTGGTAAGCAAATGATCAGATTTGTAACGCATTTAGATGTTACCGAGGAGATGGTTCATAAAGCTATTGATATCTTGAAAAAGATGGCTTAAGTTTTAGCAATAAAAGCTTTTGGAAGTATAACCGTAAATGTGCACCCTTCTCCAATTTTGCTTTTTAAATGGATTTCACCATTTAAATGGCCAATTAATTCTTTTACGATAAATAAGCCTAAACCAGACGAACTTTCATTATTGGTAGGTTTATTTTTGCTTAAAGTGCTGAATTTCTTGAACAGCTTTTCTTGGTCTGTTTGGCTGATGCCTGGGCCTTCATCTTTTACAGAAATAGCAAACTGCTCTTTTTCAGCGGTTAAAGTGATAAAAATTGATTTCTCAAATGGAGAGAACTTAATGGCATTAGAAATCAGATTATTAAAGATTCTTTTTAAAAAGTTTTGATCGGATTTAATCATAAAAGCTTTGCCATTTGTACTGAAATGAAGCTCAATATTTTTAAGATCTCCAGCGTTTTTAAAATTTTTGATATTTTCTACTAAGAATTTTTTCAAATCAAATTCCTCAATAAAATTATGGAGAGGGAAATTCTCCACGCTGTTTAATAGCTCCATTTGTTCTATCAAATGGAAAACATCTCTTAAGCTTTTATTAAAGATGTTAAAAAGATCTTCACTTTCTTTGTCTTTCACAAAATCCTGAAAAAGGTAAGAAAGCATTTGAATATTACTTAAAGGCGATTTTAAATCATGAACTAAAATCTGCATCAGCTGATTTTTCTCATTCATGATTTCTTTTAACTCTTTGTTTTTCTGTTCAGATTCTTGATGGAGCTCTTCTAAAAGCACATTTTTATCTTGGATACTTTGCTTAAAGTATAACCTATCAAAATAATTGCTCACCCATTGCCCTAAGTATTGCACAAAATCTCTATCGCTTTGCGAAAAAGGGATTTCTTTTCTTTTAGAAGATGAAAAATTTAAGGTACCTATTTCAGAATCATTAAAAGATATGGGAATACCAATATAAGCACTCAAACCAAATTTAGTAGCGGAAGGATGCGAGTTGTACTTATCGTCTTTTTTGATGTCACTTACTGATAAAACCTTGTTTTCTTTGATGGTAAATTCGCAAAAAGTATCACTCAGATTTAAAATTTCTCCCTTTAAATTTGGTGTATTGATACTAGAATGATACTCAAGAATACGATATTTATCATCAATAATATTGCAAATAATACCCGTTTCTGCTTCCAATACAGAACATGCTACATTTAAAATTTCAGATAAAGCCCCATCTTCATTTTTAATCAAAATAGAAGTAATTCTGTAAAGCTCGTCCATTTTGTGTTGCATGGCTTTCTCAGAAGAATTCATGGTATAGACGTAATTTTCTAGTGAGTATGATCAACATTTAACAGTTGCAATTTATTAATAAATACATTATGCTTTATGAATTATATGAAAGACATTACAAATTTTTTGCAACTTAGTTTTAATCATAAACTATACATTTAAACTTTTACTTTTACAATCATGAATAAAATTTTAGTGGCCAATAGGGGTGAAATTGCTTTAAGAGTAATGCGAAGCGCTCGTGAGATGGGAATACAAACGGTTGCGGTTTACTCTGAAGCGGATAGAAATGCTTTACATGTTAGATACGCAGATGAAGCCATCTGCATTGGTCCTGCGCCTTCTAATCAATCTTATTTAGTGATGGATAAAATTTTGGATGCTTGTAAACAAAC
The DNA here is from genome assembly GCA_014763615.1 of Sphingobacteriales bacterium. Classification (GTDB taxonomy): domain Bacteria; phylum Bacteroidota; class Bacteroidia; order Sphingobacteriales; family Sphingobacteriaceae; genus Pseudopedobacter. The sequence continues at coordinate 128,428 of JACXVB010000002.1, read as the reverse complement.
AGCTGCGCAAGGGATACACCCCGGTTACGGTTTTCTTTCAGAAAATGCAGAATTTGCCAGACGGGTACAAGCAGCGGGTTTGATTTTGATTGGTCCATCGCCAGAGGCTATGGAAATTATGGGTAATAAATTATCAGCAAAAGCTGCGGCATTAAAGTATCAAATTCCGATGGTTCCGGGAACCGAAGAAGCCATCACCGATGTAAATGATGCAAAACAAAGAGCGATTGAAGTGGGCTTTCCAATTTTAATTAAAGCGGCTGCTGGCGGTGGTGGAAAAGGAATGCGCATTGTAGAAAAGTCAGAAGATTTTGAGGATCAAATGCAATTGGCAGTTTCTGAAGCTGTTTCTGCATTTGGAGACGGAGCGGTTTTTATCGAAAGATATGTGACTTCGCCAAGGCATATTGAAATTCAGGTTTTAGGAGATACACATGGCAATATTGTTCATCTGTTTGAGCGTGAATGTTCGGTTCAACGTCGCCACCAAAAGGTCATTGAAGAAGCACCTTCGTCAGTTTTAACAGAAGAAATTAGAGCCAAAATGGGTAAATGTGCGGTAGATGTGGCTCGCTCAGTAAATTATACAGGAGCAGGAACAGTCGAGTTTATTTTGGATGAAAATTTGGATTTCTTTTTCTTAGAAATGAATACCCGTTTGCAAGTAGAACATCCAGTTTCTGAGCTAATTACAGGAATTGATTTGGTAAAAGAACAAATTAAAATTGCCAGAGGCGAAGCTATTAGTTTTAAACAAGAAGATTTAAAAATTAATGGTCATGCAATGGAATTAAGAGTGTATGCCGAAGATCCAAAAAATAATTTCTTGCCAGATATTGGCTTATTGCAAACCTACAAAACGCCAAAAGGTAACGGCGTAAGAGTGGACGATGGTTTTGAGCAATGGATGGAAATTCCAATTTATTACGACCCTATGATTGCCAAACTCATCACTTACGGAAAAGATAGAAATGAGGCCATTCAGCGCATGATTAGAGCCATTGAGGAGTATGAAATTACTGGAATTGAAACCACTTTGGCTTTCGGGAAATTTGTGATGCAACACGAAGCTTTTACTTCCGGAAAATTTGATACCCACTTTGTAAGCAAATATTTTAAGCCAGAAATGTTGGATACAGAGCATCAAGATGAAGCTGAAATCGCAGCCATTTTGGGTACATTTTTGATGCAACAAAAAGCAAACAAAACAACTACCTCACAGGTTCAAGAATCAGCTTCAGCTTGGAAGCGTAATAGAAAGTTGTATCAATAAAAATCAGAAGTTTTGTTTACAGGAATTATAGAAACTTTAGGAAAAGTTACTCAGCTCAAAAAAGAGCAAGGTAATTTGCACATCAGCGTACAATCGCTTATTTCTCCGGAATTGAAAATAGATCAATCTGTTGCACACAATGGCGTTTGCTTAACGGTGGTGGCTTTAAATCAAGATAGTCATACGGTTACTGCGATAGACGAAACTTTACAAAAAACCAATCTTGGTGAGCTGAAAGTTGGTGATTTAATGAATCTGGAGCGCTGCATGCAAATGAATGGGCGCTTAGATGGACACATTGTGCAAGGACATGTAGATCAGACGGCAGAATGTATTGACTTAAAAGAAACGGACGGGAGCTGGATTTTTACTTTTCAGTATGATACTAGTAAAGGTAATGTTACGGTAGAAAAAGGCTCTATTTGCGTAAACGGAATCAGTTTAACGGTAGTAAATTCTGGAGACGACACTTTTTCGGTAGCCATTATTCCTTATACTTTTGAGCATACTAATCTTCAAAACATCAAACCGGGTGATATCGTGAATCTAGAATTTGATATCATCGGAAAGTATGTGGCTAAGATGATGGGAAAAGGTTAAAATAGCTTTCTTTTTAAAGGTTTAAATACAGCTTTTATTGGTTGATACACTTAGAATTTCGTGGATGTAGAACTTTTGATGTAATTTCGCCATTAATATGGCCACTTTAGCGCAATTAAAATTGAGTAAGCTGTTGCTTACCGCAATGATTAGCAATGGATATTTAAGTCCAACAGAAATACAATCTATCCTCTTTCCAAGAATTAGCGGTGGTCAAGATTTGGTAGCTATCGGGCCTGACGGTTGTGGAAAAACGACTACTTGTGTATTGGCTGCGTTAAATAAAATTAAATTTACCGAAGAAATAGCTCCCCGCATTTTATACCTCGTTCCAGATATAGAAACAGGAGAGGAGGTATTGGATCAATTTCATACCTTAAACAGAAATAGAGACTTACGTTTCTTAGGTTTATTTGCTGGCGGAGCAAGTTTAGATACCCAAGTTTTAGAACTTACAGATGGGGTTGATGTTGTTGTAGCAACACCAGAAAGGGCCAGAGCTGCTTATTTAAAACTCGGTTTAAACCTTAACAAAATTCAACTTTTTATTGTGGATGATGCAGATATCATTATTAAAAAAGGATTGACTTTACCTACCAATGAATTAGCAAGAAGCACCAGAAAAGCGCAATTTTTAGTTTGCTCATCGGTTTACCATGATCGTTTAGAGAAAATGTTTGAAACTTTTATCGAAATACCCAATGTAATTGAGGTAGAAGATTTTGGTGATGAGCAATTGAATACCGTTGAGCAGCTTTTATATGTGGTGCCTAATTTTAGCACCAAACTTTACCTTTTAGAAATGCTGATGGCAGATAAGGAAGTTTTTGAGAAGGTGATTTTATTTGTAAACGCTAAATTTACTGCGGAAACTGTGTATAAAAAGCTTTCTGCTGATTTTGGCGACGAGATTGGCGTGTATCGTTTGGAGCAAATCAGTAAAAATAGTTTTACTCATCTGGATGATTTTAAGCTATCGCCGAAAGGCCGAATTTTAATTCTTGTAAATGAAGATGCAGAGAATTTAAGTGTGAATGATTTTCCTTGCATTTTGCATTTCGACCTTCCAGAAGATGAAGTGGTTTACACCAGAAGATTATTGATTGAGGATAATACACAAATAGATCAGTTAGCTTTAACTTTTGCAACCGAGTTAGAACTAGATGTGATTAAAAAGTTAGAGCAAGTGCAAGGAAAGAAAATGCAGCGGATGGAATTGCCAAAAGAACTTTTTATCGTGAAAAACGAATCTAAAAAAGAAAGAGACTTTTAAATAAAAGTGAATCTAACTATTGTCTCGGTCAGAATTTCTTCCGACCAAGACTACCCTGAAAAGGGACTTTAAAAATCTTCAACCATTAATCTATTATTGATATTGAATATAGATAGGTTTTGGTGTTAATTTCAAGATTTCTTCTGGTGTTAACAGTCTGTTAGGTGCTTTTTTCAAATCGTTTTTATAAAATAATTTAAAGCCTACAAATTGTACGGGTTCTTTGAATAAATAGTGGCGATAAGTTCCTTTTTTCAATTCAGGTTCGCCCCAACCATCCATATTCATGACCATTTGCACCTCTTTATGCAATTTGATGTTTTTGTAGTTAGTCACCATGCCTTGCGTAAAACGATGTATAATTAATATTTTACAAGGAAGATTGTTTTCTTTTACCAGTTTAGTAAGATAATCAGAAGCATAATTAATGTCTGCTGCATCATAAGTTCCAATTTTTGTTCCCGGTTTAGCACCGGTTTTCATAGAAAACTCAGGGTCGATACCTAAATGTACATTCGGTAATTTTAGGTATTTTTCTAATCGAGGCAACTCATTTTTCAGGTTACTTAAAGCCACTTGTACATCCAGAAAAACAATAGCGTTGTGCATTTTAGCGATAGCTAAAGCCGAGTCAATTTGTGAATCTGGCATACGGTTAATGTAGAAATTATCTTTACCCGGAGTGCCACTTGCTACTGTTGCAATATAGTGGATGGCGGGTATAGCTTTAATTACAGAATCGGCTTTGTTCCAATGCGCCACTTCTTTATTCAACATGGTCCACATTTCTTTTGGAGCATATTCGCCTAAAGCTCCCATTTTTTTAGAATAGAGGTTGCCATAATAAGCTATAATTCTATGAAATGGAAGAACAGCCCCATTCACGGGTAGAGGCTGATTTTTTACAGGCCACTTTCCGGTAGTATCTCCGTTAGCTAAATACTTTTGTAATTGAAAATATTTAGCTGAATCTACTGGTTGATAAGGGTTTTGAACCTTTTCGGTTGCTATTTTTTTGTTGATGGAATCAATCTTTGCAGATTTCTTTTGTTCAGTTTTGCTATCTGCTTGGCTACATGCTGTAAACAAGATACACAAGCAAACCGAAGGGTATAATAGAAATAAATTTCTTTTCATGTAATTTTAAATAAATTGGATGAAATTGAATAAAAGCTTTGGTCTGTTGAAATAAAGATTTCAACATCTAAACAGTACTAAATTTACCAAACACACCTAATGGTAAATTTACGCCACTGCAGGCTTCTAAATAAAGCTCGCCGATATTTAAATGTTGCACTTTTGGGTAAGCACCCCTGATTAAATTCTCTACAATGATAGACGAAAAACCCAAAGAATAAGTATTTAAAATTAGGAAATGTTCTTCTGGGTCTAAAAGTTGCACCACATCTTGCATCATTTCTTTAATTAAATCTTCGAGTTTCCATTTTTCGCCTTTTGGTCCGTGACCATAAGCAGGAGGGTCAAGGATGATGCCATGATAAGTCTTGCCTCTTTTCAATTCTCGTTGAACAAATTTTAAGGCATCCTCCACCACCCAACGGATATCTTTTAATTGAGAAATTTCTTGATTTTCATTAGCCCAAGTCACCACCTGTTTAATAGAATCTACATGCGTAGTGTCGGCACCGGCAGCTTTGGCAATTAAAGAAGCTCCACCAGTGTAAGCAAAAAGATTCAAAACTCGAGGTTGTGGAGTTTTGAATTTTTTGATTTTAGAAGAGATGAAATCCCAATTTACAGCTTGCTCTGGAAAAATTCCGACATGCTTAAAAGAGGTTAAAGCTAATCTAAACTTAATTTTCACATCCTCATTTTGATAATCGATATGCCAGCGGTCTGGAGTTTTAGGATTCTTTTTTATCCATTCGCCAGAAGTGGCAGATTTGCCTTTAAAACGGATGTGGTGCATTTTTTGCCATTCGCTTTCTGGCAATACTTTGCTCCAAACGGCTTGGGGTTCAGGTCTGATAAGGATCACATCACCAAATCTTTCCAGTTTTTCAAAATCTCCGCAATCTATTAACTCGTAATCTTTCCAGTGCTGCGGACTGTAGGCTTCTATCTTGGGGTGCATGTAGTTTTAATTTGAAAATTTAATAATTTGAAGATTTGAAAATGTATTAATTGGGTTTTTCTCCATTAACTATTCTCCTTTATCTACGGATCATTTACTTTTTTAACAAAGTCTCCATCAACTTAGTGGCAAATACAAATTCGTTGAGTTCTTTATTGTCTGTGGAGGTAATTTCTTTGTTAGAACCTTCCCACCATTTTTTTCCTTGATGCAAGAAGAGAATATGTTCTCCAATACCCATTACCGAGTTCATATCATGGGTAACCACAACCGTGGTGATGTCATATTCTTCGGTGATTTCTTTAATCAATTCATCAATAAGGATAGAACTCTTAGGGTCGAGACCCGAGTTAGGCTCATCACAAAATAAATATTTTGGACGCATGGCGATGGCTCTGGCAATACCTACTCTTTTTTTCATCCCTCCCGATAATTCGGAAGGGTATAGCTTGTTTTTTCCGGCAAGATTTACTCGCTCAAGAACAAAATTCACACGGTCTAATTTCTCAGCTTTAGATTGATCGGTAAACATATCCAAAGGGAAACGGATATTCTTTTCTACGTTCATAGAATCAAATAATGCAGCTCCTTGAAAAAGCATTCCGATTTCTTTACGGATAGAGATGCGTTCTTTCATGTCCATAGAAGTAAAATCTCTGCCGTCATAACTTACCGAACCGCTATCAGGCTCATGCAAACCCACCATATTTTTCATTAAAGTTGTTTTTCCAGAACCTGATGAGCCAATAATTAAACTCGTTACTCCTGGCTTAAACTGAGCAGAGATCCCTCTCAGTACCTCATTGTCGCCAAAACTTTTATAGATATCTTTAACTTCAATCATAATAGGAGTTGTGCGATGAGATAATCAGAAATAAGAATGGCAATACAGCTAATTACTACGGCTTTGGTACTAGATTGCCCAACTTCTAAAGCCCCACCTTTGGTATAAAATCCCTGATAGGCCGAAACTGTGGTAATGATAAAGGCAAAAATCAGCGCTTTAATCATCGCTACCAAGAAGATAAAAGGTACAAATCCGGTGGTTAAGCCCTGTATAAATTCTGATGCGGTTAATGCACCAGATACCACGCCAGATACGTAACCTCCTGTAATACTTAAAAATATAGCAATCACCACTAACAGCGGAATCATGATCACTCCACCCAATAGTTTTGGCAGAATCAGATAACCCGGAGCATTGATTCCCATAATCTCTAAAGCATCAATTTGCTCGGTTACTCGCATGGTGCCAATTTCAGAGGCAATACTGGAGCCTATCTTACCTGCAAGTACCAAAGAACAAACCGTTGGGCTAAGTTCTAAAATGGTAGAGTCGCGAGTGATACCTCCGATGATTGATTTAGGAATAAAATCACTAATCAACTGAAAAGCAGTTTGTACCGTTGTTACGCCACCAATAAAAACAGAAATGATGCTGATAATCCCTAAAGAACCTAAACCAATGGATACCATTTCTCTGAAAATCTCATTTTTGTAAATACTGAATTTCTCAGGCTTCCTGAAGATCGATTTCAACATTAAAATGTACTTACCGAAATGATAAAATAGCATAGAGTTAAGTTTGTGTAAAAATAAGCTTTTTTATCTATTACAATTATTAAACCTAAATTGGGGTTTAAATTTAAAAATCACATGAACGTTCTAATTACCGGAGCATCCAAAGGGATGGGAGAAGCTATTGCTAAAAATATGGCAGCAAATGGACATCATTTAGCGCTTTGTGCAAGAAAACTAACCGACCTCGAAAAACTTAAATCAGAAATCTTAACGAAACATCCGTCGCTTAAAATATACATCAAAGTGGTAGATTGTAGTGTAAAAGAAGAAGTATTGGCTTTCGCCGATAGCGCTTTAAGAGAATTAGGTCAGATCGATGTTTTAGTAAATAATGTTGGTGTTTTTAAACCTTCTTTCATTTTAGATGAAGCTGATGATGCGCTAGATTTTCATATGAAAACCAATGTTTTTGCAGCTTATTATTTGTATAAAAAACTAGCTCCAGAGATGAAAAAACGTAAAAATGGATTCATTTTTAATACCTGTTCTGTTGCCAGTAAAGAAACCATTGCAAATGCGGGTTCTTATTGTGTAACTAAATCTGCCTTGCTCAGTCTAAACCATGTGATGAGAAAAGAAATGATGCCACATAGCGTGAAAGTGACCGCCTTATTACCGGGCTCTACACTCACTCATTCTTGGGAAGGTACTAACATTTCTCCTGACGAATTTATACAACCAGAGGATGTGGCTTTAGCTATTGAAAGTGTGATGCACATGAGTAAAGGAGCTAACGTGGAAGAAATCATGATCAGACCCATCCATGGCCAAATTTAACGTGGAAAGGAAAAAATAAAATGACAAAGAGATTAACAAGAGACGTCCAGAACAAGATGGTTGCTGGCGTTGCAGCAGGCTTAGCCAAATACTTTCAACTAGATGTTACCTGGGTAAGAATAGCATTTGCTTTAGCCGCTTTTTTTGGAGGTGGAGGTTTATGGATATACATTATTCTTTGGATAGCCGTACCAGAAGAAAGAATTTCGCCCTTCACTTATACCGATTATCGTGTGGATGAAGATAAAGCGAGCCATCCAGATAATTTTGGCTCAACTTTTAAACCTAATGATTCTAATATTGGAGTAATTGCCGGACTTATCTTAATTGGTTTAGGCGCTTATTTTTTAATGGCCGAATTTGATTTTCTGCCTTATTGGTTTAAAATTCGTAAACTATGGCCCCTGGTATTTGTGGTGATTGGATTAATTATCCTCAGCAAAAATAAAAATCAAGAAATTGATGATCAGAATTTTAAAAATCAACCTAAAGATCATGGCGATAGTCCAAAAGAAGAGGAAAAGAAAACAGATAATAACGATCAACAGAATCCATAAAATATTAAACCATGAAAGCTGATAGATTATTTTGGGGAATTATTTTCGTCTTTATTGGTGGGATATTCCTGTTAGAAAATTTCGGAGTGATAGATTTTAGCTGGGGCTATATCTGGAGATTCTGGCCTATTTTACTCATTGTTACCGGTATCAATATCGTGTTTTCAAGAAGTCATTCTAAAATTGGAGCTATTGCTACGGTGGTTATCACTGTTTTAGCCTTAGCTTTTGTAACTATTATGGGCTTAAAAGATGGTCGTGAACACCGTCATCACGGTTGGAGGTGGAATTTCTCAGACGATGCGAAAAATGGAATGGATGATGGTTGGAGCGATGGAAGCAGTCAGGATAGCACTGTTTCTTATCAAGAAGCTTATGAAGATGGGATTACCCATGCAGTTTTAAACATTAAAGGCGGAGCAGCTAAATTTTACATCAATAGCAGTTCTAAAAATTTGTTTTCGGCAGATAATCGCGGACAAGAAAAATCTTTTTATGTTTTAAAAACCGAAAAAAGAGACAGTACCACCATTTTAAACTTCACCACAAAAAAGGATACTGAAATTTATTTTGATGATCATCAGCCTAATGATATTCATTTAGCTCTTCATTCAAGTCCAATTTGGGATTTAAACCTCACCATGGGTGCAGGAAAAGCAGATTTTGATCTAACACCATTTAAAATGCATAATATTAATTTAAAAGGTGGTGCTGCAGAGTTTGAGGTGAAACTGGGTAATTTGTCTAATGATATCAATTTTACTTCAGAAACCGGAGTAGCCAAAGTTAAAATTGAAGTGCCTCAAACAGCAGGTTGCCAAATTCATTCTTCTACAGGATTATCTTCGAAAACATTTGAAGGTTTTATTGATAAAGGCAATAGCATTTATGAAACGGCTAATTATCGCACTGCAAAACAAAAAATACATCTCACCATTAAAGGTGGTTTAAGCGATATTTCTGTGAGTAGATATTAATGGAAGAAAAAATCTACACCATTGTTAAAGAAGGCAAACCTGTCGGTCCGTTTTCGTTGGCAGAGTTAAAGACTTTAGGTGTTAAAAAGGATGATTTTATCCGAAAGCCTGGAATGGACGATTATAAAGAAGCTCATGAATTCCCCGAAATTCGTGAGCTTTTAGGTTTTAGCAAGCAATACACTCCTCCACAATATTTTGCAGGTTTTGATTTAAGGCTTTTAGCCGATGCTATTGATTGGTTTATCATTTTTGGGATGGCTATTTTATTGGAGTTGATTTTTGTGCTCATTTTAGGTTTTGGACAAAAAGAAACCATCCTGATGTTCACTTCCGGAGTAATTTTATTGCCTTTGCTCAAATTCATTTATCATTTATACATGGAATCTCAAAGGCAGGCTACCATCGGAAAAGCATTATTAAATATCAAGGTGACTAATTTGCAAGGTTTGCCACCCAGCTTCCAAGAGGTGTTGGTGCGTAACCTCAGTAAAACCATCAGTACGGCACTTTTTTTCTTCGGCTATTTTTATCTCTTTTTGAATAAACAGCAGCAATGTTTACATGATAAAATGGCGAATACGCTGGTGATTAAAGATCGGTTAATCTAAATTTTTTAAAATAAATTAAAAAAGGGATGAAGCTTTTATCACTTCATCCCCCTCATCAAAATTTTTTATATATACGTGGATTATTGCGCTGTCCAGTTATTGTCTTTGGTATTTGCATCCATAAAAATACCGCCATCTAAGGTGAAGCTTTTCACCGCTTTTTTGGCTTTGATATCGATGGAAATCTCTTTCTGATTCTGCTCCCAAACTGCAGGTGTTTGATGAAAGCTCTCAGAAGTGCCATCTTTATAGGTAGCAATAACATCAAAAGGAATAGCAAAACCACCCATATTTTTAATGTTTAATTGATAGCTCTCGGCAGATGTACTCACATTGGCCAAATCTAAATCAATATAAGATGGCGTGAAAAACCAGTTGTAAAAAAACCAATCTAAATTCTTGCCCGAGCCACTTTTCATAGAGTTAAAATAATCCCAAGGCATAGGATGTTTTCCATTCCAGTTACTCATGTAATTGTGCAATGCTTTCTTGAATAAATCGTCGCCTAAATAATCTTTTAAGGATAAATAACTCAGCGAAGGCTTGCCATAAGCATTGTTGCCCGCTCCAAATTTAACATCAGGGGAAGGGGTGATGATGGCTTCTTCTGCACTATGCGGACCGTTAATCCATCTATTTACTCTAAATTGTTTATAAAATGCATCTGCTGCAGGTTTTCCTTTCTCAGTCATCCCGATTAAATATTCAAATGTAGTGGCCCAGCCTTCGTCCATAAAAGCATAACGGCTCTCATTAATACCCATATAAAAAGGAAAATAAGTATGCGCTTGCTCATGGTCTTGTACCAACTCGGCAAAGCCTAAATCTGTTTCATGACTATCATTTACCATCATTGGGTATTCCATATCTGCATAACCTTGTACGGCGGTGCTTTTAGAGAATGGATAAGCCACACCTGGCCAATGGTGAGAAAACCATCCTAAAGCGTAGCGACTAAATTGTACCGAATGGTGAAAATCTGCTGATGAATCAGGAAAAGCCGCTTGAACGCTGGTACGACGCTGAGTGGCATCATCTACCAAAACACTTGCCGCATCCCAAACATAATGGTCGCTCAGGGCGGTGGTCACATCGGTAATGTTTTTCGCCTTAAAAATCCAAGTATTGGTCTCGTTTTGTTGAGTGATATTTTTCGCATCTAATTCTGCTTGAGTAGCAATGTGAATGGTAGAATCGCTAGTAAAAGAAGCTTGTAGTTTTTGAGCATAAGCAGGTTTTAACACCTGATTTGGGTTTTGTAAATCTCCAGTAGCCCAAACAATAAAGTTTTTAGGAACAGTAACATGTAGCGTGTAATCGTTAAAATCATTATAAAACTCTAAGTTTCCGGTATGCGGTTGCGTATCCCAACCACGATAATCATCATATACAGATACTCTAGGATAAAAATAGGCTAAGAAAAAGGTGGTAGAATCTATTGCACCGTCTCTACCCGGGCTAGTAGATAGTCGATAATGCCATTTGATATCGAGTGTTAAAGAATCATGTGCTTGTAGGCTTTTCTTTAGCGGAAGCATATAATTGGTAGTAATAGCAGCTGAATTATCCCAATTGGCTAGTTCTCCGTTCACTTTCAACTGATCAACAGTGATGCCTGCGGCAATATCTGGTGTAGCGCCTCTTCTGCGGATGGTACGATGCACATTCTCAATTAATTTCATGTTCAAACTGTCTAGTTTATCCGGACTATTATTGAAATAGGTAATGTGCTCTATTCCAGAAATGGTTCTATCTGGAGGCGATACTTGGATAGAGATATCATATCTTCCATGGTTTTGCCAGTAGTTTTTGCCGGGTTTACCAGAAGCATCGCGAGTGCCATTTTTAAAAGCGGCTTGTATATCCGTAGGCATAGGTAATGTTTGTGCTTGTAAACGATAGAAGCCAAAGCCTACAACTATTAAAAGAATCAGTTTTTTTAGCATGATGGTGTTTTTTAAAATATTTAGACGTACAAGATAAAAAGAAAGCTTTAATTTGGAAAAGAAGCGTGGTGATTAAGCCTAATGTTGGTTAATATATAGATATAGATGACGTTTTTCAAAAACAACAAATTAACCCTTAATGAATATTTAGGTTAAAATTTCAGATGCGGTATCAAACAATTTTCATCCAAAACTATTTCATCTAAAACCCGTATTTTTGAGCAAAATCACATATACATGGAAGCTGAAGCAACAAAAGCTTTAAAAGGAGATTACTGTAATTCTATTATTCAATATTCGAGATTTAAAACTCGTGAAGTCCATATCGGTGCTGTTCCGATGGGAGGCGAGCAACCTATTCGCATCCAAAGTATGACCACGGCTTTCACCATGGATACAGAAGCCTCTATTGAACAAAGTATTCGGATGATTGATGCAGGTTGCGAGTATGTGCGGATTACCGCTCCCAGTATTAAAGAAGCACAAAATTTAGCTGAAATAAAGAAAGGTTTAGCTGCTCGTGGTTACCATACGCCTTTAGTTGCCGATATCCATTTTACACCTAATGCAGCCGAGTTAGCGGCTAAAATTGTAGAAAAGGTGAGGGTAAATCCGGGTAATTATGCTGATAAAAAGAAGTTTGAAGAAATCAATTATACCCCAGAGGCTTATGCACAAGAATTGGCGAGGATTAAAAAGAAATTCGCTCCTTTAGTAGAGATTTGCAAGGCAAATGGAACAGCCATGCGGATTGGCACCAATCATGGTTCATTGTCAGACAGGATTATGAGTTGGTACGGAGATACGCCAAAAGGGATGGTTGAATCTGCTATGGAGTTTATTCGTATTTGCCATGAAATGGATTATCATGAGTTGGTGATTTCGATGAAGTCGAGTAATCCACAAGTGATGGTGCAAGCTTATCGTTTGCTGGTAAAAACGATGGTTGCCGAAGGCATGAATTATCCTTTGCATTTAGGGGTAACTGAGGCTGGTGATGGAGAAGATGGTCGGATTAAATCGGCCGTTGGAATAGGAACTTTATTAGAAGATGGTTTAGGCGATACCATTCGCGTTTCTTTAACAGAAGAACCTGAATATGAAATCCCAGTAGCACAGGCCTTAGCCCAACGCTATGAAAAGAGGACTCAGGTTGCAGAAAGCGATTTAGCAGAAGCTGATTTTGATTTACCCGAAAATTACTCTCCTTATGCTTATCAAAAAAGAGCATCGGCGGAGCTCAATACCTTTATTGGCGGACATCAAGTTCCAAGAGTGATTTTAGATTTGTCTGATCAAAATTTGAAAGATGCCAATATTTTGGCTGCTGCCGGATATATTTATTCTTCAATCTTAGATAAATATAATATGGGTGATCAGTCTATTGATTTTGCCTATCTGGGTGATGGATTACCTTCATTCAATTTCCCTGGAAATTTGAAGCAGTTATACAACTATTCCACTTGGTTAAACTTAAAAAGCAAGACCAACTGTCATCCATTATACACCTTAAAAGAATACATCGGCGCAAGCCAAAGAGATGCTTCTTTAAACTTAGTTCGGGTAAAACATGAAGATCTAGAGAGAGATGATTTTGCGGCTATCCCTTTTGATAAGACTTTGGTTTTTGTGTTAGAAACCCATGCCGAATACGGTATGATGGATCAAAGAGCTTTCTTTTTTAAGTTGATGAATTTAGGAATTGATACTCCAGTCATCATTAAGCGTTCTTATCATTTCGAAGCTTCGGAAACTCAAGAACAGAAAGAATTGAAAGCTCAATTGTATGCTGCTACTGATTTAGGCGCATTACTATTAGATGGTTTTGGAGATGGGATTTGGATGGATGCACCACAAGTTTCAACAAAATTCAGAGTTTCTACTTCTTTCGGAATTTTACAAGCTACGCGTTCGCGGATTTCTAAAACCGAATACATCAGCTGTCCAAGTTGTGGTAGGACGCTGTTTGATCTGCAAGAAACCACACAAATGATTCGGAGTAGAACAGACCATTTAAAAGGCATCAAGATTGGTATTATGGGTTGTATTGTGAATGGTCCTGGCGAAATGGCTGATGCCGATTATGGCTACGTAGGAACTGGTCCGGGTAAGATTACCTTATACCGAGGTAAAGAAGTGGTAAAGAAGAATGTAAGTTCTGATAATGCGTTGGATGATTTAATTGAAATTATCCGTGAGGATGGAAATTGGGTAGAAAAAGAAATCTGATTTTAGATTTAGGGAGTAAGATTTTGGAATAGTGGTTTTCCTTTTAAAATTTTAAAATTTGATAAACCAAATATTAGAAAAGTTGATTTGGATCAATCTTTAAAAACTCTTGCCATGAAATTCCTTTATCTCCAATTAATAGCGTTTTATCAGGATTAAAGCTCTTTTTAAATGCATTTAGCCCTGAAAGTGAATTTTTATCATTACTTTTTACTTCAAGAGCAATTAATTTCCCTCTTTTTTCCAATACGTAATCTACTTCATCATTACGGTGTCGCCAGTAGTAAACGTTAAAATGATGGGTTAAACCAGAGTTTACCAAATGGCTACCTATGGCTGATTCTACCATTCGTCCCCATTCTTCTTTTTTATTAAAAATCTCATCAAAAAACTCATTTCTTTGCGAGCTTATCAAAGCGTTATTATGTACCTGAAATTTTGGGCTAGACGATCTTTTTCTGATAATATCTGCCGCATATTTTTCTATTCCTGCTAATAAGCCCGCAGTATCTAATAATTCCAGATAATTGGATAAAGTGGTTGTGTTTCCGGCATCCTGTAATTGCCCCAATACTTTGGTATAGGATAATATCTGGCCAGAATACGAACACCCTAATTCAAACAAACGCTTCATTAATGCTGGTTTATCTATCCTTGTCAGCATTAAAATGTCTTTAGATATGCTAGTTTCAATCAGGGAATTATTCACATAATTTTTCCATCGTTCTTCATCGTTAATTAAAGATACAGAGCCAGGATAAGCACCAAACCAAACATATTGTTCAGGTGTAAACCCAAATGCTGCTTCCATTTCAGAAAAGCTCCAATGCGAGATGTAAGTACTTTCAAATCTACCTGCCAAAGATTCTGTTAATCCTTGTTGCAGTAATAATCTGGATGAACCTAAAAGGATTACTTTTAGGTTGATATTGTCTTTAGTGTCCTCATCCCATAATTTTTTGATGATTTCACTCCAGTTATCAATTTTTTGGATTTCATCTATAATTAATAAGAATTCCTTTTTATCAGAATTAGAAAATTGTAATCGGGCTTTTTCCCATAAAATAGCAATCCACACTTGGTCTGATGCTGCTACAGCATCCGCCGATTCAAAAATATGGGCTAATTGAGTTTGAGCAATTAATTGTTGTATCAAAGTGGTTTTACCCACTTGGCGAGGTCCCATTAACACTTGAATGAACTTTCTTGGTTCGTTTATTCTTGTTGTAAGTTTCTCTAAATAAGCTCTTTGGAACATGTTTTACAAATTACTCAATACATTGAGTAAAATTACTCAATGTATTGAGTAAAATGAAATTTATGATAAAGTTATTGAGATTGCTCAATAATAAAAAAGGGATCAATCAAAAAAGCCCTCTGTTTTTCAGAGGGCTTTTAGTTTTAGTAGCGGGGAGCAGGATCGAACTGCCGACCTCAGGGTTATGAATCCTGCGCTCTAACCATCTGAGCTACCCCGCCGGGCATATGGTTAAAAATTTGAGTTGCAAATATAGATGAAATTACTTTCCTTTAGAAAAAGAATGTAAAAAAAATAAATGTGCATCTTTGCACTCGCTCTTTATAAACTACAAAATGGCTGAAAAGGTAAAATTCATTTTAGAATACGAAATCAAATCATCTTCCAAGATACTGTACAGTTTTATTAGTGAACCTAACGGATTAGCTCAGTGGTTTTCAGACGATGTTCATATTAAAGATCATGTTTACACTTTTATTTGGGATGATGGAGAAGAGCAAAAAGCGAAGCTACTATCTTTCAAAGAAAATAAATCTGTAAAATTTCACTGGTTAGATGATGAGCCTTATACCTTTTTTGAATTAGAAATCGTTAAAGACGAATTAACTAATGATGTAGCCTTAGTAGTGACAGATTTCGCTCTTCCGGAAAATTTAAAAGACCGTCAAGCGATTTGGAATATTCAAATTGATGAGCTGCTGAGTGTAATTGGAGCTTGATTTTTCCTAGATTTGCAGTGTGAAAAAAATCCACCTATTAATCTTAAAAGCCTTTATCAGACCATTTATCGTCACATTTTTCATTGTGATGTTTCTGCTTTTGATGCTTTTCCTATTTAAATATATTGATGATCTAATAGGTAAAGGTTTTGAGTGGTACGTGATTTTGCAATTGCTGATGTACGCTGCTGCTACCAATGTGGCTATGGCTTTACCTTTGGCTATTTTGCTTTCCTCTATCATGACCTTCGGGAATTTAGGCGAGAACTATGAGTTAGTAGCCATTAAATCGGCTGGTATTTCTTTGCAAAAAGCGATGGCTCCTTTGTTTATTCTCATTACTTTATTGGGGATTTCCGCTTTTCTTTTTTCAGATTATATGCTTCCTGTGGCTAACCTCAAAATGGGTTCTTTACTCTATGATGTAAGGGAGCAAAAAGCCGCTTTTTTAATTAAAGAAGGTGTTTTTAACAATAGCATTCCAGGTTATTCAATCCGAGTGGAGAAGAAAGAGAAAGATGGGCAGTTGTTAAAAGATATTGTGATTTATGATCAATCTAACGGATTAGGAAATACCAATGTTTTGATGGCCAAAGAAGGGGAGATGTATAAAACGGAGGATGGTAATTATCTGATTCTAAAACTAAAAGATGGTGTCCGATATGAAGAACGCCAAGGACAGCGAACTTATAACCCACGTCAAGAATTCACAAGATTTAAGTTTAAAGAAACTGAGCAAAAATTTGATTTATCGAGCTTTCACTTTAAACGTGAGGATGAGAATTTATTCAAAAACAACTACATGATGTTGAATTTGAAGCAATTGGCTTATTCAAGGGATTCAGTAGCTCACATGAATGACAGTATAGCGCATGCACTTATCAATTCAGTAAAACCTTATTTTAAAATCTATTATCAGACTTCGAAGTATCACCAATCTAAAGTTCTTAAAGATTTAAACTTTAATAAGGATGGTATTTTTACAGGTATCAAGCAAGATTCACGCGGAATAGTTCTATCCAATGCAAGGGAGAATGCAAGAATCATTCAACAAGCTATTTCAACTGTAGCAACCCAATCTGATGATTTTACCAAAGTGATTCGAAGTTATTTGGTAGAGTACAATAAGAAATTCACATTAGCGGTTTCTTGTTTGGTGCTATTTTTTATCGGAGCTCCTTTAGGTGCCATTATTAGAAAAGGTGGTTTGGGTTTGCCAGTGGTTATTTCTGTCGGTTTTTTTCTGATCTATCATATTATCAGTACAGTTGGAGAAAAGTCTGTAAAGCAAGGAAGCATGTCTCCTATTTTAGGAATGTGGATGGCGATATTTATTTTAACTCCTGTAGGGTTATTCCTCACTTACAAAGCCAGTATTGATTCTGCGCTATTTGATGTTGATTTATACAAGAATCTTTTCAAAAAACTGTTTAAAAAGAATAAACTAGGATAGGAAATTCTTTAAATTTTAATCCTTTTAGCGTTTTTTATTGCACCTTACTGACGGATTCATTTCCTATAAAAAACCTAAGCCTTTAATAAATTAACTAAATTTGCACACGTTTCAGAATGCCATTTAAATCTTTATCAAGGTGATAAACCTTTAACTGTGCTGGGTGTTTCATTTGAAACAGATTCAAAAGTAGAAAATAAATGATGTTAAATACGATAGAGGAAGCTATTGAGGATATCAAAGCTGGCAAAATTATAATCGTTGTAGATGATGAAGATCGTGAGAATGAAGGCGATTTCTTAACTGCTGCTAGAAATGCCACGCCAGAAGTGATCAACTTTATGGCCAAACATGGGCGAGGTTTAATATGCGCACCACTAACCCAACAAAGATGTAGCGAATTAGATTTAGAGTTAATGGTTGGACACAATACGGCCACTTTTGAAACTAGCTTTACGGTTTCGGTAGATTTAATTGGGCATGGTTGCACCACGGGGATTTCTGCTTCAGACCGTTCTAAAACAGTTTTATCTTTGATAGACCCAGCTATAAAGGCAGAGGATTTAGGTCGTCCGGGACATATATTTCCATTAATTGCTAAAAATGGCGGAGTAATTAGAAGAGCAGGACATACCGAAGCGGCTATTGATTTGGCAGTGCTTGCAGGCTTAGAACCCGCCGGAGTAATTTGTGAAATCATGAATGAACAAGGTGAAATGGCTAGATTACCTGAACTCAAAAAAATGGCTAAACAATGGGATATGAAGATTATTTCTATTGAAGATTTAATTTCTTATAAGCTAAGAATCGAATCTTTAATCAAGAAAGAAGTTTCTGTAAAATTACCAACCGAGTGGGGAGAGTTTGAGATGGTTGCTTTTACTCAAATCAATACCAACGAAAATCATATAGCCCTTATCAAAGGTACATGGGAAGAACAAGAGCCTGTTTTGGTAAGGGTTCATAGTTCTTGCATTACAGGGGATATTTTTGGTTCTTGTAGATGTGATTGTGGTCCGCAGCTACATAAGGCAATGGAAATGATTGAGAAGGAAGGTAAAGGAATCATTATTTACATGAACCAAGAGGGTAGAGGTATTGGTTTAATCAATAAGCTAAGATCTTATAATCTCCAAGAAAATGGCATGGACACCGTGGATGCCAACTTAGCTTTGGGCTTTAAAATGGATGAACGCGATTATGGTGTAGGTGCTCAAATTTTAAGAAGTTTAGGTGTAAGGAAAATGCGTTTAATGACTAATAATCCTACTAAAAGAGCAGGTTTAATTGGTTATGGCTTAGAAGTAGTAGAAAATGTTCCTATTGAAATTGCTTCTAACAAGCACAATGAATTGTATTTAAAAACCAAAAGAGATAGAATGGGGCATACCATTATGAAAGAAGGTTAATCTTCTTTCTTTTTGCTATTTTGTTTTTCATCAGGAAAAACCGGATTAAACGGAGGAGAAGTTAATGGCTTTTCCTCTTGCTTTTTATCTCGATTTCTGCCAAAAGTCTGCTTTAAAAACTCACCAAAAGAATCATATTCTTTGGTATAACTTAAGCCTATTCCATTATTGTAAATATCACTACTCAAATTAAAAACATCCTTATTTACAGGTCTTTGGAAAACTTTAGCTACAAATGTTCCAGATTTGTTAATTAAATAAGAGAGTTCTGCATCTCGGGTCAAATCGTTTAAAGAGGAATTGAAGATGTTTGAACCTATCAGATTGTTAGTGCTATATTGATTATTGACAAAGCTAGTGCTGATTTTTAGACGATTTTTAAAGAGATTAAGTCCAACATTAAATTCATTTAAGGAACGAACATTAAAATCAAGATTTTTGATGTTTAACGATTGAGAAATGATGGTGTTAAGTTTACTTACCCCTAATTCGATACCTGAACCGAGTAATGTTTGATCGTTTAAGCCGCCAATTCCAGATGAAGAGCTTCCGCTAAAACTATTTCTCACAATTAAATTAATGACCTGTTGTGCCTCGTTATCTTTATCATTTAAGTAGCCTTGTAACTCGGTTTGGATAACAGAATTATTAGGGAATTCTAAGCTAAAAGAAATATCAGGATTTAATAAAGAGCCTTTTAAATAAAGATTAGCCTGTGTGGATACCCGTTCATTTTTTCGATCATCACTAATGGTTCTACCGGCGGCACTATAAAGCGGAGCCGTAGCAGCGGTGGTAGCGTAAACTGCGTTTAAATTAATTTCTGCATTGCTTGGATCGCCCGTCCATCTAATGGTTCCGCCTTTGCTCATATCAAAAGTTTTATTGATCACATTATTAGCTGTAAAATCAAATTGACCCTCATTAATGATGTAATCTCCCTTCATTTCGAAATCTCCAAGACTAGTGATTTTAAGATTTAATTGGGCATTACCACGTCCGCTTAAGTTTCCAACTTCTGTTAAAATGTTCGCTTGAGAGTTTTCATCTACGGATAAATCAAACTCCATAGTTAAGCCTTTAAAGAAGTTCTCCTCATTTTTATTTTGAGTAGAGTCTTTTGCTACATAAACTATAAAATCATTTGTGCCAACGGTTGAGGCGCCGTTAAGTGGAATGGTGAATACCGTTCCTGCTCCGGTTTTAGCTTTAATTTTGATGTCTAATGCGTCTGTGGGCCCATTAAATCTGAATATTCCGGTGCTAAACGCTTTTCCATAATATAGCTCATTGTCTCTGGCGTTGGTATTTAATGCCATAAAATTATTCGCATCAATGGTGAGGTTCATGGTTGGATTGCTTGGATTGTTCATATCCACCGTTCCATTTACTACGGCATTATTCCCTAACTGGTCTTTAATATTTAGGTTTTTAACATCGATGATGCTATTAATGATACTTACCCCATCATTTATGGTATAGTTAGTCCCTAAATAATTTACCTTTACTCCAGCATTCAACAAGGATAAATTACCATTAATTTGAGGGTTTTTAAACTTACCGGTTACTTTTAAATCAGAAGAAACCTGACCTTTTAAATTAGATACAAAACTGCTGACAAAAGGTTCAAAGATAACTAATTCTGTTCGTTCAAGTAGTAAATCTAAGTTAAGATTATTCGTTTCACTTTTGATATCCACCTCTCCTTTGATATCCATAGTTTTGAGCTGATTTTTAAAAATGCTTGCTTTTACATCCACCTTATCCGTTTGGTTATTGTAAGTAGAAGCAATATTTAAAGTGCCTACTTTTGTTTTATTATAGCTAAGTGAATCAATAGTAAAGTCTGATTGAATATTAGGTGTACCGAGAATGGCTGAAAGATTGGCATTACCGTTCATGGTTCCTTTTAAATTTACGCCAAAACCTTTGGTTAGCTGGCTCAAAGAAATCATATCGAGGTTTTTAACTACTATTTCTAAGTCATCTGCATCCGAGGCTGAAATGGCTCCATTTACTGCTACCAGTTGTTGATCATGTGATAGCTCAAAGTTATCAATTATCGTTTTGCTGGTATCAAATTTCAACCTCACTTGATCTTTAATTTTCCAAATTTGGTTGTCGATAATCACGTCTGAAGGGAGTAAACTCACTTGTGCTAAAGTATCTTTCCCAAATTTTACTAAACCGTACAAATCGAGTTGATTGACAGCATTTTTATCTGATAACTTGACGTTGAAAGATAGGCTATCGTTTTTTAAAGTATTCTGAATAATGATATTCTGCACAAATAAGCCTCCGTCTGAGAATTCAACTTTATCCAATGAGATAACCGCCTCTAAGGCTTTTGCTGAAGTGTTTTCATCAATAATTAAATTGTTGAATGTGGTTCCATCATACTTCAATGTTTTGATATATCCATTCAGATTGGCTATATTATTCTGCGAATCAAATTTGCCGTTAAAAGCGCCTCTGTCTGGAATTTTTAATTTAGGAATAAACAAGCTAGAGATGTAATCGAAATTCTTCAAATCAATATTAAACTGAAAATTTTGATTTTTAGGAGTTACAATAGTGGTTTGATAAGAAGGGGTGTATTTTTTGATGATGGTTTTAAAAGCAGAAGGCAAAGTTTTTAAATCATACTCGCCTTTAATGCTGGCATCGCCAATATCAGAAGTGAGTGCTAAAGTTCTATCTGCACCAATCCCTTGCGCTAAAAGGTAAATAGAATCCATCTCAAAAGTTTTCTCAGTATTGGTAATTTTGATTTGTTTCATCATGAAATTGCCTTGTACATTATCCAAACTATTGCCAGAAAAATTATTCTTGATATTGGCGCTTAGTTGGATGGTATCTTTTGTGAAATGGAGTTTGTTGAGGTTGGCACAGTTTACATTAGCTTCGAAATTAAATTGTGGTAATTTAGGGTTGAGGTTGGCTTTTCCGTTAAAATCTAGGAGGATATTATCATCATTGATGTTCAATTTTCCATCAAAAACTTGCCGATTAATTTGTCCATTGATATTAATATTTTGATAGCGATAATCATTGAAATCAAAATAAGCAACCTTGGCTGTTAAGTTCTCAGAAAGCGTGTTTATATTAAAGCCTTTTCCATCTAAATTAGCTTTAAAAGAGGTTCTGTTGAGTGATGGCTCATCAATCAAATCACCTAAATTAAAATCTACTGCCTCTAATTTTCCCGAATAGGAAGAATTGCCAGATTTATTAATCTTCATGTTTACATCTGATTTCAATAAACCTAATTTGGTTTTAAACTCGCCATAGGCAATAAAATCATTCCACAAACCGGTAAACTGACCCGAGAAATTGATGTTTCCAAATTTAGAAATAATGGCGGGTGTTTGGTTGGATTTGTTTCCGGTAGCTTGTTCTAAAATATAATCAACATCCGTTTTATTAGAGTAAACTTCGTTAAAATCTAGCTCCATAAAGGTGTTGTGGATATCAGGTAAACCACGTATCCGAAAATTCCCTTTCAGATAAGTTGCTTTCCCTACTTTTATGGTTAAATTACTCGCTTTTAGGCTATTTACTCTTCCTTTTACCTCTCCGTTGATGGTGAAACTCAATTTACTGTCTGCTAAATCTGGTACGAAAAAGGCGATATCTTTAACATTTACTTTGGAGTTTTTAAAATGCCCTTCCATCAAAACCTTGCTAGACACCTCATTAAAATCACTAAAAGATTTAAACTTCATGGTGAAGTAATTGGTGAGCTTGGTTTTTGGGGTAACTAATAAAAGATTTTTAAGCACAATCTGATTAGTATCTACAGTGGCATCAGCAGTTAAATCATTCAATATAAAACCGCTTTTTTCTTGAAGCGATAAGTGATTGATTTGTGCTTTAAAGAGGTGTTGATTGATGTCAATCCCTTTAAAATTACCGCTGAGGTGTTTCACATGGATATCATCAAAGTTTACACCTTGCATTAGGGTATCTTTTTGAAGGTAATTTTTATATTTAAAATCGATGTTATGCAATGTAACATCATTTAAGGCAAACTTGAAGCTAGACGCTGTCTGTGTGGTATCTGGTGAAATAAACTTATCTAAGATAAATTGAAAATTGCTTGTGCTGTCTTTATAGGTTTTTAGATAGATTTTTCCGTTTTCTAAATCTACATTTTTTAAAGTAATACCATCTAACGTAAAAATAGAAAAGTCAGTAATTTTTACAGATAATTTTTTAGTGCTGATTAAGGTATCTTTTTGTAAATCAGTAATATAAAAACCTTCTAAAACTAATGAACGGAAAGGATGCAGATACAAGCTTTTAACACCAACATCTGCTTTTAGCTCTTTAGAAAGATAAGCGGCTGCTTTCTTTGCCAACCATGTTTGTACAGGCTTAAATTGCATAGCAACTAATACTGCACCTACTAAAACTAAGAGAGCAATTAAGGAGTAAAGCGTTATTTTGATTAGTTTTTTAATAGTTTTGTACTTTTAAACTTAAACCCACATTTGTGTCAGTTGTTCTTGGAATCGAATCTTCTTGTGATGAAACTTCTGCGGCTATTTGCATAGACGGCAAAATTGTATCAAATATTATTGCAAACCAAACTATTCATGAACAATACGGCGGTGTTGTTCCTGAGTTAGCATCCAGAGTTCATCAACAAAATATTGTACCTGCGGTTCATCAAGCAATTATTGCTGCTAAAATAACCAAAAATCAGATAGATGCAGTTGCTTTTACACGTGGCCCTGGATTATTAGGATCTTTGTTAGTGGGCACCTCTTTTGCCAAGGCTTTTGCTATTGCAAATGATATTCCAATTATTGAGGTGAACCACATGCAAGCTCATATTTTGGCACATTTTATTCCTGATGGAGACAAAGCCATTCCTCCATTTCCATTTTTATGTTTAACCGTTTCTGGTGGGCATACGCAGATTGTGTTGGTGAGAAATTATTTTGAAATGGAAATTGTGGGTGAAACTTTAGATGATGCTGCTGGCGAAGCTTTCGATAAAACGGCCAAAATATTGGATTTGCCTTATCCAGGCGGACCTTTAATTGATCAATACGCCAAAAGTGGTAATCCCAATGCTTTTCAATTCCCTGAACCACAAATTCCAGCATTAAACTTCAGCTTTAGCGGATTAAAAACTTCTATTCTGTATTTTGTTAGAGATCAGGTGAAAGAAAATCCTCATTTCTTAAAAGAAAATATGGAAGATATTTGCGCCTCAATTCAATCACGCATTGTTTCTATCCTTTTAAATAAGGTGAAAAAAGCAGCAAAAGCGTATCAAATAAAAGACATCGCGATTGCTGGTGGTGTTTCTGCAAATTCTGGTTTGAGAAATGGTTTAACAGATTTGGCCAAAACTGAAGGTTGGAATGTTTTTATTCCGAAGTTTGAATATTGTACGGATAATGCTGCGATGATTGCCATAGCGGGTTATTTTAAATATTTAGATCAAGATTTTGCAAAACAAGATATATCACCTTTAGCTCGGATGCCTTTTTAATTTTAGTTTAGAGAAATGAAATACCTGATAGTTGGATTAGGAAATATAGGTCAAGAATACGCCAATACTCGTCATAATATAGGTTTTATGGTTTTGGATCAAATGGCTAAAGAAGCGGGAGTACAGTTTTCTACCATGCGATTAGCTTCCTTCACAGAAATCAATCATAAAGGCCGGACGCTTTGTTTAATCAAACCTACCACCTACATGAATTTAAGTGGAAAGGCGGTAAGTTATTGGATGAAGGATTTAAAAATTCCGATTGAAAATATATTGGTGATTGTGGATGATTTGGCTATTCCCTTCGGCTCCTTGCGGATTAAACCTAAAGGAAGCCCAGCCGGGCACAATGGTTTAAAAAGTATTGAAGGTTTGTTGGGCTCTAATGAATATGCTCGATTACGTTTCGGAATTGGAGATAATTTTCCAAAAGGCAGGCAAGTAGATTATGTATTAAGTGCCTTTGATAAAGAGGAAGTTTTAGCACTTCCTACTTTGATTGATCAGTCGATAAACATGGTGAAAAGTTTTGCAACTATTGGTATAGAACTCACTATGACTAATTTTAATAAATAAATTAAACATGGAAATTAAAATTTTTGGAATACCTAATTGTGGTTCAGTAAAGAAGGCAAGAACTTTTTTTGAAGAGAAAGGCATGAGCTATCATTTTCATGATTATAAAAAGGAAGGGATAGATGAAGCTCATTTAGAAAAATGGTGTGCAGCGTTTGGTTGGGAAAAAGTGCTCAACAAAAAAGGTTTAACTTGGAGAAATTTAGACGAAAACACCAAGCAAGCCGTTGTTGATGCTCCATCGGCTATTAAATTAATGAAAAGTAATACCAGCACTATCAAAAGACCAGTGGTAGAAAGTGCAAAAGCTCATACCATAGGTTTTGATGAAGCGATGTACGAAACACTGTTTTTGTAAAATAAAAAGCATTTTAAGCGTTAAAAAGTGTTAAGCATTTGCTTATTCGCGAAGTTTAACTGAATTTTACAAATCATGAAAAAACTAAGTTTACTTTTAATATTACTTGCGCCATTGTTTCTTAAAGCCCAAGGGGTATTAAAAGGTATCGCTTATGATGCAGATACCCGGAGTAAACTCAATCTGGTTTTTGTAAATAATCTTACTCAAAGAGAAGTAGATCATACCGGGCAGAAGGGTGATTTTGTGGTTAAGGCAGATATTGGAGATTTATTGGTGTTTTCTTGCCCAGGCTATGATAATGATACTTTAATTTTAGAAGACATGAGTGATAAAATGGTGCTCATGCGTCCGAGTTTAATTATTCTGGATGAAGTTGTGGTGAATGCAAAAGCTAAAAATATTCCTGAAAACATTCGTTCCAGTTATTCATCCGCCTATTCTTATGCTACCACCAATGTTCTTTCTGCTGATGGCAAAGTAAGTTTGATTAATGCCTTTAGCAAACAGTCTCAACAAAAAAGAGCGTTCCAGAAGTTCATAGCTAGTGAGTTGGATGAGAAGTTGATAGATCAGCGGTTTAACAAAGATTTGGTTACTCAACTCACTAAAATTAGAGGTCAACTATTAGAAGATTTCATGTCGTATTATCGGCCAACCTATTCTCAAGTTAAAAGTATGAATGATGTAGAGTTGCGAACCTATATTATTGAATCATACAATAAGTATATCCGACTTCCAGCCGAAGAAAGAATCTATCCTCCGTTGCCAAAAACCACGTTTACAGGTAGTTTTTAGTAACAATTAAATGATAGAATCCAGAAGCCGACAAAAAAACTATATATTCAATTTTCACTATTAATTTAATTACATGATCAAGTCTAAATTTCTATTGGCTTTCAGCATTTTAACATGTTTTAGCTTAGGATGGGTGCAAGCTCAAGATAACAGTAAGCAGCCGTCCGACATTAATCATTATGATTACACCAAAGCATTTGGTGCATTTTTTTATACTTCTAATGGTAACACCTACCGCTCTGCTAGTGGTCAGCCAGGTCCCCAATATTGGCAAAACCGAGCCGATTATCAATTAACGGCAAATTTGGATGATACTCAGGATAAAATTAGCGGTACAGAAGTGCTTACTTATACCAATAACAGCCCGGATGAGATGAGTTTTATTTGGATGAATTTGGATCAGAATCTTTTCAAAAAAGATTCTAGAGGTACAGCCATAGTTCCTCCAACGGGAAGTAGAAACGGTAGTCACGGTGAAGATTTTGACGGCGGAAATCAATTAAGTTTAGTGAAATTAATTAGCATCAATGGGAAAGCGCAAAGTGTAAATCTAAAATACTTAGTGAATGATACCAGAATGCAAATTTTCTTACCAGAAAATCTAAAAGCAAATGGTGGTCAGCTAAAAATTCAAATTGATTTTTCTTTTATATCTCCAGAGTATGGTTCTGATAGAATGGGTTGGTTAACCACTAAAAATGGTAAAATTTATGCCATTGCGCAATGGTATCCTAGGATGAGTGTGTATGATGACATCATGGGATGGAACACCATTCCTTACGATGGTCCTGCAGAGTTTTACCTAGAATATGGCAATTTCGATATTAAGATTACAGCTCCTGCAAGCCATATTGTTTTCTGCTCAGGCGAATTGTTGAATCCTAAAGAAGTTTATACCCCAGAAGAAGTGAAAAGATGGGAAGAAGCTGCAAAAAGTGATCAAACCGTGATGATTAGGAAGCCATCAGAAGTAACTGATCCAGCTTCTCGTCCGCAAGGAAAAAAAGAATTGACTTGGCACTTCAAGTTAGAAAATGCGAGAGATTGTTCTTGGGCATCATCTGCCGCTTTTGTAGTAGATGCGGCTAAAATGAATATGCCTAGTGGTCGCCATCCATTATCAATTTCTGCCTATCCCGTTGAAAGTGCCGGTAATGATGCTTGGGGTAGAGCTACAGAATATGTGAAAAAATCTATCGAGTTTAACTCTGATAAATGGCATGAGTTTACTTATCCAAACGCAGTAAATATTGCAAGTAATGTAAATGGAATGGAATATCCAGGCATTGTTTTTTGTGGATGGAAAGCTAAAGGAAAAAGTTTATGGGGAGTTTCTGATCATGAATTTGGTCACAACTGGTTCCCGATGATTGTAGGCTCCAATGAGCGTTTGTATGGATGGATGGACGAAGGTTTCAATACTTTTATCAATACCCTTTCAACAGATCATTTCCATAATGGAGAATACGCACCAAAAGGGAAAGTAGATATGCACAAAACGTCTGAATATCTGATGAACCCAAGTTTTGAGCCAATCATGACTAGTCCAGATGTGATGAAGGAAAGAAATATTGGGGTGCTTTGTTATTTTAAACCAAGCATAGGTTTAACACTTTTAAGGGAGCAAATTTTAGGTCCAGAGCGTTTTGATAGAGCTTTCAGAACTTATGTGGATCGTTGGGCTTTCAAACATCCAACACCGACGGATTTCTTCAGAACCATAGAAAATGTTGCTGGAGAAAAATTAGATTGGTTTTGGAGAGGTTGGTTCATGAACAATTGGCAAGCTGATATTGCCGTAGATGGTGTGAAATATATTAAAGATGATCCAAAAAATGGGGCTTTAATTACTATTGAATGTAAAGAGCAAATGCCATTACCGGTGATTATTCAAATTAAAACCGTGAATGGCAAAACCGATACGGTAAAATTGCCAGTTGAAATTTGGCAACGTAATAAAACTTGGACTTTCCAGTATTCTTCAACAGAGGCAATTCAGTCTGTAACTTCAGATCCTGATCACGTTTATCCTGATGTAGATTCATCCAATGATACTTGGACTGCTTCGAACTAATCAGTATTTAATCTCATAAAAAAGGAGCTTGAATTTTTTTCAAGCTCCTTTTTTTATGTTGAGCATTTTATTTTAGTTCAATTTTTTGATTTCAGAACCAATCTTAGCTCTAGTCTCCTCACTTACTTTTACTAGAGGTAATCGAACATGATCATCACAAATTCCTAATTCTTTCATTCCTGCTTTAACGCCTGCCGGATTTCCTTCTACAAAACACAATTTAGTAAATTCTAACAAACTTGAATGTTGAGAAAGAGCGGCTTTGAAATCGCCTTTAAGGCAGTTTTTAACCATTTCAGAAGTTGGTAAAGGCAAAGCATTTCCAATTACAGAAATCACTCCGGTGGCACCTAAAGCAATCATTGGTAAAGTAACTAGGTCGTCTCCAGAGATTAAATCAAAACCTGCTGGTTTATAAGCTGCTATCTCATTAAAAATATCAAAGTTTCCTGATGCTTCTTTAGTAGCAATAATGTTTTCCACCTCTTTGGCCAAGCGCAAAGTGGTAGCTGCCGACATGGTGATTCCAGTTCTTCCAGGTACATTATATAAAATTACTGGAAGTTTTGTGGCTGCTGCTACCGCTTTATAGTGCTGAAAAATTCCTTCTTGAGTTGGTTTATTATAGTAAGGAACTACCGAAAGAATGGCTTCATAACCTTTGATAGCAAAATGGCTAACCGACTCAACAATTTCTGCGGTGTTATTACCTCCAATTCCAGCCACTAGAGGAACTCGTCCATTTACTTTTTGGGTTGTAAATTCAAATATGTTCTGTTTTTCTTCTTTGGTTAAAGTTGCAGATTCTCCTGTGGTACCTAAAACCACAATATAATCTATCTTTCCCTTGATTAAATGCTCAATGGTATTATCTAAGGCATTAAAATCAATACTACCATCCTGAAGAAATGGGGTAATCATGGCCACTCCTGTTCCTGAAAATCTACTCATTTTATTTTATCTAAATAATATCTTAATTCGGTGCTAAAACCAGTAATGCTTTGTTCTTCGGTAGCCAGCATAAAATCGAAAATAGCCGTTTGTTTTGGAAAATAAGCCCCCACTTTAAAAAGCGATTTTGAAAGTGCGCTGATATAGGTAAGTGGAAAGCAAACTTCTGTGCAGAGGTTTAATAGTAAATCAAACTCATGGTTTACAAACTGAACAATTTTCTCTTTTTGAGGGATGAAATTCCAGCTCATATCTTCTTCATATAAAACCTCAATATGTGTATTTGGATTTACTTTTAAGGTTTTATCAGCGATATAAATCATCACTTTAACTTGCTTATCCTCATGCTGAAATCCTTTTGCTAAATGTTCAGCTTCCTCAAATTCTTTTTGATTACGAATGGTTAGCAAAATCCCAATATTTTTGGCTTGTGTGAATGATACAGAATGCTTTTTTCTATTCAATTTTTTGAGCTCCCGTTTCATTTTTTGGAAACCGGATTTTAAACGCAAAGCACTAAACATTTTACTCATTTTAATAGGTTTAACAAATCATCATCTGAAATGATTGGAATTTGTAATTTTTGTGCTTTTTCTAATTTAGATGGTCCTATGTTATCTCCCGCAACTAAATAATTCAGTTTTGCCGAAATCCCACTCATCATTTTCCCGCCGTTGGCTTCAATCATCTCCTTTAATTCTTCCCGACTAAATTTTTCAAACACACCTGAAATCAAGAAGGTTTTACCGCTCAATTTTTCAGATGCCAAAATTACTTCCTTTTCTTCGATTTCAAAAGTTAAACCGAAACCTTTTAATTTTTCAATTTCTTGTTGATGTTCTTCTTTGGCGAAGTACTCGATAATGCTTTGTGCAATTCGCTCCCCAATCTCCTCCGCAGCAATTAATTGTTCAAAATCGGCTTTAATAATGTTATCAATAGTTTTAAAGTGTTGAGCAAGTTTTTTAGCTACAGTTTCGCCAACGTATCTAATTCCTAAACCAAATAAAACTTTTTCAAAAGGCATTTTTTTAGATTTCTCGATGCCTTCTAACAGATTTTGGATAGATTTTTCGCCAAAGCGTTCCAACTGTTTGAGTTCTTCTTCTTTATTTTTGAGTTGATAAATATCGCTGATGTGCTTAAGCAAACCTTTCTGGTAAAAAGTCTCTACAGTTTCAGCACCAATACCTTCAATATTCATCGCCTTACGGCTGATGAAATGCTGTATTCTGCCAACAATTTGTGGTGGGCAAGCTTCATCATTTGGACAATAATGAACCGCTTCGCCTTCTTTTCTGATTAACTCTGTTCTACACTCGGGGCAGTTTTGGATGTATTCAATTTTCCGAGCTCCAGGCAAGCGTTTATCCAAGTTTACTTTGATGATTTTGGGGATAATTTCTCCGCCTTTTTCTACCAGAACCGTGTCTAGTTCATGCAAATCCAATCGCTCAATCTCGTTTGCATTGTGCAAAGTAGCCCGTTTTACGGTAGTTCCGGCTAATAAAACTGGTTTTAAATTTGCCACAGGCGTTACTGCACCAGTTCTACCAACTTGGTAGGTTACTTTTTCTAAAATAGTTTCAACCTCTTGCGCTTTGTATTTGTAGCTGATAGCCCAACGTGGTGATTTTGCGGTAAAACCTAACTCTTGTTGTTGAGCGTAGCTATTTACTTTTAAAACGATGCCATCAATATCGTAACTCAGTTTAAAACGCTTTTCTTCCCACTCGGCAATAAAAGCTAATACCTCCTGAATGTTAAGGCATAATTTACTTTCTTCAGAAACTTTAAAGCCCCAACTTTTTACGGCTTGCAAGCTTTCCCAATGCGTTTTAAAAGGGTTTTCATCGCTGTAAAGGAAATACAAAAAGCAGTCTAACGGACGTTTAGCAACTTCTGACGAATCTTGCATTTTAACCGTACCTGATGCGAAATTTCTAGGATTGGCGTAAGGAATATCGCCATTTTCTATTCGTTCATTATTTAGCTTTTCAAATGCAGCTTTGTGCATCAACACTTCTCCTCTAATCTCGAAATGAGCGGGCATATTTTCACCTTTTACCTGAGTTGGGATGGTTCGGATGGTTTTGATATTTGCGGTTACTTCATCGCCTTTGGTACCATCACCTCGGGTTACTGCTCTTAATAGTTTACCGTTTTCATAAGTTAAACTCATGGATAATCCATCAAATTTTAACTCGCAAACGTATTCAAAATCATCACCAATTGCTTTTCTAATGCGTTCGTCAAAATCAATAAGATCTTGCTCATTATAGGTGTTTCCTAATGACATCATTGGCCATTTATGCACAATGGTTTTGAAACTTTTGGTGATTTCTCCACCTACTTTCTGCGTAGGAGAGTCGGGGTCTAAAAATTCTGGATGGGCCTTCTCTAAAGCTTCTAACTCTTTCAATTTCTGATCAAAATCATAATCAGAAATAGAAGGCATGGCTAAAACATAGTAATTGTAATTGTGCTGTTTTAATTCCTGCACAAGGGCATCCATACGGTCTTTTACCTCAAAAAGCGACATGGTAGCGAAGATACATTTTTAGGAGATTATATTCCTAAAACGGCTTTTAATTTTGGATAACCCGTTTTGCTTACTGGGATTTTTTCTCCTGTCCGGAGAATCACTAGATGTCCATCCTTTTCGTAAGGTTCAATCTTAGTAATCTGATCTACTTTTACGATATAAGAGCGATGTACTCGAACAAAAAGTTGGTGGTTTAAAGTTTTCTCAAAAAAGGATAAGGTTTGACTTTTGAGAAAGGCTCCCTCTAAGGTGTGGATGTTCACGTAATCATCTTCGGCAGAGAAGTGGGTAATATCGTAAATAGAAATCACCTTAATTTTATTGCCAGTTTTTACCACAACTCTTTCATTTAGGGCATGGCTTTGTGCGCTTTCTAAAGCTGCTGCAGTTTGTTTTTGCGTTTGTTTAGGATTGGCTGAGCTAAATTTATCAATTGCTTTTTGAAATCTTTCTTGGTCAAATGGTTTTAATAAATAATCAACTGCATTCGTTTCAAAAGCTTTCAAAGCAAATTCATCAAATGCGGTGGTGAAGATAATTGCAGGCATCTCATCAACCAATTCTAACATTTCAAAACCTGTAATTTTTGGCATTTGAATATCCAAAAAAACCAAATTGGGTTGGTGTTGCATGATGGCTTTTAAACCCTCGAAACCGTTTCCACACTCAGCCACGATTTCAAAATCAGGATATTTTTGAAGATAATCTATAATGATGCTTCGGGCTAATGGTTCATCGTCAATAATGATAGTTTTAATCATGTTTGAGGAATTTTGATAGTGCTAATAAATTGATTTTGTTTTGATTGAGTGCTTAGTAAATCTGTTCTGCTGTAGAGTAAATGCAACCTTCTTTGGATACTGGCTAGGCCAAATCCTGTTCCTTTGTTGCTGTGCGAAGTTTCTTTATCAAAAGGATTCATAACCTCAACAATTAAATAGGGATGCTCAAATTTTGCGTTGATCTGGATGGTGACTTGTTCTAAAGTATCATAAAGCCCAAATTTGATAGCATTTTCTACTAAAGGTTGTAAAAGCATGGGCGGAATTTGCTTTTGAAGAATACTTTGATCGGCATTGATTTCGGTTAATAAGCGATTTCCAAATCGTACTTTTTCTATTTCTAGATATAAATGCAGATGCGCCAATTCATCCTCTAAAGTAGATAAGGTATCATCTTTTCTGAGGGTGCCTCTCAAAAAATCCGACAACTGATGAACCATTTTTCTGGCTTGTTCTGGCTTACTAATGGTTAATGCGCTGATGGAGTTTAAGCTGTTGAATAAAAAATGAGGTTGTAATTTTTCTCTTAAAGAGGATAATTCTGCCTCTTTGGTTAATCGTTCCGCTTCATTTTTGCGTTGTTCTAATTCTTGCTGTTCTTGTTGGTTGTACCATAAAATACTGATAGTAGCCATGCAGCCAATCAATAAAAAAGCAAAAATGAAGCGGATAGGTAATGATTTGAGGTAAAAATTTTCTAATCCATTATCAGCGTAAGCAAAATGAGGAAAGGTAAATTTTTGGAGGGCAATAAAAGCGCTTGCCAGCACCATCGCCCAAATAATTACATAAATGTATTTGCTGCCTTTGGGTTGATAAAAAGATAGGTTATTGCTGATGAGCCAACAGAGTAAAGCAAGTTCGAGTTGTGTAACTAAGCTATCTTTCAGTGCTATATTTTGTGGGATACCTAAAGCAACCAAACCATAACATTGCAAGCTAGCCCAAATAGAAAAGGAGGCAAAAAATGCCCATATAAATTTTTTATTGGTGAGTGGAGAAGTTGCCAATGTTAAGAATTAGTATGCCGGTTTTCGATTCTTTAATTGCTCGGCTTTCGCCTTTACCATTTCAAGATAAGTAAATGCTTTTTCTGGTTCAGAAATTTGATAGTGAATTTCTTTACCGTGTGAAATTTCGCCTATGTAATTAAGCTCGGTAACGGCGATAAACTTCCATCTCAGCACCTCATCTTTTGCAGATTTTACTTCTTCTTGCTGCATAGCACCCATTTGATAAGCCATTTCTAAAGCCAATTCTTCATTAATGGCTTCAATTAATCTCAATTGTTCATCAAATTGAGGATAACGCATTTCTTTATCCTCAATTTGAAAAATCATTTTTGCAACAAACCAATTCATGGAATAAAATTTTAAAAGTTCTTAATTTCTATACCTCCGAAAATTGAAGTTCCTTTAATCACCAGCACTTTACTTTTATCAGTTAAAACCTGAGTTAATGATCTTTTATCATCTATACCTCCAAAAATGGCAGCCATTTCAGAGTTAACATCCCATGTTGGGGGAATATAGATTTTTGTGCCTCCAAAAATTTGAGTAACATCTAAAACCACAACACCGTTGATGTCTGAATGTACTAGGTTGATTTCTGCACCACCCATAATGGTTACAATTTCGCCACCTTTAAAATTTTTGGATAGAATACTTTTTTTGGTACCGCCGAAGACAGAAACGCTGTCTATATAATCATCACCTGTAGTGCGGTACCTTTTTTCTTCACCTACAGGTTCGTCATTTTTTGGGTTTTGACTTTGTTGTGTGCCACTAAAATTAGGTTGTTGATATTCATCAAAAGGTCTCCATCTTCTTCTTGCTCCGCAGTTTCCTCTGTAGCTTTTACCAAAGATGAACCATAATCCTAAAATGATGAAAAATACTGGCCAAGTATATTGATGTATAGAAAGTTGTGGACTGATTTGATCTAATAGAAATATTGTACCGATAGATATAAGAATCAACCAAGTCATATTTCTGAACTGATGTTTAATACCGCTTGCTATTCCTACTACGATTAAAATCATAGGCCAGCTAAATAACCATGAAGGCATTAAAACCCCCATTTGCTTTGCTAATAAGGCTAAGCCAATCACTAGAATGGCTGCACCTGTAACCTTTTTTCCATTAGGATTTAGGTTTCTCTTTATTTCTTGATTCTCCATTGTTTTTTAATTTATTGACATAAAGGTAGCGGTATATCCACTTATGAGATATTAAAAATCGATGGTTTTGAGGATAAATTCGGTAAACTACCCGAAATTGTCGGTGAAATTTTTAACCGACTTAACTGAGTTTAATAGAAAAAGAAGAAGTGACCTCATTTGCATAAGCATCAGCTAAGCCAATATCTTTTATCAATTGTTTAGATACTCTTTTGGCATGTATGCGGATTTCAAAAGGTCCTTCAAAAGGGGAAGAGTTAAATTTCACTACATTTCTGTCTTTATCCTTATAAGATGCTTTTATTTTGGTTTCACCATTTTTACTAAAAAACTCAGAGTTTGGAAAACCGTTTTTAAAAATTTCTATCTCTTCTTCTTTTGAAACTCCAGGCTTATTCATGCAAACGTATAAAGATAAATCATCACAAAATCGAAGAATTTTTAGTTGATATTGTAAAAGCCTATCATGCGGAATTTTTAATTTATTCATCAAATGCTTTTGGCGTAGCTGTTCTCTTTCATAAAACTGTTTACCAGCTTCTGAACTAAAATTTTCAAGAAAACTGCAATAATGCATGCTACATAAAATGGCTGCGTAAGAATTTGCCTGATCAACCTGTTCAATTCCGAGTTTGTAAAAATGAAACTTTAATTTTTCTGGATAATCTAAAAAGGTATAGGGGAGCTGAGTAGCATCATTCATGAGCGGATGGGCATCAGGAATAATCCAAGCTCTATCATGTTGATGAACAGCAAATTTTAAAGATTCGTAATGTTCTAAAGCAATAAAATCCTTTTTAAAATGCATTAGAAATTCTCCTGCTATATAGGCATGGTCATGTTGAGTAATGAATATGAAGTTTTCTTGATCTTCCCTAACTATCATCTTTAATTTAGAAAAAATAAAAATACAATTTCTTTCATGTTTTAAAAATCTGATTTTGGATAAATCGATTTTTTATTTTAGAATATTTAATAGTTTTTATTAATTTCATGAATATTATTTAAAAATTACTTTATTTTATTGATAATTGTTTATTAATTATTAAAATTTATTGAAAATATGCTTATTGGAGTGCCTAGAGAAATGAAAAACAATGAGAACAGGGTAGGTTTAACACCTGCAGGTACTCATGAATTGGTTAAAAGAGGTCATCAAGTATTAATCGAGACCCATGCTGGTGCTGCAAGCGGCTTTAGAAATGATGATTATGAAGAAGCAGGTGCCGAAATTATTCTAACCGAAGATGAGATTTGGGGAAGATCCGATATGATTATAAAGGTGAAAGAGCCTGAAGATCATGAGTATAAAATGGCTCGGAAAGACCAACTGATTTTTAGTTTTTTTCATTTTGCCTCTAATAAAAAGCTCACCTATGCCATGTTAGATAGTGGATCGGTTTGCTTAGCTTATGAAACCGTAGAATCTACCGATAAATCTTTGCCCATTTTAGTCCCAATGTCTGAAGTTGCTGGGCGGATGGCCATTCAGCAAGGGGCTAGATATTTAGAAAAACCCGTGATGGGACGTGGAATTTTATTAGGTGGAGTACCAGGAGTTACGCCAGGGAAAGTGTTGATTATTGGAGCAGGAGTGGTGGGCGTTCAGGCGGCAAAAATGGCTTCTGGTTTAGGCGCCCATGTGACGATTATTGATACCAATATCCAAAGATTAAGATATGTCAATGATATTTTACCACCTCATGTGGTAACCATGTATAGCAGTGAATACAATATCAGAAGATTGGTAGTTAATCATGATTTAATTGTAGGAGCTGTTTTAATTCCGGGAGGAAAATCGCCTAAAGTAATTACCAGAGATATGCTAAAATTAATGCGACCGGGGACTGTGATTGTAGATGTTTCGGTAGATCAAGGTGGCTGCATTGAAACTTGTAAACCTACTACACATGAAAACCCAACCTATATTGTAGATGGTATTTTACATTATTGCGTGACCAATATGCCTGGTGCAGTTCCTTATACCTCTACCATTGCGCTTACAAATGCAACTTTTCCTTATATCATTGAATTGGCAGAAAAAGGCTGGAAAAAAGCTTGTTTAGATAATTATGAGTTATTGAAAGGTTTAAATATTATTAATGGCGAAGTGGTTTACCGTCAGGTTGCAGAAGCATTTGATTTACATTTTAAACCAGTTCATCATTTTTTAGACACCAGAGAGGTTGAGGATTAGATTGAAAAACCTAATCCTCCAAAATAATTTCTTTTAGCTGCCGGATTAAAATATCGATTTCCAAAAGCATTTAAATCATTTCCTAAACTGTAATCCTGATTTAGTAAATTATCAACACCAAAATTGAGGTCCAATTTTGATTTTCCTATCGGGAATTGTTTTGAAATTTTGAGGGTTAACAGATGATAACTATTTGCATAAACTGAAGCAGCATCGTTTAAGGTGGTTTTGCCATTAAATTGATAATTGACAAATAGGTTCCACTGCTTTTCAAAATCAATGTTGAGGTTGGAGTTGATATTGGTTTTAGGCACTCCGGTTAAACGATTTCCAGAATAATTATTCCCGGCAACTTGGTAATTACTGAATTTAAAATCATAAAAAGTAAAAGAAGAATTCCAATAGATATTTTTAATGAGATCTACGCTTTGATTTAATAAACGAGTGTTTAAAGCCAGTTCCAAACCTCGTTGTTGTGTTCCACCAGCATTTAAATAATAATCTTGATCGTTAGCATTCGTACGCCTTACGATGGCATTTTTTAGATGGTAATCAAAAGCCGAAGCATCCAGATATACGTTTTCAAATGGAGTTCTTATTCTCAAACCTAATTCATAATTCCATCCGTATTCTGCTTGTAAATCGGTATTTATTTTCTGATCAGAAGCTCTGATTTCTTCTGCAGTAGGGCTAGAATAACCTTTACTCACGATAGCTCTTACTACAAAATTGGAATGAATTAGGTAGGATAATGCCAGTCTGGGCATCAACTGTGCTTTTAAATTTACTTTTCCAAGTATTGAATTAGAGGTAGATTCACTTAATTTCCTAAAGCTATAATTCGCGAAATTTAAACTGTTGGATACCTCTGCTTTAAAATGAGTGCCATCTTGAAACGCAAAACGGGTAAAGAAAAATTGCATTTGATTATCAATACCGTCAGCAGCAAGAACATTAGTTGGTGTGCCTTTATCATTTCCATAATTGATGATATCAGATTTTGTTTTTTGATATTCCCAACCTGTGTTCCATTGAAATTTCAGCTTTTGTGAAGAGCTATTTTTGTATTCAAAATAGCTCCTTAAAGCCAAAGAATGTTCCTTCCTTTTCTCATAATTGGTGATAAACGGATTCTTTAAATCAGTTTGAATGGTAGAAATAGAAACAATGTGTTTCCAACGTGAACTCAATTGATATTCATTTCTTAAACCCCCAAAAAATGTTTTATTGTAAATGCCAGCTTGCTGTTCAATAGCTCCAGGGGCAAATGGAGTAGCCGGACGGGCGGCTTGTGGATTGCTTTGCATTTGTGCAGCTGTTAAGCCACCAGGTGTTTGATAAGCTAAATCGCTGTAAAAGCTAGAGAAATTTAATGTTCCTTTCGGATGATAGTTCCAATTTTCCTGTGTCTGAAAGAAATATCTTTTCAATCGGCTATTTGCCCGATAACCGTCTGAAGTTTGAATGCCTTGATGAAAATTATACTGTAATTTCTTGTTATTTTGATTGATTTGAATGTTTTCTTTGAACAAACCGTAAGAACCAGAACCGATGTTTATAGCATTTTTATCCTCATTAGATTGCGTATTCAGTAAAATTACTCCGCCAGAATTGGCTCCAAATAAACTCCCATCTGGCCCTTTTAAAACTTCCATTCTGCTTACCGAAGATGGGTCTAAAAGATTAAAATAGGTGTTTCCACTCGCATCTGTGAGAGGATAATCATCTAAATAAATTTTGATATTTCGAACACCAAAAGGAGACCTCAGTAAACTCCCACGGATAGAAACGCGATAGCTTCCCGGAGATCTTTCTTCCATTTTAACACCTGAAACTGTATTTAATACAGGTAATAAAGATTGATTGCTATTTTGCTCAATTTGTTTGAGATGAATAACTGAGGCACTTGCGGGTAAGCTCATCAGTGTTTGGTTAGATAGATAAGCTTTAACTGTTACTTCAGTTAAAATTTTTGTGCTATCACTTTGATTTTGTGCAGCAGTAAATTTGGTTAAAATAAAGAAAAAAAGGAGTGCTAAGCTGTAACGCATAAATGAGTTTGTGCCAGTAAAATTAAGGATTAATAATCAGTCTTAAAATTGGTTAACCTTTTATTTAACATCAGTGCTATTGTAGAATAAGATAGAATATAAATTCTGCTACTTTTTATGAGTCTTAGATTTAGCAATGAACCATAATAAATTTAAAACCGTTCATTTTAAAGTCTTTGTTTGATTCAGACTTTGCACCGACAAACTTTAAAACTTGACAACTGTTCATCTCTAAAATTAAGAACATGGCAAAACTTTTTGAACCTTTAAAGATAAAATCAATCACGCTAAAAAACAGATTAGTGGTTTCTCCAATGTGTCAGTACTCTAGTGAAGATGGTTTTAGTGACGATTGGCATTTAGTGAATTTAGGAAGTAGGGCAGTAGGTGGTGCTGGTTTAATTTTTACAGAAGCTGCAGCAGTTTCGCCAGAAGGTAGAATTACACCTTGGGATTTAGGAATTTGGAAAGATGAGCACATTGCAGGCTTAAAAAGAATTACCACTTTTATAGAAAAACAAGATGCAATAGCTGGAATTCAGTTGGCTCATGCCGGAAGAAAGGCGAGTCATACCCAACCTTGGAACGGAGGTAAATTAATTGAGCCCAATGAAGAACATGGGTGGGAACGCGTTGCTCCTAGCGAATTATCTTACAAAAACGGCACTACTTTACCTTTAGCACTTAATAAAAAAGGACTCGAAAAAGTAATCGATGATTTTAGAACGGCAACCCAAAGAGCTTTAATTGCTGGGTTTAAAGTGATCGAGATTCATGCTGCTCATGGTTATTTACTGCATCAGTTTTTATCGCCTTTGGCCAACCAAAGAAATGATGAATATGGCGGAAGCTTTGAAAATAGAATCAGATTAACCTTAGAAGTTACAGA
This sequence comes from Sphingobacteriales bacterium, assembly GCA_014763615.1. GTDB lineage: Bacteria > Bacteroidota > Bacteroidia > Sphingobacteriales > Sphingobacteriaceae > Pseudopedobacter. The sequence continues at coordinate 88,764 of JACXVB010000002.1, read as the reverse complement.
GGCTATAAAAGAAGTTTGGCCCAAAGATTATCCACTTTTTGTGCGTATTTCAGCAAGCGATTGGGCTGATGGAGGTTGGAATTTAGAAGATTCTGTTGAGCTTGCTAAAGTGTTAAAAACGATGGATGTTGATTTATTTGATTGCTCTTCTGGCGGTTTGGTAGAATATCAACAAATTGAGGTTAAGCCTTTATATCAACTTCATTTTGCGGAAGGCGTAAAGGCTAAAGCTGAGATCATGTCGGGTGCGGTAGGCTTAATCACTACTTCTGCCGAAGCAGAAAGTATCTTAGAAAATAACCAAGCCGATTTAATTTTTATGGCTCGTGAGTTTTTAAGAGATCCTTATTTCAGTTTGAGAGCTGCTCATGAGCTCAAACACGAAGTAAAATGGCCTTTACAATATGAAAGAGGAAAGTTCCGCTAGTTTTCTACTGCCGTCATCTTTAAACAAACCGGACTGCCTAATTCAATTTTTTTGTTGATAGAAGTCAATAGTCCAGTTTTTTGATCTCTTTTGAAAACAAAAATATCATTGGAATTTTGATGTGCAATCAACAGGAAATGATCTGTCGGGTCGATAATGAAATCTCTTGGCATTTCGCCTAAAGTACTAGTTTCGCCTACTTTTGTCAGTTTGCCGGTTTTTTCATCTACTTTAAAAACCACTATCTTATTTGCGGTTCCTCTGTTGGTGGCATACAAAAATTTGCCATCCTGAGAGAAATGAACCGCAGCAGCTCCGTTTATTCCTTTAAAGTCATTTCCCATTAAGTTAATCATTTGAATGGGTTTCAAAGTATTTTTTTGATGGTTGAAGACGGTAATATTAGCAGCCATTTCTGAAACCAAATACATTTTGTCACCTTTTTTATTGAATACAAAATGGCGGGGACCGAAGCCTGGTGTTACAGCAACTTCTGCCTTTTCGTTAGAATTCAATGGTTGCTTTTCGCTGGCATCATACAGATAACCATAAATTTTATCAGTACCTAAATCAGCACTGTAAAGAATTGTTCCGTCTGGACTAAAATTCACAGAATGTACGTGAGGTTCATTTTGTCGATTAGGATTAATGCTACTTCCCTTGTGTTGAATGATTTGTGAAACTTCGCCCACAGCACCATCGCTTTTTATTGGTAAAACACTAATGTTTCCACCAGTATAATTGGCTGTAAACACAAAATGATTATCCGCAGAAAGCGTTATGTAACATGGTGCATCACCATGAGTTTCCTCTTTATTGATGAATTGCAGCTTACCACTTTTGGCATCGAAATTAAAAGCACTAACCGCTCCTTTTCTATCGGTATCACTTTCATTTACAGCGTAAACCTTTTTAGCATCATCTCTGATGATGAGATAGGAAGGGTTTTGTACGCCTTCGGTTGCTGATTCAAAACTTAAATCGCCAGTTTGGCTATCGAATTTATAAACAAATAATCCTTTATCCTGCGTTTTAGTATAAGTGCCTATAATGAGGTGGAAATATCTTGAGTTATTCTGCGCTAAAGTGTTAAATGAAACTGAAAAACTAAGTGCAAACGCTAGGAGTAAAAAAGAATATTTTTTCATATTGAGTTAAAATGAATTAAAGATGCAATATAAACCAAATTTATAAATTGAGACCGTAAATTCGTCTTTACAAAATGATAATGAGGTTAGATGATTAATATTTAGGAATCGAGAAAAAGAATTCACTTCCTTTATTGAGCTCGCTTTTTACCCAAATTTTACCGCCACTTTTTTCAATCAAATCTTTGCAAAATATCAGGCCTAAGCCTGAGCCAACTTCGTTTTTTGTCCCTTTTGTGCTTTTAACTTTTGGAGTGAATAAATTATCTAACTGCTCTTTACTCATTCCTGCGCCATTATCCTTTATAGACAGTGCTATAAATCCGTTTTGCTTTGCTAAGTTGATGCTAATTTCTCCTTCGCTATAAGAAAATTTAATAGCATTAGATAGCAGGTTTCTAATGATAATTTTCATTAAAAGTTCGTCTATTTGAATCTGAAAATCTTCAGGTATATGGTTGATGATGACAATCTTTTTTTCTTGAATCTGGCTTTCTAATACACTTAAATTTTGCTGGATAAAAGAATTGAGGTTGACTTCTTTTAGCTTTAATTTAAAACCCTTCATTTGGGTTTTTGCCCAAAATAAAAGGCTATCTAAAAGTTCGGAAGTATCTTTTACACTTTTGGATATAGATGGCATCATGTTTTCCATATCTTCTTTATCCAACAGATTGGTTTCTAATAAATCTATCACAGAAGTAAGCTGATGGATAGGTTTTCTTAAATCATGAGAAATGATGGTGAAAAGCCGATCTTTTACTTCATTTAACTCTGCTAACTGCTCAGCTTGATAAGAAATTTCGTTTCTGTTTTTTGAAATTTCTTTGTTTTTAATCCACAATAATCTATTCACTTTTTTCTGCTTTTTATGGTTGAGATAAAGTATCACAGAAATAAGGATAGTGAAAACGCAAATGATGATAAAAATAGTAATCAAAGAATTTTTTCTTTCTATTCTATTTTTGATTATCAAATCTGCTTTTGCTCTTCGCTCTTTTTCTAAAGACTCTTTCTGCTCATATTCCTGAGTAAGCAGTAAAGCAGTAATTTTTTTGATGATTTCGCCAGTATTTAACTGTTTTCTTAGTGTATTAGCTTGTTCTTGAGCTTCATAAGCGGCTTTATAGTTTTGTTGCTGAGCATAGGCTTTTTTTAGCTCAACCAATAAATTGATTTTTAAAGGTAAACTTCCAATTTTATCCGTAAGTTGGATACCTTTTATTGCAGCTTGTATGGCTTTAGTGGGGTTTTTAGTGTAATTATGAAGTTGCGCTTCACAAACCAGAGCATAGCTGATGTTATAAGGGATATTTTTCTGCTGAAGTATTTCCAGTGATTTATTTAAGTGCATTCTAGCACTATCCATCTCGTTTTTAGCAAGATAAATTTTGCAAAAATCTGCATATAATAGGCTGATGATATCATCATCAGGAAAAGTTTTGCTCATCGCTAATGATAGACGAAGTAAGTCTGAAGCTTTATCCGTGTGGTTTTGATTGAGCTCAACCATCGATAAGCTTTCATAAGCATAACATAAAGCAGCCGAGTCTTTTACGGATAAAGAGGCTGCTATACTTTTATTGAGGTAATCAGCAGCTTTATCATGGATTTCTAAGGTTTCGAAAAGCTGCCCGATATTATTTAAATCTGTTCCAAGTAGGTTTTTCTTCCCTCTTTTTTTGTCAATCTGATAAGTTTTGAAATAAAAATCAATGGCTTTTTCATACTCGCCAGCTTCATCATAAATAATAGCTAAATTGGTATAAGTGCTAGAGAGTAAATCAGAATCTTTTTGTATTTGATAGATTTTTAAAGCTTTAGTGTAGTTATTAATAGATTTCTTGTATTCGCCTAAATAGCTGTTAGCATAAGCCAAATTGAAAAGTGTGTTTGCTGCATTTTTTTGTTCATTCAGCTTGACAAAAATAGGGTAGGCTTCTTGATACAGTTTTATTGCTTTTTCAAATTGATTGCTATCTAATGCCAATAAGGCTTGCTCACTTTTAGCCAATGCAATACCTTTTTGATAATTAACTTTTTTTGAAACTTGTAATAGTTTTTGGCTTAATTTATAAGCTTTTGAAGGATTATTTTGATATACTTGATAAAACTCATTGTCAATTTTATTGATACTGATTGTATCAATTACCAAGCTAGATTGACTTTGAGCAAACACTATCTCCCCAAAAAAAAGGAATAAAACCGAAAAGATAATTACCTGAAATTTAATCACCCACATGTTGAGCCGTGATTGCAGATAACAATAGATTGAATTACAAATAATTATGCTCAAGTAAATGAAAAGATTAAGTTGGAGTTAAAACTCTGAATGTTTAAACGCCTATTTTACTGATTTTAAACGACAATTTAAAATTCATTTACGAACAAATATTAACCATTGGTTTTGTGCGGAATAAAAAAGTCTCGGCTTATAAACTATAGCCGAGACTTTTTTAAATATGGAGTTGAATCTTAAGTCAATAAATTTTTCCAGCTCACGAAGTCTCCAATCATTTTTTGTAAATCAGCAATCGCTACTCTTTCTTGCTCCATACTATCACGATGACGAATGGTTACTGTATTATTTTCTAAAGTTTCATAATCTACTGTGATACAAAATGGTGTACCAATAGCGTCCTGCCTGCGATAACGTTTACCAATAGAATCTTTCTCATCATAAGCCATATTGAAATCAAACTTTAAAGCATCCATAATTTCTCGAGCTTTTTCTGGCAATCCATCTTTTTTAGTTAATGGTAAAACCGCAGCTTTATAAGGAGAAAGGGCAGGATGTAATTTTAAAACTGAGCGAGAATCCTGTTTATCATCAGTACTTAAATCTTCTTCCTGATAAGAATTAATTAAAGTCACTAAGAAAAAGCGATCTAAACCAATGGATGTTTCAATTACATAAGGAATATAATTTCCGAAAGGCTTTCCAGTTTCTGGGTCAACTTCTGGATCGAAATATTGCATTTTCTTGCCAGAAAATTCTTGATGTTGTTTTAAATCAAAATCGGTACGAGAATGTATTCCTTCAACCTCTTTAAATCCAAAAGGGAATTCATATTCAATATCAACAGCAGCATTAGCATAATGAGCTAATTTTGCATGGTCATGATATTGATATTTTTTAGGGTCTGTTCCTAAAGCTAAATGCCATTTCAAACGGGTTTCTTTCCATTTGTTGTACCATTCCATCTCCGTGCCAGGGCGTACAAAAAATTGCATTTCCATTTGTTCAAACTCACGCATACGCATGATAAACTGACGAGCAATCACTTCGTTTCTAAATGCTTTTCCAATTTGTGCAATCCCGAAAGGAATTTTCATTCTTCCTGATTTTTGTACGTTTAAGAAGTTAACAAAAATACCTTGAGCTGTTTCCGGACGAAGGTATACTTCTTCAGAACCTTCTGCCATGGCGCCAAATTGGGTGGCAAACATCAAATTAAACTGACGAACATCTGTCCAATTAGCAGTTTTAGAAATCGGGCAAACAATGTTGTATTCTTCAATTAATTCTTTTAAACGAGGTAAATCATCGTTATTTAAAGCAATATCTAAGTCCATCTGCAGCAAAACACCCTTCAAATATTTTTGATAAACTTCTTCTGGAACTTGGTCTTGGACAGATTTTTCAAATGGAGACCCTTTCTGAATTAGATGCTTAACTATTTTGCTATACGAAATGCTATTAGCATTCGTGTTACTCAACTCAATATTTTCTTTGTTCTTTTTAAAAGCCTCATCTAAGATTGGATAGAGTTCTATCGGTTCTTTTAGATACTCGGCAATTTTATCTTCCAATAATTGATCTGCTCTATATCTTTTTTTAGAGTCTTTATTATCAATCATGGGGTCGTTAAAACCATCTACGTGTCCGCTGGCTTTCCAAACTTTAGGGTGCATAAAAATAGCGGCATCAATCCCAACAATATTTTCATGCATTTGCACCATGGCTTTCCACCAGTAAGTTTTAATGTTATTTTTTAATTCAGCACCTAGCTGCCCGTAGTCATAAACTGCACTTAAGCCATCATATATTTCACTGCTTGGGAATATAAAACCATACTCTTTAGCATGCGAGATTACATTTTTAAAAATTTCTTCGTTATTTTTTGCCATGATGCTGCAAATATAACATTGCCTCTTTTGTCCCTCGTATTTTCTTTAATTTTTTTATTGATGATCGTCCTTTATAGGTCTTATTTAAAAGAATTATGAATTATTTCGTATCATTAAAAACTGATTTGATTAAAATATGATTCAGAGTTGCCATTATGAGCAGGTTGCGCTATTGATTACGCACTACAATAGAAGTAAATCACTACACAGATTACTGGATACTTTTAAAACGATGAACACCTCCTTTAAAGAGATTATTGTTTCTGATGATGGAAGTACAGAAAAGTGCATAAATGAACTAAAAGAACTCCAAAATATTTACGGTTTTAAGTTGATAACAGCACCCAAAAATTCTGGTTTAGGGAATAATATTAATAAGGGGCAAAGAGCTGTGACTAGTCCTTTTACCTTGTATGTTCAAGAAGATTTTGTGCCATTAGAAGGGTTCAACACTAACTTTCAGCCTTGTTTAAAAGTAATGGAAGAGGATAAATCTATTGATATTATTCGCTTTTACGCTTATTTTAAACATCCTTACACGAAGAAATATAATAGGATTTTGAATGAAATGAAGTTTGATATTTCTTTATTTAAGCCTAATCATTTGAAGTTTTATGTGTATAGTGATCATCCGCATCTAAGGCGAAATAATTTTATTGAAAAATTTGGTAACTATAAAGAAGGTTTTGATGTAAATATCACTGAGTTTGATATGTGTTTATCCTTTTTAAAAAGAAAAGGCAAAGGCTTGTTAATGAACGATTTTAAAGCCATGTTTGATCAATTTAATTCAGCAGAAGAACCCAGTACGGTAAATAGGCAAGTTTGGAAAGAAAGAAAAAGTTTCCTAATATTTGCGTTAAGGGCTGTATATCTAAAATTCAGATTAGTTAAAAACAGCATTCAGTTAATGAGGTACAAAATTTAATCCGTAAAAATTATAATTACCTGTTTATTTGAGTTCAGTTATAACAGAATCTGTTACTTTTATGAAAAACCATCACTACCCCAATGTTGAACTGCTAATTACACATTACAACCGAAGTTCATCTTTAGAGCGCCTACTAAAAGCATTCGAAAATCAAGCTACTTCTTTTGGAAACATCGTAGTGTCTGATGATGGAAGTAAAACGGAACATTTAGAAGAACTTTTAAAGTTGCAAAAAAGTCATCAATTTAATTTGGTAACTACTCAGCAAAATAAAGGTCTTGGGAATAATCTTAATAAAGGACAAGAGAAAGTTAGCGCACCTTTTGTACTCTATGTTCAGGAAGATTTTGTACCACAAGAAGGTTTTAACGAAAATTTTTCAAAAGCTTTAATGATTATGGAAATGGATGATAGTATAGATATCATCAGATTTTACGCTTATTTTGCATATCCTTATCTGGAAGTTTACGATAATCAATTTTCTGAAATGAAATTTAGTAACTCCATCCTAAAAGCTGATCATCTGAAATTTTATGTCTATAGCGATCATCCTCATTTAAGAAGAAGTAACTTTTTAAAGAAATTCGGTAAATACAAAGAAGGTTTGAGTGGCGATGTAACAGAATTTGATATGTGCTTGTCTTTCGTAAAAAATAAAGGTAGGGGTTTGTTTATCAATAATTTTAAGGTAATGTTTGAGCAAATGAATACCTCGGCCGAGCCGAGTACGATGAATAGGAGAGAATGGAAAAGGACAGATCATATTTTTATGAAAGTATCAAGGGCTATTTATTTAAAATTTAGATTGATGAAAAACACGTTGCAACTTCTTTTCTACAGAAATTAATTTATTGAGTTTCTGGTCTTCCCAAAGGCTTTCCATTTTTAAAAAGCTGATCTTCTTTAGCCAATTCTTTTTTCTCTTGTTCTGTTAAATCTTTTTTGATTAAATGATGCATATCCGGCTGTCCGGCATCCACCCAAGCAGAATACCAAAAGCTACCTACATCAATAATAGAACTTCTCATTTGTCGTTCCACCATTCCGTTTAAAGCAACATGATAAGCTTTAGAATATTCTATAGAATACTCCCTTATTACCTTTCCATTTCGTTCGTTAAACGTATATTTTCTATCTTCAGGAAATGTTTGGCTCAGTTTTTTTTCAATAGTTAAAGTAGAGTCTAGCATAGAAAATGTATGTTCAACAATATCCCAAGCCTTATTTAAAGGATTTTCTATATACTGTGCTTTTCCAACAAAATAATCATAATCATGGGCAAAAAGTTCTGGCAATCTACTTTCCCAAAAGCCATGAATCCCAACTTGATTGGTCATTTGTCCGTTATAATTTTCTGAAGTATGTAAAGGCACATGCGCATCTGCGATGTAATGACTCAAATCTTCAGAATATTTTATGATGAGGATAGAATCTCGATTTTTAAATGCATTCACCAATTTATAATAGCTTCTTTGAATTTGCCAAGGCACTATTCCGTAAGCGTTCAAAGTATCTTCTGATAATTTTTTTACGGCTTCATCCCATTTTCTGGGGATAAGTTTAAAAGGATCTTTACCGTAATGGTCGGCGTCTAAATAATGACGTCTGGCCTCTAAAGAATCAGCGTATCTGCGCTTATCAGGGTCAACGGCATGTGCTGTAATATAATTAATGTTGTTTTTATAAAAGCCAATAAGATCTCTTGGAAGGGTGAAAACAGCGTATCTATTGATTCTTTGGTGACCGAAAAATCCCCAAGAACTCATAAGGATAACTAGGGGAATTAAGAGACCAATCAATAAGTTTTTTATCTTCATCAAATAAAATTAAGCTATAAGATTCAGAATTGGGCTAAATAAGGGGTAAATTTTTTTTAAATTTGAATTTGTTATTTAATTTATTCAGCCTATATTTGCAGCCCTGATTGAGGGAATATTTAACAAAAGAATAAAAAGCTAACAATGGCAAATCATAAATCAGCATTAAAAAGAATTAGAGCTAACGCTGCAAAACGCTTACGTAACAGATATCAAGCAAAAACTACCAGAACTTTTATCAAAAGATTACGTGGTGCTGCTTCTAAAGAAGAGGCTGTTGCTTTGTTACCAAAAGTAACTTCCATGTTAGATCGTTTAGCCAAAAAGAACGTCATTCATAAAAATAAAGCTGCTAACAACAAATCAAAATTGACTAAGTTCGTTAACTCTTTATAAGAGATTAAGATATTTTTGAAAGCAGAATTCTGAAAAGAGTTCTGCTTTTTTTGTTTTCAAGATTTTGTTTTTAAATTCAATTTATGAATGCTTATGAAAACAAAATCACCATTAAAACTTGGGCTGAAGAAGATAGACCCAGGGAAAAGCTGCTTGCACAAGGCAGAAGAGTTTTATCAGATGCCGAATTAATAGCCATCTTAATTGGTTCAGGCTCCACTACAGAATCAGCAGTAGATTTAAGTAAAAGAATTTTGAATGCTTGCCAAAATGATTTGAACGCACTTTCCAAATTCACCGTTCAAGATTTATGTAAATTTAAAGGAATAGGAGATGCAAAAGCCATTTCTATTATCGCAGCTTTGGAGTTGGGTAGAAGAAGAAAGGAGACTGAGCAGGTTGTTTTAGATAAGATCACCTCCTCAAAAGATATTTTTCATTTATTATCTCCCTATTTTTCTGATTTACTTCATGAAGAATTTTGGGTGATTTTGCTTAACCGAGCAAATAAGGTTTTGCAAAAGATATTGATTTCTAAAGGCGGGCAATCCGGTACTATTGCTGATCCAAAAATCATATTTAAAGCAGCTTTGGAAGGAAATGCAGCCAATATTATTCTAGCACATAATCATCCATCCGGAAATTTAAAACCTAGTGAAGCTGATGTTGCTCTAACCAAAAAACTTGTTTCAGCTGGTAAACTATTGGATTTGCAGATTGTAGATCATCTGATTTTTGCCGAAAGGTCATATTTCAGCTTTGCAGATGAAGGCATGCTTTAATGTTAGTTGTAATTTCCTATTTTTGCCGTTCAGAAAGATGAAGCATGAAAATTTATTTTCATCGTCTTTTTTAAATCAAAAACATTTTCATGAAGATTTCTTACAATTGGTTAAAGCAATTTATTGATACAGCTCAAACTCCTGATGAAATTTCGGCTATTCTTACTGCCATTGGCTTAGAAGTAGAGAGTTTAGAAAAAGTTCAGGCCATTCCTGGTGGTTTAGAAGGTTTAGTAATTGGTTACGTAAAAGAATGTGCTCAGCACCCAAACGCTGATAGATTAAAAGTTACCAAAATTGATGTTGGCGGCCCGGATTTATTAGATATTGTTTGTGGTGCCCCAAATGTTGCCGCAGGTCAGAAAGTGGTGGTGGCAACCGTAGGTTGTGATGTGCATCCCACTCATGGAGAGCCTTTCAAAATCAATAAATCAAAAATTAGAGGTGAAGTTTCTGAGGGGATGATTTGTGCCGAAGACGAGATTGGTTTAGGCGAAAGTCATGCAGGAATTATGATTTTGCCAGATGATGCGGTAGTTGGGACTTTAGCCAAAGATTATTTCAATTTACCCGATGATTTTGTTTTTGAGATTGGCTTAACGCCAAACCGAGCCGATGCAGCTTCACATTTGGGTGTAGCTAGGGATTTAGCTGCATTTTTAAAATCAGAAATTAAAAAACCTTCCGTAGAAAATTTCAAAATTGCAAATACCTCTAATGCTATTGAAGTTGAGGTTGTAGATGAAGATGCTGCCCCAAGATATTCTGGAGTAACGATTTCAGGCATTACTGTTCAGGATTCGCCGCAATGGTTAAAAGAAAAGTTAGCTGTTATCGGCTTACGCCCGATTAATAACATTGTGGATGTAACCAATTATGTGCTGCATGATTTGGGTCAGCCTTTACATGCTTTTGATGCGGATGAAATTGTGGGTAAAAAAGTAATCGTTAAGAAATGTGCTGATGGAACAAAGTTTAAAACTTTAGATGATGCAGAAAGAACCTTATCAGCCGACGATTTAATGATTTGTAATACCCAAGAATCCATGTGTATCGCTGGTGTTTTTGGTGGGATTAAGTCTGGAGTGAAAGAAAGCACCAAAAATATCTTTTTAGAAAGCGCTTATTTTAATCCAGTTTCTGTAAGAAAAACTTCCAAAAGATTTGGTTTAAAAACGGATGCTTCATTCCGTTTTGAGCGTGGAACCGACCCTGAAATCACCGTTTATGCGTTAAAAAGAGCTGCTTTATTAATCCAGGAAGTGGCAGGTGGAGAAATCACTTCAGAAATTTTTGATCATTACCCAAATCCGGTTGCAGCTTTTGATGTGGAGTTAACTTTTGTCCATGTTCAAAAATTAATTGGTAAAGCCATTCCTGCTGAAGAAATAACTTCTATCATTAAAGCTTTGGGAATTGAAGTTGTAACTGAAACTCAAGAGGGTTTGGCTTTAAAAGTGCCAACCTACAAAGTGGACGTAACCAGACCAGTGGATGTGATTGAAGAGGTTTTGAGAATTTACGGTTATGATAACATCGAGATTCCTCAAAAAGTAAATGCTTCATTAAATGTTTCCCCTAAACCAGACAAAGAAGCATTGCAACATACTATTGCAGATCTATTAACCGCTAATGGATATTTCGAGATTCTATCAAATTCTTTAACCAAATCAGCTTATTCTTCAGTTTTAGAGGAAGCGGTTAAAATTTTAAATCCGCTGAGTTCAGATTTAGATGTCATGCGTCAATCTATGTTATATTCTGGCTTAGAAGCTGTGGCTTATAATCAAAACAGAAGAAATTCGGATGTGAAGTTGTATGAATTTGGTAAAACCTATCATTTGAGTAATGGTAAGTATGAGGAAAGAAATCATCTTGCCATTAGCATCAGTGGAAAAGCAGAAACTGAACAGTGGAATCAGGCTGGAAAAAACCTTAGTTTTTATCATTTAAAAGCTGTTGTGGATGGAATTTTGAAAAAATTGAATATCACCAATTTACAATCTGATGAAGTGACTAACCCTGAATTTGCTTACGGAGTGCAGTATAGAAGAGGAGCAAAGGTCTTGGTTGAATTTGGAGCTGTTGCCCAAAAATCTTTAAAAGCTGCTGATGTGAATAAAGAAGTTTTTTATGCTGATTTGAATTGGGATATGATTTTAATGTTGGTAAAGAATAATAAAATCAGTTATAAGGAAGTTTCCAAATTCCCGGCAGTTAGAAGAGATTTATCATTATTGCTTGATCAAAATGTGAAGTTTGAAGATTTAAAACGCATTGCTATTAAAACCGAAAAATCTTTGTTGAAAGAGGTAAATGTTTTTGATGTTTACAAAGGAGATAAGCTTCCTGAAAATAAAAAATCTTATGCTTTAAGTTTTATTTTGCAGGATGAAGAAAAAACTTTAACCGACCAGCAGATTGATGGAATCATGAAGAAATTAATTGCTAACTTCGGGAAAGAAGTTGGAGCTGAGATTAGATAAATAATTTTTCTGTAAATTAGATTTATAAATCTATAACAATGACAATTATAATTGATAAATCGAATTCAAAAAATACTTCTAGTATCCTGAAAGAAAAGTTAAATAAAACTTCTAAGTCAGGTAATTTGAAAAAACATTTTGGAAAGCTTAAGCGTCATTTCGATGGATTAGAGTATCAATTGGTTGCCAGAGAAAATGAAGATTGATTTTATAGCAGATACAAATTTTCTAATTTACATACACGAAGGAAATAATATTATTGAATCTTTTCTTGATTATAATTTTGGCATCTCTTTCATTAGTGAAATTGAGCTTTTAGGGTATAAAGGTATTTCTGCTTTTGAAGAAAAGCAACTTCGGGACCTTTTAAATGATTGCTTTCAAATTGAATGGAATTTAAAACTGAAGGAGCAAACCATACAATTAAAAAGAGAATATTCGATTAAATTACCAGACGCAATTATTGCATCAACATGTTTAGTTTACCAAACTCCTTTGATCACTGCTGATAAGGCTTTTTCAAAAATCAAAGAATTAGATTTGGTTATAATAGAAGTTTAAGGGTTAACGATGGAAGTGGCATCCTTTTTTGTCGGCCTGGGCGGAGTGGAAGGCTAAGCAAAAAAGATACAGCGCCCGCCTGAATGGAACGGGCAGGGACAGCGTGTTAAAACACCCAAATGATTTTCAATTAAAATTTAGAAAATAATTATTAAAAATAAAATGTCTGTAATTGCTAAGAAATTAGATCAGGTGTTGGACCGCACCCAGAAGCTGGTTGATTTATCAAAAGCTTTACAGGAGCATAATGACCTATTAAATTTAGAAAATCAATCTTTAAAAGTAGCACTAGAAACCAGCGAAAATAAACGAAAAGAACTGGAAGAAAAGTTAAGAGTTTTGAAGTTGGCGAAAAGTTTAGAAGGTACAAGTGAAAAAACACTTGACATCAAGCAAAAAATTAACGAATTTGTGCGGGAAATAGATAAGTGTATTGTACTGTTAAGTAAGTAGTACATGTGAACCTAAGCTCAAATGGGAGAAATCTCGATAAAAATAAATATTGCCGACCGTGTGTATCCTTTAAAGATTAACATGGAGGAAGAAGAAATTGTGAGGAGGGCTGCCAAATTGATTAATGACCGTATTAAGGAGTTGCAAGACAAATATGCGGTTAAAGATAAGCAGGACCTACTTTCTATGTGTGTGTTACATTACGCCTCGGCCTCTATACAAGCTGAGAAAAAAGCAAGTAATGAGGATACAGACCTAGCTGAGAAGGTTTACCAGTTGGATAGTTTGCTAAACGAATTTTTCACGGCAAAATAATTGTTCTTTATATAAAAGCTTTTTAAAATCTAACCGCTTTAGGTTTTAGGTTTCACTATTAAAAAACTTAACAATTCGATATTAAAAGGGTTGCAAAAGCATCACTCATTTGACCATCAGTTCATCTGTTTATGGCTTATACCCTAAACATGTTCGGCAAGTTTACAATACATGAAGTCTAAAATTTAATGCGGTTTTTTTATTTTATTTAATTAAATTTTATGGAAATAATTATTTATCTAATCATTGCGGTAGTAGCATTTGGATTAGGTATAGTGACAGGAAGATACTTACTACGACAGTTAATCAAGAAGCAGGAAATTGCAGCGCAAAACAAAGCAAAGAAGATTTTAAGAGATGCGGAGAATAATGCTGAGATTTTAAAGAAGAATAAATTGTTAGAAGCTAAAGAGAAGTTTCTACAAATGAAAGCTGATCATGAGCAAGAAATCAATCAAAAGAACAATCTTATTGCACAAAGAGAAAACTCTTTTAAACAAAAAGAGCAATCTCTGAATCAGAAGCTAGAAAATCAAAATAAAAAAGAGCAAGAGCTAGAAAAGCTAAAAGCAAACTTTGAGAAACAAACTGAACTAGTTCAGCGGAAGCAAGAAGAAGTGGATGCTATTAAAAAGCAGCACATCGCCCAATTAGAAGCCATTGCAGGTTTATCTGCTGATGAAGCAAAAGCTCAGTTAGTAGATAATCTGAAAGAAGAAGCCAGAACTATTGCGATGTCTCAAATTAAGGATATTGTTGATGAATCAAGATTAACCGCTGCTAAAGAAGCTAAAAAAGTGGTTATCCAAACCATTCAACGTACCGCTACCGAATCTGCAATAGAAAATACCGTTTCCATTTTCAATATAGAAAATGATGAAATTAAAGGAAGAATCATCGGTAGAGAAGGTAGAAATATTAGAGCTTTAGAAGCGGCTACTGGAATAGAAATTATTGTTGATGATACGCCAGAAGCCATTATTTTATCTGGATTTGATCCTGTACGTAGAGAAATTGCCCGTTTAGCACTTCATCGTTTGGTAACAGATGGTCGTATTCATCCTGCAAGAATTGAGGAAATTGTTGCCAAAACCCAAAAGCAAATTGAAGAAGAAATTGTAGAGATTGGCGAACGTACCGTAATTGATTTAGGAATTCATGGTTTGCATCCTGAATTAATTAGAATGGTGGGGCGTATGCGTTATCGTTCTTCTTATGGGCAAAACTTATTGCAGCACTCTCGCGAGGTAGCTAATTTCTGCGCAACTATGGCATCTGAACTAGGTTTAAATGCGAAGATGGCCAAGAGAGCAGGTTTGTTACATGATATTGGTAAAGTGCCTGATGATAATCCAGAATTACCCCACGCAATTTTGGGTATGCAACTAGCGGAGAAATATAAGGAACATCCAGAAATTTGTAATGCCATTGGCGCTCACCATGATGAAATAGAGATGACCTCCATGATTTCTCCAATTATACAGGCTTGTGATGCTATCTCAGGAGCTCGTCCGGGTGCAAGAAGAGAAGTGGTAGAAAGTTACATCAGACGATTAAAAGAGTTAGAAAGTTTAGCACTTTCTTACCCAGGAGTAGAGAAAACTTTTGCGATACAAGCGGGAAGAGAGCTGCGAGTGGTTGTAGAAAGTGAAAAAATTTCGGATGCACAATCAGAAATTTTAGCGGCTGATATTTCAAATCGTATCCAAACCGAGATGACTTATCCAGGTCAAATTAAAGTTACGGTGATTAGAGAAACTCGTTCTGTAGCTTACGCTAAATAATTTTTGAAATTCTATTTTATATAAAAAGCGATGAAATTTTCATCGCTTTTTTATTTTTAAATTTGAGCAAAGATAAACCTTAATCCTAATTAGAAATGACTAAAAATAAAGCAGAAGAAAAAAGGCAAATTGATATTTTATTCGATAAATATGCGGAGTCTCATCAAAATTCAATCAATAAAACCATTCATTGGATTTGCGTTCCGCTAATTGTGTTTAGTATCATTGGATTGGTGTCTGCTATTCCATTTCCTCATATCGCCTTTTTAGGGAAATATAATATGTACATCAATTGGTTTTCTATTGTAATGGCCGTAACCATTTATTATTACCTTAAGTTATCGCCTTTATTGTCTTATTTCATGCTTTTCTTTTTTGGAATCTGCTATTATTTTGTAGTACAATTAGAGCATTTAGAAAAAGGGGGAGGACCAGCATTGTGGCAAGTGAGTTTGTTAATATTTGTTTTAGCTTGGATAGGTCAATTTATAGGACATAAAATTGAAGGTAAAAAACCTTCGTTTTTAGACGATTTGAAATTTCTCTTGATTGGTCCTTTATGGTTGTTACACTTTATCGCTAAAAAATTGAAAATCAAATACTAATTTCTGTTGTTAATGTTTAGTTAACATTGTAATGATAGTTACTTAATTTTTAAATAACAAGGGCGTAACATTAGGCTAATACTTTTGCTGCAAATAAAAAAAGCAAAAGTGATAAAAAAGTTATTCTCATTTATGAGTAAAATCAGCTATGTTCTAATTTTACTTACCTCATCCGCAATAGCTCAAACCGGAAAAATAGCTGGAATTGTTTCTGATAAAAGCAATGGTGAAACCTTAATAGGTTGTACTGTTGGTATTAGTGGAACTACCATTGGGGCTACCACAGACATTAGCGGTAAATATGTTATCGGTAATTTAAAGCCAGGGAAGTATAAAGTTACCTTAAGGTACATTGGTTATCAAACCAAAGAAATTACAGATATTGAAGTAACTGATGGACAAGTTACTAACCTTAACGTTGTGTTAGAGCCGTCCACTAGCCAACAATTAAATGAAGTTGTGGTTACGGCAACTTATCGCCAGGCAAATATCTCTGCATTGTATGCTCAGCAAAAAAATTCTGCGGTTATTTCTGATGGAATTTCTGCCGAAGTAATCAAAAAATCTCCTGATAAAAATACCAGTGAAGTTTTAAAAAGAGTGAGCGGAACAACCATTCAAGACAACAAGTTTGTTGTGGTGAGAGGTTTAGGAGATAGGTATAATAGTGCTTTATTAGATGGTTCCCCGCTACCAAGTACAGAACCTAACCGTAAGGCCTTTTCTTTTGATATTGTACCTTCAAACCTGATTGATAACGTAATCATCAGTAAAACGGCTACACCAGATTTACCCGCTGACTTTGCCGGAGGAACAGTTCAGATAATAACTAAAGATGTTCCTGATCAAAATTTCCTTTCTCTTAGTTTAGGGTATGGGTATAATTCTCAAAGTACTTTTAAAGATTTCTATTTCGGACAGAGAAACATTGGCGATTATTTTACTTTTGGAAATAAAGGAAGAGCTTTGCCTAACAATTTCCCGAGTTCTGATGCGATTATTGGAAGGCAGTTAACCAGTCAACAAAACATCAATGCCATCAATTCTTTAAATAATGCTTATTTAGTTCAGAACAGAATCGGTTTACCAAATCAAAACTATCAATTTACCATTGGTAGGGTGGATGAAATAGGTAAAGAAAAAAACAAATTAGGAAGTACATTTGCGCTCACCTACAGTAATTCTGAAACCATAACTCCAGACATAAAAAGACAATTCTTTGCTTATAACTTTATTGATCAGCAATATAAATTTAATACAAATATTGGTGCTTTAGCTAATTTTGCCTACACCTATAAGAAGAGCAAAATCACTTTTAAAAATATTTACAACAGAATTTTGGATGACACCTATACTACCAGAGCAGGAAGTAATACACAATCTTCAAGTTCCGATAATAGATTCTATGCTTTTGATTTAGTTCAAAAGTCTATTTTTAAATCTACAGTTGAAGGAGAACATAAAGTTGGCGAGAAAAGTGCTAAATTGGATTGGAACCTGAGTTTTAGCAACATTCTCAATGATCAACCAGATCAACGCAAAGTAAACTACAAACAAAATAGCCCAACAGATCCTTATTTAGCAAATAACACCAACACAGGTTTAGATAACTCTAGATTATTCTCTCATCTTACAGAGAATGTTTTATGGGCTGGCGTAAGCTATGCTAAACCCATAAAGTTTTTAGATAGCAAACTAAAATTTGGCTTAAGCTCGAATTATAGAAATAGAGATTTCAACGTAAGATTTATCGGTTTAAACTTTGATACGGGTTATCCTAATGCAAATTTAGAAAGACAGAGGTCTTTGCAAACACTTTTTGGGAGAGATTTGATTGATAATGGTGCATATACATTAGATGAATTACCTAATGGAAACGATCGTTACAATGCTTTTAGCTTAACTAATTCTTTATACGGGATGCTTGATAGCCATTTGGGTGATAAATGGAGAATTGTTTATGGCCTAAGAGCAGAAAAATTTGATTTAGGGCTCACTACCTCAACTTCCACAAATAAAGTAGCTCAGTTGAATAATTTGGATGTTTTGCCATCTGTAAACCTCACTTATAGTTTAAGCCCTAAAGCTAATTTTAGAGCTTCTTATTATAGAACTTTAGCCAGACCAGAGTTTAGAGAGTTAGCACCATTTTCTTATTATGACTATGAGGAAGTTTTAAACGTTCAAGGAAATAGTTCACTTAAGAGATCTTTGATTGATAATGCTGATTTACGATATGAATTATATCCACAAGCAGGGCAGGTATTCTCTGTATCTGTTTTTTACAAGAATTTTAAAAATGCGATAGAATCTCAGGTTTATGATGCTAACTCCACTCCTTCAAAAACCTATTTTAATTCAGACCAAGCAAGTGTATATGGAATAGAACTAGAGGCCAGAAAAACTTTAGATTTTATCTCTGACAACAGTAGGTTGAAAAATTCAACACTGTATGTTAATTTTTCATTTAGTAAGTCTGAAATTAAAGAGAAAAATCTAGTGGGGAGTTATCTTAGAACAAGACCACTTACTGGGCAATCTCCATACATTATCAATGTTGGATTACAAGAGAGTTTTTTACAAAATAAATTAAACTTTAACATTCTTTATAACAGAATAGGCACTAGATTATATAGTGTTGGTGGTAGTAAAATTGGGGATATCTATGAAAACTCAAGAGGTTCATTAGACGCTCAGCTAGGTTTGAAAGCTTTTAAAACCAAAGGAGAATTCAAATTAAACGTAGGAAATATTTCAAATGAGTATAGTAATTTTTATGTAGTTCCTATCTCTAGTAGTAGCCACCAACTGAAGGATGCCGCAGGAACTTTTAAAAAGTTTAAAACCGGTGTAAATTGTTCATTATCATTTAGCTATAATTTTAAATAACAGTATAGAAAAACAATAAGATAACATAAGGGTAATCTTTTGGTAAACAAGAGCTAACAATCAGTTAACATGGTTTAATCAACTTTGCATTAATATAAAATAGAAAGAAAAAGCAAATAATATTAAACTGAAAAAAAGCAAAATGAAAAAACAAGCACTTATTATTTTCACAGCGTTATCTATAGTTATAGCTAGCTGCTCTAAAAATTCATCAACAAATCCGAATCCAACACCAACACCAACTAACGAGGTTACTGTTTCTGGTGATATTACAAGCAATACCACTTGGACGGCTGATAAAATTTATTTTTTAAATAAAATTATTTATGTCACCAATGGCGCAACTTTAACAATTGAGCCTGGAACCATCATTAAAGGAAGTAAAACGGCAGCAGGTTCTGGCTCGCTGGTAATTACAAGAGGAGCAAAAATTAATGCAGTGGGTACAGCTGATAAGCCAATCGTTTTTACTTCTGCTCGTCCTGCTGGTGAGAGAAAATCTCAAGATTGGGGTGGGGTTGTTTTGTTGGGTAAAGCACCCGTAAATCAAGGTACAGATAATTCGATAGAAGGTATCAGTACTGGTAATGCTGAAGCGCTATTTGGAGGAAATGATCCTCATGATAATTCAGGTACAATGAAATATGTTCGCATCGAGTTTGCAGGAGTTCCACTTTCACCTGATAACGAAATTAATGGTTTAACTTTTGGGGGTGTTGGAGATGGAACTACTATTGATTATGTAGAAGTTTTCCTTTCTGGCGATGATTCTTACGAATGGTTTGGTGGAACTGTGAATTGTAAACACTTAATGGCTATTGGCGGCTTGGATGATGATTTTGATACTGACTTTGGATACTCAGGTAAAGTTCAATTTGCATTAGCTCAAAGATTCCCAACAATAGCCGACGTTTCTGGATCAAATGGTTTTGAGTCTGATAATGACGGTAGTGGAAGTGATAAAACCCCACAAACATCAGCCATATTTTCAAACTTAACCATGGTTGGTCCTTTAGCTTCTACAACAGCGAGTAAAGGAACTTCTAATCTTAATGCAAATTATCAACACGCAGCACAAATTCGTCGTAATTCTGCTTTAAGCACTTTTAACTCAGTTTTCGTAGCTTATGTAGATGGAATTTACATCGACGATTCTAAAGTTGCTACTGCTAAAGCTACTTCTAAGAATTATTTAGATGGCGATTTAGCGTTTCAAAATAACATCATTGGTTTTATTAAAAATTCTAGTAATGCAATTAAAGGAGAGAATAAAGCCGATTTTTCTGCTCAAATGGCTTTAGAAAACAACTTTATTAATACTTTATATGCTAGTGATTTACTTACTGATCCGGCAAAATACCCTTCTGAATTTGCTAATCCGGGTAAACCAAATTTCTTACCTAAATCAGGTTCTATTTTAGCAACTTCTACTCCTGCTTTTACAAATGCAAAAGTTGCTGACTCTTTCTTTGAAAAAGTTAATTATGTAGGTGCTTTTGGTACCACAGATTGGACAGCAGGTTGGGCTTCTTACGATCCTCAATTATTACCATATACTACTCCTGGTGCTGTAAAATAATAAAATCCTAAATTTTATTGAAAAGGCTTCTGATTTTCAGAAGCCTTTTCTGTTTTAATCCTATGCCAGTTGTAAAAATCCTTTAAACAATCTTCGTTTATTATTTTCTAGGTTTTGTTAAATTAGGTGTGTGTAGAAAAAACGATGCAGTTATGAACTGATTAGCTATTTTCAGTTTCTGTTAATTCTGCAATGATTTTATTCATTTGTTCAATTGATTTTCCAAAAGATTTATGGAATAACCATTTTGAGAGAAAATAACCTGTTGGTGTTAAAACAAGAATACTGATAATTAAGGCATATAAAGCAATAGGTTTACTCATAAATTCCTCAACATTTTTTCCAGAACCAATTACTCCACCCAAAAAATATCCTCCAGTTGCACTAATAGGGTAGATTAATAGCGCAACTTTAATTTGAACTTTAATCCATTGATTTAAAGTGCTCACTACTCTTTTTAACTCATTTAATAGATTGTCTGCACTTACATTAGGTTTAATACTTCTATATAAATCAAAAGCCGTCCATCCTGCCCAAATTGTAAATATCAAAGTTATACCTATAAAAAGTTGAATTTGCCAAAATTGGTAAATGAAAATAATGGGAATGTATATGAGGCAAATGATGATGCTGAAAATGATATTTTTACCCAGCATATTCTTTGCTTTTTTTAATGGATTTTTCAATCCATGAGATTGAATTTGAGCTAAACTTTTTATTTCTGGTAGCTGCTCAGAGGATGCTTCCGTTGCCTTCCAAATTTCTTGTAAATTCATCTTAAATCTGTTTTAACAAGGCTTGTAACTGATTTTTTATTCGGTAGAGTTTTACCCCAATATAGTTTGATGTAATCCCTAAAATATCTGCTATTTCCGGATGATCATAACCTTCCAAATGTAAAGTAATGATTACTCTATCTGTTTCTGAAAGCTGCCTTATAGCTTGATACAAACGTTGTATATCTTCTTTTTTATCAGTTTGTGGAGGTACAGAAACAATCAAATCTTCCATTGTATCGTGATAACTAATTGGTTTTTTGCTTTTTCTATTGAAAGTGAGAATAGTGTTGAGTGCCACTTGGTACAACCAAGTACTGAATTTTGATTTTCCTTGAAAAGATTGGATACTTTTCCAAGCATTAAATAAAATCTCCTGATAAAGATCATTACGATCTTCAATAGAATCAGCATAGAGACTGATTAATTTCAGAATCATTCCCTTGCATTTATTTATTTCCTGAATAAATGTGCTTTCGTTCAAATAAAATTCTAGCTAAAAATCTCTATACCAAATACTCCAAAAACCAAAGCTAAGTGAATGATGAGCAAAGCTCTTTGCCAAAGCGGTCTTTTAATAAATGTAATTTTTGTATTAAAGGGATCAAATACTAAAGCAATACCTAACATAATTGCTGCTGTTGACCAATCCCTTAAAAATAAGAAAATAATTCCGGCAGATAATAATCCTACATATCCTAATCTATTGATATCGTATGACTTAGTTTCATTTTTTGTTTCTAGATTTTCCATTGCTTTCATTTTGATAATGAGTAACTCTATCATCTAGATTATTACAAGAAAAAAGTAATATTTCTTCACTAAATATTTTTGCCCAGTTTTTCAATCATGTCAGCAGGTACATTTTCTAAATCGAGAACTAAAAATCCGTCTAAACAATCAGAAAATTTTGGGTCGATATTAAAGCAAATAATTTTTGCGTTAAGCGAAATATATTGCCTTAATAAAACAGGAACTTTGATATGTGAAGTCTCAATCTCAGCAATTAAACTGTCCAGATTTTTTAAAGAGCTACTAGAAGCGGTAAGTAAATTAGCGTCAATTTTAGAAAAATCTACTTTAAACTTTTTTCTTGGCTTCACCATTTGGGCCATTTCATGATCAAAATGATTTTGATAGATAAAGTTTACAATAAGTGATTTGGAGAATTTGCTAAAAGCATTACTGATAGAAACAGGTCCGATTAAATAACGATATCTTGGGTTATCTATTAGGTATTTTAGGATACCTTTCCATAATAGGAATAAAGGGAGTGGTCTTTGTTGATATTCTTTCCTAATCCATGAGCGGCCAAGTTCTAAACTGCTTCTTAAAACCGGGCTAAACTGCGATTTAATCTTAAATAATTCTGCCGTGTAAAATCCTTTTTTCCCGTAGCTGTAAAAAATTTCATCGCCTTTCCCAATTCTGTATGCACCAACAATCATTTTAGCCTCAACATCCCAAATAAATAAATGATTATAATAAATATCGTATCCATCTAAATCCAAAGATTTATTAGTTCCCTCGCCAACTTCTCTAAAAGTTACTTCTCTTAAACGTCCGATTTCTTTAATGATGTTTGGAATGTGTGAAGTTGGTGTTATAAAAACCTCATAATTTTTCTCGGTACAAACCTTAAAGTTTTCTCTAAGATTTTCAACCTCTTTTTCCATTAAATCTGTAGAAATTGCTTGGATTAAATTCTCAGGTTCTCGGTTTACTTTAAATAGGTTTCGAGGATTAAATATTTTTTTTTCGTTTTCTAGTCCGGCACCCAGAGCATAAGTTTTAGCTCTTAAAAATGCCAACATAGAATTTACATTGTCTTTATTTGGAATATCTTCATAAGCTATCGGTTTTCCAATTCTAACCTTAATGGTATGTCCTTTTTTGTTGAATAATTCTGAAGGTAATTTAGCAGTTCTTAAGGTAGGATGAATTAAAGCTAAAAGGTTAAAAAGCAAACCATTATTTCCATGGAAATAAATGGGTAAAACTGGAACTTTTGATTTGGTAATTAATTTGCCAACCACAGGATGCCATAATTTATCGGTAATCTGCTGTTGTCCAATTTTATAAGTTGAAACTTCACCTGCTGGAAAAATACCAATTGGAGTGCCATTATTCAATAAGTTTAAAGTGGTTTTTATCCCACTAATGCTACTAGAGTGTTCTACATTTTCAAAAGGATTTACGGCCACAAAGAAATCGCTGAGGTTAGGGATTTTTTTAAGGATAAAATTTGCCATCACTTTGGCATCAGGCCTGATGGCGCAAAGAATCTTAATGAGAACTAAACCTTCTATACCACCGTAAGGATGATTTGCTATCGCCGTAAATGCACCTTCTAAAGGGATGTTTTTAAAGTCATTTTCATTTACTTCAACTTTTACCCCAACTAATCTCAATATTTCATCTACAAATTCAACACCCTCAAATTGTTCAGCCTTTTCGAAGGTTTCATTCACATCGTTAATCTTCATAATTTCCATTAACAATGAGGCCAAGCCAGGCATCCTTAGCTTGTTTAATTTGGTTGCTTTTGCAAATTCTTCAGAGGTTATGATTTTCATCAGTGCAAATATCAATGTTTAAAGTTAAAATACCTTTTTTCTGGTATTGCAACTTATTAAGTTTTAATTTAAATTTATATTCTCTATTTAACTATGAATCAGAAGCTTAAAAAACATCTTGAAATTACTCGAAAAGAATTTAGAGGAATCATCGTTTTCTTCATCATTTTGCTGCTCATTTATTTAGCTCCTTATGTGTTTGAAAAATTTATAACTCCTCCCACTAAAATTACCATTGAAACCATCAACCCGAAGATTAAGGAAATAGAAAGTTTCAATCAAAAGTATGAAGATACAAATAATGATTTAAGCATCACAAACGAAAATCATCAAGCCACGCTTTTTAATTTTAATCCTAATCATTTACCCATAGAAGATTGGATGAAGTTGGGATTATCGGAAAAACAAGCAAGGTCAATAAAAAATTACGAGAGCAAAGGAGGTCAGTTTAGAACCAAAGCCGATGTAAAGAAAATGTATGTAATTAAGCCAGAACTTTATGAAAAATTAGAACCGTACATCCAACTTCCTGAAAATAAAAGTGAGTATGAACCTCAAAAATCTTATCAAGAATATAAAGAATACACAAAACCTGCGGCAATAAAGGTTGAAGTTGATATTGCCACTGCGGATTCTGCCGAGTTTACTAAAATTAGAGGAATTGGGCCTGCCTTTGCCTCAAGAATCGTAAAATATAGAAATCGTTTGGGAGGTTTCTACAAAAAGGAACAGTTGATGGAGGTTTGGGGCTTAGATTCTGCCAAATACGAGCAAATTAAAAATCAAACCATCAACACGCAAGGAAAGTTAAAGCAAATTAATGTGAATACTTGCACTTTCGAGGAGTTTAGAAACTTCCCTTACCTCAGCTATAAGCAGATGAATGCCATTATTAATTATCGAATTCAACATGGTAATTACAAAAGTCCGGAAGATTTATCTAAAATTGCGATTTTAAACGCAGAATTGATCCAAAAAATAACACCATACATTTCGTTTTAATGATAGAGCAAAAAATAAAATCAACAGTAAGAGATGTTAAAGACTTTCCTAAAGAAGGTATCATTTTTAAAGATATTACCCCAATTTTAAAAGACCAAGAGCTATGTACTGAAATTGTAGAGGCGTTTGTAGAACAACTGAAATCTATTGATTTTGATGTGATTGCAGGGATAGAAAGTAGAGGATTTTTGTTTGGATTGATGATTGCAAACAGGCTGAATAAGCCATTTATCCCTATCAGAAAAGCGGGTAAACTACCTTATAAAACCATTCAGCAGAGTTATGATTTAGAGTATGGTTCTGCGGTGATTGAGATACATGAAGATGCCTTTAAACCCGGACAGAAAGTGTTGATTCACGATGATTTGCTGGCTACTGGCGGTACCGTAGAGGCTTCCTCTTTGTTAATCCAAAAATTGAAGGGTGAAATAGCAGGATTTTCATTTCTGATTAGCCTAGATTTTTTAAACGGCAAAGAGCGATTGAAAAATTTTTCTGAGATTAATATTTCTTTGGCAAGCTATTAATTTTTTCGATTCCTGAGTTTAAACTCATCATTTAAACCAAAAACCAAATTGGCTCAATTTTATCTAACAAATTAGATACAAACTATTGTTAGCGAAATCTGTATTTTGCTAAAAACCAATTAATAAATGATGAATTTGAACGATACAGTAGCAGCAGGGTATAATTTTACCGAATCAGAAAATCAGACGATGATTGCGCAAATGGTTAAAGATTTTGCGCAAAAAAACATCAAACCTCATTTGATGGAATGGGATGAAGCCCAGATTTTTCCGATAGAAATTTTTAAGCAATTAGGTGAGTTGGGTTTAATGGGAGTTTTAGTTCCTGAAGAATATGGCGGTTCCGGCTTAGGATATTTCGAGTATGTAAAAGTGATTGAAGAAATCGCTAAAGTTTGTGGTGCAATTGGATTATCGGTTGCCGCACATAACTCACTTTGTACCAATCATATCTTAACTTTTGGTAACGAAGAACAAAAGCGCAAGTGGCTGCCTAAATTAGCCACTGCAGAATGGATTGGAGCGTGGGGGCTAACCGAAGCCAATACGGGTTCTGACGCCATGGGGATGAATACCACAGCAGTTTTGGATGGAGATCATTATCTAGTAAATGGTGCTAAAAACTGGATTACGCATGGTAAATCTGGAAATGTGGCGGTAGTAATGGTGAGGACAGGCGAAAAAGGCGATTCTAAAGGTATATCTGCATTAGTGATTGAAAAAGGTACACCAGGGTTTACACACGGAAAAAAGGAGAATAAATTAGGAATGCGAGCATCAGAAACTACAGAACTCATTTTTGATAATGTTCGTGTGCCAAAAGAGAATTTATTAGGCTCAGTAGGGGATGGCTTTAAACAAGCGATGAAAATATTAGATGGAGGTAGAATTTCTATCGCGGCATTGTCTTTGGGTATTGCCAAAGGAGCTTATGAGGCAGCTTTGGCTTATGCTAAAGAACGTCACCAGTTTGGCCAACCAATCGCTAATTTTCAAGGTATTTCTTTTAAATTGGCTGTTTTAGCCACAGAAATTGAAGCAGCAGAATTATTAATTTATCAAGCATCTGATTTAAAGAATAGAGGTATGAAGATGACCAAAGAATCTGCCATGGCTAAATATTTTGCATCAGAAGTATGTGTTAGAGCTGCTACAGAAGCCATTCAGATTTTTGGTGGATATGGTTATACCAAGGATTTCCCGGTAGAGAAATTTTACAGAGATGCAAAGTTGTGTACCATCGGCGAAGGCACCAGCGAAATCCAAAAAATTGTAATCGCGAGAGAAATTTTGAAATAAAATTTAACAATCAATGAAATAAAAAGCTGCGTGAATTCATGCAGCTTTTTTGTTTTAAAATGATCGCTCAGGAAAAATATATCATTTGTCATCTACACATGATATTGAACTAACTGATCTTTTAGCTAATGAATATGAACTCTATCATTTTAGCGAAGATGTGAGCAATCAATCTGTAGCTTTTGATTATCAACTCAAACAAGGGAAACTAAAGAATAGAAACGCGATTAAGATTTTAGCAATGAATCAATATCCACAAAGTATCATTGATGAGGCTATTGCTATATCAAAAGTGTTAGATCAAAGCTAAATCACTCAAAATCAAATTCATTTTTATGTTTTGTTAAATTTATTTATCTTTGCTGCCCCAACAGAATTTTAAAAGGGATAGAAAGGTGGTATTTAACAAGTGATTATTATCAACGTAAAAGAAGGCGAATCAATTGACAGAGCGTTAAAACGTTTCAAAAAGAAATTCGAAAAGACTGGTGTTTTAAGAGAACTTCGTAGTCGTCAAGCTTATGAGAAAAAATCTGTAGCTAGAAGAATGGAAGTAAAACATGCAATCTACGTACAAGGCATGAATCAAGAAGGATAATCTTTTTATAGATTAATTTTCTTTTCTATATATAAACTATTTGTATATTCACTTTTAGAGAATGTGCAAATAGTTTTTATGTTTTTAGAGCAATTTTTAAAATATCTACAATACGAAAAGAGGTACTCAAAACATACCTTAATAGCTTATAAAAATGACCTTTCTCAATATCAGCTTTTTCTAGATACTTTAGAGCAAACTGCATTAACGGCAAATCATCATACGATTAGATCATGGATTGTGAGTTTAATGGATGAGAATATTGATGCTCGTTCTATCAATCGTAAAATCTCTACACTTCGGTCTTTCTATAAATTTTTGGTGAAAGAAAAATTGCTTGAAGAAAATCCAGTTTCAAAAGTTCAAACTCCAAAAGCAGCTAAAAAGCTTCCATCTTTTATTCCTGATGAAAAATTAAATTCATTATTAGATAGTGATGAAGTTTTTGAATCTGGATTTTCAGGGCTAAGAGATAAATTGGTGATTGAACTACTTTTTGGTACAGGTATCCGTCTGAGCGAATTATTATCTATCAAAGAAAGCGATATACATACTCAAGAAAAAACCTTAAAAGTTTTAGGAAAGCGGAACAAGGAGAGAATTATTCCTATTAATCACACGCTTTTAGATTTGATGTTAACATACAATGTGGAAAAAAACATTCAAGCCTTTACCAATAATTCAGAGTTTTTTATCGTTACCAATTCAGGTTCATCCGCGTATCCAAATTTTATTTACAGATTGGTGCAAAAATATCTTTCTAAAATATCTACTCAAGAGAAGAAGAGTCCACATGTTCTGAGGCACTCTTTTGCTACCAGCCTTTTAAACAAAGGTGCTGATATCAATGCCATTAAAGATTTACTGGGTCATGCAAATTTAGCCGCAACTCAAGTTTATACACATAATTCAATCGAAAGGCTAAAATCAATTTACAAACAAGCTCATCCAAAAGCTTAAAAAAAGGAGGAAAAATGAAAATTGGAATTCAATCAATCCATTTTAATGCTGATCAGAAACTATTAGCATTCATTCAAAAAAAGGTAAACAAGCTAGATCAATTTTATGATCAGATTATCAGCGGCGAAGTTTATTTAAGGTTGGATAACGTGACAGAAGAAACGAATAAAAAAGTGGAGATTAAATTGATGATTCCCGGGAGTACTTTATTTGCGAAGGAGGAATGTAAAAGCTTTGAGGAAGCAACGGATCTTTCTATTGAGTGTTTAAGGAAGCAAATTAAAAAGTATAAAGACAAAATAAGGTCACATGAAAGTAACCACAAAGAATTGGTAAATCAATTAATGAACTAAAAACATAAAATAGTGGCTTTTAAGCCATTAAAATTCAAAAATCGATGAGTTTTAAAATCATCGATTTTTTTTTGAAAAAAATTTTGTTCAAGTCTTAATTTTCGTAGTTTTGCAGTCCCTTAAGCAAATGAGCTAAAGTGGAATAATAAAAGCGTTCTTTAAATTATTAATAAAAGCCTCCTTAGCTCAGCTGGTAGAGTCTCGATTAATCGGGATAATCAGTAAGGTCATTGATTCAAAGGAATAAATGAGAGGTAATTGAAATGATAAAAATAAAAGCCTCCTTAGCTCAGCTGGTAGAGCAACTGACTTGTAATCAGTAGGTCATTGGTTCGATCCCGATAGGAGGCTCATTCTATTTAAAAATGAATGATTTTAAGTTTAGATTTTATCTAATATTTTAAATCAATATAAATTTAAGAATAGAAGATGGGGGGATTCCAGAGCGGTCAAATGGGACGGACTGTAAATCCGTTACTTCGGTTTCGAAGGTTCGAATCCTTCTCCCCCCACCATTTGGAAATAAATGAAACTTGTTTTCATTTATGATAAGTAAGCGGAAGTAGCTCAGTTGGTAGAGCGATAGCCTTCCAAGCTATAGGTCGCGAGTTCGAACCTCGTCTTCCGCTCAACTTAGGTATCAAACAAGAAATGGCAGACCTGTAAATTTAATAGGATGCTTTTGCTTGTTAAAAGCCGAAGTAGCTCAGCGGTAGAGCACTTCCTTGGTAAGGAAGAGGTCGTGGGTTCAAGTCCCATCTTTGGCTCAAAAGGGTATTAGTTAGAATAAAAAATAAAAATTAACCTACAAATAAGTATAAAATCATGGCAAAAGAAAAATTTGACCGTAGTAAACCACACTTAAACATCGGTACAATCGGTCACGTTGACCACGGTAAAACTACATTAACTGCAGCTATCACTAAAGTTTTAGCAGACGCAGGTTTATCAGAAGCTCGTTCATTTGATTCCATTGACTCGGCTCCAGAAGAAAAAGAAAGAGGTATCACCATTAACACGGCTCACGTAGAATACTCTACCGCTAATCGTCACTATGCACACGTTGACTGTCCAGGTCACGCGGATTATGTGAAGAACATGGTAACTGGTGCTGCGCAAATGGATGGAGCTATTCTAGTAGTTGCTTCTACTGATGGTCCTATGCCTCAAACTCGTGAGCACATTCTATTAGCTCGCCAAGTAGGTGTTCCTGCATTAGTTGTATTCATGAACAAAGTGGATATGGTTGATGATCCAGAATTATTAGAATTAGTTGAAATGGAAATCCGTGAACTATTATCATTCTACGATTTCCCTGGTGATGATATTCCAGTTATCCAAGGTTCTGCTTTAGGTGGATTGAACGGAGATGCTAAATGGGTTGGAAAAATTATGGAATTAATGGATGCTGTTGATAGCTATATTCCAATTCCACCACGTTTAACAGAGCTTCCTTTTTTAATGCCAGTTGAAGACGTTTTCTCAATTACAGGTCGTGGTACTGTTGCTACAGGACGTATTGAAAGAGGAGTAATCAACTCTGGAGACCAAGTTGATATCTTAGGTATGGGTGCTGAAAACTTAAAATCTACCGTAACCGGAGTTGAGATGTTCCGTAAAATCCTAGATAGAGGTGAAGCTGGTGACAACGTAGGTTTATTGTTACGTGGTATTGAAAAAACTGATATCCGTCGTGGTATGGTTATTTGTAAGCCAGGTTCAGTAACTCCTCACACAGATTTCAAAGCAGAGGTTTACGTATTATCAAAAGCAGAAGGTGGTCGTCATACCCCATTCTTTAACAAATACCGTCCTCAATTCTACTTCAGAACTACAGACGTAACTGGAGAGATTTCATTAGCAGAAGGTGTTGAAATGGTTATGCCAGGTGATAACGTAACCATTACTGTTAAGTTAATCAATGCCATCGCAATGGAAAAAGGTTTACGTTTCGCTATCCGTGAAGGTGGTAGAACAGTAGGTGCTGGTCAGGTAACTGAAATCTTGAAATAATTAATTTTCAAGTAATTATATAGAAGTACTTAGAGGGAAATCTCTCTAAGTACTTTTTATCTAATAAAAGTTTTAGTTTTTATTGGATATAAAATCAACAAACGGGAATAGTTCAATGGTAGAATAGAGGTCTCCAAAACCTTTGATCAGGGTTCGAATCCTTGTTCCCGTGCTAACGCGAAAATAAGAATGGCTAATTTTGCAGAATATATCAAAGAATCATACATCGAGTTAACTCAAAAGGTAACATGGCCAACTTGGAGTGAACTTCAAAATAGTGCAGTTATCACGCTAGTGGCTTCATTAATTATTGCTTTAATCATTCTGGCAATGGATGAATCATTTGGTAACCTATTAAAGTTAATGTATAAATCATTTGCATAATCTATAAAGCATGAGTGATCAGTTGAAATGGTACGTAGTGAGAGCGGTTAGTGGTAAGGAGAAAAAAGTTAAGCAATATATAGATGCAGAGATTAGCCGTTTAGGTCTCACTCATTTGGTTCCACAGGTTTTAATCCCGATGGAAAAATACTACCAAATGAAAGATGGTAAGAAAATCGCTAAAGAAAGGAACTTTTACCCTGGTTATGTTTTGATAGAGACTGCTTTAAATGCAGAATTGGAGCAAATCATTAAAAGTGTGAATAGTGTTATTGGCTTTTTAGGAGATAAAAGTGGTAATGCAGTTCCGTTGAGACCGGCAGAAGTAAATAGAATTTTAGGTAAGGTAGATGAGATGGCAGAGCAAGGAGAGATGATGAATGTACCTTATTATGTTGGAGAGAACATCAAAGTGATGGATGGTCCTTTTAACGGTTTTACTGGAGTAATTGAAGAAGTTAACGAAGAAAAGAAAAAATTAAAAGTGATGGTTAAGATTTTTGGACGTAGAACTCCTCTAGAGCTTAACTACATGCAAGTAGAAAAAGAATAAAATAGAGTATCAAGTAAGAAGTAACAAGATTTGTAAAGGTCTTTATACTTGATACTTCTTACTTGATACTAAAAAAATCTTAAATGTTACAAATGCTTCCACATTATTAACGTTGAGAAATAAATAAATAGAAAATGGCAAAAGAAGTCAGTGCGTTAATCAAATTACAAATCAAGGGAGGAGCTGCAAACCCATCTCCACCAGTTGGTCCTGCATTAGGAGCAAAGGGTGTGAACATTATGGAGTTTTGTAAGCAATTTAATGCTCGTACCCAAGATAAGCCAGGCAAAATACTTCCTGTTGTAATCACTGTTTATGCAGATAAGTCTTTCGAATTTATCATTAAAAATCCACCGGTTGCAATCCAATTAATGGAAGTTGCCAATATTAAAAGTGGGTCAGCAGAGCCAAACCGTAAAAAAGTTTCTAAGGTATCTTGGGAACAAGTAGAGGCTATCGCAAAAGATAAAATGAGCGATTTAAATGCTTTTACAGTAGAATCAGCTATGAAGATGGTTGCAGGTACCGCCCGTAGTATGGGTATAAACGTTACAGGTGATGCACCCTGGAATAATTAATTAACAAATAAGTAAAAGACAGTGGCAAGATTAACAAAAAATCAAAAGACGGCACTTTCCAAACTTGAAGCTGGTAAAGCCTATTCCTTAAAGGATGCGGCCGCCTTGGTAAAAGATATCACAACCACCAAATTCGATTCATCAGTTGATATTGATGTGCGTTTAGGTGTTGATCCGCGTAAAGCGAATCAAATGGTACGTGGTATTGCAACTTTACCTCATGGTACCGGTAAAACAGTACGCGTTTTAGCTTTAGTAACTCCTGATAAGGAAGAAGAAGCAAAAGCCGCAGGTGCTGATTTTGTGGGTTTGGACGAGTATATAGCTAAGATTGAGGGTGGCTGGACAGATGTCGACATCATTATTACTACTCCTAGCTGTATGGCTAAAGTAGGTAAATTAGGTCGTATTTTAGGTCCTCGTAATTTGATGCCAAATCCTAAATCAGGAACTGTAACCATGAATGTGGGACAAGCAGTAACTGATGTTAAGGGTGGTAAAATCGACTTTAAAGTGGATAAAACAGGTATCATACACTGCTCAGTAGGTAAAGTATCTTTCCCATCTGATAAGATTTATGAAAATGCTTTGGAAGTTCTCCAAACTATTTCAAGATTGAAACCATCAGCTGCAAAAGGGACATATTTTAAGAGCGTACATCTCTCTTCAACCATGTCTCCTGGAATAGAAATTGAAACTAAAACAGTAGCGGGAATTTAATATTATGAGAAGAGAAGAAAAACACGAAGTTGTTTCTGCTTTAACTGAGCAAATGAAAGAGTACGGTAATTTCTATATTACAGATACTTCTAATTTAACGGTTGCAAAAATCAATAATATTCGCCGCAAATGTTTTGAGAACAAAATTGGAATTCAGGTAGTAAAAAACACCTTAATCAAAAAAGCTTTAGAGCAATTAGATGGTGATGTTACTCCTCTATTTGATGTTCTTAAAGGTTCTTCATCAGTCATGTTTTCAACTACAGGTAATGCTCCGGCAAAACTGATTAAGCAGTTGAGAAAAGAAGGTGATAAACCGGTTTTAAAAGCAGCGTATATTGATCAGGCAGTATTTATCGGAGATAACCAATTAGAAACTCTTGTAAACTTAAAATCAAGAGAAGAATTAATCGGAGATATCATCGGTTTATTACAGTCTCCTGCGAAAAATGTTATTTCAGCATTATCGTCAGGCGGAAACAAATTGGCAGGGATTGTCAAAACTTTACAAGAAAGAGAAGGTTAACCAAACACCTGAAGTTTGGATTGAAATTATTAATTAGTAAAATTTAAAATTTAATATAATGGCGGATTTAAAAGCGTTTGCTGAACAATTAGTAAACTTAACAGTTAAAGAAGTTAACGAGTTAGCTCAAATCTTAAAAGACGAGTATGGTATTGAGCCAGCGGCTGCTGCGGTAGCTGTTGCTGGTCCAGCTGTAGCTGGAGATGCTCCAGTTGCTGAAGAAAAATCAACTTTTGATGTCATCTTAAAAGAAGCTGGAGGTCAGAAATTGGCAGTTGTTAAACTTGTTAAAGATCTTACAGGTCTTGGCTTAAAAGAAGCTAAAGACTTAGTGGATGGTGCACCAAAAGAATTAAAAACTGGTGTAGCTAAAGACGAAGCTGAAGCTCTAAAAAAACAGCTTGAAGAAGCTGGAGCTGTTGTTGAGATTAAGTAATTTATTACCCTCAATACAAAATAGCCATAAACTCCATCCGCTGAAAAGCGGGTTGGAGTTTACGGCTTTTGGTGTATATCACCTTATGACAAGCTGAATATAGATTCAGTAATTAATCGAATTTTCGGTTTAACTAAAATTTAAGACCCTTGGCAAACAAAAGCAATCAAAGGATAAACTTCGCTCAAAGCAAGCATGTATTAGATTATCCTGATTTTCTGGATGTACAAATCCAATCGTTCAAGGAATTCTTTCAGCTAGAAACAACCTCAGATAACCGTCACACAGAAGGTTTATTTCAGGTTTTTGCTGAAAACTTCCCAATTTCCGATTCAAGAAACATTTTCGTTTTAGAATTTTTGGACTACTTTATTGATCCTCCTCGTTATGATATTCAGGAATGTATAGAGCGTGGATTAACTTACAGTGTTCCTTTAAAAGCTAAACTAAGACTTTCTTGTAACGATGAAGAACACGAAGATTTTGAAACTATTGTACAGGATGTTTACTTAGGTACCATTCCTTACATGACTCCAAAAGGAACCTTCGTCATCAATGGTGCTGAACGTGTAATTGTTTCTCAATTACACCGCTCTCCCGGTGTGTTTTTCGGTGTAAGCCGTCATACCAATGGAAGCAAGTTATACTCTGCTCGTGTAATTCCGTTTAAAGGTTCATGGATTGAGTTCGCTACAGACGTTAATAACGTGATGTATGCTTACATTGATCGTAAGAAAAAATTTCCGGTTACTACTCTATTAAGAGCAATAGGTTATGATTCTGATAAAGATATTTTAGAATTATTTGATCTTGCTGATGAAGTAAAAGTTAGTAAATCTGGTTTAAAGAAATACGTTGGTCGCAAATTAGCGGCTAGAGTTTTGAAGAAATGGGTAGAAGATTTTGTGGATGAGGATACTGGTGAAGTTGTATCTATTGATAGAAATGAAATCATTCTTGAAAGAGAAACCATTTTAGAAGAAGATCAAATTGATATGATTGTGGATGCTGGAGTTAAAACCTTAATCCTTTCTAAGGAAGATGGTAACTCTGGAGATTACACTATCATTTACAATACTCTGCAAAAAGACACTTCTAACTCTGCTAAAGAGGCAGTAGAACATATATATAGACAATTACGTAACGCAGAACCACCTGATGAAGAAACTGCTCGTGGTATTATCGATCGTTTATTTTTCTCCGATAAACGTTATGATTTAGGTGATGTTGGTCGTTACAGAATCAATCGTAAATTAAAATTAGAGACTCCTGTTGAGACTAAGGTTTTAACTAAGTTAGACATCATTGCGATTGTTAAATATTTGATCAAATTAATCAACTCCAAAGAAGATGTGGATGATATTGATCACTTATCAAACAGAAGAGTAAGAACCGTTGGAGAGCAGTTATACGCTCAGTTTGGTGTAGGTTTAGCTCGTATGGCTAGAACTATACGTGAACGTATGAATATCCGTGACAACGAGGTATTTACACCAACTGATTTGATTAATGCTCGTACATTGTCATCAGTAATTAACTCTTTCTTTGGAACTAATCAGTTATCTCAATTCATGGATCAAACCAATCCATTAGCCGAGATTACGCACAAACGTCGTTTGTCTGCATTAGGTCCAGGTGGTTTATCAAGAGAAAGAGCTGGTTTCGAGGTACGTGACGTTCACTATACTCACTATGGTCGTTTATGTACCATTGAAACTCCAGAAGGTCCAAACATCGGTTTGATTTCTTCGCTTTGTGTTCACGCTAAAATCAATAACTTAGGTTTTATCGAGACTCCTTACCGTAAAGTTAACGATGGTAAAGTGGTTACAGATGAACCAGTTACTTATTTAAGTGCTGAGGATGAAGACGGAATGACTATTGCGCAAGCAAATGCTCAATATGATGATAAAGGAAACTTTGCTGATGATAAGGTAAAAGCAAGATACGAAGGTGATTTCCCTGTAATCGAGCCAGAAAAGTTAGATTATATTGATATCGCTCCAAATCAGATTACTTCAATTGCAGCTTCCTTGATTCCTTTCTTAGAGCATGATGATGCGAACAGGGCCTTGATGGGATCTAATATGCAACGTCAAGCGGTGCCTTTGTTACGTCCGCAAGCACCAATCGTTGGAACTGGATTGGAAGGAAGAGTGGCTCGTGATTCAAGAACGTTAATCAACGCCGAAGGAAACGGAGTTGTTGAGTATGTTGATGCTAATAAAATCACCATTCGTTATGAAAGAAATGATGATGATAGATTAGTTTCATTTGAAGGCGAGTCTAAAAGCTACGATTTAATCAAGTTTAAGAAAACCAACCAAAGCACTTGTATCAACCTAAAACCAATTGTTAAAAAAGGTCAGAAAGTTGAAAAAGGACAAGTATTATGTGAAGGTTATGCAACTCAAGACGGAGAATTAGCATTAGGTATTAACTTAAAAGTTGCTTTCATGCCTTGGCAAGGATACAACTTTGAGGATGCGATTGTAATTTCTGAAAGAGTTGTTTCTCAAGATATATTTACTTCACTTCACATTGAAGAGTTCGAGCTAGAAGTTCGTGACACGAAACGTGGAGAGGAAGAATTAACACCCGATATTCCGAATGTTTCTGAAGAAGCTACCAAAGATTTGGATGAAAACGGAATTATCAGAGTGGGTGCTGAAGTTGGTGAAGGTGACATTTTAATTGGTAAGATTACTCCTAAAGGAGAGTCTGACCCATCTCCGGAAGAGAAATTACTAAGAGCAATCTTTGGTGATAAAGCTGGTGATGTTAAAGATGCATCTTTGAAAACTCCACCATCCATTAAAGGGGTTGTAATTGATACTAAATTATTCTCTAGAGCTAAGAAAACTTCTAAAGCAGAAGAAAAAGCAATGCTTGAAAAGTTGGATGCTAAACATGAAAAAGCAGTTAGAGAGTTAAGAGAAAGTTTAGTGGATAAATTATTCACTATCGTAAATGGTAAAACTTCACAGGGAGTTTACAATGTGTATAAAGAATTATTAATTGCTAAGGGTGTTAAATTCACTCAAAAGCTTTTAATGGAATTAGATTATAATCACATCAACCCAACAAAATGGACTACTGATGATGATAAGAATGATTTAATTAAAACTTTATTGCACAACTACGGTATCAAAGTAAATGAAGAGTTAGGAGCTTACCGAAGAGATAAATTTGCGATTAGTGTAGGTGATGAGCTTCCTTCTGGTATTGTTCAAATGGCTAAGGTTTACGTAGCTAAAAAACGTAAATTGAAAGTTGGAGATAAAATGGCGGGTCGTCATGGTAATAAAGGTATTGTAGCTCGTATCGTAAGAGATGAGGATATGCCTTTCTTAGCTGATGGAACTCCAGTAGATATTGTTTTAAACCCGCTAGGTGTACCTTCTCGTATGAACTTAGGACAGATTTACGAAACTGTTTTAGGCTGGGCTGGTAAAGAATTAGGATTGAAATTCGCTACACCAATCTTCGACGGAGCTTCTCATGATGAAGTTGAGGAATATGTGAAAAAGGCGGGTGTTCCTGAATCAGGAAGAACTTACTTATACAATGGATTAACTGGAGAGCGTTTTGATCAACCAACCACTGTTGGGGTGATTTATATGCTGAAATTAGGTCACATGGTGGATGATAAGATGCATGCTCGTTCTATCGGACCATACTCATTAATTACACAACAACCATTGGGTGGTAAAGCACAATTTGGTGGTCAGCGTTTTGGTGAGATGGAGGTTTGGGCATTAGAAGCATTTGGTGCATCTAACATCTTACAAGAAATCTTAACCGTTAAATCTGATGATGTGGTAGGAAGAGCAAAAACTTACGAAGCAATTGTAAAAGGCGAAAACTTACCAACTCCAGGCGTTCCAGAATCATTCAACGTATTGGTTCATGAACTAAGAGGTTTAGGATTAGATATTACATTAGACTAATAAGTTCAAAGTTTAAAGTTGAGAGTTTAGAGTTTTTGAAACTTTAACTTTCAACTTTTGACCTTTAACTTTCAACTTTAAAGAAAGAATATGTCTTACAAAAAGGATAGTAAATTAAAAAGTAATTTTACTTCGATTACCATTAGCTTATCATCTCCAGAAGCAATTTTGGAAAGATCAAGTGGTGAAGTATTAAAGCCAGAAACCATTAATTACAGAACTTATAAGCCAGAACGTGATGGTTTATTCTGCGAAAGAATTTTTGGTCCGGTTAAAGATTACGAATGTCATTGCGGTAAATACAAAAGAATCCGTTACAAAGGAATAGTTTGTGACCGTTGTGGTGTTGAGGTAACTGAGAAAAAAGTACGTCGTGAGCGTATGGGACACATTAATTTGGTAGTTCCTGTAGCACACATTTGGTATTTCAGATCATTACCAAACAAAATTGGTTATCTATTAGGTTTACCTACTAAAAGATTAGATTTAATTATTTATTACGAAAGATATGTAGTGATTCAATCTGGCTTAATGGCCGATGAAGGAATCAACTATATGGATTTCTTAACAGAAGAAGAATACTTAGACATCTTAGATAAGTTACCTAAAGAAAATCAATACTTAGACGATAAAGATCCTAATAAATTCATCGCCAAAATGGGTGCTGAAGCATTAGAAGATTTATTAAGAAGATTAGATTTAGACCAATTATCTTATGATTTACGTCATCAAGCGGCAAATGAAACTTCTCAGCAACGTAAAAATGAAGCTTTAAAACGCTTACAAGTTGTAGAAGCTTTCCGCGATGCTAAATCAAGAATCGATAATAATCCTGAGTGGATGATTGTGAAAATTGTTCCAGTTATTCCACCAGAATTGCGTCCATTAGTTCCTTTAGAAGGTGGTCGTTTTGCCACTTCAGATTTAAATGATTTGTACAGAAGAGTAATCATCCGTAACAATCGTTTAAAAAGATTAATGGAAATCAAAGCTCCTGAAGTCATCTTACGTAACGAAAAGCGTATGTTGCAAGAAGCTGTTGATTCATTATTTGACAACTCACGTAAAGTGAATGCGGTTAAAACTGAAGGTAACAGAGCTTTAAAATCTCTTTCTGATATTTTAAAGGGAAAGCAAGGTCGTTTCCGTCAAAACTTATTGGGTAAACGTGTGGATTACTCCGGACGTTCTGTAATCGTTGTTGGTCCAACATTGAAACTACACGAGTGCGGTTTGCCTAAAGATATGGCTGCAGAGCTTTTCAAACCGTTTATCATCCGTAAGATGATTGAAAGAGGTGTTGTTAAGACCGTAAAATCAGCTAAGAAAATTGTAGATAGAAAAGATCCTTTAGTTTGGGATATTTTAGAAAATGTATTGAAAGGGCACCCAGTTCTTTTAAACAGGGCCCCAACATTACACCGTTTAGGTATCCAATCTTTCCAACCTAAGTTAGTTGAAGGTAAAGCGATCCAACTACACCCATTAGTGTGTACAGCCTTTAACGCGGATTTTGACGGTGACCAGATGGCCGTTCACGTACCACTAGGTAATGCGGCGGTTTTGGAAGCCCAAATTTTGATGCTCGCTTCTCACAACATTTTGAATCCGGCTAATGGAACTCCGGTAACGGTACCCTCTCAGGATATGGTTTTGGGTCTATATTACATGACCAAAGGTCGTAAATCTGAAGAAGGAAACATTGTTAAAGGAGAGGGACAAACTTTCTATTCTTCTGAAGAGGTAATCATTGCCTACAATGAGAAGAAAATTGATCTTCATGCTTTCATAAAAGTAAAAGCTAAGATTAAAGATAATGATGGAGTTTTAGTTGAAAAAATTATTGATACGACCGTTGGTAGAGTATTATTCAATGAAGTTGTTCCAAAAGAAGTAGGTTACATTAATGAGCTTTTAACTAAGAAATCACTAAGAGACATCATTGGTGTGGTAGTGAAAGTAACAGGTATGGCCGGAGCCGCGAATTTCTTAGATGAAATTAAAACTTTAGGTTTCCAATCTGCATTTAGAGGAGGTTTATCTTTCAACTTGAAAGATTTAAATATCCCAACAGAAAAGCACACTTTATTAGAGCAAGCTAGAGTTGAAGTTGAGGAAGTAATGAATAACTATAACATGGGATTCATAACTAATAACGAGCGATACAACCAAATCATTGATATCTGGACTCGTATCAACAATAGATTGACTACTCACGTAATGACTCAATTAACCAACGATAACCAAGGTTTCAACTCTGTTTACATGATGTTGGATTCTGGAGCTCGTGGTTCTAAAGAGCAAATTCGTCAGTTATGCGGCATGAGGGGATTGATGGCGAAACCACAAAAATCAGGTTCAGGTGGTGAAATTATTGAGAACCCAATTCTTTCTAACTTTAAAGAAGGATTATCCGTACTAGAATACTTTATTTCTACTCACGGTGCTCGTAAAGGTTTGGCCGATACAGCGTTAAAAACTGCCGATGCGGGTTACTTAACTCGTCGTTTGCATGATGTAGCGCAAGATATGGTCATCAAATACAATGATTGTGGAACTTTAAGAGGGATGTACACTACTGCCCTTAAAGATAACGAGGATGTTGTAGAGCCACTATATGATAGAATTTTAGGTCGTACTTCTTTACATGATGTTTATCATCCAATTACTAATGAATTATTAGTTAAAGCTGATCAAGACATCACCGAAGAAATTGCAAAAACTATTGAAGAATCTCCACTTGAAGGTATAGAAATTCGTTCTGTATTAACTTGTGAAGCTCCAAGAGGGGTTTGTGCATTGTGTTACGGACGTAACTTAGCTTCGGGTAAACGGGTTCAAATAGGAGAGGCTGTAGGTGTAATCGCTGCTCAGTCAATCGGTGAGCCAGGAACACAGTTAACTCTACGTACGTTTCACGTTGGAGGTACTGCTTCTAACATTGCTGCTGAATCTCAAATCAACGCAAAATTTGATGGTATTATTGAGTTTGAAAACTTAAGAACTGTTACTAAAACCACCGAAGAAGGAGAAGTAGAAGTAGTATTAGGTCGTTCTGGTGAATTCAAAATTACTGAAGCCAATACTGGAAGAATAATCATGACCAATAATATCCCTTATGGTTCATTCTTGTTCGTTAAAGAAGGAGATAAAGTAACTAAAGGAGATAAGATTTGTTCATGGGATCCATACAACGCAGTTATTATCTCTGAATTCTCAGGTAAAGTAGAGTTTGAATCTGTAATTGAAGGAGTGACTTTCCGTGAAGAATCAGACGAACAAACTGGCCACAGAGAGAAAGTAATTATTGACACTCGTGATAAAACCAAAAATCCAGTTGTTAAAATTGTGGATAAAAAAGGTGGTTCTATCAGAGAATACAATATCCCGGTAGGTGCTCACGTAGTGGTTGATGAAGGTGAAGATGTGAAAATGGGAGAAATCTTAGTGAAAATCCCTCGTACATCTGGAAAAACTAGAGATATCACCGGTGGTTTACCTCGTGTAACTGAATTATTTGAAGCTAGAAATCCATCTAACCCAGCTGTTGTAACAGAAATTGATGGTGTAGTAACGCTAGGAGGGGTGAAACGTGGTAACCGTGAGGTAACTATAGAATCAAGAGACGGACAAGTGAAAAAATACTTAGTTCCACTTTCTAAACACATCTTAGTTCAGGATAACGACTTTGTGAAAGCAGGTATGCCATTATCTGATGGAGCTATTTCTCCAGGAGATATTCTTTCTATCAAAGGTCCTGCGGCAGTTCAAGAATACTTGGTAAACGGAATTCAAGAAGTTTACCGTTTGCAAGGGGTGAAAATTAACGATAAGCATTTTGAAACTATCGTTCACCAAATGATGCAAAAAGTAATGATTGAAGATGCTGGAGATACTCGTTTCTTAGAAAAAGAAGCTGTAGATAGATTCGATTTCTCTATCGAGAATGACGAAATCTATGATAAAATGGTAGTGGAAGATCCAGGAGATTCTAATACAATGAAACCAGGTCAAATCATTTCTGTACGTAAATTACGTGATGAAAACTCACAACTAAAACGTAAGGATTTGAAATTGGTAACTGCCAGAGAAGCAAGAGCAGCTACGGCAAGCCCAATGTTGCAAGGTATTACCAGAGCTTCATTAGGTACTAAATCATTCATTTCAGCGGCTTCTTTCCAAGAAACCACTAAAGTATTGAATGAGGCAGCTATCGCAGGTAAGCGTGATAATTTATTAGGTTTGAAAGAGAATGTAATTGTAGGACACTTAATTCCTTCAGGTACAGGTTTACGTGATTACGAAAGAATCATTGTAGGTTCTCAAGAAGAATATGATAAATTAATGGCTTCTAAGGAAGAAGAGGAAGAAATCGAAGCATAAAAATCAATTTCTTTTATTATTAAATAATTTCATCAAAAGTCCTCCTTTTACAGGAGGACTTTTTTAATTTAGGATCATGGAAGAACAACACGAAAATCAATTAAATATTGAGTTATCAGAAGAAATAGCAGAAGGAATTTACTCTAACTTGGCTATCATCACTCACTCTAGTAGCGAGTTTGTATTAGATTTTATCAGAGTAATGCCTGGTACGCCTAAAGCAAAAGTGAAAAGTAGAATTGTTTTAACGCCAGATCATGCGAAAAGACTATTAGCGGCTTTAGAAGATAATATTGCCAAGTTTGAAACAGCAAATGGAGATATTGTAGTAAATAATGGTGGAGGACCTGGCGGAATGCCTTTTAATTTTGGAGGACCAACTGCACAAGCATAATAGAGTTTTAGTGGATTAGGAAATGAGAGATCATATCAGAAAGTTCATCAGAGGAAAACAGGCTTTTTCAAAAGAGGAGCATTCTGGTTATCAGCTTCATTATCATAAAATACAAGATGTTTGGAACGGCGATAAACAAGATGATTATGGCTTGCTGCGTATTTTCAGGCTGTTTATTGTCTGCTCATTATTCCTATTTCCTGGTGTTTTAATTGATGAAATTTTTAAATCAAAAAGTTACATCACCAAAAAGTTGATTGTTGAGCTTTACGTATTTTTAAAAACCGTATTTCCAATACTTGTTTTATTGAACAGTTGGTATCATCATCAATTCATCTATTACCTCGGGATTTATTTATTAATTGAAACCTATCTTTATCTTTTTAGTAAGATATTTCTAGAGTACCAGCATTTGAAAGTATCGAATATGCGAACTTTACTTTTGCTGGTATTCAATTTCTTCGAGTCGGGCTTGACTTTTGCAGTCATCTATATTGCAGGTAATTATTTAAATATCCCTCTCAAAGATGCTGTTGACGCGATTTATTTTTCATTTGTTACCAGTGCAACAATTGGTTACGGCGATATTCATCCTATTAATGAAACCGGGAAACTTATTGTAACTACACAGATTTTTAGTTCTATATCTTTTCTGGTATTGTTTTTTAACTTCTTTTCTGGGAGAGCTCATGAAGTTGAGTAGCTATTTTTTGCAGAACAGTCGGGTCGGTAGGATTTAACCAAATGATATCTTTATTCTTTCTAAACCAAGTCAGTTGTCTTTTAGCAAAATTTCGAGTGTTTTGTTTGATTTTATCAATCGCTTGCTCCAAAGTCCACTCGCCATTTAAATAATTGAAGATTTCTGAATAGCCTACGGTTTTTAAAGCATTTAAATGTTGATATTTCTCCAACGATTTTACCTCATCCAATAATCCTTGTTGCATCATCAAGTCAACACGTTGGTTAATTCTATCGTACAATTTCTCCCGCTCCATATCTAAACCAATCAGTATGCTATTGAAAGGCCTATTTTTGAGAGTAGTTTTTCTAAAAGATGAAAATGGTTTTCCGGTAGCAATACAAACCTCCAAAGCTCTGATTACACGTTGTGGATTATGAATATCCACTTCTTGATAATATGTTGGGTCTAAAATTTCTAATTGATTTTGGAGTGATATAATCCCTTCAGTTTTTAGTTTTTGGTTAAGCTTCTCTCTTAATTTTTCATCAGCTTTTGGGATTTCATCAAAACCATATAAAACAGCGTTGATGTATAAGCCAGAGCCACCTACCATCACTAAAACATCATGAGTTTTAAAAAGCTCATTTATTTTTTCAAGC
The DNA here is from genome assembly GCA_014763615.1 of Sphingobacteriales bacterium. GTDB lineage: Bacteria > Bacteroidota > Bacteroidia > Sphingobacteriales > Sphingobacteriaceae > Pseudopedobacter. Next base: position 45,088 of record JACXVB010000002.1, on the reverse strand, counting down.
GCTTCTTTTTCAAAATTGCCTACATTTATTTCATCGTGGATGGAGTGGGAGCCGATAAAATGATGTTTTGCCGCAGCTAATTCAATTGGATGGGGTTTGGCAGTACCAATAGACATTTCTTTAAAAAACTGCCGAGAATCTGCTGAAATAATCTCAGTTTGATAATGCTGGGCAATCTCAATTGCCAGAGCAGTTTTGCCAATGGCGGTAGGACCTGCTATGACTATCAAAGTTTTTTGTCTTTCTTGCATCAATTGGGCAATTCTGAATTTATTTCAGGATCTCGAAGTCGGTAAATTTAGATGCCGAAATAAATTGTGCATGACAATTTAAATTATTCTTTTTCTAAATCTTCATCATCAAAGCCTTCATTGTCAGAGAATTCATCAGAAAATTCGTCTTCCTCTTCTACTTCCTCTTCGCCTTCTGTGTCCGTATTTAAGCTATCCAATTCCTCATCATCGGCAATTAAAGCTTCGTCGTCATCCATTTCATCAATAAAATCTTCTTCATCACCGGTAATTTCATCAGCAGAACCTAATACAGGAACCACGATTTTTGGAGCTTCGCCAATAGATTTAAATAAGCTAGGTAAAGTTAAGTTAGGGTTGTTATCCAGAATTTTGATCAACTCTACATGAAACTCTAAAGGCTTTTCAAAATTATAGATATAATAAAACTTTTGATGTGGATCATCAATAAACTTGAAAAGTTTAGAATCCTCAACCAAAGCAACTCCATTATCTATTTTTCTTTGATTTGGAAGATAGGCCAGCTCTTCATTCTTGATCCAATGATCATTGCTCACATAAAATGAAGAAGGTTTTTCAGGATCATAGCCTACATTTTGTAAGAAAAAGAAATGAAGGTCTTTAAAAGTTTGATTGGATTTGATATCAATCTCTCTAATTACCTCATCGTAATCCTCAAAACTTATCCTAAATCTATATATTGCCATGTTGCAAAATTAAATTTTATTTGAATTTATTTTTAATTTATCTGATTTATCACAGATAAACCTAATTGAGTTCCTAAAGTTTTCATCAACGCAATAGCTTCTGAACGGTTATTTTTGATTTCGCCTTCTAAAATAGCTTCTCTGATTTGATTTTTGATAATACCTACTTCTCTACCTGCCGGAATGTCGAAGGCTTTCATAATGTCTTCGCCACTTAATGGCGGTTGCCAATTTCTAATTCTATCTCTTTCCTCCACATCTTTCAACTTTTGCTTTACCAGTTCAAAATTACTGCGATACTTCTTGATTTTGTACTCGTTTTTGGTAGTTACATCTGCATGGCAAAGTTTCATCAGCGCATCAATATCTTCACCAGCTTCAAATAATAATCGCCTTACGGCCGAGTCTGTAACAATTTCTTGAGCTAAAACAATGGGACGTAAGTGTAAAAGCACCAATTTCTGTACAAATTTCATCTTTTCATTTAGCGGAAGTTTGAGTTGAGCGAATATCTTGGGCACCATTCTGGCACCTTTATCTTCGTGTCCATGAAAAGTCCAACCGTGATTTTTCTCAAATCTTTTGGTAGCTGGTTTGGCAATATCGTGTAAAATTGCTGCCCAGCGTAACCATAAATCGTCGGTAGTTTTACAAATATTATCCAACACTTCTAAGGTGTGATAAAAATTGTCTTTGTGTCCTTTTCCATCGATGATTTCTACACCGTAAAGCTCTACCATGTGCGGAAAAATCTCTTTTAATAAACCCGTATTAAATAGGTGTTTAAATCCGATTGACGGAATTGGAGCTAGAATAATCTTATTTAATTCATCCGTTATCCGCTCTTTAGAAACAATCTGAATCCTTTCTTTATTTTTTTTGATAGCCTCAAGTGCGTTTTCAGCGATTTGAAAATTAAGTTGAGTGGCAAATCGAATGGCTCGCATCATCCGAAGCGGATCATCAGAAAAAGTTTCTTCGGGATTTAGCGGCGTGATCATTTGTTTTTCTTTGAGATGTTTTAATCCTTGAAAGGGATCAAGGAGCTCACCAAAATGTTCCTGATTAAGTTGGATTGCCATCGCATTTATGGTAAAATCACGGCGTTTTTGATCGTCTTCTAGCGTTCCATTCTCTACAATAGGCTTCCTTGAATCACTTCTGTAAGATTCTCTTCTTGCACCCACAAATTCAATTTCTAAATCCTGATAGCGCAACATGGCGGTACCAAAACTTTTAAAAATGGTAACCGGTGTATTCAGGACTTCTCCGGCAGCTTGTGCAAACTCAGGCCCATTTCCAATCACCACAATATCTACATCTTTTGATGGGCGGTTTAAGAAAATATCTCGCACAAAACCGCCAATTACATAAGCATCCACATTCATTTGCGAAGCTAGTTGAGATAAAATTCCGAATACGGGATGTTGCAGGTGTTGTTTCAATGTTACAGTTTTGCCAGCATTTAATTACTATATCGCTGATTTTGCAATTTCTGCAAATATAATGATCTCCGGCTTTTTGTTAGGTTTAATTAAGGATAGTCTTTAGCTATTTTCTGATAAATACAAATTTGCCATTTGGCTCTAGTTTCAGGATGGTAGAAGGTTGTTTTTTACTCCAGCTGTCTCGTTCAAGATCAACAATATAATCTACACCATCCAATATTTGCTGACTAATTTCAGAGAAGTTGGTAGGGGTAGCTTCTCCACTTAAATTAGCAGATGTAGAAACAATAGGTTTTCTAAAACGCTGAATGAGCTGTTGGCAGAACTCGTGTTTTGGAATGCGAATGCCAACACTTCCATCTTGATTGATGAGATTTAGGGCTAAATTTTTAGCTCCAGAATAAATAATGGTTAGAGGTTTTTCGCTGTATTCGATTAAATCATAAGCTAGGTTCGGTACTTCAGAAACATAGCTTTGCAATTTGTTTTCTGTATCTAAAAGAATAATGAGGCTTTTGCTGTCTTCCCGATTTTTAATTTTAAAAATTTTAGCTACTGCTTCGGTATTAGTGGCATCACAACCTAAACCCCAAACGGTATCTGTTGGGTAAAGGATAATTCCACCAGCTTTAAGCACCTCAAGGGCTTTATTAACTTCTTCTTTAAGCATGATTCACAGTTTTGTGATAAACTCTCATTAGTTGAGAGGCAATTTTATCTGCTCTAAAATTGAGGGCAAACTTTTTTCCTTTGGCAGCCATTTCTTCTCTCAATGCTTCGTTTTGATAGATTTCCAATAGATTTTTGGCTAAAGATTCTGCATCATCTTTATCTACATATAAACTATTTGGTCCACCGGCTTCTTCTAAACAAGAACCTTCTACCGCAATTACCGGTACGCCAGAATTTAAAGCTTCTAAAATTGGAATTCCAAAACCCTCAAAAACTGAAGGATAAACAAAAACTTTTGCTTGTTGATAAATAGCAGGTAAATCTTTAAAATCTGCATTTTGAAGAAAATGAACACGATTTTCTAGTTGATGCAGTTCTATAAAGTTAATTAATATCTGAGCGTAATCGGTATGTTTACCTACCAAAACTACATGAATGTTTTCTGGTAAATTTAGCAAGGCTTTTAAAATTAAAAGCTGATTTTTTCTACTTTCAATGGTGCCAACACTTAAAATATATTTTTTCGGAAGTTGGTATTTATTTTTGATTTCCGTCAATTTATCAGCAGGTTCTGTCAGATGAAAAATACCATCACAATCTTGATAAACTACCTCAATTTTATCTTCATCCACATTAAAAAAATGAATGATGTCTTTTTTGGTTTGCTCGCTAATGGCGATGATTTTATCCGCATTAGCACAAGCTGATTTGAATTTTAAATCGTAAATTTTCCTATCGATAGCCTTGAAATAATAAGGAAAGCGGAGATATATTAAATCGTGAATGGTTACTACCGATTTGATACCTGCTTTTTTTAATCCTGATGGAATTTCATGACTTAAACCATGATAAACTTCAATTTTATCTTTTATCAAATCATTAACAACACCTTTACTTCGCCAATAAGCTTTAAAAAGTTTTACTGGGGCTGTTCTAAGAATAATATTTGGGCAATTGAAAAGGAAAGACGTTCGTGGATTTTTGACCAAATCTGTAGTATAAACATGATACTGATAATTTGGGAATTTTTGAGCTAAAGTTTGGATAACAAAGCGACTATAATTGCCTAAGCCCGTGTAATTTTTAAATGCTCTTTTTGCTTCGAATCCGATTCTCATTTTTGAAAGTAAAAAGTAAAAAGTAGAAAGATAAGGTTAAGCTAACTTTCTACTTTAAACTTTATTTAAACTGCAACATTATGCTCTCTTAAAGCATTGTTTAATGAAGTCTTTTTATCAGTGGATTCTTTTCTTTTTCCTATAATTAATGCACAAGGTACTTGGTACTCTCCGGCAGGAAATTTCTTGGTATATGAACCTGGGATAACAACAGAACGAGCAGGAACCACCATTTTGTGTTCAATAGGTTCTGGTCCGGTTACGTCAATAATCTTAGTGGAAGCAGTTAATACAACGTTGGCTCCTAAAACAGCCTCAGATTCAACTCTAACGCCTTCTACCACAATGGCTCTCGAACCAATAAAACAGTTATCCTCAATAATTACTGGCGCAGCTTGCACCGGTTCTAAAACGCCGCCAATTCCAACACCTCCACTTAAGTGAACATTCTTGCCAATCTGGGCGCAAGAGCCTACAGTTGCCCAAGTATCAACCATAGTGCCTTCATCTACATAAGCACCAATATTTACATAAGAAGGCATCATGATGACTCCTTTTGCCAAGTAAGCGCCATAACGAGCTAATCCGTGAGGAACAACACGAACACCTTGCTTTTTGAAGTCGGTTTTTAACTTCATTTTATCATAAAAGACAAAAGGACCGGCTTTAATTTCTTCCATTTCGCGGATAGGAAAATACATGATTACCGCTTTTTTAATCCAATCGTTTACATGCCAAACATTGCCAATAGGCTCTGCTACGCGTAACTCGCCACTATCTAAACGATAAATTATGCGCTCAATACTGTCTCTATATTCTTTAAAATCGAGTAGGTTTCTATCATCCCACGCCTCTTCAACTGCTTTTTTTAATTCGGCTATCATATTTGTAATTTTCCTGCAAATTAAAGGTTTTTTTGCCTTTTAACATGAATTTTGAGTTATTTTTGATTCGTTTATGGCAGAAAAGTTAAGAATTGATAAATATTTGTGGTCTATCAGATTGTTCAAAACCAGATCTTTAGCCACAGAGGCTTGTAAAGCGGGTAGAGTAAAAAAGGATGGAACTAATATTAAGCCTAGTTACGAGGTGAAAATTGGGGAGGTTTATCAAGTCTCAAAATCTATAGAAAAGAAAACCATTAAAGTTATTGAATTATTAAGCCAACGGGTTGATGCTAAAAAAGCAGTTTTGGCTTATGAAGATTTAACTCCTCCAGAAGAAACTGCCAAATTTAAATCTATGTTTCACGCTCCAGTTTTAACTAGAGATCGAGGAACGGGACGGCCAACCAAGAAAGATCGTAGAGATATTGATGATTTAAACGATAGTTTTTTTGATTTAGAAGAAGAATAATAGTAAAAATATTGTAATTTCTTTAAACAACAAACGTTTGCGAAAAGGTTTTTTTTATCTTTTTAGTTCAATCTTGGATTCAATCAAGTTTTTTTTTAAAAATTAATTTACTACATTTATCTAACCAATTGTTAAAAAAGTTTAAGTCGATTAGATTAATATCTCATTGAAGTTTTTAAACTTTTAGCACATATAATTAAACGACAATATTTAATAAGCTATTTACTTCAAATAGTTTTATTAAGGACCAATTAATTAACCAAAAACCAATTTTAAATTAAAGTTATGCAATTAAAACGTTTACTATCGCTTAGTTTGTTATGTCTTTTTATTTCATTAGAGTTCGCTACAGCGCAAACAAAAACAATTGAAGGAAAAGTAAAAGACAAAAAGGATGGGTCACCACTCATCGGAGTTTCCGTTAAAGTCAAAAACACAACATCAGGAGCAGTTACTGATTTTGATGGAAAATTTCAGTTAAAAGTTCCAGAATCGGCTACTTCTTTAGAAATTTCTTACATCGGTTTTAAAACGATTAATGTTCCAATTGATTCCAAAAAATTTTACGAAATTTTTTTAGAATCGGATAACACTTCTCTTAATGAAGTTGTGGTAGTGGGTTACGGCACTCAAAGAGTAAAAGACGCAACTGGTTCTATTGCTTCTTTAGGAACCAAAGACTTCAATAAAGGTGTTATTTCATCTCCTGAGCAACTATTGCAAGGAAGGCTTGCGGGTGTTCAGATTACCCCAGCCAGTGGTGAGCCTGGTTCTGGTATAAGTATAAATATTAGAGGAACTGGTTCAATAAGAAGTGGAAACGATCCTCTTTTTGTTGTAGATGGTGTTCCTTTGGATAATGGAGGTACATCCGGAGGTATTGATAACGGAATAGGTTCTTCTTCTGCAAGAAATCCTTTGGCATTTTTAAATCCTTCTGATATTGAAAATATTAGTGTTTTAAAAGATGCTTCTGCATCAGCTATTTATGGTTCTAGAGGAGCTAATGGGGTAATTATTATCACTACCAAAAAAGGAAGATCTGGGCAAGGGTTTACTTTTAATGCAAATACTAGTTTATCTGGAACTTCGAAAAGATATGATTTGTTAAATGCCACTCAATTTTATGCAGGTGTTTTAAATGCAGGAGCAGACCCTGTTGCTGTTAATAAAGGTGCTGACACTGACTGGCAAAGTCAAATTTATAGAACTGGAGTTTCTCAAAATTATAATCTAGGTTACGGAGGTTCTAATAACACATCAAATTATAGAGTTTCTTTGGGCTATGATAAAGTTGCTGGTGTAGTTAAAAACTCGTCTTTAGGCAGATTAACTGGCAGAATTAATGGTTCAAAAACCTTTTTAAAAGATAAAGTAAAAGTAGATTTAGCTTTAACAGGTTCTAATGTTAAGAACAAATATGCTCCTATTTCTGATAACGCTGGCTTTCAGGGAAGTTTGGTAGGAGCTGCTTTAGCCGCTAATCCTACATTTCCTATTACTAATCCGGATGGAACTTTCTTCGATTTTAGCGGAACATTTAATAATCCTGCTGCTATGTTAGCTTATATTGATGATTCTGATAACATTAATAGATTATTAAGTAATTTAAGTGCCACTTGGTCGGTTACAAAAAATCTAAAGTATAAAGTTACTTTAGGATTAGATAATTCTAAGAGTTTAAGATATTCCTATTTAGGGCCTAATCTTCCCCAATTTACAGGTACTACAAACATAAGAGGGGTAAATGTTGATCAAGTTAGTGGAAATGGTAGAGGGGTAGAACAAAATCTCAAATTAAGTTCTACTTTGGTTGAACATACATTAACCTATGATGCCCAATTAGCTAATAACCCATTAACAATATTAGGAGGTTACTCTTATCAAAATTTTAAAAATTACGGTTATAACAAAATCGCTTCTCATGTTAAAACAGCTGGAGCTATGCCTTCTAGTATGTCTGATTTTACAACCACTACTCCTGTTTTTGGTGATAGCACAAAGAGTGAACTTCAATCTTATTTTACTCGTTTTAATTATAGTGTAAATGATAAGTATTTAATTACAGCCACTCTTCGTGTAGATGGTTCTTCTAAATTCGGGAAGAATAATAAATACGCATACTTTCCAGCTTTAGCTGGAAAATGGAAGCTGATGAATGAGAGTTTTATTCCTAAGAAAGTTTTCACAGATTTAAGCCTTAGATTAAATTATGGTCAAACTGGTAACCAAGAATTTCCAGGAGGTGTTGCCCAAGCAGTCTCTCAAAGACAGTTAGATGGTTCTGTGATTGAAATTAATGCTGCAAATCCAAATATTAAGTGGGAAACAACTACTCAGTATGGTGCAGGTTTAGATTTTGCTATTTTCGGAGGAAGAATCAGCGGTACCGTTGATTACTTTAATAAGGATACTAAAGATTTAATTTTCCTTCAAAACTATGCCCAACCTGCTGCTTATAGTTATCGGTGGACAAATTTACCAGGTGATGTAATCAATAAAGGTTTAGAAATTGGATTAAATATTCTTCCTATACAAGCTAAGAAATTTAGTTGGGAAGTAGCTTATAACATGACTTTCCTAAAAAATACCATAAAAAATTTCGGAAGTAGTACTGTAATTACTGGTTCAATCAATGGACAAGGGTTAACGGGAGCGTATGTACAAACAATTAGAGATGGTTATCCTTTATTTTCTTTTAACCTGCCAATATTTGCAGGCTATGATAATAATGGGTACGCTATTTATCCAAATGATGCTGCCTTTCGTGTATCTGGAAGTGCCTTGCCTACTTTTAATGCGGGTTTAACTAACAGCTTTGCATTTGGAAAGTGGAATGCTAGTTTTTTTATTGACGCTTCAACAGGTTTTTATATCTACAATAACACTACAAATGCTTTGTTTACCAAGGGCAGTTTAAAAAATGGTAGAAATGTAACCGTTGCCACCGCAGAAAGTGTGGAAAACCCATTAAATGCACCTGAAGTATCTACCCGTTTCTTAGAAAAGGGGGATTTTGTAAGATTATCCAATGCTTCAATAGGTTACACTTTTGATACTTCAAAATCTAAAAACTTTAAAAATTTTAGACTTTCCTTATCAGGACAAAATTTATTGTTAATCACTAAATATTCCGGTATAGACCCACAAGTGAATACCAATAAACAATTAAATTCTATACCATCAAGAGGTATAGATTACACTTCATACCCAAGTGCGAGAACTTTTACTTTTGGAATAAACGCATCTTTTTAAAAACATAAAAAACAAAAAAATGAAAAATAAAAATTTTAAATTTCTAACAGTACTATCAGGTTTACTCATTCTAAATGTAGTTGCTTGTACAAATTTAGACGAATCAGTGCTAGGGTCTAAATTTGTAAACACCAATACCACTTCTAGTGCGGCGGATTTAGCTGGCGTATATAGCGTTTTAAATGGATTTACAGATCAAGCCAATTTATACGCTTTACAAGAGCATACTACCGATGAGATGATGGGGCCAACTAGAGGAACAGATTGGGGTGATTTTGGAACATGGAGAAAGTTACATCAGCATACTTGGGATCCATTTCATAATCAAATCAATGCAACTTGGGATCAATTAAATACAGGTGTTTATAGAGCTACTCAAGTAATCGAATCAGCAACTGATGATCAAATTAAAGCTCAAGCTAGTTTTCTTAGAGCATTCTTCATGTTTCAAGTAGTAGATCTTTTCGGTCAACAGCCTTTCAGAAACCCAACAGATTCTCCAGATACTAATCCAAAGGTGATGACCCGTTCTGAAGCTACTGATTTCTTAATTAAAGATTTAGAGTTTGCTGAAAGCACACTTCCTTTGGGCGCACCCGGTAAGGCCAATAAAACTGCTGCACAAGCACTTTTAGCTAAAGTATATTTAAATCAGGCTGTTTATAAGGGAGCAACTTTAGGTGGTCCTTACACTTTTGCTCAAGCAGATATGGATAAGGTAATAGACTATTGCAATAGAGTTATTTCTACGTCTGGTAAATTTTTAACCCCAACATACTTTGATAATTTTGCACCTAATAACTCTACTACATCGACAGAAGAAATATTTGTTATCTCCAATGATGAAGGTAATGCACCAGGTAACGCACAGAACCGATATTTCATGACCACACATTATAATCAAATTCCAAGTGGTTGGAATGGCTTCACTACTTTAGCGGATTTTTATCATTCTTTTGAACCTACCGATCAACGTTTGGGCGGAAATAGACCAGGTTTAACAGATAAAATTGGTTTAAAGTCTGGGTTTCTTGTAGGTCAACAATACGGTCCTGCAGGAAAAAAATTGACTGATAGGAGTGGTAATCCGTTAATTTTTACAGAACAGGCTAACCTTTTATTTGCTAAAGAAGCTGATGGTATTAGAGTAATTAAGTATCTTCCAGAGCCGAACGCAACCAATGATGGGGTGGTTGGACAACCGGGTAATGATTATATCTTCTTAAGATATGCAGATGTTTTATTGATGAAGGCAGAGGCTATTTTAAGAGGTGGAAACGATCCTCAAGGTAAAACTGCACTAGAATTGGTGAATGATTTAAGATCAGTAAGAGGTGCATCTACATTAAATGCTTTAGATGAAAGTACTTTACTTGCAGAACGTGGACGTGAATTATATTGGGAAGGATGGAGAAGAAATGATATGATTCGCTTTGGAGTTTTCAACGATCCAGTTGACCAAAGAGCAACAAAATCAGCTCCAACAAAAACTTTATTCCCTATTCCTCAAAGAGCAATTGATACTAACCCTAACTTAACTCAAAATTCTGGATATTAATTTGTAAAATAGGTAGTTAATTTATGTTTATAAATTTTTAAATGTAGCGAGATGTCTCGCTACATTTATTTCCGGCCTTTTTAATATGTTTAAACATCAAATCTTTCCTTTGATTGTTCTTATTATTTTAGTTTCTTCTTGTAAAAAGGAATCCCAAACACTTTTTTATTTACAAGATAACGCCTCTTTAGGAGTTGATTTTATTAATCAATTGCAAGACAAAAGGGGGACTAATGTATTTACTTTTAGAAATTATTACAACGGAGGTGGTGTCGGAATTGGAGATGTAAATAACGATGGATTGAATGATGTGTTTCTTACCTCAAATCAAGGTAATAATCAGTTGTTGATCAATAAAGGAAACTGGAAATTTCAAAATATCACAGAAAAAGCTGGCGTAAGAGGCTCTAAATACTGGAGCACTGGAGTGACCATGGTGGATATCAACAATGATGGTTGGCTAGATATTTATGTTTGTAATAGCGGAAACGCTAATGGTAGTGAAACGGAGAATGAACTTTTTGTCAATCAAAAGAATGGAACTTTTAAAGAAGAGGCTAAGGCCTATGGTTTGGCTGATGAAGGTTTATCTACGCATGCCATTTTTTTTGATTATGACTTAGATGGAGATTTAGATTGCTACATTCTTAACAATTCGTTTAGACCTGTTGATAGTTTTGACTTTACTCAAAATTTGCGAGGTATAAATAATGAGTTGGGAGGAGATAGACTATACAGAAACGATAATGGCCATTTTGTTGATGTAACACAAGAAGCTCTAATTTATTCTAGCGACATCGGTTTTGGTTTAGGTGTTTCGGTTTGTGATATTAATCAAGATGGGTATCCTGATATTTATGTTTCAAATGATTTTTTTGAACGAGATTATCTTTATATCAATCAAAAAAATGGAACTTTTAAAGAAGATATCCAAAACCAAATGGGGCACCTAAGCCTGGCGTCTATGGGTTCTGATGTGGGAGATATAAATAATGATGGCCAATATGATATTTTCACCACAGAAATGCTACCCGAAGATGATAAAAGGTTAAAAACCATGACTTCCTTTGAAAGCTATGATGTGAATAGGGCGAAACAGAATGATGGTTATTACAATCAATATATGCAAAATTGTTTGCAATTAAATAATGGGGATAATACTTTCTCTGAAATTGCATTTTATGCCGGTGTAGCGGCCACAGATTGGAGCTGGGGAGCTCTTTTCATGGATTTTGATAATGATGGTTGGAAAGATATTTTTGTCTCAAATGGAATTTATAAAGACCTAACCAATCAGGATTACATAGATTTTTTATCCAATAAAGATAATATGGAGAAGGTCGCTCAAGGAAAAAACTTTGATTATAAAGATTTTACAGACAAAATGACCTCAACACCACTACCTAATTATGCATTTATAAACAACAGAAATCTAACATTTACCAATGAAGCACAGAAATTAGGTCTTGATAAATTATCCTATAGCAATGGGGCTACTTACGGAGATTTGGATAATGATGGAGATAACGATTTAGTGGTGAACAATGTTAATATGCCGGTTTTTTTCTATAAAAATAATGCCAACGAACTCACAAAAAATAAGTATTTGAAAATTCATTTTAGCGGAGATTCTTTAAATAGATTTGGGATAGGGAGTACGATAAAAATTTTTAATAAAAATACCAAAGCTATTTATTATCATCAACCTGTTCATGGTTTTCAAAGTAGTACCTGTCCAAATGTGTTAACAATTGGTGTGGGCGAAACTTTAAGTATAGACTCCATTTTAGTGATATGGCCCAATAAAAACTATCAAACTTTAAAGCATGTAAAAACAGATAGCAGTTACACGTTTGATATTAAAAATGCACTAAACACTTATAATTTTTCAAAAAAAGTAATAAAACCTTTGTTTAAAGAAGATACTAAGTTTTTGTTTAAGGAAATTCCTCAACATCAGGAGGATAATTTTTTAGATTTTGATAATGAAAGATTAATGCTTCAGATGCTATCTCGTGAGAATCCTTATTTAGCAAAAGGCGATGTCAATCATGATGGTTTAGAGGATTTTTATATGAGTAGTTCAAAAGGTTACTCAGCAGCCATTTACATTCAACAAACCAACGGAAAGTTTTTAAAATATATACCTGAGGATTTTAAAAAACAATCCTATTTAGAAACTGCAGGTGCTGTTTTTGGCGATTTTGACAATGATGGAGATGAAGATTTGATAGTTTGTTTTGGGGGCAATCAAGAACAACTAGGTTCTAAGGTAATGCATCCACGTTTTTATGAAAATAATGGTAAAGGTCAATTTACTTGGAATAAAAGTAGAAGTATTAACATAGATGTTAACGCATCTATCGTATTTAGTTCTGATATTGATCATGATGGGAATTTGGATCTTTTTATAGGTGGTAGAAGTGTACCCGGAGATTATGGAAGTTCTCCTGATTCTTACGTCTTTAGTAACGATGGTAAAGGAAATTTTAAAGATATCTCTGATCAGGTTTTTGGAAAAAATCATAAAATAGGAATGGTTACCGCTGCTGCTTGGGCTGATTTAGACCATAATGGTGATGACGACCTAATACTTGCAGGAAACTGGATGGGAATACAGATTTTTAAAAATCATAAAGGGTTATTTACGGCAGACCATAGCCTTTCTAATTATAAGGGTTGGTGGAGTAGCTTAACAGTTGCCGATGTAGATGGAGATGGAAACCTAGATATTTTAGCAGGAAATCTAGGTTTAAACACTAAGTTTCAGGCCTCTGAAAAGGAGCCAATGAAAATTTATATTAAAGATTTTGACAATAATGGTACTAAAGAATCTATTACTACACTATATAAATCAAATCACCAAAGTTACGTATTTCATTTAAAATCTGATTTGGTAATGCAACTACCAATTTTGAAAAAGCGTTTTTTAAGATATCAAGATTATGCAGGTAAAACTTCTGATAATGTCTTAACCGATGAAATGGTTAAAGACGCTGAGGTACACGAAATTAATACCTTATCCTCTGGGGTATTTTTCAATAAAGGGAATGGTAAATTTGATTTTTCTCCTTTCCCTTATCAAGCACAATTATCATGTATTAACACCATTTTATTTGATCATATTAGAGGAATAAGAAGTATTATTTTAGCTGGAAATTCTTTTAATTTTAAACCAGAAGTAGGAAGATTAGATGCTAATCATGGGCAGCTTTTTTCTTATAAAAATCATCATTTTACGTATATAACTAATTTAGCTAGCGGTTTAAACCTAGTAGGTGAAACCCGGTCTTCCATGATCTTAAAAAGTAAAAACGGGACAAAGCAATACCTATTTGGTAGAAATAATAACACCGTATTGAGCTATAGTTTAGATAAATAACAAAAGTTTGATTTAAGCAGTTAGATGGAGTTACAATGGGTATCATGAAAGATGATTTGAATAGAAGATTTTTTAAGAAAGTAATGGTACTCAGGAAATATCCCCATAGGATTATTCATCAAGAAGTTGTTGATAGATTGATGTTGTTGCATTTTACAATTAAATGCAATTACCTATTTGATATTCTGGCAGTTAATTTTTTTAAAAATAGTTCATTGAAGCCCTTCTTATCCCAAACTGAAGCGAAGTAAATCCTTAAAAGAAATTAAAAAATATAATGAAAATTAGCATATTGTTTATTTTGATAATGAATTTGCTGCTTATTTCTTGTCAAACAAAAAATAATGAAGAAAAACCCAAAGTCTTTGTAAAGCTGGATTCTACCCAAACTCATGTACTATTCAATAATAGAATAGTAGAAACAGATAGTTTGAATATCTTAGACTATCTATACTTCTATAATGGGGCAGGTGTTGCATCCGCAGACTTTAATAATGATGGTTTACAGGATTTATTTTTTGTTTCAAATCAAGGAGAAAACAAATTATATGTCAATAAGGGAGGGTTAAATTTTGAAGATATTACTAAAAAGGCGGGCTTAGGTGGTTATCAAAACTTATGGAGATCAGGAGTTACAATAATCGATATCAATAACGATGGTTTTAAAGATATCTATATTTCAGTAGTGTCTGGTTATAAGGGTTTTAAAGGAAGTAACTTGCTGTTTTTAAATAATAGAAACTTAACTTTTACTGAGTGTGCTAAGAAATGGGATATTGATTTTGCCGGTTTATCTACTCAGGCATCTTTTTTTGATTATGATAAAGACGGCGACTTAGACCTTTTAATTTTAGCTCACTCAGTACATAGTAACAATACCTACGGAGACTCTACTTTAAGGTACAAGTACAATGAAATTGCTGGAGAACACTTGTTCAGAAATGACGAAAATAAATTTACAGAAGTAAACAAACAATCAGGAATTTATGCAGCCCCAATTGGTTATGGACTTGGAATGAGCATTGCAGATTTAAACAACGATGGTTGGGACGATATTTACATCAGTAATGATTTTTTTGAGCAAGATTATTATTATATCAATCAGCATAATGGAACTTTTAAAGAGAGTTTGAAAAAGTCATTTGGGCACACAAGTTTATTTTCAATGGGAAATACATTGAATGATATTAATAAAGACGGTATGGTTGATGTTATTTCTGCCGATATGTTACCAGAAGATATGCATGCATTAAAATCTACCATGAATGATGAATCCTTAGATATTTATAACCAAGAAATTAATAGTGGATACTATTATCAATATTCAAAAAACTGTTTGCAATTAAATGTAGGTAACGGCGATAAATTTGTTGATATTGGTTTTTATGCTGGTATTTCAGCAACAGACTGGACTTGGTCTCCCTTAGTAGAAGATTTTGATTTAGATGGCAGGAAAGATATTTTCTTTTCTAATGGCATAAAAAAACGTCTTAATGATTTGGATTATCTAAAATACTTGGGTGATCATAATGTCTTCAAAAATTTTAGCTCAAGTAAAAAATTTGATCGAAATAAAATAGAGATGATGCCTGATGGTAAAGTTCATAATTATTTATTTCAAGGAGATAGCTTATTGAAATTTACGGATATATCTTCTTCAAATGATATGCAAGATGTTTCTTCTTCTCATGGAGCAATTATGGTTGATTTGGATAATGACGGAGATAAGGAAATTGTAACCAATAACATCAATAAAGCGGCATTTATTTATAAAAACAATAGCATAGAGCAAGACCATTTAAAAAAACTAAAACACCTATCTATTAACGTAAAGTATAAAATCCCTAATATTGACGGTATTGGTACTAAGGTGTTTTTAAAATCCAACAAAACGGTTGATCATCAGGAAATACAAACTAGTACAGCTTTTGAGAGTACCCAGAACACCTCCTTAACTTTCGCCTTTAATGTGCAAGAAGAACCCAAAGAGATGCTAATAATCTGGCCTGATAACTCGTATCAAATCATCAATCAGTTTAATATTAATAAACGTGAATTGATAAAATATGATGCAAATAATGTTCAAAAACCGGTAGAAAATACAAGGCAACTAATCTCAAATTTTATCAAACCAGTAGCACAGTTTAAATACAAGAAAGTAAAGGCACAACAAATTGCAAAGGTCCAGATTTATCCAACACTAGATTTTAATTATAATTACTTATTACCGCATACCTATTTGCCACAGCCTCCTCCTATAGCTGTTGGGGATATCAACGAAGATGGATATGACGATATTTATGTTGGTGGGATTAGTGGTCAAGAAAAATATTTTTTAATGGGTAATAAGAACGGAACCTTTACAAAAGGAAAAATATTTTTTAATCATCTTAAAGATGCAGATAGATATGTAAAATTGGTGGATCTTAATCAAGATGGTAAACTTGACTTAATAGTTACAAGTGCAGAAAATCCTTTTGCAGAATCCAAAGACATAAAGCCCATTAAAGTGTGGATGAACCTTGGAAAAGGAAATTTTGAGAGAATTAACATGCCTAATACACATTCTTTAAGCTCAAAAATTGCAGTTATTGATATCAATGGAGATAATAAACCAGATATATTTTTGGCAGGTGCAGTTTCATTCAGAAATTATACACAAACTTTACCTTCGTACATATTTTTAAATAAAGGCAAAAATGAATTTGTTTTAGCCTCCAAAGATCAGTTTCAAGAATTGCAAACTATCCCCTTTATTAAAAGCATTGATGTAAAAGATGTTAATGATGATGGTAAGCAGGATTTACTCATTGCCTCTGAATGGCAACCTTTGAAAATATTTTTAAACAGCAGCAATGGATTAAAAGAATGGAGTTCTACAAGCTTGGCACAATTAAAAGGTTGGTGGCAATCAATTTCGGTCTCAGATATTGATGGAGACGGAAAGTTAGACTTAATAGCAGGAAATTGGGGGCAGAATAATAAACTTAATGTTAAACAAAATCAACCTCTAAGTTTATACAATTCAGATTTGGATGATGATGGAAGAAACGATTTGATTTTATCTTATTATTTCAAAGGGAAAGCGTACCCATTCAGACCCAAAAACGATTTAGAAACGGAATTGCCTTATTTGAAAAAGAAATGGCTGAGTTATAGAGAAATGGCTGATAAAACTACTGATGTGATTTTTGGTGATAAATTGAATGAAAAAAATAAATTAATAGCAAATACATTTAATAGCGTGTTTATCAGTGATTTCTTGAATGCCAACAAAATAGAACCTTTACCTTATCTTTATCAACAAGCACCTATTATCTCCATGTTAAATAATGCTTCAAATCAGCTTATTGTTAACGGTAATTTTTGGGGTGCCATTCCTTATGAAGGTAAATATGATGCTTTAGGATTGGCAACATTAACATATGATAAAAAAAGTAATCAAATTGCAGCACCCATTTATTGGGTAAATTCGTTAATCAATTTTAATGAAATAGATGATTTTTATTTATTAAAAGAAGGCAAAGAAATTAAATATTTAGCTTTAACAAATGAAGGAAGGATAATATTAATTTCTGATGATGCTCCATAAATTAAAAGATGGGATAATAGATTTTGGTAATCCATTGGCTAGAATCAGAGATTTGAGAACGGTTAGTAATCATGGATTCAAAAGGCATAGCAGGAGAAATTAATTTAAAATCAATCATGTACTTTTTTAATTGTTCAAAAGCGTGGTTAATATTAGCTCTTCCTCCTTTTACTTCTGTAAATAGAATATTTCCAGGTACCATTCTATTTACTTTATAGGTGCTGTCTGAGGGTATAAAACTATCTATTGGGATAGCAATCGTACTGATATATTGAGTTTTATCAATTTTAGTAATATTAAGCATTGGGTAATTAGTAAGCCTTGCACCTTTAGATTCGGCATAAGTTTTTAGTTGCTTAATTAGAGGCGAAATTTCTGTTTGTGCAGGGTAATGATTAAATGAATAGGTAGATGTAATTAGTATTGTATCTTTAACAGTGCCTCTTTTGATCTCGAATCCGTAAACGTTCTTTGATTCTTGAATAAAGGTAACAAAGGAATTTAAAATACTGTTGACTTCCTTTTTCAGGATGTTAGCCTCTAAATAATTTTTAAATCTTTGAGTTGGTTCTAAGGAAGAATGACTGTAAAGTTCAAAAACTAATTGAATGTTTTTTTTGTCGATAAATTTACTGGTTATGATGCCTTTAAAATCGCTATCTAGTATGGTGACTTCTGCAGAGTTAAAGCCAGCATTTTTAAAAATATATTTATTAGAATGATAAATAAATAGACTTGAATCTCTTTTGTTGATATTTTCATGTTCTGGCCACCATTTTAATCTATTTTTATTGGTCAGTAGATAATCATAAATAACAACATCTGTTGATTTGACAGGGATAACCCTACTAATTGTTATCCGTGAAGGAATTATAAAATAAATAAAAAGTAAAAATAAAATTAAAACCAAACTAGTAAAAAGAGCTAATTTTTTCATTGAGAGATAAAGAGTTTAAATGATATTTACAAAGAACAAATTTATTTTGAGAAACCAAAACTTAACAAATTCTATGCTTAAATTTAAATCAATTAAACAAATTTGTATTGCCATTTTATTATGTTTTACATCTTTTTTTGCTTTAGGACAAAATAAAGCAGATAGTTGGAAGATAGCAACCACTACTATCAATCCCGAAAATTACTACGGGGAGACCGTAGCTAACGGAATGATTGGCATTGTGTCATCTACAGAGCCTTTTAAAACCAAAGATATTGTATTGAATGGTGCTTTTGATTTATATGGGAGAGGTAGGGTAAGTAATATTCTTAAAAGTTTCAACTTTTTGAATATGTATCTAGAAATAGATGGAGAAAGGATTGACCATTTTAAACAAATAAAAAATATGCGGCAAGTTTTAGACATGCGTCATGCTAATCTAAATACCGACTTTGATTTTAAGGATAAGGTAAATATATCTTATACTTATTATGCCCTACAACAGTTACCTTATTGCGGAATGGTTGATGTTAAAATGGAAGCCAAAAAGGATATCGATATTACCGCTGCAAGTGTAATGGAAGCCCCAGATATGCTTAAAAATGTTCAAAATTATTATAATGAAATTGATAGACCGCATGTACTTATTAGTCTATTAACATCTCAGGCAAAAAGCCCAACCGGTAAACTTACTTTAGCCTCATCTACCTCATTTATGTTTGATGAACAAGATGATAAAGTGCCTAAGATAATACATGAGATGTGGGATAATAACCTCCATCTTGCAAAATTCAAGAAAAAAATTAAAGCAGGAGAAACCTACCATTTTGCAATAGTTGGAGCAAGCATTACCAGTGCACATCATGATGACCCTCTTAATGAAGCAGAAAGGCTTACCATTTTTGCAAAACTTGAAGGGTATGAAAGGTTAATTAATTTTCATAACCAAGCATGGGATAAGCTATGGCAAAGTGACATCAACATTGTAGGCGATCCGCAAGTACAGCAAGATATTCATAGCATGTTATATCATTTGTACTCATTTGCAAGAGAAAATACAGCGTATTCTCTATCCCCGATGGGTTTAAGTGGTTTAGGTTATAACGGACATGCTTTTTGGGATACAGAATTATGGATGTATCCAGCTTTATTGATGCTGCATCCGGAAATCGCCAAATCACTGATTCAATATCGTTTTGAACGCTTAAAGGAAGCCAAGCATAACGCTTTTGCCCATGGTTATAAAGGCGCAATGTTTCCATGGGAGAGTGCAATGTCTGGAAATGAAGAAACACCCGTTTGGGCTTTAAGTGGGCCGTTTGAGCATCATATTACCGCTGATATTGGTATTGCCGCCTGGAAATACTATTGCGTTACCCAAGATAAACAATGGTTACAGGAGGTGGGTTGGCCTTTGTTAAAAGAAACGGCGGATTTTTGGAGTAGCAGGGTAGAACGTAATG
The DNA here is from genome assembly GCA_014763615.1 of Sphingobacteriales bacterium. GTDB lineage: Bacteria > Bacteroidota > Bacteroidia > Sphingobacteriales > Sphingobacteriaceae > Pseudopedobacter. The sequence continues at coordinate 25,349 of JACXVB010000002.1, read as the reverse complement.
GAATTGGGCATTTTGACATTAAAAATGTGGTAGCTGCTGATGAATGGGCCGAGAATGTGAATAATAATGCATTTACTAATGCTGCTGCAAAAGCAAACTTAAAATATGCTACTTTGGCTGCTAAAATATTAAATATTAAACCTGAGCCGGATTGGGAATATGTAGCTAACAATATTCCTATTCTTAAATTTGATGATGGAGTAACTAAGGAACATGAAACCTATCTTGGAGAAAGTATTAAACAAGCTGATGTAAACCTTCTAGCCTATCCTCTTCATGAGATTAATGATGTCAACTCCATCAAAAAAGACCTTGATTACTATCAACCAAGAGTAGGAAAGGGGCCAGCAATGACAGATGCTATATTTGCTATTTTACATGCTAGACTGGGAGAGCCAAATAAAGCCTTAAAGGCTTTTAAAAACGGTTACCAACCCAATCAACTTCCCCCATTTGGTGTGATTGCTGAAACAGCTAATGGAAATAATCCTTATTTTGCTACTGGAGCTGGAGGTATGATACAAGCAATTTTAAATGGCTTTGGTGGATTAGAAATTACGGAAAAAGGAATAATACAACTTCCTGTAAAACTACCTGACAATTGGAAATCGTTAACAATAACTGGAATAGGAAGAGAAAGAAAAACTTATCAAATAAAATAATCTCATAATCAATATTTTAATTAAATTATTAAAATGATGAAATTAAATAACTTTAAAAGAGGTTTACTCGTCGCTCTATCAATAAGTTTTTTATTGTTAAGCTGTTCTAAAAATACCAAGTATGAGAAAACCTTCTCAGACCCGAAACTTTTTAGGCAAACAGTAAAAAAATTGAGTGATGTTATGGTAGATAATATTTTTTCTCCATCAGTAGCTTCAAGAAATTATGCTTATTCAAATATAGCCGCTTATGAAGTAGTGGCAGCTTTAGATTCACAGTATATCTCGTTAAATGGACAGATTAATGATTTAAAAGAAATTCCACTACCTGATAAAAAAAAGAAATATAATCTCGGGTTGAGTGCCATTATTGCCTATTGTAAAGTGGCCGAATCATTAACTTTTCCAGAAGGAAGTTTTAAACCTTACACGGATTCTCTTAAAAATCTAGCTAAAGTAGAAGGTATGCCTGATGAGTTATTAAATAATTCGGTAAGCTATGGAGATGAGGTGGGTAAAGCTATCATTGATTGGTCAAAAGGAGACAACTACGCACAAACACGGTCTGCTCCCAAATATAGCGTAAATAATGAAGAAGGTAGATGGGTGCCTACTCCTCCAGGCTATATCCAAGCCGTAGAGCCTTCCTGGGGTAAGATCCGAACTTTAGCTATCGATTCTGGTTCTCAATTTTTATTGGCGAGGCCGCCCGCTTTTAATATGAAAGATAAGAACTCTGAATTTTACAAAAACGCCTTAGAAGTAATGAATGTGGGCAAAAATCTTACGAAGGAGCAAAACCATATTGCTAATTTCTGGGATTGTAATCCCTATGCAATACAAATGATTGGTCATGTATCTATCGCTACAAAGAAAATTAGTCCAGGTGGGCATTGGCTAAATATTGCTGGCATTGCCTCTGAAATTTCAAAAGCTGATTTTCAGAAAACTATTTATAGCTATACATTTCCATCAATTGCCATTTTTGATGCTTTTGTTTGTGCATGGGACGAAAAATACAGAAGTAGCGTAATACGACCCGAAACGGCAATTAATAAATATATAACTCCCGACTGGCATCCTCTACTTCAAACTCCACCGTTTCCAGAATATCCAAGCGCACATTCTGTTATTTCTTATGCAGGTGCTTTGGCTTTAACTAAGATTTATGGAGATCACTTTTCTTTTACCGATACCAGTGAACTAGAATTCGGAATTCCATCCAGAACATTTAAGTCTTTTATTACGGCAGCAAATGAGGCAGGGATTTCTAGATTATATGGAGGAATACACTATCGTTCGGGTGTTGAAGAAGGTCTTGTGCAAGGAAAGCAAATAGGCAACTATATTGTAAATAAATTAAAGATGAAAAAGTAATGAAAAATATTTTTAGAAGTGCAGTAACTCTTCTTTGTTTATTGATAGTGGAGTTTGTAAATGCACAAATTAAAACTCCTGATCAGATTTATGGTGAGCTATTTAAAAGAGTGCAAATGGAAAAGGTATTTGCAGATGGGAAAATCTTTGTGGATTTGATACCCAAACAAAGCCCAGCAATAATCATGAATCTTTATACAGAGCAAAGGGATAAAAAAGATTTTTCTTTAAAATATTTTGTAGAGACCAATTTTGAGTTTCCAAAATCTAATTTATCTGAGTTTGGAGTAAAGGAGCACATCAAAACACTCTGGAAAACCTTAGAAAGAAAGCCTGATATTATCCAAAATGGCAGTAGTCTAATCCCACTGCCCTACAGTTACATCGTTCCAGGAGGGCGTTTTAGAGAGATTTATTATTGGGATTCTTATTTCACGATGTTAGGATTAGAAGAGAGCGGTGAGTTTAATACGATAGAAAATATGGTGAAGAATTTCGCCTTTTTAATTGATCAGTTTGGTCACATTCCTAATGGAAATAGAACTTATTATCTGAGCCGCTCACAGCCACCTTTTTTTGCCTTAATGGTGGAATTGCTTTCAAAAATTAAAGGACAGCAAATTTATCGTGAATTTTTACCAGAGTTGCTAAAAGAGCATCGTTATTGGACATCTGAGAATAGATTAATCAAACTATCTGACACAGATAGTTTAAGTAGATATTGGGATGAGCGAGATCAACCAAGACAGGAAAGTTATCGAGAAGATGTTTTAGTGGCTGAAAAAAGTGGACGTAAGCCTTCTGAAATCTATCAAAATTTAAGAGCTGCTGCCGCCAGTGGTTGGGATTTTAGTACGCGTTGGTTTAATGATTCGCAACATATTGAAACCATTAAAACAGCAAACATCATCCCAGTTGATTTAAATGCATTGTTATATCGCCAAGAAATGATCATTGCCCATGCTTTAGATTTAATTGGAGAAACTCAACAAGCGAAATTATTTAGAAGCAAAGCAGCACTTAGGCTTCAATTAATAGAAAAATACTGCTGGAACAAAGAAAAATCATTTTATACAGATTACGATTTTAAGAAACAACAGCAACAACTACAAATTACTGCTGCGGGCCTAGTTCCTCTTTTTGCTATTGAAAACCAGTCTTTGATACAGCAACATCTTTCTGATATCGTTAAGATTACTAAGGCTAATCTGCTGAAAGCAGGAGGGGTTGTAACCACAACCGTAAATTCTGGCCAGCAATGGGATGCGCCAAATGGCTGGGCACCTTTGGAGTGGATGGCTATTAAGGGTTTTCACAATTACCGTGAAAAAGATTTAGCTGCTACCATAGCTAAAAGATGGATAGCTTTAAATATCAAAGTATATCAAAATACTGGTAAGTTGATGGAGAAATATAATGTTGATGATCTTTCTCTAAAAGCAGGAGGTGGCGAATACGAAACTCAAGATGGTTTTGGATGGACAAACGGAGTTTTATTAAAATTACTAAATATGTATCCTCAGTATAATCAATAGACACGATGTTTAGGATAAGCTTTTTCCAAAAGCTTCTATCATCTTTAAGCTGATGATAGCCTCTTCTAAAGAACATGGGTTTTCCCCTTTATCAAGAAAATAATTAACCGTTTTTTCAATCATATTTTGTTGGATATGTTTTGGATTTTCAAATTCCATCTTGATGGTTTTACCTTCAACCATTAATGAAGCCTGATTTCCAAAAAAAGCAAATGAGATTTTGCCTTTACTTCCAATAATTTCACATTGTTCCATTTCATTTTCTGGATGACTATTGAAATTCCACACCCCTTGAAAAGGGATGTTGTTTGGAAACAGCGCTTGCCCACAAGTGAAATCAGAAGCTACATGATTTTTCTCTTGATTTAAGGAAAAACCTGAAAAATAGAGGGGTTCTCCAAATAAAAAAACCAGAATATCCAATTGATGTGGTGCTAAATCATAAAATAAACCTCCGCCAGAAATTTCAGGATTTACTCGCCAATTTTCTTCGGTTTTGGCAATTTTATCAGAACCTAATTTTTGGAATAGTTTTAAATCAATGAAACGAATCTCGCCAATAACTTCTTTAGAAACCCATTCTTTGAGCTGCAAAAATAGGGGTAAAGCTCTGCGATAATGTGCTATGGTAATTTTTTGTAAAGTATTTTTTTGAGCTTCAAGTAATTCTTCAGCATCAGCAACTGTAATGGTTACTGGTTTTTCTATATAAACGGGTTTGCCAGCCTTTAAACTTTGAATGGCATAAGCTTTATGAGGTGCTGGCGGCGTTGCGATATAAATAGCATTGATTTTTGAATCATTAATTAATTCATCTGCTTGGCTGTACCATTTTTCAATTTGATGTCTTTTGGCGTAATCTGCTGCTTTTTCAGCATTTCTACGCATCACTGCCTCAATTTTTGAGTGCGCAACTTTATTAAACGCTGGTCCGCTTTTTACTTCGGTAACATCACCACAACCTAAAATACCCCAATTTATCTGCTCCATTTTTTTAGCTTAATAATTTATTTTTTGATCAGATTCACTCCAAAGTTGAAAAGCTTTGATGGCTTCTTCTTGTAAGATTTGTTCTGCTTTTAGCTTTCTATTTTGCGGATGAAGATCTATTTCTTCATAAATAAAAGCATCATCAAACCCAATATTTGCAGCATCTAGTTTTGTATTGGCATAATACATTTTATCTAAACGAGCCCAATAAATGGCTCCCAAACACATTGGACAGGGTTCGCAACTGGTATAAATCACACATCCTTCTAAATTAAAAGTATTTAAAACTTTACAAGCTAAGCGGATAGCAGAAACTTCTGCATGAGCAGTGGGGTCATTTGTGGTAGTTACTAAATTAGCACTTTTGGCAATAATTTCGTCTCCTTTAACAATTACAGCCCCAAATGGGCCGCCTAAACTATTTTTTACATTATGCTCTGAAAGTGCGATGGCTTCACGCATAAATTTTTGATGATTGTTTTCCATATTTTATAAAATTAAAAAGCCCGACTAATGCCAGGCTTAAAGTCTTGAAGTTGATGGTTAGATTATTATTTCTTTTCGTCTTGATAAGCTTTGTTTAGACCATCAATCACTTCTTTAGAAATATCTAAGCTAGCATCTGCAAATAGAACACTTGGGTTACCTTTAGAATAGGTTAAAACCATCTTGTAGCCTTTCTCTTGTGCATGTTTCTTTAGATATGCAGTTACTTTATCATATAATTTTTCTTGCTCGGTAGCTTCTTCATTTTGCAATGCAGTACCAGCATTTTGTTGATAAACTTGTAATTCTTGTTGTTTTCTGCCTAAACGCTGCTCAGTAGCTTGTCTTTCGCTGAGACTCATTCCGTTTGCATTTTTTTGGTAATCAGCTACTTCTCTTTGAAAAGCAGTTTGTTTGTCTTTTAAATCTGCTTCAGCTTTGCTAGATTTTTTTTCCATGTTAGACTTTAACTCTTTGTAATATTCACAATTAGTTAAAAGAGAATCAGAGTTAACAAAAACAACTGCACCAGATAAATCAGCTTTGTCTGTTTTAGAAGTTGTTGTGTCTGCGGTTTTAGTTTCGGTTTTGTTGCAAGCAACTACAGCCAACATTAACGCTACACCAGCGGTTGCTTTAACAATTTTAGAAGTTAATTTATTCATTTTTAGAAATATGATTTTTGCAAAGATAGCTATTAAGTAAAAGTATCCTAATTAAAATATTAACAGCTTAAGCAAGTTCTGCTTAAGCTGTAGGTACTAGGTTTTATTGTGTATAAGATTTTATTTGGTTCCGGATAAAGCAATGCCCGGAGAAAGTGGCGATAAATAATAATTTGGTACGTATGAAATCACAGGATCAACTTTTACTACTTTAAATTCTGTTCTCCTATTCATTTGATGTTCTTGAGCTGTACATTTTACCCCATCAGCGCATTTGTTTAACAATTGAGTTTCTCCAAAACCATGGGCTGTTAAACGACTTGAATCTGCGCCTCTTTTCAAAAGATAATCTTCTGCTGATTTAGCTCTTTTTTGCGATAAAACCATATTATAAGCAGCAGAACCTCTAGAATCTGTATGCGATCTAAGTTCGATGTTTACGTTTGGTGTAGTATTCATAAACGCTAATACCTTTTTGAGTTCTGGTTCTGCATCTTTTCTGATGTTGTATTTATCAAAATCGTAATAAATATTATTTAACCTCACCAAGAAAGCTTCTTCACCTTTTTCTATTTGAAATTTCACGTTGTAAACGGTTGATTCTGTTGCTCCTTTGGTGCTGATTTCTCCTTGCTGTCTGCTGAAATACTGATTTAAATCACCTCTAACTACATAATCGGCATTTTGCTCTAAATCAAAAGAGAAATTTCCATTTTCATCAGAAATGGTGCTGGTTTCTTTACCTGTTTGTTTGTTGATTAAGTAAATTTTTACATTAGATAAAGGCTTACCTTCCTTTTTATCTACTACTTCGCCATTAACAGCAAAGAAAAGCGCTTTTGGACGTTCGCTGAATAAATAAATATCATCAGAACCTTTTCCTCCCGGACGGTTTGAAGATAAAAATCCAGTAAGATTATCAGCAAAATAATAAACTCCAAAATCATCTTTACTAGAATTCATTGGTGCTTTTAAATTTTCTGGATCTGTCCAATTGTTTTTAGATCCAGTAGCAGAAAAAATATCTAAACCACCAATAGTAATATGTCCTCTGGAGGAGAAGAATAGCTTTCCATCTTTTCTCACATAAGGGAAGACCTCGTCTTCTGGTGTGTTAATAATTGGGCCACAATTCAAGGGTTTGCTCCATCCATTTCCTGTTTTTTCGCAATAAAACAAATCCATTCCGCCTAAAGTTCCGGGCATATCTGAAGCAAAATATAAGATTTGACCATCTGGACTTAAAGTTGGATGTTCAACAGAATAATCGAACGGACTGTTGTATGGAAAAGGTTCTGCATCAGACCAAATTTCGTTTTGTTTTACAGCGAAGTAAATGGTTTTCTTCATTACCACATGCTTTAAACGACTGTATCTTACGCCATCAGGAATGCCCGAACGTGTGAAATAGATGATGTTTCCATTTTCTGAGATTGTTGCCGGCCCATTATGAAATGGGTTATTTATTTGTTCTGGAAGTAGAGAAAGTTTTAAATCACCATCTAAAGTATCATTTTGATTTACAGCTTGATAAAGTTTTAGATAAGGATTACCTGTCCAACCGTAAATTTTTTTACTGTTTAATTTCTTACCTGAGCTTAGAAAATCTCTATCAGAAACAAAAATAAATCCATTTTTGTAAGCTATGGGAGAGAAATCAGAATATTCTGAGTTAAAACCTGCTTCGTTTTCTATCTTGATATTTGTATTCGGGTTAGCCAACCACATCCTAGCTGCATCACAACTATTAGCCAGTTTCATGGCTTCATCACTTTTCTCAGGAACTCTTTCTGCGTAAGTTAAGAAATTGAGTTTTGCTTGATCAAATTTTCCGTTTTCTTTTAATGCATTAGCATAATAAAGGTAATTGATAGGGTCAAAACCAGGGAAAGTAAGCACTGTGGCATACATTTTTTCTGCTGCTGCAGAGTTATTGGTAAATCGGTAACAATTTGCTAATTTCTGAGCAACTTCTAAAGTGGGTTTTTTCTCTAAAAGTTGTTCGTAAATTTCTATCGCATATTGATAATCATACTTTTCGTAATATTTATTGGCCTTACCTAAATCATCAGATAATAACCTTTGAGGAATTAGATAAACTATAATTCCAGAGCAAACTAAGATGATGAAGAGCTTTTTAATTTTCATAGCATTAAAAATATCTTGGTGAAAGTATGCTGTAATCTCGTTTTGGTGCAAAAGTGATGCTGATAGAAAGCTCATGAGAAGCACCAGAATATCCTTGTAATGAGGATAGGGTATAATCATAAGCATAACCTAAGCGCCAAGTTTTGCTTGCAAAAAACTCAACCATTCCAACTACGGCATCCGGAGATTTTACATTGCCAACAATGCTTTTTCTTTTCAAAAGATTTACGGAAGTTCTGTAAGAAACGCCTAACCAAACTTTCTCTCCTAATAAGAAAAAGTTGTTGATATCTAAGTTTGTTGGACCTTTTGTATCGTCTTTGAGTAGGAAGGAAGGTTTAAACTTTAAAAAAGTATTCAGATTGTATAAATATCCTGCTGTTAAAAAATAATGTCTGCCTTGTTTTGCAACCTGATTTTGTGTTACCGAGCTATAATTAAAAGCTGTTGAAAATAAGTTTGTTGCCGATAAACCAGCATAAAACTGGTCGGTACTGTAAAATACGCCAACTCTTGCATCAGGAACGATGAATGATGATTTTCCGTAATTAAAATTCGGGTCGTTCGGATTATCGGTATATGCACCGCTTCCATCTAAAGTATATTGCCCTACACCAGCACCTAATCCGAAAGCAAGTTTGCCATTATCGCCAACTTGTAAACGATAAGCATAATTTAAATAAGCCGAAGATTGGCTTTGTAAACCTATTTGATCTTTTATAACGCTTAAACCTAAACCAACTTTATTATCAAAAAAGCTTCCATCTAAGATGATAGTTTTAGTTTTCGGAGCGCCATCAATACCTACCCATTGGTCTCGGGTAAGTGCATCAATGTTTAGCACTTCTTTGTAGCCTGCATAAGCTGGATTAATGACTAAAGTATTGAACATGTACTGGCTATATTGAGCATCTTGTTGTGCTTCAGCATAGTGAGTAACTGTCAATAAACAGACACAGAAAAATAATATTCTTCTCAATTTAATCATTTCTTAACCAGTGTAATGAAGCCTTTATAGACTTTATTTTCTCCGTTGATATTTACTTTTAAAATGTAGAAATAGGTTCCACTATTTAAGGCTAAACCATCCCAAGCATTGGCATTATTATATCCTTTTACATTTAAAATTTCGCTACCCCATCTATTCAAAATCACTAGATTATTATCTGGAAAAAGGTCTATATTTTTAATTTCCCATCTATCATTAATTCCATCTCCATCAGGTGTAAAACTATTGAAGAAAGTTAAAGGGTCATTATTGGATACGATAGTAGCCAATGCAACAGGTAAATTATTGATGGGTAGCAAAGAAGAAAGTGTCATGGTTTGATTTAATTGTGCATTGCCTCCAGAAAAAGGCTGCGGATTAGCAATTCCAATTTTCTCCCATAAATTAAAGCGTATCCAATCTACTAGTTGATTGAAATTTCCATCGCTAGGATTATTGTAATAGAAAGTGAAATCTGCTGCGCTATTTCCGTTTAATTGATTGATAAGGTGAAAAAAGCTTGAATTCACCTGACCAACATCAAAACGTTTGCTGTTGATATTATAACCCTCTGTTGAAGGATCTCTATCAATAAAGCTTACGCCAAAAGTGTTGTTTGCATTATCTTTTGCTTTCACAGAAACTGGTCTGTAAACCAAATTTCCAGTACTTACCGAGCCTAGCGGAAATAAGTAATCAGATTGTGAGTTGGTGTTCCTGTAGAGGTAACCTTTTTGCTCTGTACTTACAAATCCAGTTGTAAAACTGATGGTATTCGGATTGTTGCTTAGCACAAATAAATTATTAGCGTTTAAGGCAAATTCTCTATCATTTAAATTTAGCGTTCCGTTAATAGAACTATTGAGCAATAAAGTTTTAACACCGCTCCCAGCTAAAATAACATTTGGGAAAATAGTAGGTATTAAACCTCCAATAGTTTGATTAGCACCAGTAAAGTTCACGTTTCCTGTAGATGCAATATTGAAAGCACCTTGTGGATCATCATTTAGCCAATTTCCGGTTAAAGTGATATTTCCAAGGTTGATGATTGAGCCACTTTGATTGTAGAAATCTCCATCAACAAAAAGTGTGTTTCCACTCTGTATGATGATAGTTGCTCCGTTATTAGTAAATTGAGCAAAACTTTTAGAACCGAATGAAACAATCAGTAGGAATGAGAATAAAGAAGATAGAAACTTAATTTTCATTCTCGATTTATTTTACGATGGCTAACTCATAATTACCTGCGGCAACACTTATGGCTGTTCCAGTTGCATTATAAAATTTTACCTCGATAGTGTCTGTAGCACTTACTCTAGCATAAGAAATAATTAATCCATCAGGTAAAGCGGAATTTGGAGAACAAACTGCTGCATTACCTACTACTGCACCGGTAAAGGTGAAAGTTTGTGTAACAGAAGAAGTAGCGGGTACATTAAATGCGGCCCCAGCTACTTCAATTTTATTTGTATTTTTTAGGTTTACGGGATTAGATGCCCCGAATTTTACCCAAACGTTGTCTAAATCTTTAGAATAAACGTCTCCGCTTATCCCATCTAAATAAAAGTCATTTGGCTTTCCAATAGTATTGGATGGGACTCCTTGTCCGGCATACCAAATTGTTCCTGCTGGGCCTGTTGCCCCCGCACCAACATCATTCCATTTAGTGCCGTCCCAATAATTAAATTTTAATGTGGTGGTATTATAAATCATTAATCCATTGGCAGTTAAGCCTAATTTGGGAGTTAGTGTGTTACGGTCGGTAGCACTTAAACGGGGTAGTAATACACCTTTGGTGTTAGATGTTACATCTAAAATTGCATTTGCATAAGGAGTAGTAGTTCCTATTCCTACCGAGCCTGTAGTTTGTGCAAAAGAGGATTCTTTGAAGCAAACAATTAATATTAATATCAATAAAGATTTTAACGTTAAAACCTTAAACTGGAGCTGTCTGATCTTTTGTAAAGAATTTTGCATATGCTTAAATAAGTTATCAACGTAAAGTTATAAACATTTACAACTTCATGAAATATTTATTTCTGTTCTACAAACAAAGATTATTTATATATTTCTTTTCATTTCAAAAAGTTTTCCACACTCTGTTGTTAACATGTGTAATTGAGGATTTGATTAGAGGTTTTAACTTATTTATTTAATTTAGGCTAATTTTCAACTAAACATGATATGACACTAGAAATTTCTGATTTAAAACGAATGGCCTCACAAGTAAGACGAGACATCGTACGCATGGTTTATGAATGTCAATCTGGTCATCCAGGAGGTTCCTTAGGTTGTACCGATTATATGGTAGCATTGTATTTTAAGATCATGAAACACGATCCTTCCTTTAATATGGATGGAGTAGGAGAGGATATTTTCTTTCTTTCCAACGGACATATTTCGCCTGTTTTTTACAGCGTTTTAGCAAGATCGGGGTATTTTGATAAGTCAGAATTAAAAACCTTTAGAAAACTAAATTCAAGATTGCAAGGGCATCCTACAACACATGAGCATTTACCAGGAATCAGGATAGCTTCTGGTTCTCTGGGTCAGGGTATGTCTGTGGCTATTGGAGCTGCATTGGCTAAAAAGATGAATAAGGATCATTCTTTGGTGTTTTCTTTACATGGAGATGGAGAGTTACAAGAAGGACAGAACTGGGAAGCAGCCATGTTTGCTCCTTTTAATAAGGTAGATAATTTAATTTCTACGGTTGATGTTAACGGACAACAAATTGATGGGCCTACCGACAAAGTTCTAGGATTATTAGACTTACATGCAAAATTCTCTGCATTTGGTTGGGATGTGATGCATGCAGATGGGAATGATATGGAAGGAATTGTTGCTGCTTTAGAGGAAGCAAAAACCAGAACTGGAAAAGGAAAACCGGTAATGATTCTGATGAAAACAGAAATGGGTAAAGGAGTTGATTTTATGGAAGGTTCTCACAAATGGCATGGTGTTGCACCAAACGAGCAACAATTAGCAGAGGCTTTAAGTCAATTAGAAGAAAGCTACGGCGATTACTAAGGTTAGAATCAATAAAAGAAAATAAAAAATCTGCGTATCAAAATCAATCGCAGCAAAATAAAAATATAGAAATCGTGAAAAAATATACATATACAGAAAAAAAAGATACTCGTTCTGGTTTTGGTGCAGGCTTGTTAGAAGTGGGAAGAAAGAATGATAAAGTGGTTGCACTTTGTGCTGATTTGGTGGGTTCTTTAAAAATGGCTGATTTTATCAAAGAATTTCCAGATCGTTTTATCCAAGTAGGTATTGCAGAAGCAAATATGATTGGTATTGCCGCAGGATTAACCATCGGTGGAAAAATTCCTTTCACCGGAACTTTTGCCAACTTTTCTACAGGAAGAGTTTATGATCAAATCCGTCAATCGGTGGCTTACTCCAACAAAAACGTAAAGATTTGTGCTTCTCATGCGGGTTTAACATTGGGAGAAGACGGGGCCACTCATCAAATTTTAGAAGATATAGGTTTGATGAAAATGCTTCCTGGAATGACCGTTATCAATCCATGCGATTATAACCAAACTAAAGCTGCTACCATTGCTATTGCAGATTATGAAGGTCCAGTTTATTTACGTTTCGGTCGTCCGGTAATGCCAATTTTTACTCCTGCTGATCAGAAATTTGAAATCGGTAAAGCTTGGATGGTAAATGAAGGTGCTGACGTAAGTATTTTTGCTACAGGTCACCTAGTTTGGGAAGCTATTCTTGCAGGTGAGAAATTAGCAGAAGAAGGTATTGATGCAGAAATTATCAATATCCACACCATTAAACCTTTAGATGAAGAGGCAGTCTTAAAATCAGCAAAGAAAACAGGCTGTGTAGTAAGTTGTGAAGAGCATAATAGATACGGAGGGTTAGGAGAAAGCATTGCGCAATTGTTATCTACAAATATGCCAACTCCAATGGAATTTGTGGCAGTAAATGATACCTTCGGAGAAAGTGGTACACCAGCCGAATTAATGAAGAAATATGGCTTAGACAGTAGTAATATTGTTGAAGCGGTTAAAAAAGTGATGAAAAGAAAATAAATTCACTAAAACTGCACTCTGTAAGCCGAGGTTCTTGTTCAACTTCGGCTTATTATTTTAATATGATTATTGACGACGCACTTATTCTACAAAAATTCGAAGATGAAAAAACTCGTCACGAGGCTTTCTCTTTGCTCTTGAATAAATATCAACAAAAAGTGTATTGGCACATCAGACGTATGGTTATAAACCATGATGATGCTGATGATTTGGTGCAAGATGTATTTATCAAAGTTTGGAAGAATTTAAGTGCGTTTAGGCAAGATTCCCAGCTTTACACTTGGCTGTACCGAATTGCAACCAATGAGTGTATTACTTTTTTAAATAAAAAGAGAGCCAAAAACAATGTTTCTATTGATGATTTAAATGAGGAGTTGAGCGAAAGCTTAAACGCTGATAATTACTTTAATGGAGACGCCATCCAAAGGAAATTACAACAAGCCATATTAACCTTACCCGAAAAACAGAAATTGGTTTTTAATATGAAATACTTTGATGATATGAAGTTTCAAGAAATTTCTGATGTTTTGGGAACTAGTGTTGGAGCCTTAAAAGCTTCATACCATTTGGCAGTTAAGAAAATTGAAAGTCATTTATTAGCTAAAGATTAAACCTTTTGATAAGAATTGAATCAATGTATATCATGAAAAAAGAGGATGAAATTTTGGATTTAGAGAAAGAGGCACCTCAATTAGCTCAGGTTGCAAAAGCAAATTGTTTTGAAACCCCTCAAGGTTATTTTGAAGGATTGTCCTCTCAAATTTTGGCTCAAATTCAATTAGAAAATTTGGTGGGTAAAAAAGAAGCTTTTGAAGTTCCTGATTTATATTTTGATGATTTAGAGCATCAAATTATCAATGAAATAAAAATGCGTGATTTGGTTTCAAATGATGGATTTTCTACTCCTGATGGATATTTTGAGCAATCTCAATCTACAATTTTAAGGCAAGTAAAAGGTAAAAGTGGGAAAGGTAAAATCATTAACTTTAATTTTTTCAGATACGCTGCGGCTGCTTGTATTTTGCTAACCACCTCTATCGGAATTTATATCAATATTCAACATCAAGAAAATATCAGTTATCAACTATCAAAAATTCCTGATGATGCGTTAGAGAGTTATTTGCAGATGCACACAGATGCAAGTGATATACCTGCAATTATCAGAAACTTAGATGAGAAAAAAGTGTTTAGCCTAGATGCACAGCAATTAAGTGAGGAAGAGATTAGTAATTATTTAGAACAGACACCTTAAATTTATGAAGAGGTATTTCTACATTTTGATTTTTTTAATAATGCTTATCGGCAGCAACACCTTTGCACAAGCAGGAGCAGGATTGAATCCAAAAAGGGCTAAACAAATTGAGGCTATAAAAATTGGTTTCATTACCAGAAGATTGGATTTGAGTCCAGAACAATCCCAAAAATTTTGGGCAGTTTACAACCAATACCAAAATGATCTAAATGATATTCTTCGTCAAAAGAGGCAAAGTAGAATAGCTAATGCTGATAATCCGGATAAGTTAATTGATGATGATTTTGCCTACGACTCTAAAATTTTAAAGATTAAGAAAGATTATCGTCATAAATTTAGTAACATTCTAACACCCGAACAGGTAAAAAGCCTTTACTTAGCAGAAAAAGATTTTAGAGACGAGCTCATCAAACAATTGAGGAATAGGGCTGCCAACAGACCTCAAAACTAGTTCTTGTTAGGCTTTCCACTTATAAGCTTTATCTTTGCTCAATGTTGAGTCATAAACAGCTTTTTCTTTTAAACACAGCACAAACTTCAGATTTTCCAAGGTTATTGGAAGTAGAAAAAGCTGAAGGCTGTTATTTAATAGATCCATTGGGTAAAAAATATCTTGATTTAGTGTCCGGATTTGCGGTAAGTAATTTAGGGCATCGGCATCCAAAAGTTATTCAAGCTATTAAAAATCAATTAGATAAATACCTGCATGTTACGGTTTATGGCGAGTATATTCAAGCACCTCAGGTTTTATTTGCCGAAAAATTGAACTCGGTTCTACCCGAAAATTTGTCTTCAGTTTATTTTACCAATTCTGGTGCAGAAGCTACGGAAGGGGCTTTAAAACTCGCGAAAAAATATACCAATCGTTCTCAAATTATTTCATTCCATCATGCTTATCATGGCAGTACCCACGGAGCTTTAAGCGTAATGGGTAATGAATATTACAAGCAAGCTTATCGTCCGCTTTTGCCTGATATTCAGTTTATTCATCTGAATGATTTACCGGATTTAGAGCAAATTACCTCTGAAACTGCTGCTGTAATTTTAGAAGCTATACAAGGAGAAGCCGGAGTTAGAATTCCTGATATAGCCTACTTAAAAGCTTTGAGGAATAAATGTGATAAAACTGGAGCTTTGCTCATTTTTGATGAAATACAAACAGGCTTTGGTAGAACCGGAAAGTTATTCGCTTTCGAAAATTTTGGAATTGTACCAGATATTTTGCTGTTGGCTAAAGGAATGGGAGGTGGGATGCCAATAGGCGCTTTTATCTCATCAAAAGAAAAAATGGATGTACTCAAAGATAATCCAATTTTGGGCCATATTACCACTTTTGGAGGACATCCGGTGAGTTGTGCCGCAGGTTTAGCATCCTTAGAAACCATTCTTGATGAAAATTTGATTGCTGGCGTGGAGGAGAAAGAACAGCTTTTCAGGTCATTATTAAAACATCCAAAAATAAAAGAAATTAGAGGTAAAGGATTAATGCTTTCTATCCAACTAGATAATTTTGCTCAGGTTGAAGCTGTGAGTAAAACTTGTGTAGAAAACGGGGTTATTATCGATTGGTTTTTACATTGTGATACCGCAATGCGTATTGCGCCACCTTTAATCATCACTCATGATGAAATCAAATCTGCTTGTGAGGTGATTCTCGATGCAATTTCTGCCCATTAATTATCGAAAAACGAAAGTTTTTAAATCGGATTTTTCCTAAATAAGCAATAGGTTATTTTTAGTCTTATACGATTTGATTTGAATTTTTATTGGATGTGTAAGCTCTCCGAGACAGTACAGTTTAAAAGCATTTCTAATTTCATCAAATTAGCATCGAAGCGCAATCTCGGATAGGGAATAGATTCACTATTATTTTATGTTTTTCTCATGTTTAGGTTTTTTTACTAAATCATTTTGTTTTTCTTCACCAGCCAAGCGTTTAAAACAGGATAAAATCCATCTTCTAAATGTGCATGAACCAATTCAATTTTAAATTGAGCACATTTTAATTCAAATTCTTTTTGAAAAGCATTCATTTTATCCAAATAAATGGCTTTTAAATCATGTGGCCGTATCTTTATGTCCTCGCCGCTCTCTGCATCAACAAAATGATAAGGACGATTTTCAAAATCAAAATCTAATTCATGCTTTTTCTCATTAACATTGAAAATTATGACTTCATGCTTATTGAATTTTAGATGCTGTAGTGCCGCAAAAAGCTCATCCAAACCTTTTTCTGAATAAGTATTTTCTAGCAAATCTGAGAATAGGACTACCAAAGAGCGTTTATGAATTTGTTCTGTAATAAGATGTAAATTCTCACTGATGTTAGTTTTTTGATGGATAGGCTTCCTTTTAATCTCTTTTTCTAGCTCATTTAAAATAAATTTCTGATGTGCTAAAGTAGATTTTGTAGGTGTATGTAGCTGAATATCTTCTGCAAACAAAGTAATTCCGAAAGCGTCTCTTTGCTTTTTTAATAGCTGGATGAGTGCTGCCGCTGCCAACGCTGAGAACTGAAATTTATTGATGCCCTTCTCTGGGTAAAACATGGAAGAGGAACGATCAATAAGGATTTGGCAACGAAGGTTAGTTTCTTCTTCAAACCGCTTTACAAAAAGTTTATCAGAGCGAGCAAATAGTTTCCAGTCGATATTTTTAACAGAATCACCCTTATTGTAAAGGCGATGCTCCGCAAATTCAACAGAAAAACCATGAAACGGACTTTTATGCAAGCCGGTAATAAATCCCTCAACAACCTGCTGAGCTAACCATTCTAGGTTTTCAAAATCTGTTTGCTCCCAAATATTACCCTCAGTTTCTACCATATTCTAAAGGTAATTAATTATGTATATCGCTAAAACAAAAAAAGTAGAATGGATTATTCCATTCTACTTTTTTTTTGGTAAAACTTATTTTTTATTGAGCGAATCTTCCGTTATTGTTATACCAAACAAAGCCATCAAATTTATCATCTGTAGTGATGTCTAAATCGCCATCATTATCAACATCTTGAATTCGCACTTTCTTGATGTAATAACTGATGTCAGTATTTTCATGGTTTGCTATTGTGCTTCCGGTTACATCACTAAAAGATGTACCGTTGTTTTTTAATAATTGGAGATAATAACCTTTGTAATAAGAGACTGGGCCGGTTCCATCACCTGTTCTCGTAATCAGCAGATCTATTTTTCCATCTTTATCATAATCTATAAAGCTGATATCAACATTAACTCCAAAGTTCGCAATTTTAGGGATGGTTGTCATTTTTGAAGTAAGATACTTTCCAGAAGCATTTCCCCAGAAAATTTCGGTATTAGTTCCTGATTGTTCAAATCCACCAGTCACTAAGTCTAAAAAGCCGTCTCCATTAATATCATAAAGTTCAGAAGTGAAAACAGATGCATTGTATAAAGAACCAGGGTATAAAGAAGCATCGGCGGTGAAATTTCCTTTGCCATCGTTAACTAAAAACTTGCTAATGGTTTTATTATCAGTTACAAATAAATCCACATCGCTATCATTATCAATATCTCCGGCAGTAATAGAAGCATAATACCCAGCACCAATGTTGATTTCTTTTGTGGTGAATTTGCCATTAGAATTCATCAAAACTTTCAAGTTTTCTCCAGGATAAGGAGCTCCGGTATAACCAGTTCCGGCTATTGCAACATCCAACCAGCCATTTCCATCAAAATCTCCAGTGATCATTTTAGATGGACCAACCATTTTTGGTGCACCACCAGTGAATACAGTTTGGTCTTTTTGAAACTCAAAAGTGTTGTTGTTATAATGCTCAATGCTCAAACCTGAGTTGGTAGTATTAAGAGCACCGGCGATGATATCTAAATCTCCATCTTTATCAAAATCTCCATAAGCAACAGCAGGATAAGAATTATTGGTATAAGCTGTACCAAAAGGAGTTAGCGGCATTGCGGTTGAAAGGTTTATATATAATTTGTTATTAATATAACTATTATAGGAAGTTGTTTGATTAATATTAGGATTTGATAGCACTCCAATTAATAGTATTGAAGGAAAATATTTTCTTACCGTTCTATTTTGCGCAGTTACAGTTATGGTTAAAGCACTACTTAGATTAATTGAAGTTACATCGCTTTCCACAACATTATTTCCATAAGATAGTGTCGCTTTATCAGAAATTTTAAAAGTAGGAATCAATTTAGTGAGGTCAATACTTTTAGGTAATTCAATATTCACTTGCTGACTATCAATAGTGGCAAAATAATCTTTATCTAAGCTCGGGTTATTTGCTTTTAAAAAACCAAATTGGATAAGTTCTTTCTCAGGAGAGTAAGGAGATACACCAGGTAATTGTTCTTTAGAACATGATGTGAAAATGATGGCTAGCATGCCTATCAAAATATAAATGTTTCTTTTCATGATTTGCTCTCCTTTTAAAAGACTGATATAAGCATTGAGGAATTTGTTTCTCATTTTCGGGCTTTTTTTGCTGTTTAAATTCCTCATTTTATGGTTTCTAGTAATGCTTTTGTTAACCTAAGCGGTTTTTATACGTATTCTTTCATTTAAATGTTTGTTCTGTTTGATAATAAGACAAAGCTTATACCAAGTAAGTTTTTTGATAAATTTTGTTTCATTAATGAGAATAATTTTGATACTAGAAGCAGTTTTTAATGGGTTCAGTTTATCCGATTAGTTATCCACAAGTTTCGGATTTCCGGCTTTTAAATGTATTTTTGAATTATTGACTTAAATAAAAAATGAGCGAAGAAAAGGAAGACAAATCGAATTATTCTGCTGATAATATTCAGGTTTTAGAAGGTTTAGAAGCCGTACGTAAACGTCCGGCAATGTATATTGGTGATACTGGTGTTAAAGGCTTACATCACCTAGTTTATGAGGTAGTAGATAACTCTATTGACGAAGCGTTAGCCGGTTATTGTACAGATATTTTTGTAACCATCCATAAAGACAATTCTATCACCGTAAAAGATAATGGTAGGGGTATTCCTACCGCTATACACACCAAAGAAAACCGTTCTGCTTTAGAGGTGGTAATGACAGTTTTACATGCTGGAGGTAAATTTGATAAAGATACTTACAAAGTATCTGGAGGTTTACACGGAGTAGGTGTAAGTTGCGTAAACGCACTTTCTATTCATTTAAAAGCCGAAGTTCACAGAGATGGTAAAGTTTACATGCAAGAGTATTCTTGCGGTAAGCCACAATATCCTGTTAAAGAAGTGGGTACCGCAGAAGATAGCGGTACAATAGTAACTTTTACACCCGATGATTCCATTTTTACACAAACTACTGAATATAAATTTGATACGCTTGCCGGAAGATTGAGAGAGTTAGCTTTCCTAAATAAGGGAATCGCTTTAACCTTAACAGATGAGCGTGAGGTAAATGATGACGGTACATTTTTATCAGAATATTTTTATAGTGAGGGAGGATTGAAAGAGTTTGTTAAATATTTAGACGATACCCGTACACCTTTAATTCCAGAGGCAATCTATATCGAAGGAGAGAAAAACGGAATTCCAGTTGAACTAGCCTTTACCTACAATAACTCATATTCAGAAAATGTCCATTCTTATGTGAACAATATTAATACTCACGAGGGAGGAACTCATATTGCAGGATTTAGAAGAGGTTTAACCAGAACTTTAAAATCTTATGCAGATAAGTCTGGTTTATTGAAAAACTTAAAAATTGAGATCACTGGAGATGATTTTAGAGAAGGTTTAACTGCCGTTATTTCTGTAAAAGTTCAGGAACCACAATTTGAAGGGCAAACTAAAACCAAATTAGGGAATAATGAGGTTACCGGAGCTGTTGATGTGGCAGTTGGGGAAGCTTTAGGAAACTATCTTGAAGAAAACCCAAGAGAAGCTAAACTCATTGTAAGCAAGGTGATTTTGGCAGCTACCGCGAGAGCTGCTGCTAGAAAAGCTAGAGAAATGGTTCAGCGGAAGAATGTGATGGGTGGCTCTGGTTTGCCAGGTAAATTGGCTGATTGTGCAAACAAAGATCCTTATGCTTGCGAGTTATACCTTGTGGAGGGAGATTCTGCGGGTGGTACGGCAAAACAAGGTCGTGATCGTGATTTTCAAGCTATTTTACCTCTTAAAGGTAAAATCTTGAATGTAGAGAAGGCCATGGAGCACAAAATTTATGAAAATGATGAGATCAAAAATATTTTCACCGCTTTAGGGGTAAGTATTGGTACTCAGGATGATGATAAAGCCTTAAATTTAGATAAGTTGAGATACCATAAAATTATCATCATGACGGATGCCGATATTGACGGTTCTCACATCACAACACTGATTTTAACCTTCTTTTTTAGATACATGAAGGATTTGATCGAGTTTGGAAATGTGTATATCGCAGCTCCACCTCTTTATCAAGTTAAAAAAGGAAAAGATTTTGAATATTGCTGGACCGACGCTCAAAGAGATGCAGCCATTCAACGTTTAAAAGGTGCGGGTAAAGAAGATAGTGTTCATGTACAACGCTATAAAGGTTTGGGAGAGATGAATGCGGAACAATTGTGGGAAACTACTTTAAATCCAGCTACTCGTACCCTAAAACAGGTAACTATAGATAATGCAGCAGAATCTGATCATATTTTCTCTATGTTAATGGGTGACGAAGTTGCTCCTCGTAGAGATTTTATAGAAAAGAATGCTAAATATGCTAAGATTGATGTTTAATCGATTTTTTGAATGATAGATAAGCCTAAGATTTTAATCTTGGGCTTTTTGATTCAATAACTAATGTATTTAATATAAACAGCAGGAGAGGTTTTTAAATCGGAAGATATATAGACTTTGTATTCTTTGTCGCCATCTTTTATTTTCATTAAGGAAGTATTAGGAGGAATTTTCCCTAAGTTTTCTGCCTGAATCAAAATCTCGTTCAAAGGGCTTTCTTCACTCAAAGTAATAGTTATTTTCTTAGGAATTTTCCTTATCGGAAAATGATCCACAATTTTTTGTCGATTTAAATAGATACTCACTTTATCGCCATCCACTTTTTCATAATCATTCAAATAGAGTTCAATGGTTCTATGTGTCACTTCTATTTCTTCCACTTTATTCACTTTGGTTTCATATAAAGTGTCTGGAAAGTTGAAAATGGGTTTCGGTTCATATTCTTCCAATTGCACACCATGAATTCTCGTTAAAGATACCAAGCCAGGAATACAACTATTTGGATAAATGTTGTCTAATTTGTTTTCATCATAACCAACGCCACTCCATTGTCCCTTTAAAGTTTCTGTACCATCTGCTTCTTGAGCGTAATGCAGGTCGAAATCTTTAATACATAGTGTGTAATTTTTAGGTTGGATGCTTTTAAGAATACCACTTTCATATTCTTTAAGTCGAATACTATCCCCATCTATATATCCTTTAAAAGCTAAACGCCCTACAATCACATTTCCTAAAAAAGCATTGCTAACCCCTGTTAATAGGTTCTCGTGTTGGTTAATCTGTAATTCTAAAACATATTCTGGAGCATAACCGCCAGGGTTTTGGTAGATTTTGCCTTTCCAGTATCCTGTTAAATCTTGACTATTTACAAGGAGCGGTAGAAGAGATAATAAAATCAGTAAACTTTTCATTTATAATTACTTACTACAAGTTACTGCTTTTGGTTTTAAAATTAAATTATTTTTTATTTTCGGCTTTGCCCGGAGAGTTGTAGTAATTATTGATTTTATAGAACATCAAATCCGCGATGCTAATAGCTTTTTCTTTAGCTAAATTAGCGATGTCACCCTCAAAATACTCATCAACGGTTTCGCAGAATAGAAATTTCCAAGTGTTGAAATTTTCTGATGTTAAAGGAATTTTCTCATTCAATTTGAAATGGGCATCCATAGGATTACCAATATAGCCTATCTCGCCAAATAAAACAGATTCCCAGAAAGCATACATAATGGGTAAATGATGATCCCAATTTACTTTGGCCACATCATTAAAAATATGCCCTAAACTTTTATCATTGGTAGCTTTTTTATAGAACTCATTTACTAAAAGCTCAATATCCTTATTTGTTTTGATGTCAGCTTTCATCATATTATAGTTTTGATTGTTTATAAATTTATAAAATTCCAATCAATCTACCTCTAAGTTAAGTTTGAGGGCGGCGTAATCGATAAGTGCTTTGTAATCCATCAATATATCTCCGCCAATTACGCCAATTACAGGTGGGAGGTCTAATTTATCATAAGCGAACTTTATAGCAGATAAATCAAAAACTGGGACTTCATAATCTTTGATGACTAAATCTCCAATTTTTAATTCAGGGCATACCACAAAATATCTTTCCATAGTGGTGGTTCCTAGTCCTATGGCATGGTGATTAGGGACATGTATGATTTGATTTTCTGGAGCTAGACTAGAGATAATCTCCATATCAAAAGCTGATTTAGAAGCACCGGTATCTAGAACGGCCTTAAAGGTTTGGCCGAAAACAACAACTTCCACCAAAAGGTGGAAGCCGTCGCCCTGAAGATCAACAATCTCCAGTGGAATTTTATATTTTACTTTATTCATTTAATAAGTAAAGAATGAAAAGTCCTTTCCTTTGGGAGAGGATTAAGGTGAAGTTAAATCAAATTAGAATCTACTAAAACTTGATTCATGTTTCTTACTGCATCCGCTGATTTATTGAAAGCAGCTTGCTCAGTATCATTCAATTTATAATCTACAATTTTTTCCCATCCGTTTTTACCCAAAACCACAGGAACAACTAGAGAAATGTCTTTTTGGCCGTATTCGCCATCTAAAGCTACCCCACAAGAGATTAATTTTTTCTCATCACGCATAATTGCTTCTACCATAAAAGCAGTTCCTGCACCTGGTGCGTACCAAGCAGAAGTTCCAATTAATTTGGTTAAAGTAGCCCCGCCAACCATTGTTGCAGCTACAATTTTATCTTGTTGCTCTTGGGATAAAAAATGAGTTACCGGAACACTGTTCCAAGTAGCGTGGCTAATTAATGGAATCATGGTGGTATCTCCGTGTCCACCAATAACCACCGCATTTAAATCAGCAGGAGAGCATCCTAATTCTTGACTTAAATAATATTTAAAACGAGCCGAATCTAAAGCACCACCCATTCCCAAAATTCTTTCTTTAGGTAAACCTGAGGTTTTTAAAGTTAGATAATTCATGGTATCCATTGGGTTAGAAACCACAATAATGATGGTATTTGGAGAATATTTTAAAATATTTTCAGTTACCGATTTTACAATCCCCGCATTAGTACCAATTAATTCTTCACGAGTCATCCCTGGTTTACGTGGTAAACCTGAGGTAATCACTACTACACTAGAATCAGCAGTGGCAGCATAATCATTAGTCACACCTTTTATTTTAGTGTCGAAACCTAAATATGCAGCAGTTTGCATCATATCCATGGCTTTACCTTCGGCAAAACCTTCTTTAATGTCTAATAAAATTAATTCCTCCGCTAACTCTCTTCTAGCAATGTTATCAGCACAGGTGGCACCTACAGCTCCTGCTCCAACTACGGTAATTTTCATGATTTATTTCGATTTAAATTGTTGAATAAATAATTTCCCGAAGTTAAGAAAAGACGCATTGAATAGAAATTTTTTACCTTTTTATAATGTAAAGTTGATGTTGTTTTTTTTATTGACGGACAAATACGCCATTATTATTTTTCCATTCTAAACCATAAAATTTATCATCAGTAGTGATATCCAAATTGCCATCACCATCTATATCCTGTGTTCTAATCCAATTTATCCATTTAGGTGCATTTGGATCTGCATTTTGAGGTATTACTGAAGTTGTTACATCAGTAAATGTTCCCCCATCATTGCGAAGCATTTGAATATAATATCCTTGATAAAATTTAAGAGGGCCAGTGTTATCACCTGTTCTTACTAATACAATATCCATTTTGCCATCTTTGTTAAAATCCATAAAATTAATATCAATGGCTATTTGATTGTTTATCACCTTAGGCAGTGTAGTAATTCTTGAAGTTGAGTATTTACCTGTGTAATTTCCCCAAAGAATAACCGAATTTGCTCCATCCATTTCATGACCTGTGTTCACTAGGTCTAAATACCCATCATTATTTATATCATAAAGTTCAGATGTATAATAGTTCTTATTGGCCAATTCTGATGGAAAAAGTGAAGCATCATAAGTAAAATTTCCTGTACCATCATTTTTCATAAATTTACCAACACTAAGGTTATTAGTAAGAAAAAGATCTACATCGCCATCGTTATCTATATCTCCGGCGCAAATAGAATGATAAAAGCCAGCGGGTAAGCCCAAATCCTTAGTAGTGAATTTTCCATTGGTATTCATCATCAATTTAACTGTTTCACCGGGGAAAGGAGGTTGATCAAATCCATGTCCAGCAATAATCACATCCGGCCAACCGTTTTTATCCAAATCAGCTACAATTGCTTTTCTTCCATGTACATATTGTGGAATATTTCCATTGAAAACACTTTGATCTTTCGTAAAAGAACTCCCATTATTTCTAAAGTATTCAACATCTAAACCTATATTTTCGGTATAATTAAATGATACAGCCATTATATCAAGATCACCATCTTTGTCAAAATCAGCATAAGCCCTAGCATTATATGCATCTGCAAAGTAAGGTCCATACAAAGGAGTGTTAGGAATAACAGTTGCTAGATTTATGTAAAGTTTATTTTGAAGGTAGGTATAATACGAGGTGGTAGAATTAATATTAATGCTTGGAGCAATTCCTGAAAAAGCTAAACTAACTTCATAATTTTTTGTACTTAAATCTTCTGCAATAACCGAGTAAGTGACTTTATTGCTGAAATCATTCGCAGTTATATTATTTTCTTGCACTACTGATCCTATTTTGATAGTCGCTTTGGAAGAAATGGTAAAACTTGCTTTCAAAGACGTTACATCAGTACCATTCGGGATATTTAAAGTAATACTATTTCCTGAGATACTTCCTTGATAATCTTGTTCTAATTGTGGGTTGTTTACTTTTAAAAAGGAAAATGTTAAAATGTCCTTAGATGAAGAAAGCTGAGGCTTGAGCTCTGATTTCTTACTTTTTGAACCAATAGCGTCCTAAATGAATAAAAAAAGGAGAAAGGAAAGTTTTACCTCATTGTTACCTTTGAGGTTGCAAAAAAACAAACCCTTTCTCGATGATAAAT
>JACXVB010000026.1 GCA_014763615.1 Sphingobacteriales bacterium | reverse complement strand
CTCGCGTTTGCGGAGTGCAAAAGTGCTAACTTTTTTCCTCCCCGTCAAGTACTTCTCCTATTTATTTTACCTCAGCTCCCTAACTCCCTCATTCTGTTGTAGATTGTTTTTAGTCTCCCCCCTCCCTACTATCCTCTTCTTAGCTGTTAACACTATTTTGTAGGTATTAAAAGAAATTGAAAATCGATTGTGCAAATCAAAAGAGGCCATCTCAAAAGTCAAAACAACCTCATTTAGATTGATAAATCCTCAATATTTAATTTGAAATGGTTTAAATAATGAAGATTATACAGTTTAAGAAATATCTATTGAAGAAACGTTAATTGATACCAGCTAAAATTTTTTTTTAGACATCCTCTTTAGGATGAGGCACTTTACTCATATCTCAACGCCTCAACGGGGTCTAGTTTTGAGGCTTTAGAAGCAGGGATAATTCCAGAAGCTAAGCCAGTTCCAACACAAGCTACCAATCCTAATAAAATCCATAACCAAGGAACGATGAAAGATGCGCCCATGGCTAAAGCCAGTAAATTTCCCATCACAATTCCTAAAAATATACCAATTGAGCCGCCGATTAAGCAAATCACAATAGCTTCATAAAGAAACTGCTTTCTGATCAATTTGGGATTGGCACCGATGGCTTTTCTTACTCCAATTTCACGAGTTCTCTCCGTAACAGAAACCATCATGATGTTCATCAAAGCAATTGCAGCACCTATTAGGGTGATTAAACCAATGGCAATTCCTGCATATTTTATATATTTTAAATTGCTAATTAAGGTTTCTGCTATGGCGTCGCTTTTTGTGATTTCGAAGTTATTATCTTGTTGAACATCTAAATTTCTTATTTTCCTCATCAATGCAGTAGCTTCACCAATGGTATAATCCATTTTTAGGGGATCATCCATCATTACAGAAATGGTATAAGTTGGATTAGGATTAGTCATGATTTGTCTTCCTTTAAAAAGCGGAATTACACAAACCTTGTCTCCACCAAAACCAACGCTACTTCCTTTTGGAGCAAAAACACCAATTATTCTAAATTTATTATTCCCAATAGTGATAATTTTGTCTAAAGCACTTTCTTTACTAAAAAATTTCTGTTTAATCTCATCACCAATAATCACCACGCTCGAGCCAAACTCCATTTCACTGTTAGAAAAGTTTCTGCCTTCGGCGATTTTATAACCCCCAGTCATGATATAGGCCGCATCGGCACCTAAAACAGAAATGTTTGGATTGGTCTTGTCATTTTTATATTTAACGGTGGAAGCGAAAGAAACAAAGGTATTTACAGATACCGTTGCAGGTACAGATAGGCGATTTTTAAATTCCATCGCTTCTCGGTATTTAATAATCGGAAAAGTTTTAGGTCTGTTGCCATTTCCTCCAATCCTAATTCCTGTCCCTCTATTTCTGATGGTAAAAGAATTGGCGCCCATGCTTGCGAAAGTGTTATTTAAAGAGCCTTTTATCGCATCAATGGAGGTTAAAATTCCAACCAAAGCCATCAAACCAATTGCAATAATTAAAGCGGTTAAGAATGTTCTTAATTTATTACTCCCGATTGATTGCAGCGCTACTTTTACGTTTTCTATATTGTCCATTAATTTAACCTTGCTCTAAAAATACAAAATCCTCAAGTTTAGACAGTCGGTTACCCTACTTTGTTACACTTAACTTTTTTTAAAATATCACTAAATTGGCAACAGCTAAATATTTAAAATCCAATGTATAAATCTAAACTACTCCTTTGCGGGCTTTTTTTTGGGATTTCTCTCCAAAGCTTTGCTCAAAAATCATGGATTCCCTTTAATGATGCTCATCTAACTTATCAAGGAAGAATTCTGGAAACAAATGATGCAGCCGTTTTATGTTGGTCTGGAAATTCGGTTGCCATACATTTTAAAGGAACTTCATTAGCTGCCATAATCAAAGAAGCAGATACGGCTAATTATTACAATTTAATTGTTGATCATCAATTAAAAGGAAAACTACATTTTGATACCGTAAAGAAGAGTTACACTTTGGTAAAAAACTTACCTGCCGGAGAACATGAGGTTGAGCTTTTTAAAATTACAGAATGGGATAAGGGGAAAACTTATTTTTATGGATTTGAGCTCAATAAGAATGAAAAAGTACTCGCACCTAAACTTTCACCAAAACGTAAAATGGAGTTTTACGGAAACTCTATTACTTGTGCTTATGGTGTTGATGCGCCATTACACGATAGTCCTCTTGGTTATTTTGAGAATAACTATGAGTCTTACGCAGCTATCACAGCAAGGCACTTTAATACTCAATATTCTTGCATCGCCAAAAGCGGAATTGGTATTATGCTGAGCTGGTTTCCGTTGATTATGCCAGAGATGTATGACAGAATAGACCCCACAGATTCAAATAGTAAATGGGATTTTTCTAAATATACGCCGGATCTAGTTGTGATTAATTTATTACAAAACGATTCTTGGTTGGTAAATAAACCTGAACATCCAGAGTTTAAGCATCGTTTTGGAACTCAAATGCCAGCGGAGGATTTTATCATCAAATCTTATCAAGATTTTGTGAAAACCATTAGAGCAAAATATCCTAAAGCACAAATTATTTGTATGCTAGGAAATATGGATATTACCAGAAAAGGCTCTTCTTGGCCATCTTACGTTCAAAAAGCCGTAAGTGACTTAAATGATAACAAGATTTACACCTTGTTTGTTCCGTTTAAAGAAACATCTGGGCACCCAAGTGTTAAAGAACAAGAAGCTTTAGCACAAGGTTTGATTGATTTTATAGATAAGAATATCAAATGGTAAATTCATAAAAAGAAAAACGCCAGCTTGATTTGAAGCTGGCGTTTTATCATTCATCAAAAACTAAATCTAAACTGAAAAACTGGTTCCACATCCGCAAGTGCTACTTGCGTTAGGGTTATTAAATACAAAGCCTCTGGCATTCAACCCGTGTTGAAAATCAACTTCCATCCCCACTAAATACAAACCATGTGCTTTGTGCATAAAAACTCTTATGCCATCTATATCATATTCATTGTCGCCATCTTTTTTCTGGTCGAAACCTAGAACGTAATTCATCCCAGCGCAACCACCACCTTCAACGCCTAAACGCAAGCCAAATTCTGGACCAAGCTCTTGTTGCGACATTAACTTTTTTACTTCTTTTTTTGCACCTTCGGTTAAACTTACGGGTGCGGCTGTTTCCACTGCTGTGCTCATAAATCAAATATTTATTGTACAAATATAAGGCAAAATGCAGACTTTTGTTTTCTTTAAACCTTATTTGACCAACAACTTACAAATTCATTATGGATATAGGAAATTTTGCTTTAGATGTCTTAAA
This sequence comes from Sphingobacteriales bacterium, assembly GCA_014763615.1. GTDB lineage: Bacteria > Bacteroidota > Bacteroidia > Sphingobacteriales > Sphingobacteriaceae > Pseudopedobacter. The sequence goes on along the minus strand of JACXVB010000026.1, from coordinate 35,909 downwards.
ATTTACACTTTCTGGCCTTTTGGTGGTTTTAGGAGCTTACTTTATTTATAAGGGACAATTTGATAGCTATTACAATTTTAAAGAACTAGAGTACAAAAAGATGGTGGTGAAAGATGTTTTGCCACTGAAATTACAGGCTTATGAGAGATTGACGCTTTTTATTGAGCGGATTAATCCTTCTAATTTATTGGTGAGACTGCATTTGCCTGGAATGACTGCGAAAGAAATGCAAAATCTAATCTTGACGGAGGTGAGAGCCGAATATCAACATAACCTATCGCAACAACTCTACGTGAATAATGATTCATGGAATATCATTAAAAGAGTAAAGGATGATACCATTAACGTGGTAAACCAAGCGATGACTAACCTGCCAGAAAATGCCTCTGCAGTTGAATTGAGCAAAGTGATTTTTGCCAGATTAAGTGAAATTGAGGAAAACCCATACGAGTTAGCCTTGTTAGTGATGAAAAACGATATTCACCAATTATAAATCAAGGATGAGCGATAAGCAATTCAAAACCACATCAGGAATAGAAATTAAAGAAGTTTACACCACCTGCAATCCAATGCAAGAACTTCCTGCTGAATTCCCATTTACTAGAGGAATTCAGAAAGATATGTACCGTGGAAGGTTGTGGACGATGCGCCAATATGCTGGATTTTCTACTGCTGCTGAATCTAATAAACGGTATCATTATCTTTTGCAACAAGGTACCATGGGACTTTCAGTAGCTTTTGATTTACCCACACAAATAGGTTATGATAGCGATCACGATTTAGCAGAAGGCGAAGTGGGTAAAGTAGGCGTTGCTATAGATTCATTGAAAGATATGGAGGTTTTGTTTGATGGAATCGATTTAGAAAAGATCACCACCTCCATGACCATCAATGCAACTGCATCTACGCTTTTGGCAATGTATATCGCTTTAGCAAAAAAGCAAGGAGCAGATATTTCTAAGATTTCTGGCACCATCCAAAATGATATATTGAAAGAGTACGCCGCCCGCGGGACTTACATTTATCCGCCAAAAGCTTCTATGCGCTTAATTACAGATATTTTCGAATATTGTAGCAAAGAAGTGCCTAAATGGAATACCATTTCTATATCAGGGTATCACATCCGCGAGGCGGGTTCTACAGCCGTACAGGAATTAGCTTTTACTTTAGCCAACGGAAAAACCTATCTAAAAGCAGCTATAGAAAAAGGTTTAGATATTAATGTCTTTGCGAAGAGATTATCTTTCTTCTTTAACTGTCACAACAATTTCTTTGAAGAGATTGCCAAATTTAGAGCAGCAAGGAGAATGTGGGCAAAAATCGCCAAAGAATTAGGCGCAACAGATGCAAGAGCGCAGCAACTGCGTTTTCACACCCAAACAGGCGGCTCTACCTTAACTGCACAACAACCCATCAATAATATTGTAAGAGTAAGTAACCAAGCGCTGGCAGCAGTTTTAGGCGGAACGCAATCTTTACATACCAATGGTTATGATGAGGCGCTGTCTTTACCTACAGAAGAAGCTGCGGCCATCGCTTTGCGTACACAGCAACTCATTGCTTATGAAAGTGGCGTAACCGAAACGGTTGATCCATTAGCAGGTTCTTATTTTGTAGAAACTTTGACGGATGATTTAGAAGCAGCCGTCTGGAAATACATTGATAAGATTGATGCCATGGGGGGTTCAGTAAATGCTATAGAACAAGGTTATCTTCAAAATGAAATTGCAGATTCTGCCTATCAATATCAAAAAGCAATTGAGTCTGGTGAGCAAATTATAGTTGGTGTAAATAAATTTACTGCTGATGAAGCCATTAATCCGGAAGTTTTTAGAGTAGATGACAGCATCCGTCAGGAGCAAATCAATAAAATACAACAACTAAAATCAGAAAGAAACAACCAATTAGTTGCTAAAAAGCTAGAAAATTTAAAAGAAGCAGCTCAAGGAGATCAGAATCTGATGCCATTCATTTTAGAAGCGGTAGAAGAATATGCTACTTTAGGTGAAATTGCTGATGTTTTAAGGTCGGTTTTTGGAGAATATTAGACTTTGATTAAAATTACTTTTCAAATTTTTGAAATTTGTAATAATTGTACTTAACGAAGCTTTAAATAAATAAAAATCGCATCAGAAAACATTTATTTAACTAGAAAAGAGTTGTTTAACAATAATTTTAAATTTTAGTTTTATAAACCGATTTTTTTTTCAATCTTCGATACTCGGTAGCAGGCAGCCCTTGCATGCTCCAATCGCATTTTAAATCAACATATTAGAAAAAATTATATGGAAAAAACTTGTACAAGTGTATGGGCAAACTGTCTTCAAATCATAAAGGATAATATCCCGACCCAGAGTTTTAAAACTTGGTTCGAGCCGATTATTCCGCTTAGGCTGGAGGAAAGTGTTTTGACCATCCAAGTGCCAAGTTTATTCTTTTATGAATGGCTTGAAGAACATTACGTGGGTTTGTTAAGGAAAACCATCAAAAAGCAACTTGGCGAAGGGGGTAGATTGGAATACAACATTGTGGTAGAAAAATCTTCGTCGCAGAAGCCTTACACCACAAATCTTCCATCAAGTGGAAACGGAGCTGAAGGTAAAAATCAGTCTATTCCAATGCCGGTGGCGTTGAATAAAGACATCAAAAATCCTTTCGTAATTCCAGGATTAAAAAAACTACAGGTTGATCCACAATTAAATCCAAACTATACTTTCGAGAATTTTATTGAAGGAGATTGTAACCGTTTAGCTCGTTCTGCAGGTTATGCAGTGGGCGCAAAACCAGGAGGTACTTCCTTCAATCCTTTGATGATTTACGGAGGAGTAGGCTTAGGTAAAACGCACTTGGCACAAGCCATCGGAAACGAGGTAAAGAAAACCATGCCGGATAAATTGGTAATTTATGTGTCTTGCGAGAAATTCTGCCAACAGTTTGTAGATTCATTAAAGAACAATACCATTAATGATTTTGTGAACTTTTATCAAGCCATGGATATCATCATCATGGATGATGTACACAACTTCGCCGGTAAAGACAAAACACAAGATATTTTCTTTCATATTTTCAATCACCTGCACCAATCTGGTAAACAGTTGATTTTAACTTCTGATAAACCACCAAAAGATTTAGCTGGTTTAGAAGAAAGATTATTATCCAGATTTAAATGGGGATTATCAGCAGATTTATCTGTTCCTGACATCGAAACCCGTATGGCAATCCTGAAAAAGAAAATGTATCAGGATGGCATTGAATTACCAAACGATGTCATTGAATACGTAGCAAACAACATTGATAATAACGTGAGAGAGCTGGAAGGAGCCATGGTTTCTTTATTGGCACAATCTACTTTGAACAAAAAAGAGATTGATTTAGCTTTAGCTAAGCAGATGTTGAAGAATTTCATCAAAAATACCAGTAAAGAGATTTCTATGGAATACATTCAGAAATTGGTTTGTGAGTACTTTGAAGTGCCGGTAGAAATGGTGAAATCTAAAACTCGTAAAAGGGAAATTGTACAGGCTCGCCAAATCTCGATGTATTTAGCCAAGAGCCATACCAAAACATCTTTGAAATCCATCGGAGCTTTCTTTGGCGGCCGCGACCACTCTACCGTGATTTACGCTTGCCAAACCGTAGAAGATTTAATAGATACCGATAAGAAATTTAAAGCTTATGTACATGATATTCAGAAAAAGCTTAAAATGAGCTAACCCAAATTTTCTGAACTGAAAATCCCGTTAGGTACGCCTTAACGGGATTTTTGTTTTATAAGGATTCTTTTTTGTCATGCTGAACTTGTTTCAGCATCAATTCATACAAGCCACTGCTAAAAGAGATCCCCAATAAATAATTTGTGTCAGACTGAGCGAAGTCGAAGTCTGGAAAGCTACTGCTGTACTACTATCTCCTGATAGTCCGGCTTTCCGTTACAAGTCCTCACCCGAAAAGATCGGGTTGCGGGCTTTTCACTTCAATCCGGTTTATTTAACTTGGGTTTATGCAAGAAACATAAATTTCGGTCTGTGAGGACACAGACCGAGGAATTAGGATAAAAATAGAACCCTGTGGCAAAGCCATCCCTTTGGGGCTTTTCTAAACCTTAAAATTTTACTTTACATCTTCAACTATCAAAGTAAACTTCCTTCTCCCGACTTCAAACTCACAACTCCAAACTGAAAACGCTCAACTGAGAACCCCCATCTTCAAAAAGGCATAAAGCAAGCCTGTAACATGCAAGGCTTGTGGAATTTCGTTTTTTAATAACATTTGTTTCACTTCATCAATAGTGTAAAACTCAATATCGATGTCTTCGTGTTCGTCTAAATCTTGCTCTTGCACTTTAATTCCGCCTTTGGCGAGGTAGCAATAAGTGACATTGTTGGAAGTGGCAGGATTGGGATAAATGGTAGAAACCAATTCAAAATCCTCGAATAGGTAACCCGTTTCTTCCAGCAGTTCTCTTTTGGCGGCATGTTGTGGATGTTCGTCGCCATCAATCACACCACCCGGAATTTCAATAGAAACCAAACCTCCGCTATGGCGATATTGGCGCACCATAATCACTTTTTCATCTTCGGTAATGGCCACTACATTTACCCAATTTGGATATTCCAGAACGTAGTATTCGCTCGCTAATCGGCCGTCAGGTAATTCGCATTCATCCACCCGAAGGGTTGCCCAAGGTCTTTGGACTAAATATTTAGAAGAAAGCTTCTTCCATTTAGATACACTCATGGCTTAAAAATAGAAAATCCCAGAGTATTTCTGGGATTTCTAAAAATTATAATTTTATATAACTGACAACTCTAAACTAATAACTGACAACTGATTTTACCAACTTCCACTCGCTCCGCCACCGCCGAAACTTCCACCACCAAATCCTCCGAAGCCTCCGCCTCCACCGCCAAAACCTCCGCCTCCACCACCAAATCCATCATTGTTACGTCCGTTACCAAGGCTTCCAGCTAACATCGACCACCAAAAAATATCAGCGGCACCACGACCTCCAATAACATTTCTGCCTCCGCCACCTCTTCCGCCTCTACTAATTAAAAAGATAATTCCAATGATAATCAGTACAATTAGTCCAACAGGAAATCCCTTATTACTTGTTTTATTTTTAGGATTATCGTTTTTGTATTCTCCTTTGGTATAGCTGATAATAGCACTGGTTCCAGCATCAAAACCAGCATAATAATTTCCTTGTTTAAAATAGGGTTTAATTTCGTTTTCGATGATTCTTTTGGCAATCGCATCAGGCAAAGCACCTTCCATTCCGTAACCGGTTTGGATGGTTACTTTTCGATCTCCTAGCGAAGCTAAAAACAGAATTCCAGTGTTTTTTTCTTTGCTGCCAATTCCCCAAGCTCTTCCTAATTGATAGCCATAATCATTAATATCATAACCATCTAAGCTTTGAATCATCACTACCGAAATTTGAATGGAGGTAGAATCATCAAAAGCAACCAGTTTATTTTCTAGTTGTTGAATCTCTGATGCACTTAAAGTGGCGGTATAATCATTAACTAGATGATTGGGTTTGGGCGGAAAGTTTTGTGAGTAACCAAAAAAACTAAGAAGGCTTAAGCAAAAAATTAAAAGGTATTTTTTCATCTATTTTGGTTAATCTTTTAAGAAAACAATATCGTTTGATAATTCATTGGTGTCATCCGATTGGTGTGGGAAATATTTTTTCAACTGTTTCCCGGCTTCAATAATTCCCAAAGTAATTCCATTAACGATCTCGTTTTTCTTGAACTGCTCTATCATTAATTTTTTGGTGCTGTCCCAAAAGTCATCAGATACTACTCGGTTGATGCCGCTATCCCCAATAATGGCAAATTTTTTATCGGCTAAAGCCACATAAATTAAAACACCATTTCTTAGGGCTGTACGCTCCATTTTTAAATCGAAGAAACACTCAACGGCTCTTTCATAGGCATCTTTTTCACAATTTTTTTCTATGCAAACTCTAATTTCGCCAGAGGTTGCTTTCTCCGCCCATTCAATAGCTTGTTTAATTTTTTCTTCTTCCTGATGGGTTAATGAAGCCATAGTATAATTTTTTATAATCTTGAGTTTAATTGAAGTTAACGCTTGGTGCTTTTTCTGCACCTGCCTCGGCAGCAAAACTTCCTTTCTGTTGGAAACCAAACATTCCGGCAAATAAGTTATTCGGGAAAGTTCTGATATTGGTATTATAATCTTGTACCGCTTGGTTAAAATCTCTTCTGGCAACCGTAATTCTATTTTCAGTACCTTCTAACTGAGCTTGTAATTCTTGGAAATTAGCATTGGCTTTTAATTCTGGATAACGCTCAGACACCACCATTAATTTACCCAAAGCTTGTGTTAAACCACCTTGTGCACTTTGAAATTTTTGGATAGTTTCTGGGGTAAGTTTAGAAGGATCAACCTGAATAGAAGTGGCTTTTGCCCTAGCTTCGATTACTTGTGTTAAGGTTTCCTTCTCAAAATTTGCTGCTCCTTTAACCGTGTTAACCAAATTCGGAATCAAATCCGCTCTTCTTTGGTATTGGTTTTCTACTTCTCCCCAAGCAGCTTTTACTTTTTCATCTAATTTTACTGAACTATTGTATCCGCAAGAGCTTAAAGAAGCTACCGCAAAAAGGGCTATAAAGCCAAATAATAATTTTCTCATGTCAATTTTAGTTTTTGTTGAATATAATACTTAGAGCTCAATTTTCATACCTTTGTTACAATTCGGGATAAAAACCCGACAAAATGCCATGATAAAAGAAATAGACCTCGTCATCTCTCCAGATGATATTCTTGATGAAGAAAAAATCAAGAATCAAATCCTTAAACAGGAAAAGCTTCAACCTCAGCATTTAAATGCTTTTAAGATTAGAAAACGCTCTATTGACGCTCGTGGTAAAAACGTGGTTTATCGCCTAAAAATAATCATTTATATAAAGGAAGAGCCAACTTTTGAAATTCAAAATATCAATTATCCCAATGTTAAACAAGCTAAACCGGTAATTATTGTTGGTGCGGGTCCGGCTGGATTGTTCGCTGCTTTACGTTTAATAGAATTGGGCTTAAAGCCGATAATTATTGAGCGAGGAAAAGATGTGAAACAACGCAGAAGGGATTTGGCGGTCATTAACAAGGAAGGAGTTGTGAATCCAGAGTCTAATTATTGCTTTGGCGAGGGAGGAGCCGGAACGTATTCCGATGGAAAATTATACACTCGATCTGATAAACGTGGAGATGTTAATAAAATGTTGCAAATTTTAGTAGATCATGGCGCCACAGAAGATATTTTGATAGATGCTCGTCCTCATATCGGCACCAATAAGCTTCCACAGATTATTACCGCGATTCGTGAAACCATTTTAAATGCCGGAGGCGAGGTACATTTCAATACCAAACTCACCGATATAAAAATAATAGATAAGCAGGTTAAGGCTGCAATTACAAATCAAGGCGTTTTTGAAGCAGCAGCTCTTATTCTAGCCACAGGCCATTCCGCTCGAGATATTTATGAATTATTACGAGCAAAAGGAATTTTATTAGAAGCAAAACCCTTTGCTTTAGGCGTGAGGATTGAACATCCTCAATATATCATTGATCAATCGCAATATCACTGCGAAGTGCGACATGAACATTTGCCGCCAGCTTATTATAGCTTGGTCACTCAGGTAGAAAATAAAGGAGTTTTTTCGTTCTGCATGTGCCCTGGAGGAATTATTGCGCCTTGTGCCACAGATAAAGATGAAATTGTAGTGAATGGTTGGAGCCCATCCAAAAGAAATAACCCTTATGCCAATTCTGGAACGGTGGTTCAGGTGAATATATCAGATGTAAATCCAAAAAATTATGATGATGCTTTTGCGCTGTTAGATTTTCAATCTCAAATAGAAAGAAAAGCGTATAAGGCTGGCGGCGGATTATTAAAAGCTCCTGCTCAACGTATGGTAGATTTTGTGAATCATAAATTATCTATTGATTTACCAAATAATTCCTATTTACCAGGTTTAACATCTGCCAATTTGCATGAGGTTTTACCTCATTTTATCGCAAAAAGACTACAACTTGCGCTCCCAGAGTTTGGAAAAAAGATGCCCGGTAGAAACAAAAATTTGGGTTATTTTACAAATGAAGCTGTTTTAGTTGGGGTAGAATCTCGAACTTCTTCTCCGATTAGAATACCAAGAGATAAAGAAACATTACAACATCCACAAATAAAAGGTTTATTCCCCTGTGCCGAAGGTGCTGGTTATGCAGGTGGAATCATTTCTGCCGCCATAGACGGGCAAGCTTGCGCAGACGCAGTCTTTAAATTAAATTGAAAAATCGCAATACTCACTACTCAAATCTCATATCTAAATATGAAAAAGACATTGATACTAGGAGCAACAACAAATCCATCCAGATACGCTTATTTAGCCGCCAACAGATTAGTGGCAAATGGGCATTCAATTATTAACGTTGGTATTAAAACGGGAGAAGTTGCTGGTCAGCCCATAGAAAAGCCAGAAATTATTCATCAAGAGGTGGATACTATTACGCTTTATTTAGGTCCAACTCATCAAAAGGATTACTACGATTATATACTTAAAACAAATCCGAAGCGAGTTATTTTTAACCCTGGTACCGGGAATCCAGAATTAGAAGATATTTTAGCTAAAAATCACATCCAAGCAGTAGAAGCTTGCACATTAGTACTTTTGTCAACCAATCAATATTAATAAGTTTAGTAAAGCAAGAGTAGTGTTTCATAGGTTCCGATAGTCTGGTGTTCCGCTATATCCCACCCAAAGGCGGGGATGCCGCTCCACCCCAGTTTAGTTAACACCAGTTATCCAATAATTAAAGAACGATGTATCATCATATCAACCAAAGATACTACAGCAGCATTTCATTTTGTAGCGCAGATTCTTCAAAGAGCTTTTTCAAGTAAGGATTAAAAAGAGATTGTCGGAGTGCATCAGCATGTTTCAGGTGGTGCATATCAGAACCTATAAAATCAACCATCATATAATCTACCAATTCTTCGGCGGCTTTTTGCACTTGCTTTCCATAATATCCAGTTAAAGAAATGGTATTCATCTGAAAATAACAACCAAACTCTTTCACTTTGTGAAAATTCTCAATAGAGCCAAACAAATAAGGATATCTTTCTGGATGCGCCAAAATGGGTTTATAGCCTTTATCGTTTAACTTCTGAATAATTTCAGGCAAATTATTAGGATAATTGATATATGAAAGTTCGAACAACAAATAATTCTTACCCATCGTCATTAGGTCTCCATTATTCAATTTAGATTCAAAAGTTTCATCCAAATAATATTCGGCGGCGGCTTCCAATTTTAAAGGAATTTGATTTTTCTCGAAAGCTTCTAAAGTTTCATCTAAGGCTTTTTGAATACTATCTGGAGTATTTCGATAATAATCAGACATGATATGCGGCGTAGCAATTAGTTTTTTAAAACCTAACTCTACAAACCTTTGTGCCAATAATAAAGATTCTTTTACCGTTGGCGCACCATCATCAATACCTGGAAGAATATGCGAGTGCATATCTATCCCTATAGTTTCGAAATTAAAATCTGGTTCTTTATTTTTCTTTTTAAAAAGACCGAACATTACCTATTTTGATATTGCTCTTCGTAATAATGTTGGTAGTTACCCGAAGTAACATTGTTTAACCATTTTTCATTTTCTAAATACCAATCTACGGTTTTCTCTAAACCTTCTTCAAACTGTAAACTTGGTTCCCAACCTAATTCATTTTTTAGTTTAGTAGCATCTATCGCATAACGCAAATCATGTCCGGCTCTATCGGTTACATAGGTAATTAGCTTGGCCGATTCTCCTTCTGCTCTTCCTAATTTCTTATCCATAATGCGGCATAATAATCGAATTAAATCGATGTTTTTCCATTCATTATGTCCACCAATATTATAGGTTGAGCCAGATTTTGCTTTATGAAAAATCACATCAATGGCTCTAGCATGATCTACCACCCACAGCCAATCTCTGATATTTTCTCCTTTTCCGTAGATTGGAATAGGTTTATTTTGTTTGATGTTATGTATAGATAGCGGAATCAATTTCTCCGGAAAATGGAAACTTCCATAGTTGTTAGAGCAATTAGAAATCACACAATCCATCCCGTAAGTATCGTGATATGCTCTTACAAAATGATCAGAACTTGCTTTTGATGCTGAATAAGGAGAATGCGGATCATAAGCGGTTTCTTCGGTAAACATTTCTGTTCCTTCACCTAAAGTTCCGTAAACTTCATCAGTAGAAACATGGTAAAATCTTTTACTGTCGTATTTTCCTTTCCAAAATGTCTTGGCAGCATTCAATAAGTTTACCGTGCCAACTACGTTGGTCATCACAAACTCTATTGGGTTTGAGATGGATCTATCCACATGTGATTCTGCAGCTAAATGAATAACCGCATCAAATTGTTCTGTTTCGAATAAATTTTGAATAAAATCGGCATCAACAATATCGCCTTTTACAAATTTATAGTTGGCTGCGTGTTCAATATCTCTGAGGTTTTCTAAGTTTCCTGCATAAGTCAACTTATCCAAATTCACAATTTGATCGTTCGGATAGGTAGTTACAAATCTTCGAACTACATGAGAGCCTATAAATCCAGCTCCGCCAGTGATGAGTATTTTCATTATTAGTTGGTTTGATGGTTAGTTGGTTTGGTTATTAGTTAACTTTCGAACAAACTAAAACCTAATCAACTAACTAACGATTTAAAAAGGATTTTTAGCTATATATTTTTCCCATTCCCAAGCAGATTTCATCATGTCATCTATATTTAATTCTGCTTTCCAGCCTAGTTCTTTGGTTGATTTTGTCACATCTCCATAAACCTTCTCTACGTCGCCCACTCTTCTCGGACCAATTACATAATTCAACTTTTCCCCAGTTGATTTTTCAAAAGCATGGATCACTTCTAAAACCGTAGTTCCTTTTCCGGTACCGATATTAAAGACTTCATATTTTGCTTTTGATTTACCTTCTTCCATCCTTTTAATGGCTGCCACATGTGCTTTTGCTAAATCTACTACATGGATGTAATCACGAACGCAAGATCCATCCACAGTGTCATAATCATTACCAAAAACAGTGATTTTTTCTCTTTTTCCGATGGCGGTTTGCGTGATAAAAGGAACTAAATTTTGAGGCACCCCAATGGGTAGTTCTCCAATTAAAGCAGATTCATGCGCTCCAACGGGATTAAAATATCTTAAGGCAATGATTTTATAATTATCGTTTGCACCAGCAGTTTCCTCTAATATTTCCTCTGCAATTTGCTTGGTGTTTCCGTAAGGAGATTCTGCCTTTTTCACCGGCGCTTCTTCGGTTACTGGCAACACATCAGGCTGACCGTAAACGGTACAACTAGAAGAGAAAACAAAATCTATGGGCTTCCCTTTATAAGCAAATAATAAATTGATTAAAGAGAAAAAGTTATTTCTATAGTACTCTAAAGGCTTCTGAACCGATTCGCCCACTGCCTTAAAAGCTGCAAAGTGAATAATTCCTGAAATGTCAGGATGCGAAGCAACAAATGCTTTAACTTTGGCTTCTTCACATAAATCAAACTCATGAAATTCTGGTCGGTAACCGATAATTTTCTCTATTTGATCAACAATTTTGATAGACGAGTTAGATAAATCGTCGATAATTACCGGTGTGTAACCTGCGTTATAAAGCTCAACAACAGTGTGCGAACCAATAAAACCAGTACCTCCAGTAACTAAAATCTTATTTGACATTATTTATTATAGTTAGTAAAATCCTTATGATCAATTTTTTCTAATTGCTCTTTAGTGAGCGTTTTAAAATACTCATAGGTGATTTTTAAACCTTCGGCTCTGTTCACCTTCGGCTCCCATCCTAAAATACGCCTAGCTTTAGTGATATCCGGACGGCGTTGTTTTGGATCATCCTGAGGAAGAGGTTTATAAATTATTTTTTGGGTAGTACCTGTTAGTTTGATAATTTCTTCTGCAAACTGACTGATGGTAATTTCATCTGGATTACCAATATTAAGGGGTTGCGCATAATCAGAAAGTAGCAATCTGTAAATTCCTTCAACCAAATCATCCACATAACAGAAAGAACGTGTTTGTGAACCATCGCCAAAAACCGTTAAATCTTCACCTCTCAAAGCCTGCCCGATAAATGCTGGCAAAACTCTACCATCATTTAAACGCATCCGTGGACCATAAGTGTTGAAAATTCTCACAATTCGAGTTTCTAAACCGTGGAAAGTATGATAAGCCATGGTAATAGCTTCTTGAAAACGTTTAGCTTCGTCATAAACGCCACGAGGACCAACGGTGTTTACATTGCCCCAATATTCTTCGGGTTGTGGATTCACTGCTGGATCGCCGTAAATTTCTGAGGTAGAGGCAATCATGATGCGAGCGTTTTTAGCTCGGGCTAAACCCAACAAATTATGAATTCCTAAAGAACCTACTTTTAAAGTTTGGATTGGGATTTTTAAATAATCAATTGGGCTGGCTGGAGAAGCAAAATGCAAGATATAATCTAAATCGCCGGCAACATGTACAAATTTAGAAACATCATGATGTGCAAATTCAAAATCTTCCAATGGAAAAAGGTGCTCGATATTGGCTAAATCTCCGGTAATCAAATTATCCATCCCGATAACGTGATAACCTTCTTTGATAAACCTATCACAAAGGTGTGAACCTAAAAACCCCGCTGCACCGGTAATTAAAACTCTTTTTTTCATTTTTTATGAATTGATGACTGCCCTACCGATACTGTTATAATAGTATCCTAATTCAACCATTTTATGCAAATCGTATAAATTTCTTCCATCAAAAATCACTTTAGATTTGAGGTTTTCTTCCATTAAATTAAAATCCGGATTACGGAAAGCTTGCCATTCTGTTGCGATAATCAGTGCATCAGCACCTTTTAAGGCATCATAAGCGTTATCGGCGAAAGCCAAAACATCACCTTTCATTCTTCTCACATTCTCCATCGCCTCCGGATCATAAGCAACCACTTCAGCTCCGGCATTAGTTAAAGCATCAATAATATACAAAGCAGGTGCTTCACGGATATCATCAGTTTCTGGCTTAAAGGCTAAACCCCAAAGTGCAAATTTCTTACCCTTCACATCACCTTTATAGTATTTCATCATCTTTTCAACGATTTTCAATTTCTGAGTTTCGTTAACTTCCATTACAGAATCTAAGATTTTGAAGTTATAATCATATTCTTTTGACGATAAGGCTAGTGCTTGAACATCTTTAGGAAAGCAGCTACCTCCATAACCAATACCTGGGAAAAGGAATCTTTTCCCGATACGAGCGTCAGCACCAATACCACGGCGAACCATATCTACATCGGCTCCAACCAATTCACAAAGGTTGGCTACCTCGTTCATGAAGGTGATTTTTGTAGCTAAAAATGAGTTTGCAGCATATTTTGTGAGCTCAGAAGAACGTTCATCCATAAAAATTATTGGATTTCCAGAACGTACATAAGGCATGTATAACTCGTCCATCAATTTTCTTGCCCGCTCGCTGCTTGTGCCAACCACAACTCTGTCTGGCTTCATGAAATCTTCAACAGCAACACCTTCACGCAAAAACTCTGGATTAGAAACTACATCCACCTCAACCAAAGTATTTGCAGTAAAAACAGCTTTTACTTTATCCGCAGTACCTACTGGAACGGTAGATTTAGTTACAATCACTTTATAATTTGTGATGATTTTAGCGATGTCTTTTGCCGCACCTAATACAAAACTTAAATCGGCTTTGCCATCTCCTCCCGGAGGAGTGGGTAGTGCCAAAAATATGATTATTGCATCTTTAATAGCATCTGCCAAGTTGGTGGTAAAATTTAATCTTCCTTGCTCAATATTTCTGTGAAACAAAATGTCTAAGCCAGGCTCATAAATAGGCATTTGCCCATTTTTCATTTTATTTACTTTATCTTCTACAATATCTACACAAGTTACGCTATTACCTGTTTCTGCTAAACATGTACCTGTTACCAAACCCACATAACCTGTCCCAATTACTGCTATCTTCATATTTTTATTCGTTGATGTTGTCTTATTTTTTTAAACTTGACGAAGTTAATCATTCAAAATTTTAAATGTCTGCAATTTATCATATTGGATTAAAAATTTATTATTTTATAGTCCTTATCTATTCATTTTTTAATGCAAAAGCTAAAAAATGGATTGAGGGTAGAAAAAATTGGCGTTTAAAATTTAAAAACATCTCAAAAGAACCTAAAATTTGGTTTCATTTTGCCAGTTTGGGCGAGTTTGAACAAGGCAAACCGCTATTGCAAGCCGTTAGAAATCAATATCCTCAAAAGAAAATTGTGATTACTTTCTTCTCTCCGTCTGGTTATGAGATTAGAAAAAATTCTCCTTTAGGCGATTTCATTTTATATCTACCATTAGATAGCCCAAAAAACGCAGAGGATTTTATCCAGATTTTTAATCCAGAAATGGGCATTTTCAATAAATATGAATATTGGTATTTCTTTTACAAAGCGTTGCACCAAAATCAAATACGCATTTATGTTACTTCGGCCATTTTTAGGAAAAATCAAGTATTTTTTAAGTGGTATGGTGGTTTTAATCGTAAGATTTTAGGTTATGTTTCTCATTTCTTTGTACAGAATAAAACATCTGGAGAATTACTCAAAAACATCGGACTTAGCAATTTCACTTTAAGTGGAGATACCCGTTTTGATAGCGTGTTAAACCTAGCCAAAAACAAAAAAGAATTCCCTCTTATCCAACAATTTAAGGGAAATAAAAAATTAATTATTGCAGGAAGTACATGGCCAGATGATGAAAAAATATTATCAAATTTCCACTTAAATGATTATTGGAAAATCGTTATCGCACCACATGAAATTGCCGAGCATAAGCTATTAGCATTAGAGAATTTCTTTGAAGGAAAAAGTATCAGATACTCTACTTTAAGCGAGCAAGATAGAATGAATGAAAACACTAAAGCCATCATTATTGATAATATTGGGATGCTTTCCTCTTTGTATGCCTACGGGGAAATTGCCTATATCGGTGGGGGATTTGGTGCCGGAATTCATAACACCTTAGAAGCTGCAGCTTGGGGTTTACCTGTTATTTTTGGCCCTAATCATCAAAAATTTCAAGAAGCAAAAGATTTGGTTGCCAACAAAGGCGGTTATGCCATTCATGATCAGATTTCACTCAATGCCGTATTAGATTTATTGATGAATCATGAAGAAACGCGAAAAAAATCAGGCTCAATAGCCCTAGATTATGTAGTTAAAAATACAGGAGCAACCGCTATTATCATGAAAGCTGTATTTAAGACTTAATTCGATGATCAAACACAAAAAGGTCGGAATAAACAATTTTTATTTCTTTAAAATCAGGATGTTTTGGATTCATTAAATAATTGTGTTCTTGAAAAATGATAGAAGAAGGAACTTTTAAAATACATGTTCTCATAGATTTAATCCAATCATCTCCTATTTTTTGAGTGATTGGAATCAGCTCAAATGAAGTCCAGTTTTTTTCGAGGGTAGCTATGTTAATCTCTTCCACCTTCAAAGAATCAGGAATTTCTATTTTAAGTGCTCTAAATTGCTGGTTAAGCCCTAAATGACTTCGATGAACAACATTTTCTAAACAAGCCAACGATAGAGAAGAAGAAGTATAAACTAATTTTACATCATTAGAATTCCATCTTGCGGCCCTGCTAGATGCCATTAGCTGATCTGCATATTTTGCTAAAGTTATCCTAAAAGCAATCATCATTTAGGCTAAATCACCATAGGCAATACGCATAATTTCTTCTTCAATTAAGGTAATACCTGTAATGGTATCCATCAAAGAAAGTGGTATTTGATTACCTAAGCCATAAGCAGGAGTGCTAAGCCATTGATGAAAATCTTTGATGTTACCAAAAACCTCAATCCCTTTATCAAAAAGAGAAAAAGATTTTAAAAGTTTTTCACTTAGTGCTGCATCTAGTTTTAAATCCTGAACAACGTAGTTTTGAATAGTTTTAACCGTAGTTTTAAAGGTTTCTTGAAACTCATCATAAGTAAAACCTGATATAGCAATAAAATCTAAAGCTGCCCTAGCATTTAAGCCCAATTTAGAATGACTTAATAAAGTAATAGAATTGGCGTACATCGGTAAATAGGGTGCTATCGTATCATTAAATACTTGATTTTGTGCTTCATGATCCACAATAGGGTATTGCTTTACTTCTTTTTTATTTGATGATGTTTTCATAACCTGATACTTTACACATCAAATATAAGAAATATTTCTTTTATTTCGAGAAATATTTCGATTATTTATTCAAGATGATATCTTCCAAAGCATCAACCCAAGCTGGGTCATCATTTAAACTCTCCACCAATTGCACTTTTTCGCCGCCTAAAGCTTCAAATTCTTCTGCATACTCTTCCGATACCTCAATAGTAGTTTCTAAGCAATCGGCCACAAAAGCCGGACAAAATACCAACAACCTTTTAGCGCCTTTGGCCGCTAATTCTTTTAAAATCTCGCTGGTATAAGGTTGCACCCAAGGATCTCTTCCTAATCTTGACTGGTAACAAATAGTATATTTATCTTCTGAGATATTTAACTTCTCGGCTATTAACTGTGCAGTTCTGTTACACTGAGCGGTATAACAAAATTTATTATTTTCTGTAATGGTTTTGCAGCAATCTTTCACTTTTAAACAGTGCACTCCAGAAACATCAACTTTTCTCATGTGTCGCTGTGGTAAGCCATGGAAACTAAACAGAATATGATCCCAACCTTCTTTTAAATATTTTTCTCCATGAGCTGCAAAAACATCAATCATCCCGGGATGCTCATAAAAACTATTGATGAAACTCATATCCGGAATAGCTTGCCATTCTTTCACAATTTCCATCACTTTATCATGTACAGAGCCGGTAGAAGCAGAGGCATATTGAGGAAAAAGCGGTACCACTTTTATACTATCCACTTTGGCTTGCTTTAATCTTTCTAAAGCATCCAGAATAGAAGGCGATTGATAGCGCATCGCCAATTCTACCTGATAATCTTCGCCTAATCTTTTTTGGATTTCTTGATGCACCCTTTGCCCATAGATTAATAGCGGAGAGCCTTCATCTGTCCATAGCTTTTTATATACCTTAGCCGATTTCGGTCCGCGGAAGGGAACAATAATTCCTTTCACTAAAAAGGTTCTTAGCACTGGGTTAACGTCTAGTACCCTGCCATCCATTAAAAACTCGTCTAAATACTTTCTTACATCAGCCGTTGAAGGACTATCTGGAGTACCCAAATTCACTAATAAAATACCTTTTTTACCCATTTTCTCTTTCTAAATTCTTTTCCTTTTCTTTCCATAAAGCCCACCAAGGTGTTCCTGGGGAGTCGTGATGTTCATAATGATATCCAAAAAAATAACAACTCAAAAAAGCCAAAATATGGTTTTTTGTTTGCGTTTCTGATTGATGCTTATTGTGATGCTCGCCTTTATGGGGCAGATAAGTGCCGAAATAAAAAAGCTGCAAAGTGCTTAGCAGCGATGGAACAACCCAAAATAGGAGAAGGTTTTGTTCGGCTATCCAAATTTTTAAAATATTATAGATTAAAGCCATCACCACAATTTGCCACCAAGTAATATATTGTTTGATAAAATGAAAATACCAGACGAAAAAATTCCCTTCATAATAATCAGGATCTTTCTCTGAGTGCACAAATTGATGATGTTGATGATGTTTGATATAGAGCTTTTGAAAAGGAAAAACTGCATAAAATAAGGTGCAAAGCTGCCCAATAAAATTATTTAGCTTTTTGTTGTTTGGAGCCACAGTGCCATGCATAGCATCATGGGCAGTGATAAATAACCCCGTATAAAGGTGCATCTGCAACAACACAAAAAAATAAAGTAAAGGTTGATGAAATGATAAAGTAGAAGACATCAAATAAATGGTAGATATCAACCAGGAACCCATTATAAGCGAGGCCATTACTATGCCGGTTGAATTTTTCACCATTAAAAGATTAATAAGTTTCTAATACCGATTTCACTTGCTCCATTAACCACATCGGGGTAGAAGTTGCACCGCAAATACCTACTTTATCTTCAGCACTAAACATGGCTTTCTCTAAATCTTCAGGTTTGCTAATAAAATAAGTGGATGGATTATTTTTACGACAAACTTCGTACAGAACCTTTCCATTCGAAGATTTCTTACCAGAAACGAAAACAATCTTATCGAAATTCTTTACAAATGCAGGCAAATCTTTATCTCGATTTGACACTTGACGGCAAATGGTATCATTGGCTTTTACATCATAACCTTTTGCGATCAATTGCTCTTTGATTTGATAAAATTTTTCTGTGGATTTGGTGGTTTGGCTGTAAAGGGTAAAAGAAGAAGGTAATTCAACCTCATCTAATTCTGCAATATCCTGAAAAACAATGGCTTCATTATTGGTTTGTCCTTGTAAACCAATCACCTCTGCATGTCCATGCTTACCAAAAATCAATACTTTTTCTTTGGCATCATGGGTAGTTTTAATTCTGTTTTGGAGTTTTAACACTACTGGGCAAGAAGCATCAATCAGCATGATGTTGTTTTGAAGCGCTATTTTGTACGTTTCAGGAGCTTCGCCATGAGCTCTGATAAGTACTTTCTCGTTATGAAGATTTTTTAAATCTTCATTATCAATAATTCTTAAACCCTTTTGCTTTAGGCGTTCTACTTCTTCATCATTGTGCACAATATCGCCTAAACAATATAAATAACCATCTTCTTCTAAGATTTCCTCAGCCATATCAATGGCGTAAACCACGCCAAAACAAAAGCCAGAATCCTGATCTATGGTTACCTTAAGGTTATATTTCATGTGGTTAAATTTCATGCAAATTTAGAAAAAGTTTAGTCAGACCACGGTAAGATTCAAAATGATAAAAAATATGATTTGAGACATTAACAATGTGAAAGCCACTTTGTTGGTTTTTCTAAACTCGAATTGATAATAAGCCCTTAACATTACAAAAGATACGATAAACCATGCAATGTAATTTTTGAATGGAACGCTAGCATCTTGCCAATTCCAATAATCAAATTTCATGGCTACGGGCTCAATCAAAATATCAATAAAAACTAAAATTGATGCGCCAATTAACGACTTTAAATTGCGGAGATGTTTGAAATATCTTTTCAAAACGGCTCCAACAGAAAAAACCAACATCATCCAATTTATACCAATAATTAAGGGAACGTCAGCTAATTTTATGCCTAAGGTTGCACCATAATGATAGTTACCAAAAATACTTCCAGTAGCAACGCCAATTACCTCTATGGTAAAGCACCCCACCACAATAGCCGCAATACCTTGCCACAATTTGGCATTAAACTCTTTCTGGTTTACGATTAATATTGCCCCCATTAAAAGCAGATGAAAGGGAACTAAGGAGAGAAAAAATGCTTCTTGCTGAGGAATTAAAAAACCTACCAAACCCACCAAATGAAAAACAATGATGAATATTTTGGAAACTCCTGCTTTATCTAAGTATTTCATGTTTGTATCGTTCTACCCTTCCAAATTAGGGATTTATTTAGAGACTTCCTGATAGAAAGTACTGCAATGACTAATAAGTTTATCATCTGTAGCACATGTAAGAAAATATTCATTCCTACATTTTGACCTGATAATAAGGAAATCATCAATCTGCTGAACAAAATCAGGATCAATGCAAAATAAAAAAGTTGAAAATTAAGATAGCACAAAATTAAAATCGGGCCTGCTAAAACCAGAAACAAATAGAGGAGTAAACCGATGATACTTCCATTAAAACCCGCTAAAAGATTTTTACTAAAACCCTGCAAACCTTCTTCGTAACTTTTATACATCCTGCAGTAAATGAAACCATTAGCCAATAAAGCCTCGCCTTTAAGGCGATTTTGCTTCACCTTCTTCATGATTTCAACATCCTCTACTACTTGATTTTTCACCTGCTCATGCCATTGCATTTGATGATAGATGGCCGCATCAAACAACATAAACTGTCCGCTTGCCGCAGAAAAAGAAGGATTTTTACTCAGCTTTACCAACCTTAAAGGCAACAAATTAAGCAGCAAATAATGCATCAAGGGAATAATGGCTTTTTCGCCAAAAGTTTGAGTGACTTGGTTGGTAAACAAACTGAGCAAAGCCAACTGCCCACTTTTCATCCGATAGATTGCATTATTGATTAAACCATTTTTCACTTCTTCATCGGCATCTAAAAAGAGCAAATATTTACCTTTTGCCAGTTGCGCCATTTGGTAACAAGCATGATTTTTCCCTAGCCAACCCTTTTTTAAATTATCGCCTTTTACAACCTTAAACCGAGTATCATTCTTGGTAAAATCTTCACAAACAGAGAAAGTTTGATCTTCCGATTGATCGTCTAAAACAATCACTTCAAAATTTTCATAATCCTGATTTTGTATGGATGACAATAATTTCCGGATATTCTCTTCCTCATTTCTTGCCGGAATAAGGATGGAAACAAAATCATGATAGGTTTTTGGCGAGCGAGTTAATTTTGGGTTTGAAATAAAGTTGAACAGCGTAACGGTGAACCTCAAAATCAGGAAAAAGAAGATGATATAGAACAAATAAATCATTAAACTTTTACCTCCGTTTGCTGCTTTATAGACCGTTCATAATGTTTGTTATAGGCATTCTTTATCACTTGCAAAGTATTGTATTCTTGGGCTACCCATTGCTCTAGATAGACTTTTACACTTGGCTTTCGCCGATCAAAATAATCGGTTAAAACCGCTGCAAAAACATATTGAAATTGCTTTTTTGACGCTGCGATAATTCGGCTTAAGCCTTTCTCAAACTGGATGGTAGTGCTATGCGAAGAATACAATTCGCCTTGCGGAAATATCAATACTAAATTCTCTGGATGGTCTAACAATTCGCCGGCATACTGCAAAGATTCCATTAAACTTTTAGCGTTTCTTTGAATGCTAAAAGCGCCCAGATACTTCAAAAACTTCACTTTTTCTGCCGTATCCTGCAAAATCATCACATGAAAATTCTTTTTGATATAGATTTTATTGAGGTGAAAAAGTAGAAAACCATCCCACCAACTAAAATGATTAGCCAATAATAAAACGGCTTTATCCTCTGCAATTTCGATGGAATTATATTCAAATCGATCAAAATCACCTTTAATAATCCTGCTGATGTACCAGGAAAAGAATTGATGTATGATTTGATTTGATCGAGGTTTTATCATTTTTGAAAAAGCTAATTTAAGCTATTCTATCATCTCCGCCACTATCTTGGCAGAAAGTAAAGCCAATGGAATCCCTCCACCGGGATGTACGCTACCGCCAACAAAGTATAAATCTTTGATTTTTTTTGAAAAATTAGCATGTCTTAAAAATGCCGCAAACTGATTGTTGGAGCTTGTTCCGTACAAAGAACCTCGATAAGATGAAGTCTTCGATTCAATTAAAACTGGATCTAAGACTTCTTCTACTTCGATTAATTCTTCCAAATTGATATTTAAATTTTTATTGAGTTTTTGTATGATATTTTTTCTGGCTTCAGTTTTAAAAACTTCCCAATCTTGCCCAATATTATTTGGAACATTAATCATGGTAAACCAATTCTCACAGCCATTTGGCGCATCAGTTTTTTGATATTTTGAGCTGATATTGATATAAACCGTAGGGTCATGAAAAATCGATTTCGATTTAAAAATATGATCAAATTCTTGTTGATAATCCTTAGAAAAGAAGATGTTATGCAAACCCAATTCGGGAAACTCTTTTTTCACTCCCCAATAAAATATCAAAGCCGAACTGGAACGTTCTTGTTTTAAAATCTTTTGTGGTTGCTTTTCATCCTTTAACAACTTTTTATAGGTGAAATACACATCCATGTTTGAAACTACTTTATCCGCCTCAAAAAACTGATGCGCCACTTTTACGCCTGTTACTTTCTTTTGCTTCACGCAGATTTCATCTACTTTTTGGTTAAAATGAAATTTTACCCCTAAATCTTCGGCTAATTTCTCCAAACTTTTGGTGATTTGAACCATCCCTCCTTTGGGGAAATAAGCTCCAAAATGCTGTTCTAAATGCGGAATTACATTTAAAGTAGCTGGAGCTTGATAAGGATTAGAGCCGTTATAAGTAGCAAATCGATTGGCGTATTGCACCATTTTTTCATCAGAGAAAAAAGATTCATTGGCTTTAGCCATGGTTCTGAAAGCATCAATTTCATGGAATCTTAAAAAAGATTTAGCCGTATTTTTTCTCAGAAATGTGCTGAGCAAATGCAATGACTTTTCTAAGAAAACCTCATGTGTAATTTCATAAATATCTTCACTTTTCTTCAAAAATTTCTTGATTTCTGATGGATTAGAGCTAGTATTTTTCGCTATTTCTGCTGCAAATTTTTCTATATCGGCGAAAGCTGTTAAACGAGTTTGATCTTCCCAAAAATATCGGCAAACTTCTTCTAATTTTTGATATTCAAAATAGTCTGTTGGTTTTTTTCCTGCCAACTTAAAAAGTTCATCCACATATTGCGGCATGGTAAACAAACTCGGCCCAGCATCAAAGCGGTAATCTTTGATCTGAAATTCGGATAATTTCCCTCCAGGATAACTATTGGATTCAAAAACTTCTACTTCAAAACCTTTTACGGTTAATCTTATAGCGGAAGCAATTCCTGCAATACCAGCTCCTATAACAATGGCTTTAGACATCTATGCAATAATAGAAAAATGCAGTAATTGTTTCTCTAGATTTACACAATATGTTATTTAAGAGCGTTTAACAAGCTAAACATTTTTGACCTAATGGCTGAAATACTTCCGGTGTAATTATTCACTATCAAAGAAAAGCAAACCGGAGTTTTACTATCGAGTTGGGCGTAACCTGCGTAGGCCAAAACATCATTAATGGTTCCACTTTTCATTTTCATCTCATTATGAATCGGCAAACTTTTATAATAAGCATCAAACCAAGTTTGCTTTTTAGCAAAAAAAAGAACCTTAGCCATAGATAAAGAAGTTACTTTATCCGCAGGAGAAAGCCCACTACCATCTACAATATTTAAAGTTGCAGCATCAATACCTTGAGCTTCCCAAAACTTCTGAATGGTCTTTACGCCATCAACCGTTGATGCACTTTTCCCAAATTTGAAGCCTAAAGTTCTCAATAATTGCTCTGCATATAAATTGATGCTTTTTTGGTTGAGCCAATAGACAATTTCCTTTAACGGAGGAGAGGCAATTACCGTTAATTCATTTTCCTTTTCAGGATTTTTGTGCGCCAATCTTATCGTGTTGAAACCCTCAGTTTTAATTTGATTTTTTTGAAGATAGGTATCCAAATCATAAGCCAAAGCCAAAGCCGGGTCTTGCAGTGCGAGACCAATTTTCTTGTATAAGTCAATTCCGTAAGTTCCTCTTAAATAAATCAGATGAGTATAAGGGGCCGAGTAAGCATAAACCCGATCTCCGGTTCCATAAGCCCCGGTTTGCAATTCATTTTTGATATCCAAAAATGGATCAACTTCATTTTGATTGGAGATTTTAACCGCACCACCAATTGTTTTTGAAGGACTAAACGTTAACTCAAACTGATTTTCTCCCCAAGCTAAAGCAGAACTTCCTGCGCCATAATAATTTCCAATGTCTTGCCAAATCCATCCAGAGGGCAAAGATTGAGTGTCCCAAGCGCTATCATCACCTATAATTTTCCCATTAATTTGCCTGATTCCTTTTTGTTGAAGAGCTAACAAAATCTGATGTAAAACCTGCTCTTTGGTAGTGGTTTCCCAACGCCAGCTACCCAAAGTAGGGTCGCCATTGCCTTTAACTATTAAATCTCCATCTAAAATTCCATCATGTATCGTTCCGGTATAAAGCACTGGTGTTTTAAAAATATAATCCTCGCCTAACAAAGCCAAAGCCGTAGCTGAGGTGATGGTTTTTAAGGTTGATGCCGAAGCCAATCCTGTATTTTCATGATCTCCAAAAATTAAAGCTCCAGAGTTGACATCCAAAACAGAAAAAGAAACAGAGGCATATTTTAGTGATTCGTTGGAAGAGAATTTTTGAAATGCTACCTGTAATTTTTGTGATAATGATTGTGCATTTGCAAATCCAACTAAAAAAAACAGTAAAATGGTGATGAGTTTGAGTTTTTTCATCCGATGAAGATATCATTATTGAACGATTTGTTTAGTTAAATATTTGAAGGAATTACATTAGTTTTTTCCAACACTTTCTCATAAGCTCTTCTTGCCGAACCTCTAAAATAAACCTCGCCACAATAGTTGTAACCTAATTTTTCAAAGCTTTTCATCATGGGGATATTATCGAAATTGGTATCGGCTTTTACGCTGAAAATATGGTTGGCTAGAGCGAAATCTTCAATGTGCTTCATCATTTCTTGCGCTAAACCTTTACCCAAATACGCTTCGGTAATAGCAACACGATGAAACACTACAAAATCTTCGTTGCTCAACCATTTACCTTCAATGTTTTCATATTCTGGCTCGTCATTTATAAAAACTGCACAATAACCTAAAAGGATATTTCCATCGGTTAAGACATAGCCCGCTTGCTTTTCAATATCCTTTTTAACAACTTCAGGATTGGGATAACCATCTTGCCATTGATTACTTCCATCGGCTTTTCTACGCTCAATGGCTTTCTGGAGGATTTCCCAAATTGGAGGGATTTCATGTAAATTGGCTTTTCTGAATTGGAGTGTCATGGTTATATTTTTCTGTAAGGATAATCCTCGGTTTATCCTTTTTTTGAAATGTTTTAAGATTATTTTATATGGTTATTTAAACCATTATCTTTTGGTTAAGAGTTCAAATAGCGCTTCGTTAATATAATAATTTCCTGTCCCTAATTTATCTTTCCTCAGTATTTTATCCTCAGCTAATTTATTTAAATAGTTAGCAGCTGTTAATCTCGAAACGCCTAAATCATCTACTAAAAATTCGATTTTGGTATATGGATGAGCAAATAAATTATTTAACAAATCTTGACTGTAAAACTTATAGTTGTCTCTCAATTTGTGTTTATATTCTAACATTAAAGCTTTAATGTTTCCTATTAATTCGATAGTTTCTTTCGCTGTTATTTCAACGCCTTTTATCATAAATAAAAGCCATTCTTCCCAAAGGTTTTCTTCTCTTACTTTTTGCAAAAGCCTGTAATAATCAGCTTTGTGCTTAATAATATAATTGCTTAGGTATAAGATTGGCACATTTTGTAATCCTTCTAAAATCAAATAAAGAATATTGATAATCCTTCCAGTACGCCCGTTTCCGTCATAAAATGGATGAATGCTTTCAAATTGAAAATGTATCATAGCCATTTTAATTAATGGGTCACAATCTTGTATTTCTGCATCATTAATGTATTTCTCTAAATTCGACATCAGTTTTACTATCTCATCATAATCTTGTGGAGGTGTATAAATTACCTCTCCAGTAGCAGCATTTTTCAAGGTAGTTCCCGGGATTTTTCTAAAGCCCGCATTGTTATCTTCTAGTGTTTCTTGAATTTTAAGGATGATTTTATTGGTTAACAAACCATCTGTTTTTAAAAGCTCGAATCCTTTTTTTAATGCCGATATATAATTTTGAACCTCTTTTGCAGCTAATGATTTAAAAGCATCTAAATTTAATTCTGATTTGTATAAATCATCATGTGTGGTAATGATGTTTTCTATAGCAGAGCTGTCCTTTGCTTCTTGTAAACCTAAGGTATTTATTAAAATATTTTGGTTTGGAATAGTAGAGACAATACCCTTTAACTCAGCTAAAGCAGCATGAGCAGTAGGTAAAGCTTTTAACACTTTTGTGGTTTCTAAATCTACCGTTAATGGTAAATTTTCTAAAGTCCAATTTCTCATATGTAAAGAAAATTAAAAAATCTATACAAAGGTAATTAATTATGTATAGAAAACGGCAAAATCTTTACATAAGGTTTTGGGTATATATAGTTTTCTGATTTTTCTTTACAATTGTGGTTATTAGCTCGGGATTTAACAAGTCTGAAGACTCTTTTTTATTATCGAATCCGTAGAGAACGCTTTGCTAAATTCAGTAAATAGTTTAATTACATCAAAAAATTTAACTGATTTGAAAAACGAATTGTGCTAAAGATTTGTAGCTATTTTTTTATGATTTCTGCTCCATTCGCTCCAAGAACCTACATAAAGTTTAGGTATTTCTAATCCAGCGTAGGCAATGGCTAAAAGCGAATGACAAGCAGTTACACCAGAACCACAATGAACAATAATGTTCTCTGAAGTGGTTTTCGCAAATGCAGCTTCATATTTCAATTTTAATTGGTTTGGGTCTAAAAACAAACCATTTTCATCTAAATTTTCTGTGAATGGGATATTTATTGCTCCCGGAATATGTCCGGCTATTAAATCTATTGGTTCGGTTTCTCCCCGATAACGCTCCGCATCGCGAACATCAACGACTATATGATTTTTAGATTGCGAAGCACTTTCTACTTCATCTATCTCTGCTATTGGCAGTTTCCAAGTGTCAAATTCATACAACGAAGCTTTATTTATGGTTTCAGTTTTTGAGCTCATAGGGAAACCCACTTTTTCTGCAGCTTGAATTCCGCCGTTTAATACCTGCACTTTCTCATGCCCGATAGCTTTTAACATCCACCAAAGCCGAGCGGAGGCATTTGATCCATTTTTATCATCGTAAAGGATGACATGACTTGTTTTTGAGATGCCGAAATCAGACAAAGTTTTAGCAAAATCTTCAATTTTAGGTAAAGGATGACGACCTCCTTTGGCAAAATCATCTTTGATATCGGCAAGTTGAGTGTTAAGATCTATAAATAATGCACCAGTTAAATGTTTGTTGGCATAATTTAATTGAGCATCCTTTCCGTTGCTCACATCAAAGATCACGACATCTTTTGCTTGATATAATTTCAGTAGTTCTGAAGCTTGAATAATTGGAGAAAGATTTAAACTCATAAGGATTGTGATTTGATAAATTTTGTACAAAATACGAGATTTATAATCATTTCTTAAGGAGAATTTAACATTGAGAATAGCGGTAACCTTGTGTTAACTAAACCGGATGGTAAAGGTTTTTGCGAAGTGGAACGGAGCACCGTAACGAAGTGAAGCCCTGTACAGCCGGACTATCGGGACCAAAAAGTGAAGAACTTTGTGGCAAAGCCATCCCTTTGGGGCTTTTCTAAAAAAGATGTTGAAATAAATTCAGCATGACAATTTGGAACAAAAAAAGCCTCCTAAAGAATCAGAAGGCTTTAGACTTTATTTCGGGATTTGAATTATCCTATCAAACCTTTACTCAACAAATATTCTGCAATTTGTACGGCATTAGTTGCGGCTCCTTTTCTAAGGTTATCTGCCACACACCATAGATTTAAAGTATTAGGTTGAGACTCATCTCTTCTTAATCTACCCACAAAAACTTCATCTTTTTCATGCGCATCTAAAGGCATTGGGTATTTGTTATTTGCCGGATCATCCACCACAATTACACCCGGAGTTTCGGATAACATTTTTCTAACTTCAGCTAAATCAAAATCCTTTTCAAACTCAATATTAATTGATTCTGAGTGGCCGCCCATCACCGGAATACGAACCGTAGTAGCCGTCACTCTAATGCTATCATCGCCCATGATTTTCTTGGTCTCCAAAATCATTTTCATTTCTTCTTTGGTGTAGCCATTTTCCTGAAAAACATCGATATGAGGCAATACATTCAAGTCAATTTTATGAGGATAAGCTTTCGGTCCGTCAATGCCTTTACGCTCATTCATTAACTGATCAACCGCTTTTACGCCGGTTCCGGTTACGGATTGATAAGTAGAAACTACCACTCTTTTGATTTTAAAAGCATCATGCAAAGGTTTTAAAGCCACCACCATTTGTATAGTAGAACAGTTTGGATTGGCAATAATTTTATCTTCTGCGGTTAACACATTTGCGTTTACTTCTGGTACTACTAATTTCTTAGTAGGGTCCATTCTCCATGCAGAAGAGTTATCAATTACGGTAGTTCCAACAGCAGCAAATTTTGGAGCTTGTTCTAAAGAAGTTCCGCCTCCGGCAGAGAATAAGGCTACCGCAGGTTTCATGGCGATAGCTTCATCTACAGTTACAACCTTGTATTTTTTTCCCTTGAATTCAATTTCCTTGCCTTTGCTCTTTTCAGAGGCAACTGGAATTAATTCTGTAACCGGGAAATTGCGCTCTGCTAAAACTTTTAACATCACCGTACCCACTAGGCCGGTTGCGCCAACAACTGCAACTTTCATGTTTGTGTGTTTTTATAAATAATTAATTATTAATATCTTGTATTTTGTTTACCTGCGGCAAATATGAGAAAGTTTTTATTGTTTTCAACGCTCTTTATTTCAAAAATTGCGCTTTCGCAAGTGAGTGATAATTTTTCTGATGGCAACTTTACCCAAGACCCTATTTGGCAGGGAGATGTTTCTGCCTATACCATCAACTCTTCTTCCCAACTACAAACTACTTTAAGTTCTGTTGCACAAAGTGTTAACTTATACACTTCAAATCAATTAGCTACTAATGTAAAGTGGGAGTTTGCATTGAAACTAGAATTTGATCCCTCGTCAAGCAATCAAGCTAGGATTTATTTAATTGCTGATCAAGCTGATTTTAACAACCCTTTAAATGGTTATTTTGTACAAATTGGAGAATCAGGAAATACAGATTCCTACGATTTATACAAACAAAGCGGCACTACTGTAAGCAAGATTATTGATGGGGCACCCAAAACAAGACCTTTGGCTGATTTACTTTTTGCCAGAATTAAAGTCACTCGAGACCAAGACGGAAACTGGGAATTATTTACCGACACCAACGGAGGTACCAATTACACCTCTGAAGGCACTGTAAACGATAATACTTTTACTTCTACCGCTTATTTTGGTGTAAGAAGTATCTACACCAGAACCCGTTCAAACCTTTTTTATTACGATGACTTTTCAATTTCTGAATTAGTTCCTGATGTCACTCCTCCAATTTTGAACTCGGTAAGCACAACAGATGGTGTACATATCCTGCTGAACTTTAATGAAAATGTAGATGCTGTTGACGCTGTTATTGCGAATCATTACAGTTTAAACCCAGCAAATGCTGCAATTAATAACGTCAGCGTAAATGGTGATGCAGTCACCCTCACTTTGGCGAATCAATTAAGTACCGGAAATTATACCGTTGATGTATCTAGCATTAAAGACCTCAAAGGAAATACCGCATCAGCGCAAAGCAAAAGTTTTTTTTACAGGAAACCTTATATCGCGAAAGCAAATGATATTGTCATTAATGAGCTATTTCCAGATCCTAGTCCGCAGGTGGATTTACCTTCTGTAGAGTTTGTAGAATTATGGAACAGAACGAATGAAGACATCGGCTTAGCCGGATTCAAATACAGCGATACCAGCAGCATTGCCACTTTCGGAAATGACAGCATCAAGGCGAACAGTTACCTCATTTTGTGCGCTAAAGCGGATACTGCCGAGTTTAAGCAATATGGAAAAGTAATTGGCTTATCGCCTTGGCCAAGTTTGAATAACACTGGCGACCAAATTCAGCTACAAAACCAAAACGGAGAATTGATTGCTCAGGTTGCGTATTCCAATACTTGGTATAAAGATGAGCTAAAAAAAGCTGGCGGCTGGTCGCTGGAATTGATGGATCCTTTATCTGTTTGTAAAGCTTCGCAAAATTATTCGGCAAGTGTATCTTCAACCGGAGGAACGCCAGGTAAAGAAAATTCCATTTATTTAAGTAATCAAACTTCAGCACCTTTAACTTTGGTTTCAGCAACTTTGAAAGATAGTTTAAACATCATTTTAAATTTTAATAGAGGTTTGGATAGTTTAAATGCCTCTTTGCCCAATCATTACAGCATTAATAATGGCGTGGGAGTGCCAAGCCGTGTTTTGCCTTTGGCTCCATTATTTTCATCTGTTCAACTTACTTACAGCTCGGCTCTAGCCAGAAATAAAACTTATACGGTTTCTGTGGATGAGTTAAGCGATTGCGGCATCGGCGTTTTAAATAACCAATCTACAAACTTTGTTTATCCTGGATACACCAACAGAAATGATGTTTTGATTAATGAAATATTATTTAACCCGAAAAGTGATGGAGTAGATTTTGTGGAGGTTTACAATAATTCGGATAAAATTTTGGATTTTAAAAATCTCAAAATTGCAGCGGTGAATGATCAAGATTCCGTGATTCAGATTAAAAATATCAGCACTCAAACATTGCTTTTCCAACCTAAAACTCTTTGGGTAATCACCACCAATCCTGATACGGTTAAAGCTCAATATTTTACTTCGCATCCAGAAAATTTCATCCAATTAGCTAGCTTGCCCTCTTACAGTGATGCCAGCGGACGAGTCGTGATTTTGAATAAAGATAGCCTCCGGATTGACCAATTTAATTATAACCAGGACATGCACTTTGCACTTTTAAAAGATGTAGAAGGTGTTTCTTTAGAGAGAAGTAGTTTTAAATTGCCAACTAACCAACCCGGAAATTTCCGTTCGGCAACGGCATCAGTGGGTTATGCCACGCCTGCGGATAAGAACTCTCAATATTTAGAAGATGTGGTTTCAAAAGATGAAATTTCTTTGGCTTCACCCACTTTTTCGCCTGATCAAGATGGTTTTGAAGATGTTTTACAAATCCTTTTTAAACTGCCTCAAGCCAATTATGTGGCCAATGTGACCATTTTTGATGATCAAGGAAGATTGATTAAAAAACTGATTCAGAATGAAACTTTGGCTACCGAAGGCGAATGGATTTGGGATGGCATAGACCAAAACAATAATAAAGTAAAAACTGGAATTTACATCATTTACGCAGAGCTATTCGATTTAGATGGTCAGGTAAAAAAATATAAGAAAACTGCTGTGGCGGCTACTAAGTTTGAGTAGTTTTATTTAAATTAGAATTTTAAATCTATAAATCTTGTTTTCAATGTCTTCCAAAGAAATCCTATTAATCATAGCTGTTATTATTTCTTTTTATTTCATGTATGAGGCTTTTCAAATCATCAGTCAATTAAGTGATGAAGGAAAAATCTCCAAATCAAAAAGAAGTACATTAATTTATTTCGCAACCATGATTCCTATTATTGGATGGATGCAGGCAAGATATGAACAGAAGAAGTACAACAGAAATAGATGAGTTAATTTCAAACCTGACTCCATCTTAAATCCTCTCATTTCAAGAAAATTCTTCAAGACTTTAACCCTTCTGCTTTCTCTCCACAATCCTTACCTTTGCTGTTTAAACCTTCATTAACAAATGACAGAAAAGATTTTAATCATTGGTTCTAACGGTCAGATTGGGACAGAGTTGGTGACCGAATTAAGAAAAAACTATGGCGAAGCGAATGTAGTTGCTTGTGATATCCGCAGACCCGATTACGACATGAAAAACTCGGGGCCGTTTGAGTTTGTAAACGTTTTAGATAAGGATAACCTCACCGCCATCTATCAAAAATATAAACCTACTCAAGTATATTTATTAGCGGCTTTACTCTCTGCCACTGGCGAGCAAAATCCCAAATTAGCTTGGGATTTAAACATGAATGGTTTACTAAATGTGTTAGACTTTTCTCTTGAATTTGGCACCAAACGAGTGTATTGGCCTAGTTCTATCGCCGTTTTCGGACCAAATTCGCCAAAACAACAAACGCCACAATTTTGCACCATGGACCCTAATACCGTTTATGGAATTAGTAAACTGGCAGGCGAACGTTGGTGCGAATATTATTTCTGTAAATATGGTTTAGATGTAAGAAGCATCCGTTATCCGGGACTCATCAGTTGGAAAGCCATGCCAGGTGGTGGAACAACAGATTATGCCATTCATATTTTTCATGATGCTTTGAAAAAAGGAAGTTATGCTTCGTTCCTATCAGCAGAAACTGAATTACCGATGATGTACATGGACGATGCTATCCGAGGAACCATCGAGTTAATGGAAGCTCCGGCAGAAAAAATTAGCATCCGCTCTAGCTATAATTTTGCTGGGATGAGTTTCAATCCAGAAGACTTAGCGGCAGAAATCAGAAAGCATCTTCCAAACTTTAAACTTCATTACAAAGAAAACGATCCTCGCCAACAAATAGCCAATAGCTGGCCACAATCTATTGATGACAGCGTAGCAAAAAAAGACTGGCAATGGCAACCGGAATTTAATCTGGAAAAATTAACTTTGGCGATGCTTACAAACTTGAGAAAAGGTTAAGAGAAGCAAGAAAAAAGTAGCAAGAATCAAGACCTAAATTTCACTTTGTCTTGATACTTGGTACTTACTACTAAAATACTTTAAAACATGGGAAGAGCATTTGAATTCCGTAAAGAGAGAAAATTTAAGCGTTGGGCCAAAATGGCCGTTCAATTTACCCGTATTGGTAAAGATATCGTAATTGCCGTTAAAGAAGGCGGTCCGCATCCAGAAACAAACTCGAGATTAAGAACAGCCATCCAAAATGCTAAGGCGGTAAATATGCCTAAAGATCGTGTGGAAGCAGCCATTAAAAGAGCGATTGATAAAGATACAGCAAACTACGAAGAGGTAAACTATGAAGGTTATGCCCCGCATGGCGTAGCTGTTTTGGTAGAAACCGCCACCGATAATACCAACAGAACCGTAGCCAATGTTCGTAGCTATTTTAATAAATACAATGGCTCATTAGGCAAAACGGGTTCTTTAGATTTCATTTTTAAAAGAGTTTCTACTTTCCGGTTTGAGCCAGGAGAATTGGATTTAGAAGATCTGGAATTAGAATTGATTGATTTTGGTTTAGATGAAATATTTGTAGAAGCCAACGAAGAAGGTTTGGACGAAGTGGTAATACATGCTGGCTTTGAAGACTTCGGAAATATGCAAAAAGCTTTAGAAGATAAAGGAATCGAATTAAAACAAGCTAAACTGGAAAGGGTGGCACTTTCTCATACCGAAGTGAACGAAGAACAAGCCGCCGAAGTGATGAAACTCATTGATAAACTGGAAGAGGATGATGATGTGCAAGCCGTTTATCATAACATGGCCGAGTAAGCTAAAGGCAGAAAGCGAAAAGCAAAACGCATTTTAAAAACATAATTATGGGAATAGTTAGTAACAGAAGAAAAGATTCAGAATTAAAAGTTGTTTTTAATGATGATAGTTTGATTTTAGAAATTGATGGTAAGGAAACAGCTATTCCCTTGTTGTGGTATCAAGGTTTGATTAATGCTTCTGAAGAAGAAAAAGCCAAATGGGAATTAAGTGGGGATGGCAAAAAATTAATCTGGAAAGATTTGAATATCGAGATTTTGATATGATGACTTTTGAAGAGTTTTTCCTGAAAAAGAAAATTGATTTAGAAGATTTAGCAAAAGGCAAACCCGAACTTTTCACTGAATTTCGCACTCATTTTGAACAAATGAGTGAAAAAAGTTTTGATCATACCAAGAAATACTGGTTCAATCAACTTCGTCATGAATTCCCGCTTTCTGAAGAAAAGGACACCACTCTTAAAGAAGCTTTTAAATCCAAAGACATCCCTTTAGCACCTGTAAGCGGAGAAATTAAGGAGCTGCCAAGCAGTCCGAAACCAAGCGGTTTTAAACCTAGATTTAAAGCTCAAAATTTAGCAGAAAGCGAAAAGCCTAAAGCTGAAAGCGAAGAAAGCGAGAAGGTAGAAGGCGTAGGGCTTAAGCCAAAGAATGAATCTACAAAAGAGGGAAAAACTGAAACTACTCCTTCTAAACCTGCAGGTTTTAAGCCAAGATTTAAAGCGGGACAAACTCAGCAAGCAGAAAGCGAAAAGCCTAAAGCTGAAGGCGAAGAAAGCGAGAAGGTAGAAGGCGTAGGGCTTAAAGCAAAGAATGAATCTACAAAAGAGGGAAAAACCGAAACTACCCCTTCTAAACTTGCAGGTTTTAAGCCGAGATTCAAAGCTGCTAATTTAGCAGAAAGCGAAAAGCCTAAAGCTGAAAGCGAAGAAAGCGAGAAGGTAGAAGACGTAGGGCTTAAGGCAAAGAATGAATATACAAAAGAGGGGAAAACTGAAACTACTACTTCTAAACCTGCAGGTTTTAAGCCGAGATTGAAACCTAAAAAAAAGGGAGAAGGTTAATCTATCCCCTACTAACATCCTAAGCGTTTATTACAGCATGCATTTTAAATGTTTAAACTGCTAATTGAAATAAATTTTTAACCCAATTTCAAGCTTTTTTTACTCATTTAAGTAGTTTACAAATTACACACCATTTTATATATTCTTAGAAATAGGCATTTTTATTAATATTTAGTTTCATTGATGTCCGATAAAAAAGTAACGGGACAGTAAAAAACCGTCCCGTTTTCATACTTTTAGAGTTACTACACTTTTCAAGTATGCTCAAAAGCACAAATTTCTCCGGACAGCCGGTGTTTGCTCAAATTACAGGAATGATTAGTCGTTCCAGTTTTAGCACCTTAGTAAAACAACAGGATGCAGACCGCTATTGTAAACGCTGCAAATCATGAGAACACCTCATCAGTATGCTTTATTGTATCATGAATAATTGCACCTCATTGCGTGAGGTAACTCAGGGTATAGCCGCTTATGGTGATAAGCTGAATCATTTAGGACTTTCTTACACTCCACCACGAAGTACTTTGAGCGATGCCAATGTTCATCTAAGTGAAGTGTTTTTTGGTTTATTATGTCAGAAGTTATATCAGCGATACCAAGAGCTTTTATCGGACAGCGGAAAAGATAAAGCCTTATTAAAACGAATCTTCTTGATTGATAGCACCACCATCAGCTTATTTAAAGCCATCATGAAATGCGTAGGACGAAAGTCTTTAGATGGTAAAAGCAAAGGAGGGATTAAAGTACATACCATGCTAAACGCTTATGAACAAGTTCCTCAACTGATTCATTTTAGCGAAGCGGGCAGCACATGACAATACTTTTTTATCCAAACTAAACTTACAACCCCATCAGATTGCCATCTTTGACAGAGGATATGTGGATTATCCCCAATATGCAAAATGGACAAAAGAAAATATCCATTTCGTAACTCGGCTTAAAGATAACGCCATTTATCGGGGTTTATAAGATTTAGACATACCAGAGGAAGCTCCTGCAAACTATATCAAAGATGAAAAAATCATTATTAGTTACCAAGATGAGCAGAAAAGGAATCAAACTTTAATCCTGAGGCGTGTGGTGTACTATGATGAAGATAAGAAACGCTTATTACAGTTTCTAACTAATATCTTTGATATGTCAACCCAAGAAATTGGTCAATTGTGCAAATTACGCTGGCAGATTGAGCTGCTTTTTAAACAATTGAAACAAAACTTCCCGCTAAAGTACTTTCTAAGGGATAATGAGAACGCTATTAAAATACAAATATGGTGTACGCTGATTGCAAACCTCCTTTTTACTGTAATAAGAAAAGGAATTAAACAAAAAATATCGTTTTCTAACTTAGTAAGTTTTGCTAGACAACATCTTTTTAGCGATCATAAACTAACCTATTTAATTGAAAAAACAGAAAAAGAATGGCGCTTAAAATATCAGCCTAAATTAGCTCCTCAAGCTCTCCTTTTTGATGGGTAGGGAGGTTAACTTTCTATTATAAGCAGAAAAATATGTTAAACCATCGCTAAACCACTATTTTTAATTCATCCCTGTTTTTTATCGGACTGTAATGATTCGTAAGTTCAAGTAATAAATGCAACTCAATAAAAAACGAAGAGGAGAAATAAACTCCCCTAAGTTTTATGCAAATTGAGACTGCAATGAAACAACT
>JACXVB010000025.1 GCA_014763615.1 Sphingobacteriales bacterium | reverse complement strand
GTATTGTCAGCCCAAACCCTAAAGGAACTTCGTTTCGCTACGCTCAACTTCGTTCCTTTAGGGTTTAAAGCCTGTTGCACTTATTACTTGAACTTACATTTTTAGATTTTCTGATGTAAGTTTTATAGTTTCCATTATGCTGTTAGTTTAGTTATTGTTTGCGGATTTTGCGTTAGGGATTGAAGTGTAAATCCTTTTTGTGAGGAACGAACAAAAAGATTGGAACGGAAAGCCCGACCCGATAGGGGAACGCCCAAATAATTATCTTCTTGTGTTTTGAAATCGGAAATTTTGTAAACTGGTTTTACTGCTCCTTTTTCAATTTCAAAAGTTCCGTTGTCCGTTGTTTTTAAATAGCAACCGTTATTTGTTTTTGTGCCATCAATAAAAAATATATCGTCTTTAAGCGTTGCAATACCAACGCAAATTTCAAACAGTTTACCAATTGGTTTGCCAATTGTTTTGATGTTTTGTTGTTCGTCTGTTTTTAGCAAACGCCACTTTTTAAAATTTAGTTCTCTAATATAATTTGGCGAACCGTTGGCATTTGGTAAAAACTCTTCGGGGCTGTAACCATCTTTAATTCGGTCATAGGTAATTGCTTCGTTTTGCTGTTTGTTCAAAAAAGTTATTGCCGTGTAAGTTTGTGCGTCAAACACTTTTTTGTGGCTAAAATCAATAATTCGTGTAACACATTTTTGATGCAAAAAATATTTTCGTAACGCTTCTCCTGCTAATGATGTGAAGTAATTGTTTGGTGTTATGTAGCCAAGTTTACCTGTTGGTTTTAATAGCTTGTAACCAAGTTCAAAAAAAGCAAAGTATAAATTGAAGGAGCCACCTTCAACCGTAGTCCAATGTTTTGCTAAATAGTTTCTGTTATCGTCTGTGAGGTCTTGAAATTTCACATAAGGTGGGTTTCCAACTATGTTGTCAAAACTCATTTTCCAGCTTGTTCTTAAGCTGTCTTGATGATATAAATTAAAGTCGGTGTCTTTTAATTGCTCACCATTTTGTAAAGCGTAAATTGTCAATATAAGTTTAGCCCTATGAATGTTGTATTCCAGAATGTCGGAGCCAAAAATATTTTCCTTGATTATTTTCTTGATAGGTTTATTAAAAGTCCTTTTGTAATAGTCTGTCAAGCCAACTAAAAATGCACCACAACCGCAACTTGGGTCAAGATTGGTGTCGTTCTCTTTCGGTTGTATTTCGTTTATGATAAAGTCAATGATGTAGTCCGGTGTGAAAAATGCACCATTAAATTTTCTGTCGCCAACCGGAATAATTAACTCCAAATAATTTTCAAGTTCTTTGATACTTGAAATATGAAGTGAGGAAGTGTCAAAATAGAGTTGCGGATTTTGTTCAAAGTCCTTGAAATAGCTTTTCAGTATTGGATTTTGGTCAAAGCTGAGTTTGTTACTTGTCAAGTAGGAATAAATCAAATGCTTCTCAAGACTTGTCAAGTCGTGAGTTTGTATGAGTTGATTGAGTATTCCTTTTTTAATCATTGTCGTGCTGACTTTAAGTAACAAAAATATGTAATAAATTTGGTTCTGTCAAACTGTTGTAGATGAATTTTGTGCGGTGGGACAATTCAGCTTTTTTGGTTTTGCTAAGCTTAGACTTCAATGACTGGCAAAACCAAATGTACTAAATGTAAGTGAGCTTTTTGTCAGTCGGTTTATGGTCGCACCGTCTGTCTTTAAGGGTTATTTGTAATATAAAAACCAATTAATAAGAAGCTTTTAAAAAAATCCGGTAGATTTGTAGCTTTATGAAGTAGATGCAAGAAAAAATTATCTTATTTGATGGTGTTTGCAATCTTTGCAATGGCTCTGTTCAATTCGTGATTAAAAAAGATCATCAGAAATTGTTCAAATTTGCTGCTTTACAATCTGATTTTGCACAAGATTTTTTGGATAAGCAGGGTCTAAATCCAAATGAATTAAAATCTATTATTTTAATTGATGGAGAACAGGTTTACACCCAATCTGATGCGGCTTTAAATATTCTGAAAGCACTCAAAGGATATCAGTTTACCGCAAAGTTTTTGCTACTTTTCCCCAGATTTTTAAGAGACTTTGTTTACCGTATAATTGCAAAAAACCGTTACCAATGGTTTGGTAAGAAGCAACAATGTATGGTGCCCACCCCCGAGTTGCGCAGTAGGTTTTTATAAGATTTTCTACCTCCTGCTGCCATCATACAACTCATATTCTAATAGTCTGCAATCTAATTTCCCGTTGTAAAACTCAATTCTTTTAGAAGCTTTTAATCCAATTTTCTTGGCTAAATCTGGGTTTCCGGTGAAAATATAACCGTAATAGCCTTTACATTCTTGCTTCATAAAATCACCGATGCGTTTGTAGGTAGCTTCCAATTTAGAATGAACGCCTAAACGTTCTCCATACTCTGGGTTAAACATCACCACTCCTTTTCCTTCTGGAATTTCAGTTTCGGCAAAATCACAAACCCGAAAATCTATGAGCTGATCCACGCCAGCAGTCTTTGCATTTTTAATAGAAATTTCTATCGCATCATCAGAAATATCAGTAGCGATAATCTTAAAATCTATTTGCTTTACAATTTGGTCTTTCAATGCTCTACGCTCGGCAAAAAACACTTCTTCCTCATAACCTAAAATGTGCATAAAACCATAATTCATCCTTAACAAACCCGGTGCTCTTTTAGTAGCAATTAGTGCAGCTTCAATAGCCAAAGTTCCAGAACCGCACATCGGGTTTATAAAATTTGATTTTTGATCCCAAGCACTTGCTAAAATAGTCCCCGAGGCTAAAGCTTCTAACATAGGTGCTTTCCCAGGAATTTTTCTATAGCTGTGTTTGGCTAAAGTTTCTCCAGAAGTATCAATAAAAATTTCTGCTTTTTCATTTTTCCAATAGAGATGAATCACAGCTTTTGAATAGTCAGAACCAGAGTCGGGTCTGATTTTATGAATCGACTTAATTCTATCAACAATCGCATCTTTTACTCTTAAGTTGGCAAAAAGTGGCGTGGTAATCGTGGGGTTATCCACATTAGAGGTCACAGAAAAATATCCACTAAAATCAATGAGTTTTTCCCATGCCAATGCACTCAATTTTTGGTGTAATTCATCAGGGTTTTCTGCAGTAAATTCATGTAGGCTATACAAAACCTGCGAGGCGCATCTGAGGTTGAGATTCAGCCTGATACAATCGTTTAAGCTGATTTTTAGCTCAACGCCAGTACCAAAAACTCGAAGCGGTTTAAAGCCTAATTCTACCACCTCTTTTTCAAGGTAAGGTGCTAATCTTTTATTGCAGGTGATGATCACCTTTGCAGGAGTGTTGAAAACTTGATCCATAAGAAGGCGCAATTTACTCAAATAAATTTTAGAGATTTGAAATTAGAATTCAAAGAAATAATAAATGGATATTAAAGGGAAAGTTCATGATGTATCGGATGTAATGAATGTTACCGATACCTTTAGAAAGAGAGAGTTGATAGTGGAATTTGCAGAAAATCCACAATATCCTGAGTTTGTGAAGTTTGAAGCCATCCAAGATCGTTGCGCTCTTTTAGACAATTTAAAGGTGGGTAATGACGTTGAAGTTTTCTTTAACCTTAAAGGTAGAGAGTGGACAGACAAAACTGGAAAGAAACAGTATTTCAATACTTTGCAATTATGGAAGGTAAACGTTTTAGGGGCAGAATCTACAGGTTCGCCAATGCCTGAATACGCACCACCGGTAGATATCAGTGCTGATCCGGGTGAAGATGACGATCTTCCATTTTAAAGAGCCTATTTTCTAATTACAATGCGATAAAAAGCGGTTTCAACTCCCCAAGTTGACCGCTTTTTTTTATGGCATTAAAAAAGCACCCTTTTTTTCAAAAGGATGCCTCTGGTAACCATTTTTAACCACAAAACTAGTTCTTAATCACTTTCTTGATAAAGCTTTTCTTTCCAGAACTCACCTCTAAATAATAAATTCCGTTTTTATGCCAATCAAAAGAGCGGCTATACATTAGCGACGTTAAGTTTCTATTTTCAGAGAAAATGATATTGCCCTCATTATCCACTAATTTTATGCTCAACAGACCTTTATCCGGAACGGTAAATCCTATGGTTGTTTTGCCACTATCAAAGTTTGGATAAAAGATTAAATTCTTAATTTCTAAACTGTGGACGTCTTTATTTTCATCTTTAAATAAAGATTTTAAATCTCCTTTGCTAGGGTCTGAAATGTTGATGTGCTCTTCTGTACTAAAACCATCTTTATCGGTAATGGTATAATTAAAATTACTAGAGTTGGGTTTTATTGAGCGCATTAACATTTGATTTTTCCCTCTGAAAATGGGCATCCTATCAAATTCTGGAGACCATCTAGGATGAACCATTTTAGGGTCTATATTCATGTAATTGTCTTCACCCATTGGCGTTATTAAAATTTTAGATAGGGAATCTGGATTATTGTAAAATTTAAAACGATGTAAGCTATCGTTTTTAAATTCCCAAGCCATTGGTTTTTCTTCGTTAAAAGAATAAAATCTTACTTCGTTAGAATCAACAATTACAGAATCTCCATTCATTTTCTTAATCATTTTAACCCTTTTATAGATATGGGGCGAACCAATAGCTATTCTTGTTCCGTTTTTGTCTGAAAGGATATTCATCTTCTTTCTGAGCTGAGCTTTTTCCGCCTCAGAAATAGTTTTGAAGTTTTTACCGTTAATAATGGTATCTCCATTATTGATGGTAATGTTGAGGTTCTCTTGGTTTTGGTTGAAGTTTTGATTTTGAGCCTGAACTCGGTTTAAACCAAAAAATAGGATAATCATGATGATGTTTAGTAAGGTTAGCTTTTTATTCATGACTTTTAATAATTGATGAACTCAAATTTACATTTTTCAACCACTTTATTTTGTTAATACACTGTTAATGAATGTTAAAAATTGTTAAACAAAATCACAGAAAAATCAATAGACTTATATTTGTTTGGAGATGAAGCGTAAAAGTATCAGTTTAATTATAGGCTTAATGAGTTTTGCTTTGATAGGGGTAATGGCCATGCAGTATTACTTCCTCAGAGAATCCTACACTTTAAAATCTCAACTTTTTGATCAAGCGGTTGATGACGCTCTAAATAATGTTTCTGATAAATTAGAAAAAAAGGAAGCCTTGGTTTTTTTAACTCAAAAAGTAGATAATCAGTATAAAAGAGCATTCCATAAAAAAGTAGAACAAGCAAAGTCAAATTGGCAGGTAAAGGAACCGCGTCACAAAACAGCAGTAGAAATCAGAAAAGAAAAGAAAGAGGCTTCTATCATCGCTTTTGTAAAATCAATGAAAGCTAATCAGGCTAAATCTGATAGTATATTTAGATTGCGTGATAGTTTGGTGAGGAGTAGATATCCTTATCAATTGGTTTATAACGGACCGGTTTCTTTAGACCAGCCAGCACCTACCGACTTTAATTTTAGAATTGATATTGATGAAGTGGTGGATGAATTTGGTATTACCCACAGCATCATGAGGCAATCTTTAGTGGAATCTCCTCGCAGGCAAATCATTAATAAAGTGGTGAAAAGAGGTTATCCGGTGATTGATACCGTGAGAACCTACGTGGTGCAAGATCCGGTTTTGGGTCCGGTGATGAAAACCATCCCTAAACCAAATTTTTTAACAGGTATTTCTGAACGCGAATTGCAATTGGCATCGCAAAAAAGACAAGTGGAGCGCCAAGCCAAAAAGGTGAGTAGCTATATTGATTCGCTGCAAAGAGCTAATAATAAGATTAATGTTTTTGAAGATATTGCTTCAGAATTACAACAAGTAAATACGCCCTTATCCAAAAGGGTGCAGCCAGAAACCATAGATTCTTTGCTGGCTTTAGAGTTGGCTAATCATGGCATCAACTTAAATTATAACTATAAAATCAGTTCTAATCGTGAGGATTCAGTGATTTTTAGTACCGCATCGGCAAATAATCAACAAGCCTTTCTACCCGCAAACACCTATCAAACGGCTTTATTTAGTAAAGATATGGTGAGGGATGCAGGAGTTTTAACCGTAACTTTTCCGGATAAAAACAGCCTTATTCTCAGAAACATGAATAGTATCCTACTTTTATCGGCTGCTTTGTTATTAATTCTTGTCGGAAGTTTTGGCTATACCATTCTTTCTATTTTAAAACAGAAAAAGATTTCTGAGATGAAAACAGATTTCATCAACAACATGACACATGAGTTTAAAACACCGGTAGCCACCATCATGATTGCGAGTGAGGCCTTAAGAGATCCCGAAATCAATGAAAATATTTCTCGTGTAAATAAGCTCGCTAATATTATTTATGATGAGAATGTGCGCTTAGGAAATCATATCGAAAGAGTTTTGAATATCGCAAAAATTGATAAAGAAGACCTCAAATTAGAGAATAAGGAATTGGATATGAACGAGCTGATTGCTACCGTGGTGGATAGCATGAGTTTGCAATTACAAAAAAAAGAGACGATTATTTCTTTACATTTAGAAGCGGCTAAAGCAAAGGTGATGGGAGACGAGTTGCATTTATCTAATGCTATTTTTAACCTGATTGATAATGCCAATAAATACAGTAAAGAAAGGCCAGAAATTATCATTACAACAGAAAATCAGGGAAACCAAATGGTGATAAAAGTGGCAGATAAAGGAATTGGCATGAGTAGAGATCAACAGAAAAAGATATTTGAGCAGTTTTACCGCATCCCAACCGGCAATTTACATGATGTAAAAGGCTTTGGTTTAGGTTTGAGTTACGTGAGCAATATGGTGAAACGCATGAGTGGAAGCATCAGCGTGAAGAGCGAGAAAGACAAAGGCTCTGAATTTGAACTTAGATTTCCTTTAGTTTAACAATTAGCTGGTTATGAATCCTAAAAAAATACTTTTAGTAGAAGATGATCCTAATTTAGGGATGTTGTTAGAAGACTACCTTTCTTTAAAAGGGAAGTTTGATGTAAAGCTTTGTAAAGATGGAGACGAAGGTTTAAAAGCATTTACCACTCAGGATTTTGACATTTGCATTTTAGATGTGATGATGCCCAAAAAGGATGGTTTTACCTTAGCTAAAGATATCCGAAAAATTAATACTCAAATTCCCATCATTTTTGCTACCGCAAAAGGAATGATGGAAGATAAAACCGAAGCTTATGCTTTAGGTGGCGATGATTATATTACTAAACCTTTTAGGATAGAAGAATTGTTGTTACGCATCAACGCTTTGTTGCGCCGTGTAGCCATGCAAGACCAAGAGCCAGAAGAAAAGCCTACGCAATTCAATATCGGAAGTTATGCTTTTGATTATCAAACTCAAATCATTTCTAAAGAGGATGAGCAGCAAAAGGTAAGCACCAAAGAAGCCGAGTTATTGCGTTTACTTTGCTTAAAAATGAATGATGTACTCACCCGTGAAGAAGCGCTCTTGCAAATTTGGCATGACGATAATTACTTTAATGGCCGTAGTATGGATGTTTTCTTAAGTAAACTAAGAAAATACCTAAAAGACGACCCCAAAGTGGAAATCATAAACGTACATGGCAAGGGGTATAAGTTATTGGTGAATTAAATTTTTGTGAACAACTCTTGAGTAGAGATAAATTTAGTCCACTTTTTCTTTGCTAAGCCTTTCATTAATTCTTTGTCTCCACTCCAAAGTTTAGCTTTTATGTGTTCAGCTAATGCCACAAATTCGGTATCATCAACGTCTATATCTACTAACATTAATTCTATTTTTTTGATATACTTCTTTAGGAATGAGTTTTATGTGGATAAAACGTATCTTCTTTGTAATCAATTCAATTACTCTCTCCAACTCATCATCAGAGTAGTTAGAAATTCGCTTTATGCTCGTTAATCTCAGATAAAAGATGCTGAGTAGCGTAGAAATTAAGCTTAGAGCGGGGTTGAAGGAGTATCTTTGCAATCTGACTATTGGTATTTAATATTGCACTAAACACAATGTTAGTGTCAACAACAATTCTCATAAGTTTAATTTAGATTTAGTTTTTTCCCATCTACCTTTTTTTATAGACTTCACTAAATCATCAACTTCTTCTTGCTTTGCTTTTGCCTTTTTAGAGAGTTCAGAAAACTCTAAAAAATCAGCCATATCTTGTAAATCATCAACACTAGTATTTGCTGGTAATTTAAAAATAACTTCGTCTTTGGTTCTTTCAATTATCATGGCATTTTTATTTAAATATATCTATTTTTTAAAATACTAGTCTATAAAGGACTCAAATTGTTTTAAATTGAGTATTAAACATTCTGTATCTCCTTATGAAAAAGAAAGTTAGCAAATTTAATCATAATGACTGATTGCATTCAAATAAATACTCTTCATTTCATCAACCAAAACCAAAAGTTTTAATGCTTGTACTTGGTCTTCAGTTTTAAAAACAAAGTTTTAAGTTAAAAACCCCAAAGTAGAAATCATTAATGTACACGGTAAGGGATATAAGTTGCTGGTGAATTAAGGGAAAGGTTAATCAATTAACAAACTGATTAATTCACTAAAACCAACTTTTTATCTGCATTTAAAGTGTAGTATTTCTCTAATTATCTTAAGGTTATCCTATAACTATCCTTATTCTATCTAAGCCTCTTC
The DNA here is from genome assembly GCA_014763615.1 of Sphingobacteriales bacterium. Classification (GTDB taxonomy): domain Bacteria; phylum Bacteroidota; class Bacteroidia; order Sphingobacteriales; family Sphingobacteriaceae; genus Pseudopedobacter. Next base: position 30,837 of record JACXVB010000025.1, on the reverse strand, counting down.
TTACGTTTATCTTACGTTCCTATTGGCTTCATCCTACGTTAAGGAATGTTTGGAGACAGTATTTGGTGAAATGTGGGCAGGGAAATCTATAAAATCAAATTTAATATTTAAATCTATTTTCTACAATAGGGCAATTGATTTACTTATATCTTGTTGATTGCAACATAGCTACGGTACCTCCACATGCAGGGTGCGAGAAATGTTCGGTCATCTTACGTTAAAAGACGTAGGATGCTCGAACAGATACTGGAACAGACTGGTTAGCGGCTTGGAGGGATGACAATGCCCAATATTTCTATTATAAAAAGCAATTTTGTGCTGTTCATTATAAAGGCAAAATCCAAAAAATAAGGAGGAAGATTTAGCGCTAGTCTCTTCATTGGAGTTTTTATATATTTGATTATAAGAATAGAGATCAACTATGAACTTACATCCATCTTTTAAACCTTTCATCTACCAAATCATTGGGCTATTCAAGAAGCACAAGGTTGTAAATGCTTGTGTTTTTGGATCGGTGTTGACTAATAATTTCAATAAAGATAGTGATGTTGACTTTTTGGTAAATATTGAAGAAGACTTAGACCCTGTTGAAGCTGGCGGGCATTTACGGGATTTGTACCATGCTCTTAAAGAACTTCTTAAAAGAGATGTAGCTGTGCTTACAGAACGCTCTTTAAAAAATCCATACTTTATTCAAGAACTAAATCACACAAAGCTGCCAATTTATGGATATTAAACAGTTAAAAATTTTAAGAGATATTTTTTACGGTATAGATTATCTTGAAACCTATTTAGGGCCTCAAAAATTATTTGATGATGATATTAATAATCTACTCTTGCAGGATGTTGTTGAAATAGTTAACATACTTTATAAATAATTAAGTGAGAACAGGGATAGACATATTAGAGAATGAAATTTTAGAACAATATCCTGATGTTCTAGAAATTTTACTTCGTGACCACACAACGCAAAAAAATATTTTTTGGGCAACTGACAATTATCAGCATTTAGGTGAAGCTTATAGATTTAACTCACAAATATTGCCTGAATTAATTACAGGAGAAAATGGTGACATAATTATGCCACGAGTACACAAAGACAAGATTTTACAACAATCAAGGTCAAAAGAAATGGCAGAGGTATTTACGCCATCTTGGATTTGCAATGCTCAGAATAACCTGATTGATAATGCATGGTTTGGGAGAAGTGATGTTTTTAATTCTGAAATTTCATTAGATAATGGAAGCTATAAATGGGAAGGAAATGAGGAGAGAATCAACTTTCCGAAAGGAAAAACTTGGCGAGATTACATTCGAGACACTCGTTTAGAAATGGCGTGTGGCGAAGCGCCATATATCACTAGTAGATATGACAGCACTACAGGTGAATTTATTCCAGTTAAAAAAAGAATTGGAATTTTAGATAGAAAACTGAGAGTCATTAATGAGAATGTAAACACCACAGGCGAGTGGTTAAAAGCGGCACAAACAGCTTACAAAAGTACTTATGCTTTTGAATGGCAGGGCGATAGTTTACTTTTGGCTCGGGAAGCAATGTTGGTAACCTTCATTGAAAACTACACTCATAAGTTTGGTAAAGAACCGCAACAAAAGTCTTTAGATTTTATAGCATATATTATTTCTTGGAATGTTTGGCAAATGGATGGCTTAAAAGGTATTGTTCCAAATACATGTGGTGGATTAACGGTAACTGAAGTTGATCTTTTTGGCAATGTTAAGACCGAAAACAGTTTCTGTAAAGGTTGCATGGACAATAATATTTTAAGGCACAACGGCACTTATTGTCTAATTAAAGATTGGTCTAAGAAAGACATAACAACAGGAAGATCAGGAAAGAAAATTAGGTTCATCGACCTATTAAAAACAAAATAAAATGAAATTTACCTCTTCATTAAAACTAAAGCTAATCTATGTATTCCGTATCAATGATGAAGCTCATATTGGTTGTTTAAAAATTGGCGAAGCTACTTCGGATAATGAAGACATTTGGGGGCTAGAACCTAATAGCAAAGCATTAAACAAGGCGGCAAAGAAACGTATAGACCAATATACACAAACAGCAGGAATTGCCTATGACTTATTATACACCGAACTTACGATTTTCAACGATAAATCGGGACTAAAATCATTTTCTGACCATGAGATACACAATGTACTTACACGCTCAGGTATAAAAAAGAAAACTTTCGACACTAAAAATAAAGCTAACGAGTGGTTTGTTACCGACCTTGAAACTGTAAAAAAAGCAATAAAAGCATTTAAAGAGGGTAAGGATTCTTTACATGCCAGTGAAATTACAGAAACTCAAAACCCAATTGCATTTAGACCCGAACAAAAAGATGCCATTGAAAAAACCATTAAGCAATTCAAAAAAGGGAATGAAATGTTATGGTTTGCAAAAATGCGTTTCGGTAAAACGCTTTCTGCACTTCAATTAGTAATAGAGCATGAGTTTACTCGCACACTTATATTAACACATCGTCCGGTTGTAGATAAAGGTTGGTTTGAAGATTTTGGTAAAATATTTTATGATTCCCCTCAATACTCTTATGGCTCTAAAAACCAAGGCAATCAATACGCAACTTTAGAAAAAGCTTGTAAAGCTAATGGCACAAAGTACATCTACTTTGCTTCAATGCAAGATCTAAGAGGCTCAGAAAAAGTAGGTGGTAACTTTAATAAAAATGATGAAATATTTGGAACGCTTTGGGATTTTATTATTGTAGATGAAGCGCATGAAGGCACTCAGACAGAATTAGGTGAAAATGTTATTAAAGGTCTCAGAAAACAAAACACAAAAATCCTTCACCTATCTGGCACACCTTTTAATTTATTGGATAATTATAAGGAAGAAGAATTATACACTTGGGATTATGTGATGGAACAAAAAGCCAAAGCAGAATGGGACCAAATTCATTTGGGCGACCCAAATCCTTATGCTTCGCTTCCTAAACTCAATATTTTTACATACGACCTTGGAAAATTAATTAATGGGTATATTGACGAAGAAGTCGCATTTAATTTCCGTGAGTTTTTTAGAGTGGATGAAGCAGGGTCTTTCTTACATGAAAAGGATGTAATTTCTTTTTTGAATTTAATTTGTAAAGAAGATTCAACAAGTAACTACCCATATGCTACAAAGGAATATCGAGATAATTTCCGTCACTCTCTTTGGATGGTTCCAGGGGTTAAAGAAGCGAAAACATTAAGTAAGATGTTAAAATCGCATCCTGTTTTTGGGCAATTTGAAATTGTTAACGTGGCTGGTGATGGTGATGAAGAAGAAGCAAAGGAAGAATCATTAAAAAAGGTTGAAAAAGCAATTGGAGACAAACCTTACGAAACTTACACCATTACCTTATCATGCGGGAGATTAACAACAGGTGTTTCCGTTAAGGCATGGACAGCCGTTTTTATGCTGTCAGGCTCACACAACACTTCTGCATCAGGTTATATGCAAACCATTTTCAGGGTTCAAACCCCAGCAACCATTAATGGCAAGGTTAAAGAAGAATGTTTTGTATTTGATTTTGCGCCAGACAGAACGCTGAAAGTAATTGCTGAAACCGCTAAAGTATCAGCCAAAGCTGGTAAAACAACTGGTGAGGATAGAAAAATAATGGGTGAATTTCTCAATTTCTGTCCAATTATATCTATTGATGGCTCTCAAATGAGAAGCTATGATGTAAACGGCATGTTAGAACAGCTTAAGAAAGTTTATGTAGAGCGTGTTGTTAGAAATGGTTTTGAAGATGGCTATTTGTATAATGATAACCAATTAAAGAATCTAGAATTTGTTGAATTAGAAGAGTTTGAAGGACTTAAAAAGATAATTGGCACTACTAAAGCAATTCCTAAAAGTGGTGATATTGATGTAAACAAACAAGGCTTTACAAATGAAGAAATTGAACAATTAGAAACCATCAAGAAAAAGAAGAAAGAAGAACTTTCTGAAAAAGAGAAGCAACTTTTAGCAGAGAATTTAGAAAAGAAGAAGAATAGAGATAGTGCCGTTTCGATACTGCGTGGTATTTCTATCCGTATGCCATTATTAATTTATGGTGCCGATGTAAACAACGAGGAAAAGGAAATCTCGATAGACAATTTTACCCAATTGGTAGATAACCAATCTTGGGAAGAGTTTATGCCTAATGGTGTAACCAAAGAAACCTTTCTGAAATTTAAGAAATATTATGAGCCAGATGTATTTAGAGCAGCAGGAAAACGCATAAGAGCTTTGGCAAGAGCTGCCGACCATTTACCCATAGAAGACCGAATAGAACGTATCACTTCAATATTTGCAACTTTTCGCAATCCGGATAAAGAAACTGTTTTAACGCCTTGGCGTGTGGTTAACATGCACTTAGGCGACTGTTTAGGCGGACACGTTTTTTTAGACGAAAAGCGAGAGAAAACAATTGCAAACCCCGTTTTTATTTCTCTGGATGAAGTTACAGAAAATGTTTTTTCGCCTGAAAGCCAGGTGTTGGAAATCAACTCTAAATCTGGGCTTTATCCACTTTATGTGGCTTACAGCATTTTCCGCAATCGGGTGAGTCAAAAATATCCTGATAAAGATGTTGAAGCTTTAACTATTGAAGAACAACAAAAATTGTGGGATAAAACTTTAATGGAGAATATATTTGTCATCTGTAAAACACCCATGGCAAAAAGCATTACCAAACGAACTTTAGCTGGTTTTAGAAATGCCAAAGTGAATACTCGCTTTTTTGAAGATTTGGTTCATCAAATTACGCACAGACCCGAGGACTTTATCTCCAAAGTAAAAAAAGGACAATCTTTTTGGAAAACAAATAATGATAACGATATGAAATTTCATGCAATTGTGGGTAATCCACCGTATATGGAAATGGATGGGGGTGCTCAAGCTAGTGCTAAGCCCATTTATAATCAATTCGTAGATATAGCTAAAAAAATCAATCCTAAATACATTTCTATGATTATGCCTTCAAGATGGTATTCAGGAGGAAGAGGACTTGATGATTTTAGAGATACAATGTTGAATGATAAAAGAATTGTTCTTTTACACGATTTCTTAAACCCAGAACAAGTATTTCCAAAAACTAATATTAGAGGAGGGATTTGCTACTTTTTATGGGACGAAAAATACAACAATGATATAAACTTAACTAAGGTTGTTACACATAGAGAGTCAGAGGAAATTACATCAGTTTTACGCTCTCTAAAAACATCTGAATCAGACACATTTGTTCGCCATAATGAAGCTGTTTCAATTATTGAAAAAATAAACGAACATGGTAATTTTAAATCATTTTCAGAATACGTTTCACCATTAAGGCCGTTTGGATTTAGAGGCTATTTTACTAACGATGAAAAATTTAGAAGTAATCCTGATGGTTTAAAGTCACCTATTATTTGCTTTGGTAAAGGTAAGAAGATTGGATATATTGAAAGAACTGAAGCGACTACAAGAAAAAATTGGATTGATAAGTATAAAGTAATTACACCACGAGCTAACAACATAGGTACTGAACTTAATGATGATAATTTAAATACATTTATTGGAGAGCCAGGAACAATTTGCACAGAATCATACTTAGTTGTAGGTGCAGATTTAAAACTTGATAAAGTTTCTTCGAATAATTTAAGCAAATATTTATCAACTAAGTTTCTTCGATTTATGCATAGTCTTGCTAAAGCAAGTCAAGATGCTACATCTAAGACTTATAAATTCGTTCCCCTACAGGATTTCTGTCCTACCTCAGACATTGATTGGAGCAAATCCATTCCTGAGATTGACAAACAGCTTTATAAAAAGTACAAATTGAGTGAAAAAGAAATAGCGTTTATTGAAAGTATGATTAAATCAATGGCGGAGTAAAGGATTAATAGGTTACAGATATTGTGGTTTATAAGTGAGTAAATTATTATTGGTAGAAATTATATTTTAAAATAATTTCACTTTTAAGTGAAATTGATTAGCATTGCAAACTCAAATTGAATGAAATATAAGATTGTCAAACTTGAAAGGTTAAGTGGAGAAATGGCATCTATTTATTCAATTGTAATGAATAATGAAATATCTACTCTGTTTGATAATTTTTTGAAAGAAAACATGATTTCATTTAAAGATGAAACAATAGATATTTTTAAGCGTTTAAATAGTATTGGAAAAGAACTTGGGGCTAGGGATGTTTTCTTTAAAGATTTCGAGGGGAAACCTGGGGATGGTGTTTGCGCACTATTTGACGTTCCTTATAGTAATTTAAGATTGTATTGCATTAAATATGGAACACAAATTGTCATACTTGGAGGCGGGGGCTTCAAATCAAAATCAACAAGAGCTTTACAAGAAACTAAAAAATTAGAAGATGAAAACTATCTTCTTAGATCCATATCTGCACAAATAACCCAACGCATTAAAGACAAAGACATAAGATTCACTGAATCGGGTCATGATTTTATAGGCGATTTAGACTTTAACGACGATGAAAACTAACAAACCAGAACTTTATAACAGCAATATTATTGATGAGATGTTTGATGAAATCTCTCAGGAAGATTTCGACAAAACCACCAGAAAGATGAAATTGGCTGTAAAAATTGCCGATGCCATTAAAAGTAATGGTTGGAAGAAAAGTGAATTTGCTAAGATAGCTAAACAACAACCCTCTGTTATTAGTAAATGGCTAAGTGGGACACACAACTTCACAACCGATACGCTTATTGATTTGGAACATATTTTAAACATTAAACTTTTGCATGTTGATCAAAAATCAGAATCGGTAGTTTATGTCCGTAACATTGAGGTCGTACAGAAAGTAAAAAATGTAATGTATCTAGATTTTGATGTACTGGAAACGGTTCCAAACTCTAGTGAAAGATTTATGTACTCAGGTAATTTGCTACACCAAGAAAGTTCTAGTTATTTGCCATGTTAGAAATAGAAAAAGTAGAATATCAAATACAAGGAATAGAATTAGTTGAAAGCTCATTCAAGTTTTCCGAAAAACGAGGAACGAATGACGTTTTTCGATTTAACATCAATTTAGAGCATCTTTTTAGTGGGGAAAAAGACATCATGATTGTGAAAACTGAAATAAATATTTTGGATGAATCATTAGCTGAAGTTGTAGGAAACATAAAAACTCATGTGGCCTTTAATATTGTAGACCTAAGAAAATATTTTAAAGATAATAAACCAAGCTTACCCGAAGTTTTTATTTCTACACTAAATTCAATCAGCATTTCTACAACCCGAGGGATGATGTTTTCCGCTTTCAGAGGTACGTTTTTACATAATGCTATACTTCCACTAATTGATCCGAGTTTTAAAAAGCAAGAGAAAGATTAAGAAGATCAGTTTATGGATAATGAGAAAATACTTGATCGTTTAAGTGTGAAACAGAGGGATAAGGATGCAAAATATGCTTTTAAAAAACTTTAAGGAACGTATTAAATATATGTTAACTATCTGATAATCATGGTTTAAAATTTTTTAAGGAATGTTTAAGGTAGAATAAGGAACGTTAAAACAAGTCCCTATTTTATAGAACCATATTATACAACCGGTAAGCTTCAACTATAAATTTAAAGCCAAGCGAAGCCTTAAAACACATTAAAGAACATTTGGGGTAATAAATGGAGAACAACTATCTACAAAACGATATTTTTTTTTACAACACTCCAACAGGTGATGTTAAAATAGAAGTGATTTTTAATGAAGAAACCTTTTGGTTAACTCAAAAGCGTATGGCAGAGCTTTTTGGAGTAGAAGTGCCCGCAATTAACAAACACTTAAGTAATATTTACGAAACAGGTGAATTAGAAAAAAAGGCAACTATTTCCATTTTGGAAACAGTTCAACAAGAAGGTAGCCGAATGGTAAAACGTAATGTAGAGTTTTACAATCTGGATGCCATTATAGCTGTGGGTTACCGCGTAAACAGTCATCAAGCAACCCAGTTTCGTATTTGGGCAACTAAAACATTACGTGAATTTATCATTAAAGGCTTTGTGTTGGATGATAAACCCTTAATTATCTGTAGCGTTGAACGTTTGATCTCTATTGGGGTTAAGCAAAAAATTGAGAGATAAAAATGCAAAATATACGTTTAGGAAGATTTAGGTCTAGATAAGAGACCTTGAATTTAAAACTTAAACAACTGATATTCAATGACTATACTAAATTAAGGAACATAAGAAATCGGATAGCCAGCAGATAGACAATGATACTAAAGAAAGCTAAACTCAAAAAATAAGGATGAAGATTTCAACCTTCATCCTTATTCACTAAGCTTTTACCTTAAACCCTACACCTTCTACCTGAAACCTACAAATCAAACTTAATCCCTTGGGCTAAAGGCAAAGTAGTAGAGTAATTAATGGTATTGGTTTGGCGTCTCATGTAAGCTTTCCAAGCGTCAGAACCAGATTCTCTTCCACCTCCGGTTTCTTTCTCGCCACCAAAAGCGCCACCAATTTCTGCTCCTGATGTTCCGATATTTACGTTTGCAATCCCGCAATCAGAGCCTGAAACGGATAAAAACTGTTCGGCTTCACGCATATTGGTCGTCATGATGGCTGAGGACAAACCTTGTGGAACGCCATTTTGCATCGCGATAGCATCTTCTAAATTTGTATATTTCATGATGTATAAAATTGGCGCAAAGGTTTCGTGTTGTACAATCGCCATTTCGTTTCTCACTTCGGCAATGCAAGGTTTTACATAACAGCCAGAAGTATAATCTTCACCTTCTAAAACACCACCTTCCACCACAAAATTGCCACCTTCTGCTTTGCATTTTTCTATCGAGTTTAAATAATTCTGAACGGCATCTCGATCAATCAATGGTCCAACATGGTTATGGATGTCTAGCGGATTTCCAATTTTCAATTGCCCATAAGCTTTCACTAATTTTTCTTTAAAAGTACCATAAACGCTTTCGTGGATAATTAATCTACGGGTAGAAGTACAACGTTGCCCAGCAGTGCCAACAGCTCCAAAAACAGCCCCAATTAAAGTCATATCTAAATCTGCATTTTCGGTGATGATGATGGCATTATTTCCTCCTAATTCTAAAATATGTTTTCCCAATCTTGCTCCAACTGCAGCTCCCACGGCTTTGCCCATTCGGGTGGAGCCCGTTGCAGAGATTAAAGCAATTTGGGTGTCATTTGCCATTAACTCACCAATATTTCTATCTCCTAAAATCAGGCATGAAATCCCTTCGGGTAAATCGTTTTTCGATAACACTTTTTGAATAATTTTCTGACAGGCGATGGCCGTTAAAGGGGTTTTTTCTGATGGTTTCCACACACAAACATTACCGCAAACCCAAGCTAAGGCAGCATTCCAACTCCAAACCGCTACCGGAAAGTTAAACGCTGAAATAATCCCTACTATTCCAAGTGGATGCCATTGCTCGTACATTCGGTGTTGCGGACGTTCTGAATGCATGGTTAAGCCATAAAGCTGACGAGATAAGCCTACCGCAAAATCGCAAATGTCTATCATCTCTTGTACTTCTCCCCAGCCTTCTTGTAAGCTTTTGCCCATCTCATAAGAAACCAATTTTCCTAAATCGTCTTTGTGTGCTCTCAACTCTTCCCCTAACTGCCGAACAATTTCACCTCTTTTTGGGGCGGGTACCATTCTCCAGTCTAAAAATGCTTTTTTAGCAGTTGATATCACCTCTTGATAATCATCAGCGGAAGCAAAATTTACTGTGGCAATTAATTTTCCATCTACGGGAGAATGAATATTTTTGATTAATGCCTTAGCGGAACTTTTCCAAACTTTTCCGGTGCTACAAGCTGGATTGGTACTTTCTATACCTAAATTCTTTAAAACCTTTTCTATAGCTACTTGCATTTTTTTTAAATAATTTTCATCTGGATGATGAGGATGAATAATATGATGTTTAATTGGTACTTTTGTCAAAGTTAAGAATTTATAATAGAAGCAAGAGGCAGATTTAAACTAGCAACCACCCATCAACAAGCTGTTGAGATAGTATTTTAAAAATCAATCGATTAGCGTTTTTAATGTCTAATTGTTGAAAAATAAAACAAGCAAGCAGTCATTATTAATTATAATTTGACGGTAATAAATCAGCAAGAAAACTTTTAATCTCCAAATTTTAGTTTTCTTATTACGTTCTCTTTAATATTTGTTGCCGAATGGAAGAAGAATTCGAATTTGAATTTACTGAAGACCCAAAACTTTCAGTAGAGCGTTATGAAGAGATGATTCGTAATCAGGATCAGTATTTTTTTGATGCTCAAGCCTTTGAAAACATCATCGATTATTACATGGATAAGAATGATCCTATCAAAGCCTTACAAGTAATTGAATATGCTGTGTTGCAACATCCTTTTGCTGCGGTTTTTCATATCAAAAAGGCGCAACTACATGTTTTTACCAATGAGTTGGATAAATCTTTCGAATCATTAGAAAAGGCAGAGTTATTAGAGCCTTCTGAAGCAGATATTTACATGATTAGAGGGAATATCTTCGAGAGTTTAGAACACCATGAAGATGCTTTAGAGAATTTGAAAAAGGCGTTGGAGATGGCCGAAAATAAAGATGAGGTGTTGATGCAAATTGCTTTTGTTTATCAAAACATGGGCGATTACGAAGAGGCTGTTTCTTATCTCAAGCTTTGTTTAGAAAACAATATGGAAAATCAAGATGCGCTTTATGAGTTGGCATTTTGTTATGATGTATTGGATAAGCAAGAAGAAAGTATCCAATTTTATCAGCAATATATTGATAATGAACCCTATTCTTATGCCGCATGGTATAATTTAGGAAACGCTTTTCATAAACTTAGCTTATTTGAAAAAGCGATTGATGCTTATGATTATGCCATTTTAATTAAAGATAGTTTTGCCTCAGCTTATTTCAACAAAGGAAATGCGCTGGTTCAATTAGATCGTTATCAAGAAGCTATTGATGTTTATCGCCAAACTTTTGAGTATGAGCAACCTAATGCAGATACCTATTGTGCCATTGGCGAATGCTATGAAAAACTTGAAAAAATGGATGAGGCTCGCTCCTTCTACAAAAAAGCAGTTAAACTGGATACTAAATTGGCAGATGCTTGGTTTGGAATTGGGGTAACTTTAGATTTTGAAGAGCGTTTCTTCGAATCTTTGCACTTCTATAAAAAAGCACTCAATTTAGACGATCAAAATCCTGATTATTGGTTTGCTATCGCAGATGCACATTATAAGTTGGGAAATCTGTCAGAATCTGAAGTGGCTTATGAAAAAGTGGTAGAGGTAAATCCATTAGATGTGGATGCTTGGTTAGATTATTCATCTATCGTTTTTGAGCAAGAAAATATCTCAAAATGTATTGAAATCATCGCCGAAGGCATTAAAAACAATCCTGATTCTGCAGATTTATACTATCGCTTTGTGGCTTATCTTTTTGCAGATGGACAATACAATGAAGCTCTAAATCAGCTTGAAACTGCCTTAAACACAGACATAGAAAAGCATTATTTATTGTTCGAATATTTGCCTCAATTGCAAAGCAATAAGGTAATTATCGATATCATAAATCGCTACACACAATAAGGGTGTTTTACGGGAATTCCTTTTAAAAGCAGCTATTTTATAGAGTTTTGATTTTTTTTTTCAATTTTTGCACCCGATATGAATTATATTCTTAAAAACATCCCCGAGCGTACCGTTAAACCTCGCCAAAAAGGCTTAACCATGGTGATGGATAAAGGCTTAAGCCTTAGACAAGTAGAAGATTTTTTAGATGTTGCTGGCGTACATACTGATATTGTGAAACTAGGTTGGTCAACTTCCTTTGTTACCCCAAATCTTAAAGAAAAGTTAAAAATATACCGTGATGCGGGCATTCCAGTATATTTTGGAGGAACTTTATTTGAAGCATTTATTATTCGTGGTCAGTTTGATGATTACCGAAAAGTGCTAGAAGACTTTGGTATGCAATACGTAGAAGTTTCTGATGGATCAATCGAAATCCCACATGAAGAAAAATGCGAATACATCCACAAACTAAGTCAGCAAGTAACTGTTATTTCTGAAGTAGGCTCTAAAGATGAAAAGAAAATTTTTGCTCCCTACAAATGGATCAAGTTGATGAAGGCAGAAATTGAAGCAGGTGCTTGGAAAGTGATTGCAGAAGCTCGTGAGGGAGGAAATGTAGGGATTTACAGAGATTCTGGAGAGGTGAGACAAGGTTTGGTAGATGAAATTTTAACACAAATACCAGAAGAAACCATTATTTGGGAAGCGCCGCAAAAAGCGCAACAAGTTTGGTTTATAGAATTAATAGGAGCCAATGTAAACTTGGGCAATATTGCTCCGGCCGAAGTGATACCGCTAGAAACTATCAGATTAGGTTTACGCGGAGACACTTTTAACCATTTTTTGAAATTTGATTAAAGAAAATCAGACTTTGATGGGTCTGTGGGTTTAGCTAGTGATGAAAAAATTTGGGCTAATAGGTTATCCGTTAGGACACTCCTTCTCTGAAAAATATTTCACAGAAAAATTTAAAAAGGAAAATCTAAAGCATTATGTATATGAGCTTTTTCCTATTCAAAATTTAAGCGAACTGCCTGCTTTATTAGAGCATCAGAAAGATTTATGCGGTTTGAACGTAACTATTCCTCATAAAATCGGAGTGATGTATTATTTAGATGAGATAGATAAAGATGCGCAAGCTATTGATGCAGTAAATTGTATAAAAGTTACGCACCATCATTCTGTACAATCCTTGTTTTCTGGCGAATTATGTAAACTTAATGCCTATAAACCTAAGTTGATTGGTTATAACACCGATGCTTATGGTTTTGAATTATCACTTGTTCCGCTTCTAAAAAGTCATCATAAAAACGCTTTAATTTTAGGAAATGGAGGCGCTGCTAGGGCAGTAAAATTTGTGCTAGAGAAGTTAGATATCGAGTACAAATTTGTGAGCAGAAGACCGTTAAATAATATGTTGAGCTATGAAGAACTCAACAAAAATATATTAAAAGAATATCAAATCATTATCAATACAACACCTTTGGGAACTTTCCCAAAGGTAGAAGAATGTGCGCCAATTCCCTATCAATTTATTACTTCTAAACATTTATTGTATGATTTGATTTATAACCCTGCCGAAAGTCTCTTTTTAAGAAAAGGAAAAGAAAAGGGCGCACAAATAAAAAATGGTGAAGAGATGCTGCGCTTACAGGCAGATAAATCCTGGGAAATCTGGAATAGTTAGCATAAGTTAATTGGTTTAAGGTTATGATTAGGAAACCATAAATCATTTATATTTTATACCTTCAAACCCATGAAATATTTTTTTCTAATTCTCTTTTGTGCACTTCTTTTTACCGCTTGTATCAGCAGTCCTGATTACTCGCCAAAGCCAAGAGGATATTTTAGAATTGAATTTCCGAAAAAAAACTATCAAACTTTTAACAATAATCCTTTTTACTCCTTTGATTTCCCCACCTATGCCTTTATGTATTTAGATAGCGCAGATGGTTATCACCCCAATTGGTATAATCTTACTTTCCCCAGATTTAATGCTAGGCTACATCTGAGTTATTATAGCATCCACTCAAAAGAAGAGTTTAATAAATTGGTTGAAGATTCAAGAAAACTAGCTTTTAAACATACCGTAAAAGCTACCGGAATTGATGAAGGACAAATTGCTGAGCCAGACAAAAACTTATATGGCATATTTTATACCATCGATGGAAATACCGCGTCTTCTGCTCAGTTTTATTTAACCGATAGTACCAAACACTTTTTAAGGGCTGCACTATATTTTAATGAAAAACCCCAACCCGATTCTATACAGCCTGTTTTAGATTTTATTAAAACAGATATTGATAAAATGATTAAAACCTTTAAATGGAAAGAGCCACAGCAAAGCCCAAAAAATGATTAAAACTAAAATGAGAAAATATAGCTTTTTGCTCATAGCTTTATTATTTGGAACAGCAACTTTTGCACAAAATATCCTTACCTACATTAATACCGCAAATGATTTTTTTGATCAGCTAGAACAAGGGAATTTTACGGCGGCTCAAGATTTTTTTGATGCTTCTGTAAAGGATAAAGTTCCGCCAGCAACGCTGCAAAAAATTTGGACACAGTTACAAGCCGAACTTGGAAAATTTGAATCGGTAGAAGGAGCACAAAATAAAGCTCAGGATGATTATCAAATTGTGATTTTAAAATGTAAGTTCACTAAAGATACTCAGGCGTTTCAATTTGTGTTTAACAAAGCTCAAAAATTAGTAGGATTTTTTATCCTGCCCAAGCAAGCTGATGTAGCTTATAAGTTGCCAATTTATGCTGATCCATCACGTTATACCGAGAAATTAATCAATTTACCATCTGGTTCACACACTTTACCAGCCATGCTTACTTTACCAAAAGATAGTATAAAAGTTCCTATTGTGGTGTTGGTGCATGGCTCTGGTCCGGCAGATATGGACGAAAGCATTGGAGCGCAAAAACCATTTAAAGATATTGCAGTTGGGTTAGCTTCTAAAGGTATCGCTTCTATTCGATACGTGAAAAGAACAGTGCTTTATCCTCATGAGTTTGATAGTGTTTTTACTGCAAAGCAAGAAGTTATAGATGATGCCTTGGCGGTTATCCATTACGCAAAGCAAGTTGCTGAAGCTGATTCTAACCAAATTTATTTGTTTGGACATAGTTTGGGGGGGATGTTGGCGCCCAGAATTGCTACACTAGCGCCAGATTTAAAAGGAATTATTTTAGCAGCGGCTCCAGCCAGAAAGCTAGAAGATATTTCTATCGATCAAAATAATTATTTCTACAAACTAGGAAATGATACTACAAAAGCCGGAAAAGTAGCATTAGAGCAAGCGATAAAAGAGTTAAATTTTGCAAAAACCATTACGGCAAGCAGTTTACCTGCCGATTCTATTGTGTTAGGTTTGCCAGCGGCTTATTGGGCAGATTTAAACGCTATGGATCAGGTGGCCATTGCTAAAAAGTTAAAACAAAGAATTTTTATCATTCAAGGGGGCAATGATTTTCAAGTTTCTACGCAAGATTATAACCTTTGGGTAAGCGCTTTAAAGGGCAAGAAAAATGTGGATGAGAAGTTGTATCCGATGCTGAATCATCTACTCGAATTTGTTTCAGAAAAAGGTACTACTAAGCAATATCAAGAACCCAATCATGTTGATCAACCTTTGATAGACGATATGGTAGGATGGATTTTAATGAAATGATAGATTTAAAAGTTTTTATCAATAATCCTTATCAGGAGAATACTTATATCTTAAGTGATGATACAAATGAGTGTGTCATCATTGATCCAGGAATGTACACTGCATCAGAACAAAATGCAGTAGTTAATTATATCAAAAATCAGAATTTAAAACCTGTTTTATTGCTTAATACCCATTGTCATATCGATCATGTTTTGGGTAATCAATTCATTTTTGATCAGTACGGATTAAAGCCTCAATTTCATGAAGGCGAATTACAAATGTTGCAAGCTGTACCCGCTTATGCTCCGCAGCAAGGCATCCGGTACGATTTATCTCCTGAGCCAGAAGTGTTTTTGCCTTCATCAGGTAAAATTTCTTTCGGTAAAACCGATTTAGAAATTCTGTTTGCGCCTGGTCATTCGCCTGCTCACCTTTGCTTTTACAGCAAAGCCGATGCTTTATTAATAGGTGGTGATGTACTTTTTAAAGGCAGTATCGGTCGTACAGATTTACCCGGCGGAAATTATGAAATTTTGATCAGTAGTATCAAAAATCAATTGTTTACGCTGCCAGATGAGGTAAAAGTATATCCCGGACACGGGCCTTTCACCACCATTGGTTTTGAGAAATTATACAATCCATTTTTTAATCATTAAAAGGTGAAAACGGCTTTTTACATCGCAAAAAGATATCTTTTTTCTAAAAAGTCAACCAACGCCATTAACATTATTTCTGGCATTTCTATGCTGGGTGTTTTTGTGGGGAGTGCTGCATTAATCATCATTTTATCGGCTTTTAATGGTTTAGAACATCTGGTAATTTCTTTATCAAACACCCTCACGTCAGATCTTAGAATAGAGCCTACAAAAGGTAAAACTTTCGACCCCAATAATGCTACACTTCTTAGTTTCAGAAAGGATAAAAGAGTAGCTATTTATACTGATGTTTTACAAGAAAAAGCGCTTTTACGTTATGGCAACCAGCAATATATTGGAGTAATAAAAGGGGTGAGTAACGATTTTTTGAAGAATAAGGATCTGGATTCTACGCTAGTTCAAGGAGAGTTTATTTTAAATGAAGACGGTAGAGATTATGCCGTGGTAGGTTCTACGGTGCAATATACTTTGGGAATCAATATTAATGATCAGCTCAGGATACTTGAAATTTACTCGCCAAATAAAAATAACGGGATGAGTTTTGGTCCGGAGAGTGAATTTGTGGCTAGGTATTTACATCCAGTGGGTGTTTTTGAATCAAATCAAGATTCAGATAATCAAGTGATTATTCCAATTAGTTTGGCGAGAGAATTATTGGCAGAGCCAAAAAATGTGAGTGCTGCCGAAGTAACGCTTAAAAATCCTGATGATGCAGACCTAATCAGAGATGAGTTGCAAAGTAAATTAGGGAAACAATTTATAGTGAAAGATCGTATCCAACAAAACGCTTTGCTATATAAAATATTAAATTCAGAAAAATGGGCGGTTTATTTGATTCTCACCTTTGTATTGCTCATTGCTACTTTTAATATTGTAGGTTCTTTAACCATGTTGGTGATTGACAAGCAAAAAGATATCGCCATTTTAAGCAGTTTAGGAGCCGGAAAAAGCATGATACGCCAAATCTTTTTATTAGAAGGGTTGATGATTTCTTTCTTGGGATGCATAGCTGGTTTAGGAATAGGGGCTGTTTTTTCCTATTTACAAATGAAATTTGGTTTCATCGCTATGGGAGATCAAAATATGGTAATCAACTCCTATCCTATGGATTTAAGAATCCCAGATTTTGTACTGGTGTTTTTCACGGTATTTGTGATTTCTTTCATGGCATCATTGATTAGCTCACGCCTCAGCGTGAAAAGATTTGAGAAATTGCATTCGGATTTGTAGGTTTAGATTAAAAAATCTAGAAACATTTAAATAAAACATCAAAATACTTGAATTGAATGAGCTTAAGGATTAAAACCTTGTAGCAAACTTAAGCGACATTTATTAAACCAAATAAATGAAAAAAATAAGGCATTAAATTTCATCCTGATCATGTTGCCTGTTTAACCGGTTAATCAATAGATAGTTAAATCCTTAAAATAAATAAAAGAAACAAAGAAATAATTGGATAAATCTGCCGTGGTAGAATATTTGAAATGATTATCTTTAAAAAATGGATGACATCAAAAAACCTAAAAAAAGACTCCGATTCTTAAAGCTCACGCTAGTAATAGTGGTTATTTCGGGGATTATTTTGGGTTTTTTTGCATGGTATCTCAATCGGCAATGGAGGCCTCGTCTCAAACAGACCATCCAAAATACGCTGATTGATGCCTCTGATAGCCTTTATCGGGTAGATTTTAAAAACATTGGAGTCAACATTCTTACAGGCACAGTAAATGTAGATAGCATTTTCATCAGACCCAATCTGAGGGTTTATCAACAGATGAGAAAGAAAGGTATTGCACCAGAAAATATCTTCGAGTTAAAAATCACTAAGCTCATTCTAAAAAAAGTAAATCCAGTAAAAGTATATCGATACAGAAAGCTAGAAATTAAAGACATTACCATTCAGGAACCTTCTTTAACGGTTTATTACGCTCGTTTAAAGAATAAAAAGAAAAATGCGGAAGATCATAGAACAGCTTTTGATCGTTTAAAAAGTGTTTTAAAAGAATTGAAGGTGGGCACTCTGTTTTTAGCTGATGTAGATTTTAAATATGTTGATCAATCTTTAAAAAACCCGAAAACCATCAGTTTAAGACGGATGAATATTAGAATGACAGATATTTTAATTGATTCTACTTCGCAAAAGGATAGTAACAGACTTTTTAGCACTAAAGACATTCAGGCAGAAATCAACGATTATGTTTATGCAACGCCAGATTCTATGTATCATTTGGATATTAAGCATGCTTACCTATCCACACAAAAAAAGCAGTTTGTAGTTTCGGGTGTAAGTTTAATCCCTCGGTATGGTGATATAGCGTTTTCAAATCATTTTGATGTGCAACAAGAGCGTTATCAGTTTTTATTTGATTCTGTTTTAGTGGATAAAATCAATTTTAACAATTTAATAGAAAGCAGAACCGTTTCTACTTCAAAATTGCAAGTATTAAACGGCGATTTTTCGGTTTTTCTTAATCGTGATAAACCTAAAAAGAGTGTAGATAAGGGCAGAAATTTCCCGCAATTTGCTTTAAAAAGAGTAGGTTGGGGAATCAATGCAGATACTGTTTTGTTTAAAAACATCAATGTGAGTTATACGGAGTACAATCCTAAAACAGAAAGTAAAGGAACGGTTGTTTTTAGTGAGCTCAACGGAAATGTACTTAACGTGACCAATGATTCGTTGGCTTTACTTAAAAATCACCTCGCAAATGCAGATTTAGAAGCAAAATTAATGGGTAAAGGAGATTTAAATATTCACCTCACTTTTGATTTAACAGATCCATTGGCTTCTTTTAGCTATAGCGGTTTTTTGGGTAGTATGAATACATCTGTACTTAACCCAATTACTAAACCTTTAGCCATGTTGATGACTAGTTCTGGAAAGATTAACAGAATGGATTTTGATTTTAAAGGAAATTTGAATAAAGCCGAAGGAACTTTAAAATTGCATTACAGCGATTTAAACTTGGTGTTGATGAAGCGAGGTGAAAGAGATAATTTTAAAAAAATGGGTTTAATTTCTTTATTTGCTAATGCTTTATTGGTTGAAGCCGCTAACCCTGCCGGAAACCAACCTTTAAGAGTGGTTCACCCTTATTGCGAACGACCGCTTGAAGCTTCATTTTTTAACTTAATGTGGAAGGCCATTTACATAGGCGTTAAACAAAGTGTAGGGATTACAGAAGAGAAAGAAAAACGTTTTTTACAAAGAGCAGAGGATTTTAAAGATGCCAAAGCCCATAGAGAACAAAGAAGATTAGAACGTCAGCAGCAGAGAGCTGACCAACAAGAAGATTAAAATATATGTCAGTGATTAAAAAAAGTATCCAAATTTCAACGTTAGCATTGGCCCTAATTTTTGGCTTTAATGCTTGTACCCCGAAAATTACAAACGGTTTAGAACCCGCTACTAATCTGAAAAGATTAAATATTGATCAGAAAAACTTAGACAGGATTGATAGTTTAATTGCTACCGGATTAATCCGTAATTGGATGGCAGGCGCAACTGCTTTGGTTGCGGTTGATGGTAAAGTAATTTACGATAAAGGATTTGGCTTTAGAGATAGAGAAACTAAAGCTTTGATGAGCCCACTTACCGAGTTTAGGATTGCATCAATGACAAAGCCCATTGTGACAGCCGCAGCTATGAAATTGGTTGAAGAAGGTAAATTGAAACTAGACGATCCGGTTTCGAAATATATTCCCGAATTTAAAAACATGAAGGTGATAGCCACTTTTGATAAAAGCGATACAACTTACACTACCGTTGATGCTAAATCTTCTATTACCATCAAAAATTTAATGACGCATACTTCGGGAATTGGATTTATTAATCCGATGTTAGGGATGATTTATAAGAAAAATGGAATCCCTGACTTAGCTGTTACCGATCAGGTAACTATTGACGAAAAAATGAAAAAATTGGGAACATTACCACTAGCAGTTCAACCCAACACCACATTCTTTTATGGATTAAGTATTGATGTTTTAGGTGATGTGATTGAAAAAGCGAGTGGCAAAAATCTGGCAGAATACGTTACAGAAACTATTTTAAAGCCATTAGGAATGGATAATACTTTTTTCTTTATTCCGGCAGAAAAGGCGAACCGTTTAACAGTAATGTATGCCGAAACTAAAGAGGGGAGATTAGAAAGATTACCTCCGGTAAGCCAAGGTTACCATGTGAATTATCCAATTGAAGGCGCTAGAACTTATTTTTCAGGAGGTTCTGGATTGAGCTCTACGGTAGAAGATTATGCCAAGTTTTGTCAGATGATTTTAAACGATGGGGCTTTTAACGGAAAGGTAATTCTACAACCCGAAACCGTAGCTTTAATGACCAAAAATCAGATTGGAGACTTAAATGTTGGAAAAAATAAATTTGGTCTAGGATTTCAAATTGCTACAAAAGAAGGCGTTAAAAATGGAGAAAGTGTAGGAACGTTAAGTTGGAGTGGAGCATTTAATACCTTCTTCTGGATTGACCCCGAAAGAAAATCTATATCAATTTTAATGACACAAGTTTATCCTGCAATTCATAGCAGAGAATTAACCAGCCAGTTTGAAAAATTGGTAAACGATGCTTTAGATAAAGGGATAAGTATTAAAAAGTAACATCAAACAAAAAAGAGCCAAAACTAATCAGTCTTGGCTCTTTATTCTTTTATCTTGGCTCTAACAAAAAACTAAACCATATAATTCCAACCTTTTAAATCTTCTACTCTGCCGTATTTAATATCGTCTAAAGCTTTTCTGATTTTAGCGGCAAAAACAGATGTTGATGGATCTGGTAATAAATAGGATTTTCCTTCATGTACAATTTCTGCTACTTGAGCAATGGTAGCCGCAGTTCCAGCACCAAAGGCGTCAGTACAAGTTCCATTATTAATCGCCTCGGTTACTTCTTTAACAGAAACTCTGCGTTCTTCTACTTCCATCCCAAAATCTTTGGCTAGCTCAATGATACTTGCTCTGGTAACGCCATTTAAAATGGTGTCTCTGGTAGAGGGGGTAACTAATTTTCCATCAATCACAAACATCACGTTAGCAGCACCCATTTCTTCAATATATTCATGGTTTTTTGCATCGGTCCAAATTAATTGATCAAAACCTTGCTCCATGGCTTTTTTAGCAGGCAACATGGTTCCGCCATAATTTCCGGCGGCTTTAGCGTAGCCGAAACCACCTTCGCTGGCTCTAGTAAATTCTGTCTCAATTTTAACTTTTAAGTTTTTAGAGAAATAGGGTCCAGTTGGTCCGGTAATCACCATAAATTTATAAGTTGTAGATGGTGCTACACCTAAAAATGGATCTGTAGCAAACATAAATGGGCGGATGTATAAAGAGTAGTTTTCTTTATTTGGAATCCAATCTTTATCTACATCCACCAAAGCGGCCAAACATTGGCAAAAAATTTCTTCAGGAAGTGAGGGCATACACAATCTTTCCGCAGATTTATTGAAACGAATAGCGTTTCTATCCGGACGGAAAATAGATACTTTACCATCAGCATGTTTATAAGCTTTTAAGCCTTCAAAAAATGCTTGTCCATAATGCAAAGCAGAAATCGCCGGACTTAAACCAATCTCGCCATAAGGCACAATTTCAAAGTTTTTCCATTCGCCATCTGCGTAATCTGCCATGAGCATGTGGTCTGAAAAAGTTTTACCAAAAGGCAGTTTTTCAAAATCGATACCAGCTAGTTTAGAGCTGGTTGATTTGGTGATTTTAAGGTCTAATGTATCGATCATATCTTTTCTATTTTGCAAATCGCAATTTACAAATTTGTTGATTGATTTTTGTTAGATTGCTGTAACACTTCTTCTACCCATGCTTTTCCCCAATCTTCTTTCTCTTGGTCGGTTAATAATTCTGGATAAAAAATCCGTTTTTGAAAACGCGGAGGCAAATATTTTTGCCAATTAGTGCCTCCTGTGGCTCTAATTTCTTCGGGTTGGCGATGTAAATACCTCACCGCAGATTTGTAATGAACCAAAGGCCAATTGACGTTCACCAACACATCAAAAGCTCGCATCAAGTTTTTAATTTCATGATTTGCCAATCCTTTTTCTTCCAATTGTAGATAAATTTTCCAAAGATTTTTATCCTGGACGTTTTCTGCTAAATCGAGGAAAGTTTTGGCGTATTTCTTCCAAAATTGTTTTAAGGTGAGGGTTTGTTTGCCTGTGGATAGCTCTGTGGCTCCATATTGCCAATAAATTTGATCAAATTGTTTTTTGATGGGCTCATTTTTTAAAGCTTCTCTTTGGTCTTTTGCTACCAAATGGATAAAATCTGTGGCATAAATCTCAATCATCCGATATTGCCCACTTTGGAAACCACTTGCCGGCAGTAAAGACATCCTGAATTGTAAAAACTGCTCTTTCTCCATCCCCTCAATCATGATAGAAAATGATTGCGTTAAAGCCTCAAAATAATTGATCATCCGCTTTAAGCGGGAGCTAAAAAAATCAGCAGAAATAGTTTCCTTTTCGGTGATTTGCTTACACTCATGCAGTACCAATTTAAAATATAATTCTGTGATTTGATGATATAGGATGAAAATTTCCTCATCCGGGAAAGGTGTTTTTGGGGTTTGTAAACTCAGTAGAGTATCCAAATGGATATAATCCCAATAGGTGAGGTAATCTGCGTAAAGCAAACCATCCAGATAAGAAACCATATCCTGCCCCATGGCTGCATATTTTTCTTGAAGTTTCTCTAAACGTTCTTTGATTTCTGGCGTAATTTCCATCATTATTGTTTGAGTTTGACCTGTAAAATTCGGAATTTAATCTGTCTTTTAGCTTGATGTTTAACAATAAGTTTATGTTAAAAAGCGTATCAAATGCTTAGCTTTGAGTTTAAATAAATCATTTGTGAAAAGAAATCAATTAAAAAAACTATTCCTTGGAGTTGCTTTATGTTGCAGTGCGGGTTTTGTTTGGGCTTGGGGTAGTTGGGGTCATCATTACATCAACCATGCTGCAATTTTAGCTTTGCCAGAACCCGTGAGGTCATTTTTTTATAATCATGCAGATTTTGTGACGGAAGAATCGGTAGTTCCAGACATCAGGAAATATACCATTGGCGATAAAGCAGAGTTTCCTCGTCATTATATCGATTTGGAAGATTACGGAGCCAATGCTTTGCAAACTTTGCCCAAAGATTATCAAACGGCTTTTGCTACCATGAATAAAGATAGTTTAAGTAAAAAAGGCTCATTACCATGGACTATTGAAGAGCTGCAAGATAAGTTGACTGATGCTTTCAGAAAGAAAAGCAAAAACGAAATTCTGTTTATTGCTGCCACGATGGGCCACTACATTGGCGATGCCAATATGCCTTTGCATACATCATCTAATCATAACGGACAATTAACCAATCAAAAGGGAATTCATGCTTTGTTTGAAGGCGAAATGCTAGAAATGTTTGGAAAAACCATCAACCTAAACACGGGTTCTGCTCCTTACTTTAAAGACATTAATCAAACTACTTGGCGTATGATTGCTGCCACTCATGCTGCTGCCGATACTTTGTTAAAAGCAGATGCTGATTTGAGAGCTACCTTCCCGAAAAGGAATATTTATCGTTTAGATAGTACGGATAAGGTGGTGAAAAACCAATATGGCGATTGGTATTTTAGTGATGATTATGTGAAAACCTTGCATCAAAACTTAAATGGTTTATTAGAGCGAAGACTTAGGGCAGCTATTTATTATACCTCTGGCTATTGGTACACTGCTTGGGTAAACGCTGGAAAACCAGATTTATCTGATTTAGACGATGCCTCCATCACCAAAATAAATCAGAAAAATTTGAAGCAAGAGTTGAAGTTATGGCAAAAAGGGAAGCTCATTAACCTAAAGCCTGTTCCAGAATTTAAATGGGTAAACACAGATTCTGCACATGATTAAGAAAGTAATATTTTCAGCTTTATCGCTTTTTATTGGCTTAACAAGTTTTTCTCAGAGCTTTAAAGTTGTTCCCTTGGGCGTTTTAGGAGGTAGTCATGAGGATAATCTTTCTGCATATATGGTAGCGCCTATAGGCCAAAACCAATATGTTTGTTTAGATGTTGGAACTTTGTACGCGGGTATCCAAAAAGCCATAGATTTTCATACTTTTCAGGGAGATGCTTTGCAGATTTTAAGAGATAGCATTAAAGGTTATTTGATTTCTCATGGTCATTTAGATCATCTTTCTGGATTGATTTTAAATTCTCCGGACGATACTGCAAAACCCATTTATGCCATGCCTTATGTGCTGGATGTATTCAAAAAGCATTATTTCAGTTGGGATACTTGGGCAAATTTTGCTGATGAAGGAGAAAAGCCAGCCTTATCAAAATATCACTATGTTGCTTTTACAGAAGGAAAAGAAATCCCTTTAGCAAACACCAAAATGTGGGTGAAGGCATTTCCTTTAAGTCATGGAAAACCTTATCAAAGTACTGCCTTTTTGTTCCATTCCAATCAGGGTTATTTATTGTATTTAGGAGACACCGGAGCAGACCGAATAGAGCAATCTCAAAAACTGGACAGTTTATGGAAATCAGTTGCACCGCTCATCAAAACACATCAGTTAAAAGCCATGATGATAGAAGTTTCATTCCCGAATGCACAACCCGAGAAGCAATTATTTGGGCATTTAACTCCGAATTTGTTGATGGAAGAAATGAAGCAATTAAGCAAATATGTGGGCGCAGATGCGATGAAAAATTTGAATGTAGTGATCACCCACATGAAACCATCAGGCAATCACTTACAGGAAATGAAAGATGAGTTGATAAATTCTAATATTTTAGACTTAAATTTAATTTTCCCAAAGCAAGGCGAAGCGCTAGTTTTTTAAAGTCAAATCATGAAAAATAAAAAGTTCATTCTCTTAATCATCACATTTGTATTGCTGGTTTTATTAGTGGCTTTTTGTTTGCAAGCCAATAGCTGGATTATTCCGCAATATGGTACAGCGGATACCCAATTATTTTTAAAGATAAACGGTCTTCACCATGCTTTTTTTGACCCAATAATGTATGCTTTAAGTAGCAAGCTTTTCTGGATTCCCTTTTATGCAGCACTCATTTGGTGGATGTGGAAACGCTTCGGAAAACAGGTTTTATGGGTATTGTTGTTCGTGGCTTTGATGATCACTTCTGCAGATAGAATCAGTTCAGGAATATTAAAAAACTCAGTAAAAAGATTACGTCCGTCACATGAAATGGCTTTATCCTCTCAAATACATTTAAGTAAAGCAGGTCCTGGTGGGAATTATGGTTTTGTTTCTTCACACGCTACTAATTGTTTTTCCTTGTCGCTTTTTTTGTGGATGGTTTTGCCAGCTAAAGATCGAAATCTAAAAATTGTGATTTTATTTTGGGCAATTTTCGTTTCTTATAGTCGCATTTATAACGGCGTTCATTATCCTTTAGATGTATTTTTTGGTGGTTTGATAGGAACGTTAATTGGGCTCACTTTTGGGCAGCTGTATCAGCTCTTTTTTCCAAACCAAAAAATCTAATTTATGTGGTGGATATACGCTTTATTAGCTGCATTTTTCGCTTCGCTCACCGCTATTTTTGGAAAGATTGGCGTAACCAATGTCAATTCTGATTTGGCTACCGCTATCAGAACCATTATTATTCTTTTAATTGCTTGGGCAATAGTTTTAGCTCGTGGCGAGTTCAAAGGAATAGCAACACTTTCTAAGCATAATCTTATTTTTCTAGTGCTTTCTGGCGTGGCTACGGGTTTATCTTGGATATTTTATTTCAAAGCTTTGCAAATGGGTAAAGCATCACAAGTTGCTCCGGTAGATAAACTAAGCGTGGCACTTACCATCATCCTCTCTGCTATTATCTTAAAAGAAGTTTTAACTGTAAAAACAGCTATTGGGGCAACCTTAATCATTATTGGTACTTTGGTACTTATTTTTTAAGTGTTGCTCTTTTCAATATTAAAAAAAAACTATATTTGCGGAAAGGAAATGGCGTCTTCCTTCTCAAGAACCGTCTGAGCATTCGCTAGACTAATGGCACCTACAATTTTGCGGTTACACTGTAAATAATTTGTAGATGTTGTATTTCTCAAAAAATCATCGTTTTAAGTTTTTAATTTTTACGCCTACGAGTGTAAAAAAAATCTGTTTTCTTTCATGCTGTTCATGGTTCCCTGTTTTTCAGATTTATCCGAACAAGTTGGCTTATTCAATATTTTTATCTCTTTATTCTAATTTTTATGAATAACATTCTAACGCTAGGTCAGCAAAAAGCCATAAAATCAATCATCATACTTACAGAAGAAAAAATATTAGAAATAGAAAAATGGCTCTATTTCACCACAAAACAAGAAGAAATCGGAATTCAATCTCAAATAATAAATGATTTAACAACAGAGGATAAAGAGGTTATCCAACTTAAAATAGAGGAGATAAGAAAAATTTTAAAAGCTTTTTCAGCGTATTATAATTTGCAAAACTTAAAAGAATTTAAGAGTTTAAAAAATATCATTACAACAAAGGCTTGCTTCATGTGGGAGGATATCTCTGGATCTACTTTCAACCGCTTAAAGGGTTATGGAGATATTGATGAAGAAAAAAGAGTTGACTATGAGCAATTTATCAACCCTTTAGAAAACCTTATAAAAGACATTATTTACCTTAAAATTTAAAATTATGAACATAAAAAATGTGCTAGCCAGAGAAGTGTTGGATTCTCGAGGAAACCCAACTGTTGAAGTTGAAATTACTTTAAATGGCGATATCAAAGCAAGAGGAATTTCACCATCAGGTGCCAGTACTGGCGAGAAAGAGGCTGTAGAATTAAGAGATGGAGACAGGAAGCGCTATGGGGGTAAAGGAGTAGAAAAGGCAGTAGAAGGTATCCAAACAGAAGTGCAAAAGGCAATTGTAAATCATAAGTTTGCCACCCAAAAAGAGTTTGACCAATTTTTAATTGGATTAGATGGTACACCCGACAAGTCTAGGCTAGGAGCGAATGCTATTTTGGCTTTATCTATTGCTTTTGCTAGGGCTTCATCCTTAGCAAATAAGATTCCTCTTTACAGGCAATTATTTGATCGTGAAAGATATGTGATGCCAGTGCCTTGCATGAATGTAATAAACGGAGGCCGACATGCTGATAATAATATTAATTTTCAAGAATTTATGATCGCACCTCATCATGCGCCATCTTTTAAAGAAAGTATCCGAATGGGGGAAGAAGTTTTCCATACTTTAAAAGATCTGTTACGCAAAAAAGGATATGCTACCGGTGTTGGTGATGAAGGTGGTTTTGCACCTAATTTAAAATCTGATGAAGAAGCTTTAGAAATTATTTTAGAAGCCATAATAGCAGCAGGCTATCAGCCAGGAAAAGATATCTCTATCTGCCTAGATCCTGCCACGAGCGAAATGTGGAGTGACGGGAAATATCAATTTTTTAAAAGTGATAAAAAAGAGCTTTCATCTGATGAAATGATTCAACTTTGGGAAAGTTGGATTAAACAATATCCTATTATTTTATTAGAGGATGGTTTGGGAGAAAACGATTGGGAGGGTTGGCAAAAATTAACAAAAAAATTAGCCTCACAAATAGAATTGGTTGGAGATGATATTTTCTGCACCAATCCCAAAATCATTCAAAAGGGTATTCATCAAAAAATTGCAAATAGTGTGCTTATTAAACTTAATCAAATAGGTACCATTTGGGAGACCTTGGAAGCTGTTTCATTAGCCCAACAAAATGATTATCATTGTTTTATCTCTCATAGAAGTGGCGAGACAGAGGATACAACCATAGCAGATTTGGTGGTTGCCACAAACGCAGGGCACATTAAAACAGGAAGTGGTTGTCGTACAGAACGTATAGCTAAATTTAACCAGTTGTTAAGAATTGAGGAAGAACTAGGAACGAAAGCTACTTTTGCTGGTTTAGAAACTTTTAAATTTAACTAAAGATTAAAAAATCAATGAAAAAAAAGATTAATTCTGAACACTTTTCTATTTTCAACCATTTACTCAGGTGGACATTTTTAACCCTACCCATCGCTTTAACGATTGGAAGTATGGTTGCCTTTTTTCTTTGGTTATTGAATAAAGCTATTTTTTTTAAATTTAGCCATTCTTGGCTGCTTTATCTACTTCCTTTTGCGGGCCTAGTAATTCATTTTCTGTATAAATTATGGGGTAAATCTTCTGAGAAAGGAAACAACTTAATAATGGAAGAAATACATGAGCCTGGGGGGGGTGTTCCTGCTAGAATGGGACCATTGGTTTTGATAACCACAGTCATGACACATCTTTTCGGTGGTTCTGCCGGTAGAGAAGGAACTGCGGTACAAATTGGCGGCAGTTTAGCCCAATTGTTTGGTAATTGGTTTAAACTTAAGCCGGATGATATGAGGACTATACTCACTGCGGGGATTGCGGCTGGTTTTGGAGCAGTATTTGGCACTCCGTTAACTGGGGCCATTTTTGCTATGGAAGTTATCACATTGGGTAGAATCCAATACGATGCACTTATTCCATGTCTAATTGCAAGTGTTGTAGGTGATTTAACCGTAATGGCTTGGGGAATTCATCATACTCAATATCATATTGATTTTTTGCAAAGTAATGATTACCTCTTTTCTGGATATTTACATTGGGATATTGTTCTCATCGGAAAAATTGTTATCGCATCAATATGTTTTGGTTTATCTAGTTATTTGTTTGCAGAAATGGTACATGGTGTTAAAAATGTTTCTTTAAAATTATTTAAGCTCACTTGGATTATTCCTTTTGTCGGAGGATTAGTAATAATTGGTTTAACCTTTTTAGTGGGTAAACCTGATTACTTAAGTTTAGGCGTGGATGCAGAATACCCTGGTGCAGTAACTATTGTTTCTGCATTTAAAGCCGGTGGAGCTGATTTTTGGAGCTGGTTGTGGAAAACAATATTTACTACAATAACTTTAGGGACAGGTTTTAAGGGCGGAGAGGTTACCCCTTTGTTTTATATTGGAGCAACATTGGGTAACACTTTAGCCAACTTAATGAATGCACCTGTTAGTTTGTTTGCGGGTTTAGGTTTTATTGCTGTTTTTGCCGGAGCTACCAATACCCCGCTGGCATGTACCATTATGGGCGTTGAACTTTTTGGTGGTGAGTACTTAATATTCTTTGCAATAGCATGTTTTACAGCATATTTTTTTAGCGGTCACTCTGGAATTTACAGTGCTCAAAGAATTGCAATACCTAAAATATTTGATGAATATTTTTCTGAGGAAACTTCCTTATCTCAAGCGCACAGCAGACGTAGAGATTTTTTAAATAAGAAAATAAGAAAATACACAAATATGATTAAAAAAGAAAATGATCATGAATAGGAACGTCGAGATAAAAGAGACTGCATTAGGAAAAATAAAAATCTATCTTACAGCTAGAGAAAAGATAAAAACCGACAGCATACTCGGTAAAATAAGAGGAAGGCAGACCTATAGAGAGATTTTACAAAAGGCAAAAGATCAGAATTTAATGAGCGCATCTGTTTATCATACGCATGGTGGTTTTTCGATTAATCAGGAAGTTTCATTTTCCAACTCAGAAACCGACTCATCAAAATCCATTATTTGTGTAGAGTTGATTGATAAAAAGGAGAAACTTGAAAATTTTTGCATTCAAAATCAGCATCTTTTAAAAGATAAAGTGATTATTTTTAAAGCAGTAGAATTTTGGAGTGTTGTTTAAGGATAAATAGATGAGAGCGATTTTAGTAATTTTTATTGGAGGCGGCTTAGGTAGTGTACTTAGATATCTGGTAAATAGGTGGGTTTTAACATGGTTTCATTTATCGTTTCCTTTAGGTACATTTTTGGTCAATGTATTAGGTTGCTTTCTAATAGGTTTCTTTATATTTTATATTAACAAATCGCAACCTTTGCCGCTCCGTTTGTTTTTAGTAACTGGTTTTTGTGGTGGTTTTACAACATTTTCTTCTTTTGCGTTTGAGAATGTAGAATTAATTGAAAATCAGCAAATTGGAGTGTGGCTATTCTATACACTTTTATCACTCATTTTAGGATTTACTTTCGCTTGGTTAGGTGCAATAGTTGGGAGAAATTTATTTTAACAAAAGCTATGATTAGAAAAATTTTAGTTCCGGTTGATCAGAGTAAAACTTCTATTAAGGCTGCGGATTACGCTTTTGAGGTAGCAAAGCAAATGGATGCAACTATCGCTTTTTTATGTGTGATGGAAATTAATATGCTCGAAATAAATCCTGATGCAGGAGAATTTCCAGATGAAAAAAGACTAAAAATCAAAACAAAATTTATTGAACTTATTAAAACCTTAGAGCGCAAACATCCTCAACTAGAGGTGGAGAAGGTGTTTTTAACAGAAGGAAAAGTGGCTGAACAAATTATTAAAAAGGCAACAGAATGGTCTGCAGATTTAATTATTATGGGTTCACATGGCAGAACAGGGCTGAGCCATCTGCTATTAGGAAGTACTGCTGAAGCGGTAATGCGCCACGGTAAAATACCGGTGTTAATTGTTCCAAAAGATTAATCTGAATTTATGCCTCAAGTAAAAAAGTAAACTTCTTTGTCATGCTGTCCGTCGACTGGCGGATCAGTATCTCATATGTTCATTTATGTGGCAAATTTACCTAAGAGTTAAAGCTAGTGCCTAGAGAGATCCCGAAATAAATTCGGGATGACAACTGCTAAAATGTAAAAAGTCTAAATTGTCATGCTGTCCGCCGACTGGCGGATCAGCATCTCGTTGACGTTAATTATGGTATTTAATTTACCCAAGAATTAAAGCAAGTGCATGAAGAGATCCCGAAATAAATTTGTGATGATAAGTTTCCAATATTATATACTATTCAATAAAAAAAATCCCTTTTGTCATGCTGTCCGCCGACTGGCGGATCAGCATCTCGTTGACGTTAATTATGGTAT
>JACXVB010000084.1 GCA_014763615.1 Sphingobacteriales bacterium | reverse complement strand
GGCAGCCTGCGAAAAGCTCCGGGGAGTCGGCAACAGACTTTGATCCGGAGATGTCCGAATGGGGAAACCCGGCCCTAGTGGTCATCCCTTGACTGAATACATAGGTCTTGGGAAGCGAACGCGGCGAACTGAAACATCTAAGTAGCTGCAGGAAAAGAAATCAACCGAGATTCCCCAAGTAGCGGCGAGCGAACGGGGAGGAGCCCTGAAGTGGTTGAACGTTTAGTGGAACAGACTGGAAAGTCTGGCGATACAGAGTGATAGCCTCGTACACGACAAGCCTCAACCATGATGACGAGTAGGGCGGGACACGTGAAATCCTGTCTGAATATGGGGGGACCATCCTCCAAGGCTAAATACTACTTACCGACCGATAGTGAACCAGTACCGTGAGGGAAAGGCGAAAAGAACCCCGGCGAGGGGAGTGAAATAGAACCTGAAACCGTGTGCGTACAAGCAGTAGGAGCGGAGAGATTCCGTGACTGCGTACCTTTTGTATAATGGGTCAGCGACTTAATGATCGTGGCAAGCTTAACCGATTAGGGGAGGCGTAGGGAAACCGAGTCTGAATAGGGCGATAGTCGCGGTCATTAGACCCGAAACCGGAGCGATCTATCCATGGCCAGGATGAAGGTTGGGTAAAACCAACTGGAGGTCCGAACCCACAAATGTTGAAAAATTTGGGGATGAGCTGTGGATCGGAGTGAAAGGCTAATCAAGCCCGGAGATAGCTGGTTCTCCTCGAAAGCTATTTAGGTAGCGCCTCGTATCTCACTCTCGGGGGTAGAGCACTGTTATGGCTAGGGGGTCATCCCGACTTACCAAACCATTGCAAACTCCGAATACCGAGAAGTGCAATTACGGGAGACAGACGGTGGGTGCTAACGTCCATCGTCAAGAGGGAAACAACCCAGACCGCCAGCTAAGGTCCCTAAATCTGTGCTAAGTGGGAAACGATGTGGGAAGGCATAGACAGCTAGGAGGTTGGCTTAGAAGCAGCCATCCTTTAAAGAAAGCGTAATAGCTCACTAGTCAAGTCGGCCTGCGCGGAAGATTTAACGGGGCTCAAGCACAGTACCGAAGCTGCGGATGCCGCAAGGCATGGTAGAGGAGCGTTCTGTAGGCCGTTGAAGGTGTGCTGTGAGGCATGCTGGAGGTATCAGAAGTGCGAATGCTGACATAAGTAACGATAAT
>JACXVB010000007.1 GCA_014763615.1 Sphingobacteriales bacterium | reverse complement strand
TAACAGACCAAGAAAAACATTAAACTTTAAAACTCCTTATCAAGTTTTTATGGCTAATTTTATAATCTGAAAGTTGCGTTTATTACTTGAATGCGCCTTCCGAGAAATGTTTTAAAAAAATCTTTTCATCTCCATATATTTTCCTAATTTTGCAGGCTTAATTGTCGAACTTTGAAATCGTTAAAGCAATATTCCATTCCCTTTACGGGGCTAAAGATAGGGCAACATCAATTTAATTTTGAAGTTGATGGTCGTTTCTTTGATGAGTTTGAATATTCTTTGGTGAAAGATGGATCACTAAAAGTTAAGTTGATTTTAGAAAAACAAGAAACCTTAATGGTACTTGATTTTCATATTGTAGGATCAATTCAACTAAATTGTGATAGATGTTTAGCTGATTTTCCCTATCAGTTAGATACCAAAGACAGATTAATCGCTAAATTTTCAGAAAGTGAAGATTTAGAAGAAAGCGAAGAAGTGCTGGTTTTGAGTAAAAATGATATAGAAGTAGATACTTCAGGCTTTATTTATGAAATGATTAACTTAGCGGCCCCTTACATAAATTTATGTGAGAATCCAGGAAATTTAATCTCTTGTGATCAAGAAATGCTCTTAAAATTAGCAGAATTTTCACATGAGCAGGTAAATAATGAAAGTAATGATCCTCGTTGGGATGCATTAAAAAACATAAAGAAAAATTAAAAAATAGGAAAATATGGCACATCCAAAGCGTAAAATGTCTAAATCTAGACGTGATAAAAGAAGAACTCACTACAAAGCAGAAGCCCCCTCATTATGGGTTGATAAAGAAACTGGTGCAGTTCATTTACCTCACAGAGCATATAATGTTGATGGTAATCTTTATTTCAAAGGAAAGTTATTAATAGAAAATACTTCTATAGCTTAAGAAATTAAAACATGAAAAGCCCTTGTACAAGTCATTCAGAAATCAAAATGAATATCTTGTGCAAGGGTTCTTTATTGGTTAAAAAGCAAAATGCATAGCCCTATGGGCTTTATTTTCATCATAAGAGAATATAAATTTCAATGAGAATTGGCTTAGATATTATGGGTGGTGATTATGCTCCAAATGCTACCGTTTTAGGAGCAATTGCAGCACAAAAACACCTAAAAGAGCAACAGCATTTAGTGCTTTTTGGCAATAAAAATCAAATTGTTCCTATCCTCAAGGAACAAAATTTTAACCCTGACCTCTTCGAGTACGTTGAAACTACAGAAGTGATAGGAATGGGCGAGCACCCCACAAAAGCCATAGTTCAAAAACCAAATTCAAGCATTTCTTTAGGTTTCCAATTTCTAAAAGAAGGAAAAATAGATTCTTTTGCATCAGCAGGGAATACAGGCGCTATGTTAGTTGGTTCTTTATTCAGTGTAAAAGCTATAGAAGGGGTAACTCGACCCGCCGTTTCCGCCATTATTCCTAAAGTTAAAGGTGGTTTCGGGATGATGGTGGATGCCGGAGCTAATGCAGATTGTAAACCAGAAAATTTAGTTCAATTTGCAATAATGGGAAGTTTGTACGCCAAATACGTGTACAATATAGAAACACCCAAAGTAGGAATGATGAACCTCGGGGAGGAAGAAGAGAAAGGAAATCTTTTAACACAAGCAAGTTACCCCCTCTTAAAGGGAAATAGCAACATTAACTTTATTGGCAATATAGAAGGAAGAGATTTGTTTAATGATAAAGCCGATGTAATCGTTTGTGATGGTTTTACAGGAAACGTGCTGTTAAAACTAGCCGAATCATTCTACGTTTTAACCTTAAAAAAGGGATTGAAAGATGAGTTTTTTGATCGGTTTAATTACGAACAATATGGCGGAAGTCCGGTTTTAGGAGTAAATGCCCCGGTAATTATCGGTCATGGAATATCTAGCCCTGAGGCCATCAAAAATATGATACTATTGTCTAAAGACATGGTAGAAACTAAGATAATTGAGAGGTTTAAAACAGCTTTCAATTCGTAACACACCAAATTATGAGTAAAATTCATGCTGCAATCACAGCTGTAAATGGATACGTTCCTGATTATATTCTCACCAATCAGGAATTAGAAACCATGGTTGACACAAACGACGAATGGATTACCTCCCGTACCGGGATTAAAGAAAGAAGGATATTAAAAGGAGAAGGATTAGGAGTTACCGATATGGCTGTTCCGGCCGTAGAAGGGCTTTTGAAAAAGAGAGGTATAGGTGCAGAAGAAATTGATTTAATTATTTTCTGTACTACCACGCCCGATATGCCTTTTCCGGCATCAGCAAATATTTTAGCAGATAAAATTGGTGCAAAAAACGCTTGGGGATATGACCTTCAAGCGGCTTGCTCTGGTTTTATGTTTGGATTAT
The DNA here is from genome assembly GCA_014763615.1 of Sphingobacteriales bacterium. Taxonomy (GTDB): domain Bacteria; phylum Bacteroidota; class Bacteroidia; order Sphingobacteriales; family Sphingobacteriaceae; genus Pseudopedobacter. Next base: position 114,133 of record JACXVB010000007.1, on the reverse strand, counting down.
CAACTGGCGCTCAATTTATCGAATCGGGTAAACACCAAAAGGTTTTAGTGGTTGGTGGAGATAAAATGTCTTCTATCATCAATTATGAAGATAGAGTAACTTGTATCATTTTTGGAGACGGTTGTGGTGCTGTATTATTAGAACCAAATACCGAAGGTTATGGTGTAATTGATTCTATATTAAAAAGTGATGGAGCTGGAAAAATTTATCTTCATCAAAAAGCTGGAGGTTCTGTAAGACCAGCATCACATGAAACAGTTGATAATAACGAACACTTCGTTTATCAAGAAGGGCAAGCTGTTTTTAAGTTTGCAGTAACCAACATGGCGGATGTTGCGGCAGAAATTATGGAAAAAAATAATTTAACTTCACAAGATGTTGCTTGGTTAGTTCCTCATCAGGCCAATAAAAGAATTATAGACGCTACTGCCAATAGAATGGGGTTAGAAGCCGATAAGGTCATGATCAATATTGAAAAATATGGAAATACCACAAACGGTACTATTCCTTTATGTTTATGGGAATGGGAAAGTAAGTTAAAAAAAGGAGATAACCTTATTTTAGCTGCCTTTGGTGGTGGATTTACCTGGGGCTCGGTTTATTTAAAATGGGCTTATTAGCAAATTTGTATTTGCATATAATTGTTATATTAGTTTTCTAAATTAATCACACACTTAAAAACCTTATCAATGGGAATGGATATTAAGCAAATTCAAGACCTGATTAAATTTGTATCTAAATCAGGAGTGAATGAAGTATCAATTGAAGAAAAAGATTTCAAAATCACTATAAAAACGGCACAAGAGCCTACTTATGTTACAGCAACGCTTCCAGCACCTGCTCCAGCTGCACCAGTGGCCGCACCAGTTTCTGCTGCACCTGTAGTATCCTCACCTGCGCCAGCAAACCTTGCAACAACAGATGAATCTAAATATATTACCATCAAATCCCCAATGATAGGTACATTTTATCGCTCATCATCACCAGACAAACCAAGTTTTGTGAATGTTGGAGATGAAATAGTAGAAGGACAAGTACTTTGTATCATTGAAGCTATGAAGTTATTCAATGAGATTGAGTCTGAAGTTTCTGGTAAGATAGTTAAGGTTTTGGTAGATAATTCTCAACCAGTAGAATATGATCAACCTTTATTTTTGGTTGAGCCAGCCTAAAATGTTTTAATATTTAGGATGCTAGAACTTGGTATCCAAAAAACAAATTGAATTCATTTTAGCACATCAAATTATGTTCAAAAAAATATTAATAGCCAATAGAGGAGAGATTGCTTTACGTATTATCCGTACTTGTAAAGAGATGGGAATAAAAACTGTGGCAGTTTACTCTACCGCAGACAGAGAAAGCCTGCATGTGCGTTTTGCAGATGAGGCCGTTTGTATTGGTCCGCCTCCAAGCAAAGATTCCTATTTAAATATTCCTAATATTATTTCGGCGGCAGAATTAACCAATGCTGATGCTATTCATCCGGGTTACGGCTTTTTATCAGAGAATGCAAAATTCTCCGCTATCTGTGAAGAATATGGAATTAAATTTATTGGAGCTACTGCTGATCAGATTAATTCTATGGGAGATAAAGCTTCTGCCAAAGACACGATGAAAGCGGCAGGAGTACCCACTATTCCTGGCTCCGACGGATTGTTAACTGACGTAAAACAAGGTATAGAAATTGCCCATAAAATTGGTTATCCAGTAATTTTAAAAGCAACCGCTGGTGGTGGTGGTAGAGGGATGCGCCAAGTTTGGAAAGATGAAGATTTTGAAGATGCATGGAACTCTGCTCGTCAAGAATCTGCTGCGGCATTTGGTAATGATGGAATGTATTTAGAAAAATACATTGAAGATCCGCGTCACATAGAAATCCAAGTAATTGGAGATCAGTTTGGTAAGGTTTGTCACCTGTCAGAAAGAGATTGTTCTATTCAACGTCGTCATCAAAAATTAGTAGAAGAGGCTCCTTCTCCTTTTATGACACCAGAATTAAGAGAGCGAATGGGAGAAGCCGCCATAAAAGGTGCAACCGCAGTAAAATATGAAGGTGCAGGGACGGTAGAATTTTTAGTGGATAAACATCGCAACTTCTATTTTATGGAGATGAATACGCGTATCCAAGTAGAACATCCGGTAACAGAGGAAGTGATCAATTTTGATTTAATCAAAGAACAAATTAAAGTAGCTGCTGGAATTCCAATTTCAGGAAAATCCTATACTCCTGAAATGTGCGCCATCGAATGTCGTATCAATGCTGAAGATCCTTTTAACGGATTCAGACCCTCACCTGGAAAAATCACGCATTTCCATTCTCCAGGTGGTCATGGTGTAAGAGTAGATACACATGTTTACGCTGGATATGTGATTCCACCAAATTATGATTCCATGATTGCCAAGTTGATTTGCGTAGCTCAAACTCGTGAAGAGGCATTAAGCACTATGGAAAGAGCATTAAGTGAGTTTGTTATAGAAGGAATCAAAACAACTATTCCTTTTCACTTGAAACTATTAAAAGACCCTAATTTTAGAGCTGGAAACTTCACCACTAAATTTATGGAGAGTTTTGAAATAGGTAAAGCAGAATAAAATAGATAATGATGACCATAACTACCATTTTGAATCACGTCAAAATGGTATTTTTGTTTCAAGAGTTTTAAGATGAGCAAAGAAAGAAAAAAAGATTTAGTGAAATCTATCAAAGAAAAAGGGAAAAGTTTAGAAGCAGAAATGTCTTTCTTTGATCATCTTGAAGAGCTCAGATGGCACCTCATCCGCTCTGCAATTGCGGTCATCATTTGTACCATTATTTGCTTTATTTATTACGATTTTCTTTTCGATACCATCATCATGGGTCCTCATAAACCAGATTTTTGGACTTACAGAATGATGTGTAAAATTGGGCAACATTTTAATATGGGTCCAGGTTTCTGTATCACCAATATTCCTGGAAAAATCATCAATACAGAGATGGCAGGGCAATTTACCTTGCAAATTAACTCTGCCGTCATGACGGGTGTAGTGATGGGTTTTCCTTATCTTTTATGGGAAGTTTGGCGTTTTGTGAAACCCGCTTTGAAAGATCAAGAGCGTAAATCAGCTAGTGGATTTGTATTTTATGCCAGTATGTTGTTCATTTTAGGTATTCTTTTTGGATATTTTATTGTATCCCCCCTCTCGGTGAATTTCCTGTCAAATTACAGCATTAGTTCGGCAATAGAAAACACCATTACCATAGATTCATACCTCTCCTCAGTGGCAACTTTAACCCTAAGTTCTGGTTTAGTTTTCGAGCTACCCATCATCATTTACATTCTCTCCCGACTCGAGATAATGACCCCTTCTTTCATGCGAAGCAAGCGAAGATATGCAGCCATCATCATCTTAATTATTGCCGCTGTGGTTACGCCAACTCCAGACATCCCAACCATGTTAACTGTAAGTTTCCCACTTTTCTTATTGTATGAAGTGAGTATAGGCGTATCAGCCAGAGTGCACAAAAAGAAATTAAAAACCGAGAAAGAGTTTTTTACTAATTAATTGATGATCATTAGGGCGTTCCCCGATTGCTAATGCTCGGGGCAAGCAGGGCAGACTTTCCCTGTCTGTTCCGGTCAGGCGGGTTTAACGCAAAATTACTTCAGTTTTTCATTATTCTGATGCCTTGTAGCATCCCGAATACTTTTCTTTTCCAGGTTTTTATGTAGGGCATCTGTTAAATCAATACCGGTTTGGTTGGCCAAACAAATCAAAACAAATAAAACATCAGCCATTTCATCCGCCAGATTCACATCTTCATCAGATTTTTTGAAAGATTGTTCTCCATATTTACGAGCCATGATTCTAGCAACCTCTCCCACTTCTTCCATCAAAATAGCAGTGTTAGTCAATTCATTAAAATAGCGGATTCCCGTTGTATTAATCCAATCGTCCACCATTTCTTGGGCCTTAGCGATACTTAATTCCTTTTTATTCATGATTTCTTGACTCTTGTTTCTTTTCTCTTTATTCTACCTTACTCCTTATTTTTAGTGTCTATAGTTATGGTCACCGGGCCATCATTTACCAAGCTGATTTTCATATCTGCACCGAAAATTCCAGTTTCTGTTTTTTTACCGGTCAACTTTTCTAGCTCCAAAATCATTTGTTCATATAGCGGAATGGCTTTTTCTGGTTTTGCCGCTCTGATAAAAGAAGGTCTGTTTCCTTTCTTAGTTTGCGCAAAAAGTGTGAATTGGGAGATTAACAAAATGCGCCCGTCAACATCCGCTAAAGATTTATTCATCAAATCATTTTCATCACTAAAAACCCGCATGTTGGCAATTTTTTGTGCTAACCATTGCAAATCTTCTGCTGTGTCAGCATCTTCAATTCCTAATAATACCAAAAAACCCAATCCAATAGCACCTGTGATTTTTCCATTTACTTTACAAGATGCTTCTGAAACTCTTTGTAGTACGGCTCTCATGATCAGTTATTAGTTTTTGGTTAATAGTTTTCAGTTCTTGTTTCTTACGTCTTAACTCTCTTTAAGACCTCGTATCATTCCCAAAATAGATACTTTGATAGCTGTCGTATCTGGTAGGTTCTAATTCGCCTTCTTCTAAAGCTCTTAAAACTGCACATCCTGGTTCATTGATATGCACACAATTATTGAATTTGCAATCATGCATTAATGCTCTCATTTCTGGGAAAAAGTGCCCTAATTCTTTAGGTTCGATATCTGTGATGCCCATTTCTCTGATTCCTGGCGTATCAATTAACTTTCCGCCGAAAGGCAATTCAAATAATTCGGCAAAAGTGGTGGTGTGTTTTCCCATATCACTCCAATCAGAAATTTTTCCTATCCGCAACTCTTTACCCGGAATGAGTTGATTAATCAAACTAGATTTCCCTACACCAGAATGACCAGAAAACAAAGTTGTTTTATCTTTTAAAACGGCTTTAAGCTCCTCTATGTTTGTACCCTTAACAGCCGAAACTGCATAACAAGGGTAGCCGATACTTTCATACAAATCCATCCAGTTGGCCAAGATTTCTAGACCTTCTTCGCTAAATAAATCTAATTTATTGAATACCAAAATAGCAGGCACACCGTAAGCTTCGGCGGTAACCAAAAATCGGTCAATAAAACCTAAGGAAGTTCTGGGCGAGGCCAAAGTAACCACCAAACAGGCCAAATCTAAATTTGCTGCGATAATTTGAACCTGCTTAGAAAGATTGATAGACTTGCGAATGATGTAATTTCTACGATCGTGAACGTTAGAAATCACTGCCGTTTCTTGATCAGGTTCTAGCTCAAAATCAACACGGTCTCCAACCGCAACAGGATTGGTACTCACTAAGCCTTTCATTCTCAGCTTTCCTTTGATTCGGCAATCGTAATATTGTTCATCATCGCCTAAAACGATATACCAACTGCCCGTAGATTTAACAACTAGTCCTTGCATGGTTTGTAAAGATAAATATAAAGCTGATTTCCGTTCATAAAAGCATTGAAATTGATAAAAGCGACACGCTGCTTCATGAGCTTCATTATCCAAAACCAAATAAATATTTTAAAAATCAATATCTTCGTCGATAAAATTTTTCGGTTGGCATCCAAAAAATCAGACACACAACATGAAGATTGAAGATTGTTTCGAGATTGGCTATATCACCAAAACCCGAGGTTTAAAAGGAGAAGTTCAGATAGCTTTTACTTTTGATGAGCCTGAGAAATTGAAAATAAAATCGGTTTTTATAGAAATTAATAGCAAGTTGGTTCCGTTTTTTGTGGCCGCTTACAAAATCCCGATGCCGCAAATCGGTTATTTCAATTTTGAGGATGTAGATCATATTGATAAAGCACAACCACTTACCAAAAAGAAAATTTACCTCCTCAATAAATTTAAACCAAAACGTAAGAAAGGCGAGTTCCTATTTACAGATTTAGTAGGCTTTACAGCCGATGATTTACAAGCAGGAGATTTGGGAGCAATTTTAGAAGTACGTGAATACCCTCAACAGTTTTTAGCTACTGTAAAATATCAGGAAAATGAGATTTTGATCCCATTAAACGAAGTTTTTATCACAGAAATCGACATCGATAACAAAAAAATAAGCTTTGATTTACCTGATGGACTTTTGGATTTATAAATCCTTAATGTGAAAAGCTGAAATCGTAACTCAAAAATCATAAATTTAAAGATGCGTTTTGACATCATTACTGTTTTGCCAGGTTTGCTAGAAAGCCCTTTTGCTCATTCCATTTTACAGAGAGCACAAAAAAAGGAGATTGTAGAAATTCATGTCCATAATTTGCGTGATTACGCTACCAATAAACAAAAAAGTGTGGATGATTACCCTTATGGCGGCGGTAGTGGAATGGTGATGCAGATTGAGCCTTTTGCCAATTGTATTGAGCATTTAAAAAGTGAGCGAGATTATGATGAGATTATTTTTATGACGCCTGATGGTAAAACATTTAATCAGGAAGCCGCCAATGAGTTATCAGGTAAAGAAAACATTCTAATTTTATCCGGGCATTATAAAGGGATTGACCAACGCATTAGAGATATTTACGTAACTCGGGAGATTTCTATTGGTGATTACGTTTTATCCGGAGGCGAGCTACCTGCGGCTATTGTAGTGGATGCTGTGGTGCGTTTAATCCCGGGTGTTTTGAATGATGAAACTTCTGCCTTGTCTGATTCTTTTCAGGGCGAGTTATTAGATGCTCCGGTTTATTCTAGACCTGCAGATTGGAAAGGACATAAAGTACCCGACATTTTATTAAGTGGAGATGAAGCTAAAATTAACCACTGGCGACATGAGGAAGCCTTGAAGCGAACACAAGAAAGACGCCCTGATTTGCTTGAATAAGGCTTTTTATGATTAGAAGAAAACAGGATAGCGATAAAATAAAATGTTCAACTTTCTAATTTTTAAATTTCGCTTTTTTTTATAAAAATTATTCCCTAATATTGCACTCCGAAATTTAGGGGCGATAATCACATTTTAGATTGTCGTTTAAATCGCAAGAAATCATGGATTTAGTAAAATTTGTAGAAGAGCAGGCCATAGTAAAAACTACTTTCCCTGCATTTAAAGCTGGAGATACAGTTAGTGTTCACTATAAAATTCGCGAGGGAAACAAAGAACGTATTCAGGTTTACCAAGGTGTGGTTATTCAAAGAAATAGCCGCAATGCTACCGAAACTTTTACCGTTCGTAAAATGTCTAACGGAATTGGTGTTGAGCGTATTTTCCCTATTAACTCTCCAAATATTGAGAAAGTTGAAGTAAATAACGTAGGTAAAGTAAGAAGAGCTAAATTGTTCTATTTGCGTGAACTAACAGGTAAAGCAGCTCGTATCAAATCTAAAAGAGTTTAATAATCTAAAATATTTAGAAAAACCTTCCGATTCATCTTCGGGAGGTTTTTTTGTTTAAACTCTATTCTAAAAAAACCAACAGTTTTACTTAATTTCAAACATGGATTTATCATTTCTAAACCAAGTATTTTTCGGAAATAGTCTTAAAAGCTATATACTTTTCTTCGGAATCATCATTTTATCGATGATTTTTAAAAAGCTGATTTCTAAAATCTTAAGTAGATTGTTATTTACCTTTTTTCAAAGATTTTCTAATGAAATTAAGGTAGATAAGTTTTTAGAGTTATTGGTAAAACCCATTGAGTTTTTAATTAGCATCATTTTGATCTACATTGCCATCAACCAATTAAGTTATCCTTTGGATATGGTGATTTTTAAAAGAACCGTTGAAAAAACCCTCTATACCATTACCATTATTGAAGTAATTGATAAAATTTTCTTAACACTCATGATCTTCTCGGGCTTTAGAATTTTATTGAGAATGATTGATTTTTTATCTCATGTTTTTGCTTACAAAGCCAGTTTAACAGATTCAAAAACGGATGACCAATTGGTGCCTTTTTTAAGAGAGTTAACTAAAATATTAACCATTATTACTGCAGTTTTTGTAATCATGGGCGTTGTTTTTAACATGAATGTGGCTACCATTATTGCGGGTTTAGGCATTGGTGGTTTAGCCATTGCATTGGCGGCTCAAGATACCTTACAAAATTTACTAGGCTCATTTACCATTTTTGCGGATAAGCCTTTTGTGGTTGGCGATCTGGTACATGTAGCCGGTTATGATGCTGTTGTGGAGAAGGTAGGTTTTAGAAGTACTGTGGTAAGAACCTTAGATAAAACTTTGGTGATCATCCCAAACAAAAAAATGATTGAAGGTCCATTAGAAAATCTTACACTACGTAATCTCAGAAGGGTGAAATTTAATGTTGGTGTTTTATATGGAACACCCGCAGAAACTATACAGAAGATTGTGAAGGAAATTAAACTTTACTTAGATGAGCATAAAGAAACCAGTATGGATGGCTTGGTTACCTTTGATTCATTTGGTGATTCTTCTTTGAATATAATTGTTTTGTATTTTATTGAAATAATTGATTATGCACTCTATATGTCTATAAAAGAGGAAATCAACTATAAGGTAATGGAAATTGTGCTGAGAAACGGAGCTGATTTTGCTTTTCCATCCAAAACTATTTACCACGAATTTGGCGAGAAAGGAATTCCTGTTTCTAAATCTTCTGAATAGGTAAAGAAAAGAATCAAGATGAAAGAAAAAATCTAGATTCTGGCATCTTGGTTCTTCTGTTAAAATTATCCACGCATCATTCCAATATGATTTCCCTTCCAGTCTGGGAAGAGGATATTATCTTTATGGATATTTAAATGCCTATCGGCAACCTCACTAAATACACTTCTAAAATCAGTGGTCACTTTTAAGTCTCTGCCATCTTCTAAGTTCTCATTCGCTAAAGCGTCCACTAAACCGTGAACTTTTCCACCAAAAACATCATTACCTAAGATAAAATTGCAAGAAGCTCTTCCATGGTCTGTACCACCAGTTCCGTTTTGATGAACGGTACGTCCAAATTCGGTCATGGTCATTAAGGTCACATCGTCTTGATAGGTTCCCAAATCTGTCCAAAACGCCATGATACTTTCGCTTAAATCATTCACATTTCTTGCAAAAATTCCGTTTTCAGTTCCCTGATTAAAGTGGGTATCCCAACCACCAGACTCGGCGAAAGCCACCTCTAAACCTACATCAGATTTTATTAATTGTGCAATTTGCTTTAAAGCGTTGCCCACCGAAGAGTTTGGATATTGCGCATTATTAGCCGGTTTATAGTTTTTCACATCAATTTGCTTTAACATCTTAGTAGCTTCAAAACTTTCTTTTCCGGTTTCTTTGAGTAAATCTGAAGAAGTTTGATCATACAATTCCTCAAAACTTTTAGCAGCCATGTTTGCTGCCATCGGGTTACCACGCATACTTAAAGTGAAATCTTGAAGATTATTAATGGCTAAAGCAGGCTCATCGCCATAAAAAGAGCGAGGTAAAGAAGAAGTTAAACTTACCGCCTGAAACGGAGTTGCTGCATCATGACCTAATAAACCAACTGCCCTGTTTAACCAGCCGCTTGCCGTTCCTTTGTTAAATGGTGTACCCGATTCCATATAATCTTGTGCATCAAAATGCGACCGAGAGTTGTTTGGAGATCCAATTCCGTGAACGATGGCTAATCTTCCATCTCTAAAAACCGATTCAAAAGCAGACATTGATGGGTGTAAACCAAACCTACCGTCTAAATCTATCAAAGGTTTATTACTGCTGCCTTTTGCTGCAGACATGAATAAGGTTGGCCTGGCGACTTTTAAATACTCATCGTTAAACGGCGTTACGGCCATTAAACCATCCATTGCTCCACGCTGAAAGATACAAACTAAGGTTTTTCTTCTTTGAAATAAACCTGGTGCTTTTACCATTTCTGCTGCTTTGGCTACAAAAGTAGGTACACCTCCTAAGCCTATTCCGAATAAGGCTAAGCCACCTGCTTTTAAAAATCCTCTTCTTGATGTCATGATGATTAAATTTTAATTCACGAATATTTATCTTCTTTGAAATTCTGGAGAACCGATGATTACGCCAACTACCTGAGCCAACATGGTGTTATCACCAAATGAATTCTGTTTATTTTTAGATTTAGAACCCATTCCGATGCTTTTATTAGGCGCTTCGCTTGCTTCTGCCAACATCATACTATCCTTATTCTCTTCCATTTGGGATGTTTTTGGAGCACTTTTACTAGCCGCTTGATCAACTTTATCCATTAAAGTTGGATCATTTAGCAATGGGGTAAGCCTTTTCATAGATGCAAATAAATCTCTTTCTGGCATGATGATTTTAGCATAGGTTTGTAATGCCGCTCCGCTACTTTCTGGCTCATGATGATTATTTAAAGCAGCCAAATCTATTTTTACTCCCGGTATCCGATTAGAAGCTAGGGCCAAACCAAAATTCATTCTATTTAATAATGAACCTGTATTAATCCAATATTGGCCTCTATCAGGAAAACCTGTTGGCGCTTGGTAGAAATACATCTTTTGTCCCATTTTATCAATCCAAGTATATAATTGATAAGGCTGATAAATAGTTGCATTTAAAGCTCTAACCGCACTCATGGCTAATTCAAACGGAGATTTTGTTTTTTCTCTTAAAGCATCTTTACTCCAAAATTCTGGAGCGTTTACCATAGTAATCAATACTGCTTTGATGTCTCCATCTTTATCTAAAAATGTTTTAGTCATTTTAGCTATCAAACTTTGCGGCGGATTGTCACTCACAAATCTGGTAGCGATTTCTTTGGAGATGAATTTTGCAGTTGATGGATGATGAGCCAGCATTTCCAGTAAATCTACCCCTTCTTGATAACCTCCATTTGCTGGGAAGCGCTTACCTAGAACTACTTTTTCTCCATTATCGTGTCTGTTTGGAGCAAACATAAAATCTCCATCATGTACAAAACCACGCTCAGCCAATTTGTCTTCACCAATTCTATCAATTACCTTTTTGTAAGCTGCTCCAGGACCATGCTCATCAAAAGGATAAATTGTCCAACCGGTTAAAACTCTAGCCGCTTGCGTCACATCGGATTGGGTATAACCGCCATCTACGCCCAAAGTATGTAACTCCATTACTTCACGAGCATAATTTTCGTTTAAACCTTGTGCTTTATTAGCTAAGTTTAATTTTTTCTGAGCTTCTGGCGGAAGATTAGCCTCAATTTTTTTTCTAACTGCTTCTCTATGAGTGTTTTCAAAATTAGTATTCGTACCTGTGCTACTAAAATTATCCAGATAAAAAAGCATCGCTGGAGACTTCGCCGTTGCTAAAAGCAAATCATCAAAATGTTTCAAAGAATTGGGTCTGATGACATCTCTTTCATAAGCTGGAATGTATTGAGCGCAGTTGTTTTTTGTTATTGATACGTTAAAATGATTGAACCAAAAGTCTGTCATCACTTCTTGCAACTGATTATTGCTGTAAGCTGCTCTTAATATTTTTTGATTGAAGAACTGACGGTATAATTCTCTCTGAGGCTTTAAACCTTTCATTTTCATGTATGCTGTGAGCTTTTCGCGATATTCCTTCTTATCCCCTTTGTTTACCGAATCTTTATCAATATAACCTTCTTTAATAGCCATTCTTAAAACACTTGCGCCCTTTGGAAATTCTGCTGCAACTTCTGCATTAGAACGGTTGATAGCATCATAATTACTTAAAACCTGATTCAAAGAATCATCAGGTAAATTGGCCTCTAGCTGCTGCTGAAACCATTTTTCTAATCCCATTTTCACTACTCGATCCACATCACCAGGTTTAGGCCCAAAGGTGAAACGGCTGAGCAATTGCATCGCAGCTTCTCTGTCTGTTAAACCTTGAGATTGATAAGGAAATGCTAATTTTTCTTTTCCTTTGGGTTTGATTAAAAAAGAAGAGCAAAGGAGAAAAGCTGCAACTACAGCTAAAGGAATATAGAAAAAACGAATTAAAGCTTTCATATCACAATTGATTGTCGGTTTTTATGACAAGCTAAAAAGCCTAAGGATTAATGTTCTATCTAAAATTTGATAAAAAACACTTCAATAATGAAAGTACTTAAAAAATTGGTGGAGAAATATAGCAGCGAATAATTAATTTTTATCGGCTTTAAAGCCAAAACTTATTTATGCTCAATATGAGCTTCTTCCAGTAAATTTCAACGAATAATCTTATCCATCTGACATTATTCCTAAATTTGTCAGATGGATATTTCTTCAGAAGCCCTACAAAATTATCTTGAGCAACACTGCGAAGCAGAGCCAGAGCTACTCCAAAAAATTAATCGCGAAACACAGTTAGAAGTATTAATGCCTCGAATGCTTTCTGGGCATTTCCAAGGTAGAGTGCTAAGTCTGCTTACTAAAATGATGGCTCCTAAAAGAATTTTAGAAGTAGGCACTTTTACAGGATATGCCACTTTGTGCTTTGCCGAAGGTTTAACAGAAGATGGAAAAATCATCACTTTAGATATCAATGAAGAGTTAGAGGATAGAGTAAGCGCTTATTTTGCTGCCTCAGCTTATTCATCTAAAATTGATTATAGGATAGGAAATGCAGTTGATTTAATCCCAAAAATTGAAGAAGTTTTTGATCTCATTTTTATTGATGCTGATAAAAAAAACAATGGGCTTTATTACGATTTAGTTTTTGATAAACTTCGCCCAGGTGGATTAATTATTGTAGATAATGTATTGTGGAGCGGCAAAGTAGTGCAAAAAAATATCGATACAGATACCTCAAATATTCTTAGCTTTAATGATAAAATTTTAAAAGATGAAAGAGTGGAGAAACTCATTCTTCCAGTAAGAGACGGTTTGTTTATCATCAGAAAAAAATAATGAACAACCTAAAGCGTTTATCATCACCATTTATCAATTGAGTTTTGGTTAAAAAAATCCTTTTGTGCCTTCTTTTTCTTTATCATTTCCACGCTTTTGGCCAGAGCGTAACCGAAAAATATATCGCTCAAAATAAAGATTTAGCGATAAAATTAATGAACCAACACCATGTTCCTGCCAGTATCATTTTAGGCGTAGCTATACATGAGTCGGCCAGCGGAACCAGTAAAATAGCCAAATATTTAAATAACCATTTTGGCGTAAAAGGTCGTAATTCTAGCAAAAAAATCAATTCTTCCTATAAAGATTATTCATCTATCGAAGATTCTTATCAAGATTTTATTAATCTTTTGCAAACTAAAAGCAAATTTCAACAGCTCTTTAATCGGTTTACAGATTATGATTATCGCTCTTGGGCGCATGGCATTCAAAGAGGCGGTTATGCTGCCAGCAGGTTATGGGCTTCGCAAGTCATCGGCATCATCAAACATTATCAATTATATGAGTTGGATAACCGCCCTCCAAATTATGTTCAACCTCCAGAAGCTGTTGAAAAAATCGAGTTTTATCGTGTAAAAAAAGGTGATACTTTAGGAGAAATTGCTGATAAGTATCATACCACCATCAAAAGTTTGATGAAGAAAAATCATTTAAAAACTTCGGTATTACAAATCGGCCAAAAACTGAAAATATAAATGAAAAGATATTTACTATTTCTTTCGCTAGTTTTAGTGCTATCTGCTTGCTCATCAAAAAAGAAAGCGATGAGAAAAGCAAACCAAAAAGTAGAAAAAGTAGCCGAACGCAAAGCCAACGGAGAGTTTGTAACCTTTACGGCTGAATCTTATATCAATCGTTTTAAAGGAATTGCCATAGAGGAAATGAATAAATATGGTGTTCCGGCCAGCATCACTTTAGCGCAGGCTTTGCTAGAATCGGGAACGGGAAACAGCGATTTAGCCCGTTATGCCAACAATCATTTCGGTATAAAATGCACCAATGGCTGGCAAGGGAAAGGTTATTATAAAGATGATGACCAGAAAAATGAGTGTTTCAGGGTTTATAAAAACCCTGATGAAAGCTTCAGAGACCATTCTAAATTCTTACTTAGATCTAGATATGCTGATCTTTTTAATTTAGATAAAGATGATTATAAAAGTTGGGCAAAAGGTTTAAAAGCAGATGGTTATGCCACCAACCCACGCTATCCAGAGCTATTAATTAGCATTATTGAAAAATATAATCTTGATCAGTTTGATGAAAAAGACAAAAGATCATCAAGAAGGATGAAGGAAAATGATGTTTCAAATGATAACACTAAGCTTAGTTCACCTGCGGTAAATGCTAAAAATAAATACATCGTTCAGCAAGGCGATACACTTTACAACCTATCTAAACGTTTTGGGCTTACCGTTGAGGAGCTAAAATCTCTCAATGGTTTAACAGATCATGTGATAAAAATTGGTCAGGAATTGATCATCAAAAAATAATTTTGAGATACCTTTTTCTTCTTTTCTGCTTCCTATCTTTCACCTCAATTGCGGTTGCGCAAGAGCAGAAAATTGGCGGAATTGTGTTTGATAAGGACACCAAATTTAGGTTGAATAGGGTGGTGATTACCAATAATCGTACGCAACAATCGGTTTATAACAATACCAAAGGAGAGTTTTTTATTTCGGCTAAGGCCGGAGACATCATCATCAGTACTTTAGATGGTTATAAGCCAGATACGCTAAAACTAGGCTATCAAACTTCTTTAATCATTTATTTAAAAAGATTAGCCATCCCTTTACCCGAAGTTACTTTTAAAGATTCTGTTTTAACTCCACAAGAAAAATATGAGCAAACCAAAAAAGCTTTTAATAAAGCGGTGCGCTTAGGTAACGATAAAGATGTGCTCAACATTGGGCAAAATGGTGTGGGTTTAGGTATTGATGCCATTTGGAGTGCTTTTAGTAAAGAAGGTAAAAACGCCCGAAAGCTAATGGAAATGATGCAACGAGATTATGAAAACGCAGTGATTGATAAAATATTCAACAAAGAAATTGTCTCCAGAACCACCGGATTAACGGGCGATAAACTCTTTATTTTTATGATTACTTTTCGTCCGTCTTATCATTTCTTGGTTAAAGCCAATGATTATGAATTGGTGAATTACATCAAATTAGCTTACATGCACTTCAAAATCAATCAGAATGATGATGGTACGATTGGCTTAAAGCCGATAGAAATCCATTAACCAGGTAAACGTTGCCCACACAGCCGATAAATATCGGATAGATTTCTTCCTAAACCTTTATAATCCATCCCGTAACCTACTACAAAATCATTAGCAATCTCAAAACCTACAAAATCAATCTCATCAAATTGATATTCTAAAGAATTGGGTTTTAACAACATTACTGCAACTTTTACAGAGGCGGGTTCTAAAGCTTTAATCTTATCCAATAGGTATTTCAAGGTTTTGCCTGTATCTATAATATCCTCTACAATGATGACATCTCTCCCTTTCAAATCAATTTTTAACGGAAGCTCATCTATAATTTCTCCCGAACTTTTTGTTCCGCCGTGGTAGGAAGCCAATTTGGTGAAAGTAATTTCACAGCCAATATGCACTTCTTTCATTAAATCGGTCATAAACATAAAAGCACCATTTAACACCCCAATAAAAACAGGAATTTTCTCTTCATAATCAACATTAAGCTGTATCCCCATTAAACGAATACGTTTTTCAATCATGTTGTATTCTATAAATGGCTCGAAGGTTTTATCGTCTATGGTGATATTCATGGGGTAAATTTACAAAGCTTTTTATTGTCATCGATAAATTATTTGGGCGTTCCGATAACTATCGGAATAACAGGCTTTCCGCTCATACTGCTCTTAGCATTAAGCACAAAGCCGGTATCCGCTGCAATCCCTAACGCAAAACCTAACCTCAAACGATAAAATTGATAATTTCGGGCTTATCGTTATCTTCAAATCATGAATTGGATACTATTAATCATTGCCGGATTTTTCGAAATGGGTTTTGCAGCTTGCTTAGGTAAAGCAAAAGAATCTGCCGGAAATATTGCTATTTTTTGGTACGGAGGATTTTTACTTTGTTTAACCATCAGCATGGTTTTATTGGTGAAAGCCACCCAAAATATACCTATTGGCACCGCTTACGCCGTTTGGACAGGGATTGGAGCCGTGGGCACCGTTTTAGTAGGGATCATTTTGTTTAAAGAGCCTGTTGATTTTTGGCGATTATTTTTCATCAGCACTTTAATTTTATCTATCATCGGATTAAAACTAGCCACACATTAATATGGAAATTAATTGGAGCGATTTTGAAAAGGTAGAACTGCGGGCTGGAACCATTCTCGAAGTTTTGGATTTTCCCGAAGCCAGAAAACCAGCTTATAAAATAAAAGTTGATTTTGGCGACTTGGGCATCAAATGGTCGAGTGCACAAATTACTTTTCATTATCAAAAAGAAGATTTAATTGGGAAACAAATTGTAGGTGTGGTAAATTTCCCAAAAAAGCAGATTGGCAAATTCATGTCGGAATTTTTGGTGACCGGTTTTGCCGATGAAGATGGAAACATTGTTTTAACCACATTGGATAAAGCCGTCCCCAATGGCAGCAGGATGATGTAATTTTGCGGTAAGCCTGCCTACCGCAGGCAGGCTTTTTTGTCATTCTGAGCGGAGTCGAAGAATAAAACAAAAAAGATATAGCGTACAGCCTGTTATTCCGATAGTTATCGGAACGCCCAAATCCTTTTTAATTTCTCCATCAAAAAAGATAAGCTCTATCTTTACGCTTAAATAAGTCCAAATTTTATTTGATGAAATATTATTCCTTTACCGACGAGCCTTTGGTTTCTCCAGATGAGTTCTTTATGAAAGAGGCACTAAAAGAAGCAAAATTAGCTTTAAAAGAAGATGAAATTCCGGTTGGGGCAGTTTTGGTGGCCAACGGACGGATTATTGGAAAAGGGCATAATTTAACCGAGCGCTTGAATGATGTAACCGCTCATGCAGAAATGCAAGCTTTTACCGCAGCGGCTAACTTTTTAGGTGCTAAATATCTTACTGATTGCACCTTATATGTTACTCTTGAGCCTTGTGTGATGTGTGCCGGAGCAGCTTATTGGACACAAATTAGCCGTATTGTTTTTGGCGCTTTTGATACGCAACGTGGTTTTTCTAAAATCAATCAAAAAATATTGCATCCTAAAACAGAATGGATTGGCGGAATTTTAGAAAATGAGTGCAGCCAACTGATTAAGGATTTTTTTATTACAAAAAGAAACAAATCTTAACATTGAAATGAACAAATTTTAATTTGTGGTACTTAACTTAGTATAATTAATTGTTAACCTTTAAAACTATATATTATGGCTTTTGAATTACCTGCGTTACCTTACGCATCAGACGCATTAGAACCTCATATTGATAAAACAACCATGGAAATCCATCACGGAAAACACCATGCTGCTTATGTTGCTAATTTGAACAAAGCTTTAGAAGGCAAGGAAGATGGCTCATCTATTGAGGATATTTGTAAAAACATTGATAAATACCCAATTGCAGTAAGAAATAATGGCGGTGGCCATTTTAATCACTCTTTATTTTGGACGGTGATGGGACCAAATGCTGGCGGACAACCAACAGGAGAATTAGCTGCAGCAATTGATGCGGCTTTTGGTTCTTTTGAGGATTTTAAAACCGCATTTTCTCAAGCTGGTGCAACTCGTTTTGGTTCTGGTTGGGCTTGGCTTTGTGTGAAAGATGGCAAATTAGAAGTTTGCTCATCAGCCAATCAAGACAATCCATTAATGCCTGGTGTAGGTTGTGGCGGAACGCCAATTTTAGGTATGGATGTTTGGGAACATGCTTACTATTTAAAATATCAAAACAAACGCCCTGATTACATTGCAGCATTTTTTAATGTCATTAATTGGGATGCTGTGGCAAAACGCTTTGCTGCTGCAAAATAATTGATTATTAAATGATTGAAGAAACGGGAGGAAAATTTTTCTTCCCGTTTTTTAGTGATGATGATGACCAAAAGAGGTATTCAATGAAAGCATTAGTTTTAGAAGGCATCCAACAGAAAGCACAAGTTAAAGAAGTAGCAAAACCTACGCTAAATAGCGGTGAAGCTTTAGTAAGCATTAAAGCTGCTGCATTAAACAGAAGAGATTATTGGATACAGCAAGGGAAATATGCTGGTTTAAAATTCCCGATTATTTTAGGGTCTGATGGTTCTGGGATTGTAGAAGAAGTTTTTGATGCTGCTGATGTGAGTTGGGTGGGTAAAGAAGTAGTGATTCATCCGGGAAGTCATTGGGGAGAGCATCCAAATTTTCAAAGTGCAAATTTTAAGATTTTAGGTTTGCCAGAAGATGGCACTTTTGCAGAATACGTGAAAGTGGATGTTCAAAATCTTTTCATCAAACCGGCCCATTTAACGCATCAACAAGCTGCGGCTTTTCCATTAGCGGGGTTAACCGCCTATCGGGCATTGTTTACCAAAGCTCAATTAAAGAAAGAAGATACCGTTTTAATTACCGGAATTGGTAGTGGTGTAGCCACTTTTGCCTTACATTTTGCGGTGAATTTTGGATGTAAAGTTTATGTCACCTCCAGCTCTCCTCAAAAAATAGAAAAAGCTATTGCGCTAGGTGCAAAAGGCGGTGTTAACTATAAGGATGCTCATTTTGATGAAGAGTTAAAATCTCTTTCTGGAGGAATTGATGTAGTGATAGATGGTGCGGTGGGCGAAGGCTTTGCAAAACATTTAACCTATGTAAACCCAGGAGCCAGAATTGTTCTCTTTGGCGCTACAGCCGGAGATCTGCCTGCACTCAATTCTAGAGCTATTTTTTGGAAACAGCTCCAAATTTTTGGAACGACTATGGGAACAACAGAAGAATTTAAAGCTATGCACCAGTTTATCAGCGATCATCAAATTATTCCGGTAGTCAGTGATGTTTTTAAGTTAGAGGATGGTGCTGCCGCCATTGCGCTGATGGCTGATTCTACTCAGTTTGGGAAAATTATCTTAGAAGTTTGAAGGATTATTTCTGAATTAAACAAACCGCATAAGCAACCACACCTTCTTCTCTACCAATAAAGCCCATGGTTTCATTGGTGGTAGCTTTTATAGAGATATCATCTTCATCTAAACCCATTGCTTTGGCAATATTAGCTTTCATTGCAGGTACGTGAGGATTAATTTTTGGAGCTTCTAAGCAAAGCATCGCATCTACATTGTTTATGTTATATCCTTTTTCATTAAGCATTTTCACGCACTCTGTTAATAAGATTAAACTGCTAATTCCTCGCCAACGCTCGTCTGTATTTTTAAAATGATGACCAATATCTCTGAGGTTGGCCGCACCTAGAAGTGCATCGCAAATGGCGTGTACCAAAACATCTGCATCAGAATGCCCAAAAGCTCCTTTATGATGTTGCAGATGAACACCGCCAAGAATAAAAGGATGATTTTCTTTTAATTGATGAACATCAAAACCAAAACCTACTTTCAACTTCATTATTTGGAACCTGTATGATCATCGAAATTTAAAATCACTGATAATCTTAAAGTATTAGCCAAAGGCGATTTTTGCTGATTAGCCACTAGATAAGAAAAATCAATATCAACAATATTATAGTGCAAGCCTAAACCTAAGGTTAAATACTGACGATTTCCTTTGTTAGGATTTTCGTAAAAATATCCGGTTCTTACCGCAAACTGATGATTGTACCAATACTCTAAACCAGTGGCGATGCTTACCTCTTGTAGCTCTTCTTGAAAACCGCCTGGGGCATCAGAAAAAGAACCAAAAATACCCGCAGGTACCGAACGATTGGGATCTTTACCTGCTACAATTCTTCCATTTGTATCATAAATTGGAGGTGTAGGCACCAATAATTTATTCAGATCTAAAGCGAAAGTAAAATCATTAAAATCATCTAAATGAAAAGTTGAAGCTCCGCCTAACCTCATATTGGTTGGCAAAAAATACTTTGGTCCGCCATCTGCATAGCTCATTTTGGTGCCGATGTTAGAAATATCTAAACCAAAAGCCAAGGTGGCACTTTTCCCAAAAATATCTTTATCCTCTTTATAATAACCAGAAATATCAGCAGCTAGCGCAGTCCCTGCTTTAGTTTGTTGCCCATCAAAAAACTGACCGGAGGAAAGATTAGAATAAATAAAACGAAGTGCTGTACCCAAAGAAAAATTATCTCCAAAAGTTCTAGAAAACGAGCCATCAACAGATAATTCATTCGGGCTGTAAGTACCTAAAGAAGTTTGATTGGCATCCACCAATTGAATCTGGCCTAAAGAAAAATATCTTAAAGAACCTCCAATTACATTACGATCATCTATACGATAAAATCCATTAATATAAGCCAAATTGATATCAGGAACTAGCTTTTGAAGCCAAGGGCTGTAATTAAAACTAAAGCCATATTGATCTTTCAAAAATGCCAATTTAGCCGGATTCCAGTAAGTTGCGTTTACATCAGGTTCAACTGCCACACCAACATCTCCCATAGAACCAGAGCGAGCATCTGGAGTGATTAATAAAAATGGAACTGCGGTAGTAATTGCATTTCCTTGTCTTCCATCGGTGGTAGTTGTGGTACCTCCACCAACTTGAGCATCGGCTACGGTAATTACACAAAAAAATAAGATAAATAAAAGTCCGTAGAATTTAGATTTCATTTTGTAAAACTAAAAATTTCAATGAATTATACTGCGGTTAAAGTAAAACAAGTTTTTCGATTTTTTGGACCGTTTCTCCAGACAGAGTAGAACGTACTTTTAACTCATAAATATATACACCTTTTCCAATTTTTTCACCAAAATCATCTTTAGCGTCCCAAAAAATATCCGTTACCCTATTTCCAGGTGTATTAACGGTCTGATTAATGGTTTTTATTAATTTCCCAGAAACCGTTCTGATATTGATTTGAATATTTAATTCCTCATTCGGGTGATTATGTTCAAACTGAAAACTTGTTTTAGTGGTAAAAGGATTAGGATAGTTTAAAACATGCGCTAAAGTTAATTTTTCGTTTGATTTTACCTCAAAGGTGATGCTTTGCTCTGAGGAATTATTAAAAACATCCCAAGCTTTTATTTTTAGCGAGTAAAGTCCGGGAGACAAATCAGAAAAAGGATATTTGATGCTTCCTTCTTGATAAGAATCTACTTTAGCTTGATAATATTGATTTAAAATGATGCTTTTATCATTTTGATTTACCGAACTTAATGTAGCTACAAGATCATGACCAATCCCAATTCCTGAGGTGTTGATGCCGCTTTCATCTTTTAAATTTACGATAAGATGTGGATTGGTGTTGGTTATCCCGCCATCCACAAAATTTTCATCATTCAGGTAAAGCTGAATTTCCGGACCAATTTTATCGCTATTGATATTGTTAGAAATATCTCCAATTTTTAAGGTGGTTAGGCTTCCACTTGCATCCAAGATATTATTGCTGGCATAATAACTAATTTTTCCATTACCCACTTGCAAATTGATGTCTCTCGGCATGATAAAATCAAAACTAAAATCTCCATTAGTTACGGTTGCTTTCCCTTTATAGAGCACATTTTTTTGGAGCGAAAAACTTTGAGCATAACTTCCATTTAACTGTTTATCCTGCCCTAAAGTGGTTACAATTGAAGGTTTATCATAAATTAAAGGCTCAATAAAACCACTAAAATTATTAAGTTTATTACCTGATGCGTCTGCGATAAAACCTTTGATGGTTACTTTGTCTCCTGCTTTTAGCGTATCTAAAGCAGTAGTTAAATGTCCATTAATGGAGGAAGTTAAAACCTGATGAATAGGTGCTGGAAATAGCGTAGTAGGATCACCAAGCAATGTAAAATTTCTAGCATTGATATTTAAACCCCCAATATTATTATTCTTAGCCATTTTAAAAACTTCGCCAAAACTGAGCTTTTTTTGATAAAGATTATTGCTAAACAAAGCTCTGAGGAAGCTCTGATTTAAATCGAAATTGTAGGATGCAAACACAATTCTGGTGGTGGTGAAAAGTGCTGGAACTCCCCCATTTTTTCTCAATAAAGTAGATTCTCCTGCCGAAATCATCTCTGGGTCATCCCATCGACTGAAAGAACAAGTTGCCGTAAAAATGATAGGTAAATTATTCTGATTGCTCCAACTATCAATATCTGTTTGTGTCAATACTCTTTCCTCAGCCCAACCACTTTCGCCGCCATGCCCAGTGTAGTTAATCAATAAAGCACCTTGATTAAATTTTTGGTTAATCGCTTGTTCCACATCCGGATAACGATTACCTCCGGCCACACTTTGCTGCGCATAAGCATCAAAATAGATCTTATCAATATCTGGAATTGTACTTTTCTGAGCAATTAAATTGGCATTGGCTTCCGCCTGATTGAGGTGCAAATTATTATCCTCATCATCAGCAACAATAGCTAACTGATTTCGCCAATCTCCAAAACTACTACTACTAGAGTAGTTTATCAGCTTATCCACCACATCCTTTGCCTCCGTTAAAGAACTCACCGGAATTCTACCAATGGCAATATCTAGTAAACCCGGATTGGTGCTATAATCTTCCGGGAAATCGCCCTCATTATCATCTAATAATCCATAATAATCATCAGAAGTATAGCTTTGCGTAGGCGATAGTGAATTATTAGACTGATAAGTAACGATGAAATTGTTGTTCTTGAATTTAATCATCCGGTTATCAAAAGAACCCGTGCCAAAAAGCAATAAAAATTTGGGTGCTGAACTTGGATTGGAAACTGCTCTATCATAGAACATCTTCACAAAATCTCTAACAGCGGTGGCATCTCTTCCACCTGATGAAAACTCATTGAAAATTTGCTCAGGAGTAACAATATGATAGCTTAAATTTAGCTCAGATTTTCTAAAATCTGCTAAACGCTGTGCCTGAGAAAACCAATCTGGCGGAGAAATAATTAATAAATCAGCCGTACTTAGTCCATGCAAATTTTGATTTTGGATTTTGCCCAAAGCCATAGGAGTTTTAAAATTGCCATTGAAAAGCGCAAATTCTTTTAAAACATCCGTAGAAGCTACAAAACTTCCATTAGTTCCATTTAAAACTAATGTTTGCGCTATCGGATTCAAAGGATTTGTGATATCCCAAATCTGTGTATTGCTACTGGCATTCGTAATATTAAACCTACTGATATTCCCGTTCGCTACACTATTTAAATCTCGAAAAGTAGAGAAATCAGAAGAGGCATCAAGCTGCTTTCGACAGTTCAGCTCTAGATAATCTAACCAGGCGTTTGAGGAAGAATTAGCTTTATTATAAGTGATGCTTACGCTGATTTTATCGCCTGAAAAGGTGTTTAACGAGCCTAAATTACTCACATCCTGAGCATAATCAGTTTCAAAAGTTAAGGGTAATCCAGAGGCATTTAAGCTATAAATAGATTGATTATTAAGCTGAACAGCGGCACTAGAGTTCACATTGGAACGAATGGCCATGGCTGTTTTTACGTAAACTGGGGCACCCGCCACTAAACCTTTTGTGTCAAAATCAAAAACCCGATTTGTATTGAACTCAAAATCCTCTCCATACCATTTTCTACCCGATTTGATGGTTGATGTGATGAGGGTGTAAAGGTCATTTTCATAAAGCTGATGATCATCAAAATGATTGCTGATGTAATTTGGTGTTTGATTATTTAAATTAACCGATGGAATTCGCTTTCCCAAACCGGCATCCACATTGATAAAATAATAGGAACTATCGCAATACACATTGCGCTGATGTTCAAAAAAATTACCACTGCTGTTTAAGTTCCAATTGATATTCCCTTGTGCGTAAAACAAGATATAGTCTGTCGGGTCGAATTTCCCATCATCCTCTCCAAATACTTTGATGGCATTTTCTTGTAAATCATCCATTCTGTTGGCTGCATTATTTTGAGGAAGCATAGCCCCACCATTTCCATATATTTTGATGTTTTTAGGGTTGATTTGAGTCACATCAATCCCTAAATTTTTCAAAAAATCATAACTAATTTTATAAACTCCTTGTGATTTTACAGCAATTTTATACCAATTTCCTGATGCCAATACCGAGTTAGGCGCATAAACTTTTAAAGTTCTTGGGGCTTGCCCAAACGTTTGTATTGGGTTAATTTCAACCTCAAACTCGTCAATTTTTTTTAAGCTTCCATCCTGTTTTAACAGTGGTAAAAACTGAACTAAAACATAAGGATTTCTATCCTCTTTTACGGTGGAGTAACTCAGTTGAATATCGTTTTTAACCTTCTTCTGATCCACATCATTGGCATCAAAATAAGCTTCTGAAGTATTTAGGACATGGATAGAAACTTGGTTATTTAAGCTGTTAACAGGTATTTTCAAATAAACTAAAGGAAGGCCGCCAAACTTTTCAGGTAAAAAACGAGGAAAAAAAGAGGTGCCGTTTTGAAGAACATTCAACTTACTTTTCACACTATCAGAAGCCCAATGAACTTTTTTTGCTTGGGGTTCTAACTGGCCATAGGCACTTAAAGAACAAGCTGATAAAAAAACAGAAATGATAATAAGCTTATTTACAATACTTTTCAAAATGAAATAAATATTTATCTTTAGTGTAACTATTATTCTAAAAGTTCGTTTTAATATAAAAATTAAAACGCAGTAAGAATAACGTACAATTTAAATTAATAGGTTTGATTAATCATAATTTATTATTTTTAGCTTTGAAAACACAATAAAGCACATGAGAAAATTTACTATTCCTGTTCTAGCACTATGCTCAATAGCAACCATTTTGCTCACGGGATGCCCTAGCAAAAAATCAACGAAGACTTCTTCTAAAACAGGTGCCGCTTACAATCAAAAAAGACCAGGTTCATTACAAGTAGTGGGGAAACCAAAACCTACACCTGGACCGGGTTTGGTGCATATAGAAGGTGGAACATTTGTGATGGGGGGATCTAGTATTGATGATATTGGTTTTGATTACGCCGCTCCGAAAAGAAGAGTTACCGTAGCTACTTTTTATATGGATGAAACAGAAGTAGCAAATGTTGACTGGCTAGAGTATTTAAATTGGATAAAAGAAGTTCCTAAAGATCCAAGATGGTATTACGAAGCTTTACCAGACACATTAGTTTGGAGAAGTCCACTAGCTTATAATGAGCCTTATGTAAACAACTATTTAAGACATCCGGCTTATCAAGATTATCCTGTAGTGGGTGTTTCTTGGGAACAAGCCATGGCTTATTGTAATTGGAGAACCAATATTGTGAACGAGAATATTTTACGTAACAAAGGTGTTTTAAACGATTGGAAAGCTTACGCAACGGCAAAAAATGGTGGTGGAAAAGGCAAAACCACACCAGCCAATACCAAAGGAACTAGTGGAACAGAAGTGAGCACAGAACCTTTTGATTTAGATTTATACCTCAACGGACAGTATGATGATAAAGGTAAAAAAGCTCCAAGAGAGTTAAACCCAACCACTACGGCAGCAGCTCCTGGCGCAAACGGAAAGGCATCTGAAAAAAGCCAAGGAAGATTCGCTAGAATTGAAGATGGTGTTTTCACTCCTGGTAGATATAGATTGCCTACCGAGGCAGAGTGGGAATACGCTGCTTTAGCTTTAATTGGTACTGCAGATAACAATATCGTAAAGAATAGTAAAACATATCCTTGGTATGGTTTAGGAATCAGATCTCCTCAAAAGAAAACCAGAGGATTAATTTATGCTAACTTTAAACGTGGTGCAGGTGATAATATGGGTGTTGCAGGTTATTTGAATGATGGTGCGGATATCACTGCTCCTGTAAAATCATACTTACCAAACGATTTTGGTTTGTACAATATGGCCGGAAACGTGAGCGAATGGGTAATGGATACCTATCGTAAACTTTCTTACGATGATGTTGAGGACTTTAATCCGTTTAGAGGAAATGAATATGAAAACAAGGAATATGATACCAACGGAAAAATTCAAACCATTGGAAAAACAAATATACCAATTAAAACTCCCGCACAGTCTGGTAAAAAAGACCCCTACAATATGCATGCTAACAAATATCCAAGTACAGAAGCAATAAGTCCATCCACTCCTACTCCTATTGATACTACTAAAATGCCTGTTCTATCAGAAACTTTTAGTGCCGACCAAAGAGGAGCTAGAGATCCTCAAAATTTAGATTTGTACGGTAAAATTACTTTAGTAAACGATAGAGCAAAAGTTTACAAAGGCGGTTCATGGAATGATAGGGCTTATTGGTTAAACCCAGGAACAAGAAGATTCTTAGATCAAGGAGAGTCTAGTTCAGAAATTGGTTTTAGATGTGCCATGAGTAGTGTGGGTGATCCTCAAATCAATAAAAATGAGACTCCTCAATTCAAACAGCCTAAATCTAGAGTTGGATTTAAAGGAAAATAACATGATTTAAACATAGATTAAAACCTCTTTAGTAAACTAAAGAGGTTTTTTTATGGAAGCATCATTCTCCACTTTCAAATAAAAATAGTCATCTTTAAGCTTTAAATAGCTATTTTAGACTTTTAGAACCTGAATCTTTATACATCAATGAATAATGTAAATATCAAGAGACTTGCCGCTGAGCTAAATCTTTCTATATCTACAGTTTCTCGGGCTCTTCAAAACAGTTCAGAAATAGGTGAAAAAACAAAAGTTCGAGTAAGGGCTTTAGCAAAAAAATTAAATTACCAGCCCAATCACTATGCCGCAGGATTAAGAAAAAAACAAAGCCATACCATTGCGGTAGTGGTACCTGAAGTAGCGGATAATTTTTTCTCTTTAGTCATTGATGGAATTGATCAAGTTGCTCAAACTAAAGGTTATCAGGTTTTAATTTTCTTAACCAGAGATGATTATGCTAAAGAAGTTAACTTCATCAGACATCTACAAAGCGGTAGAGTGGATGGCGTATTAATTTCTGTTTCTAGCGAAAGTAGAGATAACAACCATTTGCATGAATTAAATCAAAAAAATATTCCCGTCGTGTTTTTTGATAGGGTTTTTGAAGATATTCCTACTGCAAAAATCACCACAGACGATTACAAAGCATCTTATAAAGCTACTAAACAACTTATTTCAAAAGGATGCAAAAAAATTGCCTGTTTAGCCATTCCCGAAAACCTTTTAATTTCTAGAAAAAGAGTTCAAGGTTATATGGATGCCTTAGAAGATTCAGGATTACAGATTGACCTTAACTTGGTGGTTCATTGTGATAATCATGATGAAGAAAATCATAAAATTATTCATAATTTAATTGAAAAATACAGACCTGATGGCATTTTTTCTTCAGTAGAAAAACTAGCCTTGCATACCTATCAAAGCTGTATCGATTTAAAAATCGACATCCCAAATGAATTAAAAATTATTAGCTTCTCGAGCTTAAAAATTGCACCACTTTTACAACCACCATTGAGTACTATTACCCAACCCGCTTTTGAAATGGGAAAAGCGGCCGCCGAAATTTTATTTAAAGCTTTGCAAGAAGGGAAGAGTGATTTAACGGATGATCATATAGAAATGGAATCGGAAATTGTACTAAGAGACTCTTCTATTTAGAATAAATTTTCTATAAAAAAGGAGATGAACCAAAATTCATCTCCTTTTTTATGTAATCCTATTTAAATTATAAATCAGTGATTGGTTTGTATTTAGGCACCAAAGATTTCATCACTACCCAACCAATTAAATAACATACGGCACAAACCGAAAAAATGATGAAATAACCAGACTCAATCCCATGAAAGCCTAAAAAACTCATGTTCGTTTGCTTACTATAATCAAAAAGCATACCTGACGCCTTATTGATTACTGTAGAACCAATTCCACCTGCTAAACCACCAATACCGGTAATGGTTGCAATGGCTTTTTTAGGAAACATATCCCCAACAGTGGTAAATATATTTGCCGACCATGCTTGGTGTGCTGCACCCGCGATGCCAATAATAGTTACGGGTAACCAATAAGTTAGATGACCTAATGGTTGTGCTACCAAAGCTAGTAAAGGAAAGAAAGCAAAAATTAACATGGCTCTCATTCTTCCTTCATAAGGATTCATTCCTTTTTTTCTACAAAATAAGTAGGTAACCAACCACCAACAATAGAGAGTAGAGTAATCATATAAAGTACAAAAAGAGGCAGTGCTGCATCAGTTGATTCCATTCCGTAAACAGAACTAAGGTAGGCTGGTGTCCAGAATAAGAAAAACCACCACACGCCATCGGTCATAAATTTACCGAAAGCAAATGCCCACGTTTGGTTGTATTTAAAGCATTTGATGAAAGAAACCTTCTCTGTAGTTTCTGGCACATAGCCTACAATTTTACTGTCAGCAATAATATCTTGTTGGATATACTCAAGCTCAGCTTTGCCTACTTTTGGATGTTTTTCGGGCTTTTCATACATGAATTTCCAAAATCACACTGATAAGCTTTATAGCTTTTTCCTAATTTTTGAACTTCTTGCTCGGTTTCTCCTCCACTTAAAGGCATATTCGCAGAAACTCCGATGATATCTGCACCGGCCGCAGCCAATGCCAATGCCATCCCTTTACCAATCCCTTTATTACATCCTGTTACCAATGCAATCTTACCGCTGAGGTCGAATAAATTTGTCATCTCGTAAATTAAATATCTTACGATCGCTTAAAAAATGGTTGGTCTGATCGTTAAGAATTATTGGTTTATGAACAATTTTAGTGATTTTAAGCTGTGTTTTAAACCATTATCCGCTATTTATTTATGCAATCGTTACCGGTAAGGATTGCGTAAATAAGCTGGAAGAGAAAGCTCAATTTGAGGAAAAATTAGAACGAGAATTTAGTCTTTCTTGAAGGTTTTATCCAGGAATCCTAAAGTCCAATCCATGGTTTGATTAAACCATGGATGAAACAGCCAAAAAGGATGTGGCGTATCCGGAATTTCATGCACTTCTGAGTAAATATGATACTCATCCAACTTTTTAATCATATCATCTCTACCGGCATGAAACCTTGGGTTAGCACTATTGATAAATAAAATCGGTGGTGTTTGACTGGTAACATGGTACAGAGCAGAAGCTTCGTCCCAAATTTCTGGCTTTTGCTCATACGTTCCGCCGAGCCATTCAGAAGCTACTTTGCCTTCTGCCGATTCTGGATGATGAAAAGCTAAAATTCCATCGATATCTACAATCGCCTGCACATCATCAGAAAGATATAAATATCTTCCGTTTTGATATTTTCTTTCGCCCGAGGTGGTACCCACTAAAGCAGCCAACTGCCCACCAGCAGAACGACCTAAAACTGCAATTTGATAGGGATTTACAGCATAGGTTTTTGCATTTGCTCGCACCCAACGGATGGTTTCTTTCACATCCTGAACTGCTGCTGGATATTGAGCTTCTGGCGATAAGCGATATTCCACGCAAACCGCTACATATCCATGAGCTGCCAAAACTCTTGCTTGTGGCAAACACATGGATTTATCGCCAGAGCTCCAACCTCCGCCAAATAATAAAATAACTGCTGGATAGCCCTCCTTCTTTACTTTTTTAGGATAAATCACATCCAATTTAAGTTTACGATAGCCTATTTCTCTGTAAGGAATATCTAAAGCTTCTAAAGTACCTTTCGCTAATGGCGGATTAGCAATGGTAATATTGGGATATTTCTTTTTAGTCTTGATAAATGCGCTATGCGTAGTAAAACTGGTATCTCTAGGGAAGGTGTTTTGTGCCAACCCAACTTTTACCATTAAAAACATTAAAAAAACTAAGACATAGCGCATTTTCATTCTATTTTACTTGATAAGCCATCACCGAGTTTTTTAAAAACGTTGGGATGTACAGTATCTTATTTTTAGGATTAAAACCGATATCGGCCGTGTTGATTTTCTCATTTCTGGTATCCATCAACAGCGTAACAGTTCCGTCCATTTTCACTTCATAAAGTAAACCTGCCCAACAAGAAACCAGAAAACTATTTTTAGAAAGCGGCTCAATTCCGTCTCCGCCAGAAGCTAAACCGCTAGCAATTAATGTGGTTTTTCCTTCTTTATCGGCTTTTACTAGAGTTGGACCACTCAGAATATAAAGATCATCGCCCACCACTTTTAGTCCGTTTGCATTGGGTAATTTATCTAAATATAAATCGGCTTTGCCATTACTAATTTTATAAACTGTGCCTAAACGTGTATCAGAAACAAAAACATTTCCGTTGGCATCTACGGCAATATCATTTAAAAAAATGGTTCCCGCTATCGGGATTTTTTGGATTACTTTATCCGCTTTAATATCAATCACCACTACCTCATTAATATCTGCCACATATAACTTACCGGCATAAATTCCCATTCCTTTTGGGGCGTTTAAGCCTGTAATCCATTCTTTATTGATGATTTTTCCATCAGTGCCTACAATGGCTACTCCACCCTTGCCATCGGCTTTGCTGGCATCGCCATCAATCAAAGAAACATACAATATTTTTCCGGCTGACAAAACCGATTCTGGTGTTGGCAAATCTTTGGCTTCCCATAATTTGGTTAACTTAATTTGCGCATCTACATTTAAAGAGAATGCTATAAAAGCTAATAAGACTAATTTTTTCATGTTGATAAGTTTAAAGTGTAAATTTTGGCTTAAACATCAGAAAATTATTCTGGTTTCCAATTGCCGAAAACATTAACGAATAAAAGCCCCCAAAATTTAGGGGGCTTTCTAATTTAATGGTGATCCCTGTTAGATGGTCTGCTATTACTTGAAGGTCTATCACTTCTGGAAGGTTCACTTCTTTGGGGTTGAGAACGCTCTATTTGTCTCGGTGCAGGTGCTGTTCTTTCTGGTCTTGAAGGTCTATTACTTTCTTGCCGATTAGGAGCACTCGGTTGCTGAGGAGCACTCGGTCTTTCCATTCGTGATGGTGCAGAAGGTCTTTCCATTGGCTGTTTTCTTGCTTCATTAGGCCTTTGCACTGGTTGATTATTTCCGTTTCCTGCATCCGATCTAGTTGGTCTTTGTGAAGAACTGTTATCATTTCCATCTGGTCTTCTAACCGGATCATTATTTCCACGACCTACGTCAGAGCGAACTGGTCTTTGACCATAATTTCCACCTACATCTCCACTTCTTCCATAATTACTATCAGTTCTTGCAGGTCTTGGCGAACCGTTTACAACACTTCTCGGTGCTGTTCTACTATTTTCGCCTCTCACTTCTGGGCGGTAAATCCTAATTTCATCTCTACTTACTCTGGTGGCTCCAGGTCTGCTATCATCTGCAATTCTATAAATTGGCACATCTCTTCTGGTAGCTCTTCTAATATCATCGACACCTGGTCCACAATAAAATCTAGCATTTCTATTTACATAGACATTATTGATAAACGTGGTATTTCTGATGATATACACATTTCTTCTCGGACTCCAAAAGCTATAATAAGAAGGGTAATAGATATATCTTTGAGGAATAAAAACCCAATAAAAATCAGGAATAAAAACATTTCCTATGTTGATATTGATACTTACTCTCGGACCTAAAGGTGCCCATCCGTAATAGCCACCACCACTTCTCCAAGTTACCCAAGCCGGGCCCCAATTGGTATCTGGAACCCAAATCCAACCATCGTAATTATCATAATACCATCTTCCATAGTGGAAAGCCGCCCATCCCCAATCATAATCAGAAACCCAAGTATTTCCATACTCTGTCATTACCCAATGGCCATTAGTGTAATAAGGTCTAAAATCACTGTCCACATTTGGTCTCCAAACGTATCCATATTTAGGGTTGTTTATCCAGTCTCCATAATATGATAATTCATCATAGAAAGTTTGTAATGTGATGTTTCCGTAAGGATGCGCTTGCACCTTTGCAGAACCTACGCTTAGGAATAAAAGAAATACTCCGAAAACGGTTACCGATTTTTTAATTCTATCGCTCATGATTTCCTTTTTTTAATTTTTTTACTGAATAAGATCAACACTTTTATTTAGCTCACTGATAATTTTACATATCAAATGGTTTGCCAAATTTTATTATATCCCATTTTAAATATCCAATTTAAAATACTGATATAGGTATAAACTCTAAATCTTTAAAGAACTGTATAATTAAGACGATTTTATTGGTAGAAAGGTGTCACAAAAATTTAAGATTTTTTAATTTGGAGCATTCTCATATCAAATGGTTTAATTTGTAGCTATGTTAAAAGGCACATTGTTTTTGATTCCAGTGGTCATGGCTGAAGGTGTAGAACAGCAATCTTTAACTCCTTATTTGGTAGAAACCATTAATCAAATTAAAGAGTATATTGTTGAAAATGAGAAAACGGCAAGGCATTGTTTAAAATTTGCAGGATTAAAAACACCACAAAGTGAGCTCATCATTCATGATTATGGAAAACACCAAAGAGGTGGAAGTATTCATCATTTCTTTAAAGGATTAGAAGCTGGAAATGATGTGGGTTTGATGAGCGAAGCAGGTTGCCCTGGCATAGCCGACCCTGGTGCGGATATCGTTGCTGAGGCTCATAAAAGAGGAATAAAAGTAGTTCCTTTGGTAGGACCAAGTTCCATTTTATTGGCCTTAATGGGTTCTGGTTTTAACGGACAAAGCTTTACTTTTCATGGTTATTTGCCTATTGATAAAATGGCTAAAATTAAAAAGATTAAGGATTTAGAAAGTTTTTCTGAGCGATTTAAGCAAACTCAGCTTTTTATTGAAACGCCTTTTAGAAATAATCCGATGCTTGAAGATATCTTAAAAACCTGCAAAAACGATACTTTACTATGTATTGCTTGTAACCTCACAGCAAGTGATGAATTTCTACAAACTAAAACCATAGCCGAGTGGAAAAAAAATCATCCTGATTTGCATAAAAAACCCACTATTTTTCTCCTCCACAGAACTAAATGAGGATTCCAACCAAAACAGATATCCTGATCAGTGGAGTTAATTTTACTTCTTTAATTTTTGCTGCACTATTATGTAAAAATGGATTAAAGGTTTTAGTTGTTGATGAGAGAAAGGGATTAGAAAAATTTAATCCACAGCTCCAAATTGATGCTTACAATCTAATCATGCTGAAAGAAATAGGTTATTCATTTGATGACTCAACAAATCAAATCAGTGGTGAAAGCTTAATCCGGCAAACGCTTACACTACTTGCTACACACCTCAGCAGTGTAATTTGGGATGTGAAAACTGAACTAAAAAATAGTCAACCACCTGTTTATGAACTCTTAAACAATGATAAAAGTAGTTTAAATGAGAGTCTATATTATTTTTCTGGTGCATATTTAAATGAACAGCCTGATTTTAAT
Organism: Sphingobacteriales bacterium; assembly: GCA_014763615.1. Lineage (GTDB taxonomy): Bacteria > Bacteroidota > Bacteroidia > Sphingobacteriales > Sphingobacteriaceae > Pseudopedobacter. The sequence continues at coordinate 80,957 of JACXVB010000007.1, read as the reverse complement.
TTAAATCTCAGAAACATTTTTCTTAAAGGCTGGCGAATCATCGGAACCATTCAAAAAAAACTTGATGGGGCAGTTCTATCCTCATCTAAACAAGAATTTGAAATCCTCATCAAACAAAATAAAAGCAAATCTAAAATTGAAAATTGGCTACAAAAGATTCATCAAAAGCAAATAAAACCCACTCCTAACCTCATAGAAAGCAAATTAAATCTGCATTTAAGCCAAGAAAGAAAGGTAGAAGCCGGCGAGTTACTTCCTGATTTGAAAGTTTATGACGAGAAGACCAAACAAAACACGCAACTTTATCAGTGGTGCGGCTATCATCAGTTTTCGCTGATTATTTTGGGAGATTTATTGCAAGTCAATTTATTCACGATAGCTAGATGGATACAACTCCATTATCCAATCCAATTGTATTATTTACCGCATACAGAGCGTAATCAAAGTATCTTCGATTATTTCAAAATCAGAAAAGGTGAAAAGAAAACCTTAATCGTTAGACCCGATAGATTTATTGGTTTATTACATGATGCTATAGATATTGATACCATCGACAATTACCTACAGAACTTTATATTGATGTTAAGAAAGGATAAAAAATTAATCTAGGAAAGCTATTTTTGAGTGCTTTTAAAGAGATTTAAAATTAATACAATAGTTAAAATTAAAATTAATAACAAAATATAGGCAAGCGGTTTGGCAAAATTTAATGTCTTTCCTCCTACAATTAAATTTTCATCTTTAGGGTTGAAATAAAAAATCCCAAACTTTAATAGGGGTAAAACAAACAGTCAATAATAAACGGTAAAAATAAAGCGGCAAAAATATTTGTTTTTGATATTTATAAGGCGGTTTTTTATAGAAACCGCTTTTTTTATGGTCAATTCAAAACGTCAAAAATTACTATTATCTACTATACCTATACCATTCCTTCAAACAAATATATAATTAATGCCGTTAAATAGCATTTAATTGGCTTTTAAAAGGGTTTTTTATACCATTTAATAGAAAGAATTCAATCGAATATTTAACTTTTTGTGTGCGTGTATTCTGGTTGAAAATATGGCTGGGGGGAACTCTGGGGGGAACTCTGGGGGGAACTGTTAAATATTTAATTTGTATTACTACAAAGTATATAAATCAAATAATTTGGTTTAAAAATAGGTTAATTAATTGATTTAATACCCTATTTGCAAGTTATAAAACAATAAAAAAGCCTTAAACGACATCGTTAAGGCTGTTTTTAAATAAAAAGCTTATGTTATTGCAGTGCGATAAGGCCTAAAACTATTGAAACGCTTCTGATTTCAGCAATAGGAACATCAAAAGGATCATATTCTTTATTATCTGAGACCAGCAAAATACAACCATCTTTAAGTGATGGTTTCACTCTCTTAATTAAAGCCCCCTGCTCTGTATCTAAAACATAAACTTTATTCCATTGGAAAAAAGTGAATGATTTTAACTTCTTACATCCTATCAAATCGCCGTTGTTATACTTCGGCCACATACTGTTGCCTCTGACTTGAATAAGGAAATCTACGTCTTGAAAAACAGGGATTAAAAATTTCTTGGCGTCGTACTCCATGACTTGAACGTCTCCGGAGGCAAAACCCGCCATTGCATCTATAGGTATCAAAGGTATATATTTTTCTTCTTTGTCATTAAAGGTACGATATGTATTTTCTTGATAATTGTATTGTGAATTTTCTTCACTTCTTAAATCTTTATTAATAAAATCATCGTAATTAATGTTAAAATAATTCACAATTTTTGTGATAACTGAATGCTTAGGAGAAGAACCGTTTGGTCTTTCATAACTAGCAATATTATCTCTGGATAAGCCAAAAATAGCCCCAAAATCCTCTTGAGATAGATTTTTCTGCTCTCTTAAATACTTAATATTTGACTTAATCCACATTTGTGATTTTTTTTCAACTTACAACTTGACATTGTGATTTATTTTCACATATATTTGTGTAACTACTATCAAAAGTAAGTATAAAATGAAAAATACCAAACGAAATCCAAAGTATCCCGAAAATCTACAGTTAAAAGGGCGTGTAATAGAGCAGAGAATTAAGATTAAAGACTTGGCTATTTCAATTAACTACAGCCGCAAAATAGTTACTGATACATTAAATGGTGATTACAAAGGAACTAAAGTGGTTGCTAAAATTGAATCCTACTTAAATAGCTTATAAAAGATGCCTGAATTTTGGAATAATCAATTAGTTGTTACCAAAGAGGAATTAATTCCGACTTGCTATCCTAGCTATGATGCTTTGAAAAAAGCCATCAAAAGGTATGAACGTAAAGAGTACGGTATTAAAAAACTTCAAAACGGCGGTAATGGTCATCCATTATTGATTGATTTTGACAGTTTAAGCGAACAACACAAGCAAATAATAGGCGATCCGAGAAGTACAGAACACATTTTGGCAAACTATTATAAGATAGATCAGCAAGCGGTGCGATTTTATGCAAGCTTTAGATTTGATGATGACACCTACTTAAGTCCAGACCACCAAGAGAAATACATTATTAACGCCAGTGTGCTAAAAGCTGCCGCAGCCTTAAGAAATGCAAGAGCAGCTGAAAGAATTAGCAAAAGCGGTACTGCTTGGGGTTTGATGGTGAGTATCTGTGCAGACGTTAACAGCTTTAATGCCATACTTAAAGCAAAATACCAAGTTGAACACAGCCTTCCTCATTCTTATGAAAGATTTACCAAAACTTTCAATCAGTTTGAACGCGAGGGCTATAAAACTCTGATCACTGGATACCACAAAAACGACAATCGCCGAAAAGTATTTAACGAAACCTTAGAACTGCTTCGGAATTTGTTTGCGGACGACGTTAAAAAACCAACAGCTACTAAAATACACCGCGTTTACAATAGCTTTTTAGCTGGTTATACTACGATTGTAAACAATGCAACCGGAGAGCTTTACAACCGTAAAGAATTTAAGAAACTAAGCGATAGCACCATTAAGAAATATTTGGCTGAATGGGAAAACGCCATCATTACAGAAACTAAACGAAGTGGCGACAGGCAAAAAGCCATGAGTAAGTTTAAACCTTATCATAGTTATGAGCGCCCTAAGTTTGCTGGATCAACGATTTCAATAGATGACAGACAGCCACCTTTTAAAATGCCAGACGGCAATAGAATTTGGTTTTACAACGGCATCGATTTAGCCAGCGAAGCTTTTATATGCTGGGTGCATGGCAAATCTAAAGAAGGGATCATCTTAGAATTTTACCGCCAACTGGTTCGCAATTTTACCAAATGGGGTTTTAATCTTCCTGCCGGACTAGAGTGCGAGATGTCTTTGAATAGCAATTTTAAAGATACCTTTTTACGTGAAGGAGCCATGTTTGACAGCGTTAGAATAGAAGCTAACAATGCCAGAGGTAAAAGAATAGAGGCTTACTACAGAAACCTACGCTATGACTTTGAAAAGGAGCGCACCGGATGGTTAGCCAGACCACACGCCAGAGCAGAAGCCAACCAAGCAGGCCCCAAAGAAGTACCTACCTTATTTTATGATGACATTGTAGAGGGTTGCTTGCAAGATATTGCAGACTGGAACAATAGCCCGCACACAGATTTCCCGTACTTAAGCAGATGGAGAGTTTTCTGCGAACGCCAAAACCCGAATCTAAAACCTACCAACTGGGCTTCATTCTTACCATACATCGGTTTTAAAACTAAAACAAGTGTACACGCCGGCATCATTAAGTTAAATAATCAGCTGTTTTTATTAGGTGACAACGGACAGATAGCCAGCAGTGATCATTTGATTAACCTTATGAAGCAGGTGGAAGGCAAAGAAGTAACAATCTACTGGTTGGATAATGATGAAACAGGCGATGTGCTTAAGGCTTTGGTTTACAATCAGCAAGGTGTGTTGGTTTGCGAGGCAGTAACCAAGCCAAAACCACAAAGAGCAACCATAGAACAGACAGACGAAGACAGAGAGCAAATGAGATTAATGTCTGCCTATGTTGCTACCATAGAAAACTACGCAAAACGTGGTAGAAACCAGTTAGAACGCTTAACCATTATTAATCATGAGCCTAAAACACCATTTAACGATTTCGTGATGCCTGGGCTTAAGAAAGCAAGTGCAGAAAAGGAAACAGGGGAGCTATTAGATGATGAGCCAGAAGAAATGATCAGCTGGCCTGCAAGCAAACCAGACCAATCATTAAGAAACAGATTTTAATAAAACATACAATGCTACAAATTACAACAGAATTTAAGAAAAAAGTAGTTAGCGAGTTACTAACACAAAGACAAAACTACGAAGGAAGCGACAGCGCTTTCGCTAAAATTTGGGGAATCAACGCCGCTGTTTTCAGCAGATTAAAAGCCGGAGAAGTAGATGGTATTTTAAAGGATAGCCATTTCTTAACCATTGGCAGAGCGCTAAACGTTGACAACGTGACCAGAAAATGGAAAGCCGCCAGAACGGAAGTGTTTACCATGATTGAGGAAGACATTGATTTCTGCCAAACCTATTCTAAAGCTAGGATTTTTGTTGACGAATGCGACATAGGTAAAAGCTTTGCGGCTAAATATATCGCAAGAAGCAGAAAAAACGCCTTCTACCTAGATGCCAGTGAGTGTAAAAGCCGCCAGTTATTTATCAGAACATTAGCGCAAAAGATAGGAATAGATCATAATGGTAAATACGCTACAGTAAAAGGAAACTTGAAGTATTATTTGAAAATGCTTCAGAACCCTATCGTGATTATAGATGAGGCTGGCGACTTAGAATATCCTGCTTTCCTAGAGTTGAAAGAGCTTTGGAACGGTACTGAAAACGCCTGCGGATGGTACATGATTGGCGCAGATGGACTTAAAGAGAAGATAGAACGCGGTATTAGAGGTAAAAAAGTAGGCTACCGCGAGATTTTTAGACGTTTTAGCGGCAAATATAGTACCTGCACCCCACAAGGAAGGGCAGACAGAGAAGCCTTCTTTAAGCGCTTAATTGGCGATGTTTTGGGCGCAAATTTGGGCGATAAGACTAAACACAACCTTATTTTAAGTAAATGTTTGGTAAAAACCGATGACGATTTGTTTGCAGGACTCACCAGAGCAGAAAGCTTAATCATTTTGGAGGATGCCGCATGAAAAGTTTAAGCGCAAAGCAGCTATACGATAAGAAAAGCCGCACAATCAGTATTGATGATGAAAGATGGGCCAAGCTTTTAGGACAGCCAGAAAGTGCCGGCATTTGGATTATCTATGGCGCGGAGAAAAACGGCAAAACGTGGGCAGGCTTACAGTTGGCCAACGTGTTAAGCAAAAGCTTTAAGGTTGAATACATCAGCGCAGAGGAAGGTTTGGGTGATGACTTTCGCAGAAGCTGCAAAAGAGCCGGTTTAAGCCATACCAATAAGTCTATCAAGTTTAGAGACTATGAAGCTTGGGAAGATATTGACAAGGTGCTAAAAAGCACTAGAAGGCCGAAGGTTTTATTTATTGACAATGTGACCATCTATGCGGATGAGTTGGATAAAAAAGCCATTAATGAGTTAAGGCACAATTACCCCACCACCATCTTTATCTTCTTAGCACACGAAGAGCGAAACGATGCAGTGCCTGCATTGGCAAAACACATTAAAAAGTTAGCAAAAATCATCATCCGGGTAAAAGGTTTGGCGGCAGAAGTTGCTGGGCGTTGCCCCGGAGGTTCGCTGCCTATTGAGGAAGATAAAGCAGCGCTATATCATGGTAATCATATTAGAAAGGTAGGTTAAGGATGGAAAAAACTACTTATATCCAAAAGATTAAACAGCAAGATTTAAGCAATCAACAGCTGATTATGCAAATGCTTCATCTATCAGATGAGGAATATTTTAACAATGTATTTGACCGTGGAATGGACTACGCAAGAGAAGAAACGGATGGCGATGAATTTGGACAGCAAATTTTAACACAAAGCCCTAGTTTTTGGGCCTATTGGAAAAACGAATGGGCAAAAAGAGAGCAGCATTTTTTAGCCATGTACAAAGACAGTGATTGCTTTGATTTTTTAAGCGATGAATACGATTTTATACACAGTTATAAAGGTATAGTTGCTGCTAAACGCAAAGAACTAAGAGAAAAAGAAATAGCTGAAGTGTGGACTAAAGTATGGAGGGAGTTGAGCCATGCGTAATTGTAATTTAAAGCCTTATGAGGGCTTAAGCTGTCCTTTTCTTAAAATTTCAAACATTGCCAATTTAAGTTTACCACATATTGCCAACGTAGTTTCTAAAGTTACCGATGTGCCAGTAATGCACATTAAGAAAAGCCTTCGCACTCGCCAGTTTTCAGATGCCCGCAAAATATTTATGTCTATTGCTCGCAAACATGGTAAGTACAGCACAGTACAGATAGGCAGATATTTAGATTTAGATCATAGTACTGTGATTTACAATACCGATTCTGCTAATGACCTAGTGGAATACGATAAACAATTCAGCAAAACTTATTACAAAGTTTTAGAAAGCTTGAGGGGGTTTTAAAATGGTAAAGATTAAAATCAAATTAACAGGCGAACAGTGTGGCTACGTGTACAAGCTGATTGAAGATACTGATGTAAAGTTAATACATCCGGCTATTACTGATTTAATTAACGATTTGATGTTAGAAGTGGTGGAAAAATTACACGGCAGATCATTTTGGGTAGATAAGAAAAACACTATCAATCTTACGCCAGCACAAGGTAGAGCTTTCATTCTTTATTTCTCTTACATCAATCTGAAGCATTTGCCTTATGAACAAAATATAATCCGCCAGATCGTGGGCACAATTAATAAAACTTTAACCGATGCCAAATGAAAGAAACCCTAATTGCACTAGCCATTTACGCACTCTTGATTTTAAAGTGCTGGACTAACCGAAAGCCATACAAATGATACAAGCAATCACCCTCATCATCATCATAGTGATGCTGTTGATACCCGAAATAAACGAAGAAATTAAAAGAAGAAAAAGACTGAAATATGAAAACACTACAAGAATTAGAATGGCAGGAAAAAGAATTAAAACTGATTCTGAACGACATTCCGAGCCACCACAAAAGACAACGTGAAGAAGTACAGGAAATGCTTAATCAGGTGAAAAAAGAGAAAGAAAATTTACAAACTAAAAATCAATAATCATGGCAAAAACAAGAGAAAAAAAAGTCCTATTCGTAGGCGTTGACAGAGAGCAGGCAGAAGATGCCTTCGCAACTTATGCAGAAGCTGACGCAGAAATCCAAAAAATACAGGCGACAATGGATGTGCAAATCACGAAGCTGAGAGAGAAATACGCTGATAGGTTAAGCGCATTGGCTTTAAAGAAAGAAGAAAGCTTTGAAATGATACAAGCTTATGCAGAAAGCAACAGAGATGATTTTGGCAAGAAGAAAAGCATGGAGCTTACCCACGGAATCATCGGGTTTAGAACTGGTACGCCAAAACTCAAAACTCGCAGAGGTTACACTTGGGCAAGCTGCACCAATTTAATCAAAGAGTTTTTACCTAGCTACATCCGCGTGGTAGAAGAGCCGGCTAAGGATAGGCTTTTAGCCGATAGAGAGGTGCCAGAAACAGCAGCTTTGTTTGAGAAGGTAGGGATTTTAGTAGATCAAGATGAGACCTTCTTTGTAGAGCCTAAAAAGGAATTAGTAGAAGCTTAACCCTTTTGGAATTAACCCCTGATCGATACAGGGGAGGGTTCAAAAAATTAAACAGATGAAATACTATGTAATGATTGCGGGATTTTCTTACACCCCAAAAAATAAACTGGAAGCTGCCTATCAAGAAATGATTGAGCAGATAGATCGCACCATTTTTAAGGAAACAGATTTAGAGGAAATGAAGGTTTGGTTTCAAAACAAAGTTCAGGAGCTAAATAGCCGATTTCCAAGATGTAAACCTTTAGAAATAGGCATCAATAGTCATAAGGATTATTTTTCCATGTATCCGCGTTACATTCATTTTAACTGGTATTTATCAAAAGATACCGAAAACTCAATTTAAAATGGCACTAGGATTAATCAAAATATGTGGCGACCCTCATTGTGATGCAATCTATCACAACTGCACCAAAGACTTTAAAAAGTGCTTGGATTGCGGAGGTACTGTTAAAATGATTAATGAAGATACTTACTGGAAAAAGTATTCTAATTACTTCTTCCAGTACGATGCTAATACACATCAATATTTCAGACCAAAACAACAATAAATGGATAACATCGAAAAGGCATTTGAGCCGCAACACAGAACACTAGCTAAAACCATCGGAGAAATAGCAAAATTTAGCGATAAACCTGTTGTTTATATCGCAGGTAAAGTAACCGGATTACCTTTTGATGAGGTTAAAGAAAAGTTTCATACAGCACATCGTATGCTAGAGCAAAAAGGCTACTACGTGATTAATCCGGTAGCTATTGTACACCCGGAAGCCGATTGGAAAGAAGCTATGCGAATCTGCATTAGCTTTTTACCTCACGCAGATTTTATTTATCCACTGCCTTGTTGGATACATAGCGAAGGTGCAACAATAGAGGTAAAGTTGGCGGTTAATTTAGGCATTCCAAGATTAAAATTATGAATACACAAGTTAAACACTTTAAAAAAATGATGGCATTGATGACCAAGCACAAGCTGCAAGGTCATCGCCACCGTTGGTGCTGGGAGTTTAGCAAAGGCAGAACCGAAAGCAGTAAAGACCTTCATGATGCCGAAGTACTAGCCATTATTGCATCCATAGAGGCACATTTTAAAGGTCAGGATAAAGCCGATGTGATGCGTAAGAAGATATTGGCGTTTGCGCATCAAATGCGTTGGGAGTTGCCTAACGGTGCTGTAGATATGGATAAAGTAAATGCCTTTTGCCTTAACCACGGCTATTTACATAAGCCTTTGAATGATTATAGTGAAAAGGAGCTACCCATCTTAATTAATCAAGTTGAGAAAGCAAGAGATCATTTTATTTCCAAAATATAACACTATGGCAAACCTTAAAGATTTACGCAACAAAAGCATTTTCGAGGATTACACGGAGCTTTTTTATACCAAAATGATGCGTGAGGAAGTGATATTTAAGCAGCTAGGCGAGAAGTATTTTTTAGAACCTTCTACCATTTACCGCATCATTTTAGAAAAAACTAAGCAACTAGACCAGCAACAGCCACAACTTCCTTTTAATCATGAATAAAGTAAGTTATCAAGTGAGTAGTGCTAAACTAAGCGGACACCTTATCATCACTTATTTTAATGGCCATTTAAAGCGTATTGAAAGCGAGTTGAAAGAGCCTTTAACTGAACAGCAATGGTATTGGATTAGTAGCGTAATTACACCCGAACACAAAGACTTTAGAATAGCCGCTTTAGAAAAACTTAACTTAAAAGTTAAGGTATTGATGGCTAAAACTTCAGAACCTTCTGAAATGATTCCAACCAATGAAAAGATTAGCCAGTTTTGTGCAGCTTTTGAAAAGAAATTTTCCATAAAATATAAAGCCACCAAAACAGATGGCGGCAAATTTAAAGCCCTACCCCTTGGCCGTGATGAGTTTGAAGCCCTGCTTAATCTATATATGCAAAGTGATGAGTGGTATTTGAAACCCAAAAGCATCGCCAATTTTATAGGTAAAATCAATGAATTGCGCCTATTGTTTAAAGCTCCTGCCGCTGCCAGTAAATTCCCTATCCCTTATGACCGTGAGTATGACCAACGCCTTACACAAGATAAGCGAAATGAGTATTATGCAGCTTTACGAGCCGCAGGTTATGTTTACCGGAACAATCCGGGAAGGCTGGGTAAATGGTTAAAAAAAGAATAATCAATTAATAATTAACATTATGAGTAAAGTAATCACATTTTCAAGGGTTTTCCCTAAATATCACCCAAAAGCTGGCAAAGAAACTTTCTTTGTAGAGCAGTTAATTAATAGTCTAGGTATTATTTTACCTTTTGTAAAAGATGATTTACTACCCTATGTAAATGATTTTATGGTATTAGCTGGTGAAATGCAAAAGCACCATACTATAAGAGCAGGCAAGCGATTTAAAGCGGGGGATTACTTTAGTCCACGTATTTGGAGCGGAAAACCTTACAATAGTAAGCAGATTAAAATTTGTGATGATGTTCTCATTAAAAAAACGTGGGATATTGAAATTAATAACCGTGGCGGTGCAGCGTGGTTTGAAGTTTTAATTAATGGTGAAATCTATGGACAAATTCATCACGGTAATGATGAAGATGTAAATGTGTTAGGACTTTGCAATTTGGCGCAAAACGATGGTTTAAGTCTTAGAAATTTTCAAGCTTGGTTTAGTGAGCTACCATTTCAAGGACAAATTATTTGCTGGTCAGATCAAGTTGATTATAATTAAAAAGAATATGAATTGGAAAATAACCCAAAATAGAGAACTTAAATCTCAGCAAGAGATTAAAGTAAGCCAGCTTTTAAAAGAAATGGCAGAATACTCTTATGCTACTTATGCAGAAGCATTTGAAAATCATTTTAATTTATTGATAAAAGATATTCCAAAAACCAATAATTACAGCGCAGATTTGTTGTATAAAGTTACTCAACGCAATTTAAAAAGCGTTGAAATTTGGAAAATGACAGTAGATGGGGAGTTTAAACATAAGATGTTTACGCTTGATTATGTTGGGAATGGGTAACGTTTTGGGGCTTTGCGAAGGCAAGGATTAGAAGTACAAAAGTTCAATTAAACAACAAATGATGATAGTAGCACAAATGTTCAAATTAGCACGAATGCCTTGCTTTTGCAAAACCCCTGTTATAGGCAGTGCATTTTTAGGGTTCAGCTTTCCACCCATTTTAAACGGGAAGTGTTAAATAATAAATAATTAAAAAAAATGGCAAAAGATGTTTCAAAACAACAAATCGCAAACCTTATACAAGCCTATGAGCAAGTTGTAAGGGTTGCAAGACAAATGTATAATGATACCGATTTAAAAGATTGGGCATTAAATACACATTCATTACCTGCACAGGAAAAGATAATCGATGCTAAGAAAAAGCTGAAAGATACTTTTTCAATTGATTATGATGCTGACACTGCAAAAACAAAGGTAATAAAAGAAGGTAGCAGCGTTGAAGTTTTAGTTGGTCATATGGACGGAATGAAAGGCTCAACTGCAATTATTAAAAGTTATTCATTGCCCGCAAATATTTCAGATATTACAATGAAAGATGGTATGAAAATGAATAACCACAAATGGTTAACAAATGATGAAGTTAAATTGAAATAGGAGAATCCGAATGCCTTTAAAATTTCGGAATAATTTTTAAATTTAAACATTATGGGAATGAAACCAGGTATGCCAATGCCAAAACCCAAGCCAAAGCCAAAGCCTAAACCAAAAAAATAGGTTTTAAATAGGTAGCAACCGATTTCGTATGTTTTCGGTTGCATTGCCTATAACGGACGAGGCTTTGCCCTCGTTTTAATGGGGCAAAACCTGTGTTACCAGCTGACGAGATTAACCGATGAACTAAATTATTACCGAATAACCTTAACTTTTTTAGAAATGGGGATGAATTATTTTAAAGAAACAGAAGAAATTGAAAGTGATTTCAGAAAATTGAACTTAATAGAAATGCAGAATGAAACTGCTTTGTTGTTGGATAGGTACTTATATTTTAGCAAACAGGATTTTAAGTTGATTGGTGAAAATACTACTAAAACTAAGAACATTTGGAATTTGTACACAAGTCTAAAAGATATATTTATGGAGGTGCTGGCTGAAAAAGTTAAAGATTTACCGCAACCACTAAGTTGACAACACTTCTCCGAGTTTGCTGGTAACGGCACACATGTATGGGTAGATTTTTTAATGATTAAATAACGAAGAAATGATATTAGCAGAACAGTTTTTAATAAGTAAAACAAAAGAAATAGATAATCCAATAATTAATTGGGGTGTAGGTTATACCGCAGAAGTTATGATGGAATTTGCGAAGTTATACCACCAACAGGAATTAAAAAAATTACCTATACATGATGTTATAGGGCAAAGCGAACTGTTGCAACCTCCATGCCCAGAATGTGATGCAAAAGGGTGCATTAAATGTGCTGGTAGCGGTTATGTTTTAGATGAACCGTTGCAATAGCCTATAACTGAAAGCTAAATGAAGTGCGACCAGCGGGAGCATTTTGATTTAGCGTAAGTTATCGGCTGTATGACTTTGCGGAGCTTAGGAATATTGCCGATGGTGCGGTGGGGGGCTTCGACTTCGCTCAGCCTGACAATTAAAATAAATTGAAAATTTAACTAACTTAGAATCATGAAAAAACTACTATTCATCTTTTTGCTGCTAGGCAGCATGGTTTCAGCGAAAGCACAAAATGCAGATAGCCTTTTTAAAGCTGGCAAATATGACAAAGCCATTGAAGCTTGGAAAACCTCTTATATTGATAACAAGGATTTTAAAACCTTACGCCGTGTTGGTTTCTGCTACCTTAATATAGAAGGTGGTAAACCTTATGCAATTACCTATTTTGAAAGAGCTTTAAAAGTTGAGCCTAAAGACGCAACCACTTATTATCTGCTAGGCCTGTGCTATGTAGATGATGATAAAAATAAAGCCAAGAGCTATTTTGAAACTGCCACACAGCTGGGCAGCGAGGATGCTAAACAAGAGCTTTTTAAATTACAGCATTAGACCCTTTAACCGAGAAGCCAGCCCCGCAGATTCTGCGGGGCTTTTTTTATACTATATAATCGCCACCGGGTGTAGGTACTGGGCGGCTACTGGTTTTTTTGTAATCAACTTGTACGTCTGGGTCAACGTCTGTAAAGTTTCTTTTACGGTTTGTTGCTCGGTCAAATATGGTAGTAGAGTATTCTACAATATTTGTTATAATCATATCCTGATCTACATCTTCGCCGTCTGTAACACGTTGTAAAGGCATTACATCTGTAGTGCTAAAACCTTGTAAAGCTTGGTGTACGGCTTCGGTAAACTCAAAGTAACGCAATGCCAGTTCTTGGTCTAAAGCACCATTAAAACTATTAGAGTAATTTTCAAAATAAACATAAAACCTAATTATGCCCTCACCCTTTTGCGTATTTGCGCCTTCAGTTGTCCATGTAAATTGCCCAAACTCTATTAAAACCGCAGGCAGCGGAACAACGTAAGCCAATTCTGGCTGGCTAAACTGCCCCATTTGTTTATCGTACCAAGCCAAGTCTGGCAAGCCTGTTAAATTCTTTAGCGTAGCCATTAAATGGTCTCCAATGGCTTTATAAATGTCTTTTTTAATCATGATTAAAGAAGTTTAATAGTTCTTTATTAAAATAATTAATGATTTTTTCTTCTAGTATTGCGCTATCACCAATAAATTGTCTTTTTGGGATTTTTATAGTATCGCCACGGTGCAGCGCCATGTTTTTCCAAAATAAAGCTTGCTCTGTATCTCGCCTGCCTTTAATGCCTCCGCCATTTTTTTTATACATGGCCCAAAAAAAGCGTCTCATTTTTGGAGTGATGGGTATTTCTCCGCCTTCATTTTGAATTTTAGCGTATTTAATAGCATCATCTACGCCTACTACACCTTTATTTGCAGCCACATTTTTTACCCGCAATCCACGCCTTAAAACGCCCTTATCAATTAAAATAGATCTTCCTGCATTTCTTGTGCCTCCGGCTCTGGCTTTCCACTTTTCTAAGTTCTTATCTGTAAAACCTTGGTTAGTAAAAGAGCTTTTAAAATGTGCCAAAGCCATTAGGGCAGCTTGTTGCATCAGCTTTAATTTTAAAGCCGGATATTCTTTGATGATCCTATCAAACTCTTTAGCGTTTTGATTAGCCATATCTGTAAAATAAGCCAGCATGGTAAAGCCAAAGCCATCCATCTGGGCTGATATATGATTTACTTAAATCCATTATCCAAGAGCTAATTCGCTATCATGTACAGCGTTTGTTAATATTTCAGAAAGCATCCGCTTAATTTCTCCGGTACTGGCATTTTGTAAATTGGTGGTATGCACTTCTATTTTTTCTACCAGTTTGTTAATGCTTACGCTTACGTTGCGCACCTGCTTGCTGGTGCTTACGGTTGTGGTGTCTGCACTTGCACCACTGCCTAAACCTGTAGCTGGTTTTCCATTTAATGAGTTTGGTTTGCCGCCAATTAAAGCACTTGCCGTATCTCTGGCGGCTTTATCTGCTTTCTCTTGTGCTGCCTCTTCTTTGGCTTTCTTTCTGCTTTCGGCAATAGATTTATTAAAACCTTCTTGATATCGCTTTTTAATGCCGCCATTCATTATTTCATCAGCTGCACTTGCGGCTTGTTTAACGCCAGAGAGGAATAAATCTTTGTTGAACGTAAGCGCTCCAATAATAGTTTTACCTAAACCTATAAAAACATCACTTAATAAACCAGCTACAGAAATAATTCCCTGAATGCTTGCCCTAAAAGTTTCACTTTTTTTGTAAGCAATTACCAAACCGCCAATGAGTAAGCCAATGCCAGCCACAATTAAACCAATGGGGTTGGCTTCCATAGCTACATTTAAAGCCCATTGAGCAGCTGTAACAATAGCTAAAGGTGCTTGTGTTGCTAAAAGATATCCTTGGTACAGCAAATAAGCACCACCTACTAAACCAATACCTAAAGCCACATTGGTAAGCATTTGCTTGTTTTCACGCAGCCAATCTATACCGGTTCTGGTGGCTGCTATAAAGTTGTTGATAGCAGGTAGAACTTTAACTAATCCATCAGAAATTAAACCACCTAAAGCTTCCTTGGTCTCGCCAATTTGATATTTAAAATCACCTTGTGGGCCAAGCACTTTTCTGGCAGCTTCCGCTGATCCGCCAAACTCTGTGTTTAACTCTTTTAAAATTAATTGTTGCGCTTTGGCAGTTTGTCCGGTTTTTACCAATGCCGTTATGGTATTCTTTTGAGCATCACTAAAGCTTACACCCACACGCCTTAAAGCATTGATACCTTGTATAGGGTCGTTCAATGCCTTGCCCACTTGCACCGCAGCACCTTTTAAATCTGCTGGGCCATCGCCTGCCATACGTTGCGCCAAATCAGCAACGGCTGGGACTGCTTGGTCAAACACAGCCCCTTTGATATTGGTAAAAGTTAAAAGAAGAGATTGTGCATTAAGTACATCAGCATCAGACAGCATGGTTTTAGCCTCTATGCTGTTGGCCTGATTTCTTAATTGATCCAAACTTCTTCCTGCCACACCGTTGGTAGATACCAAAGCTGCTGCTACCTGACCGCTGGCCTTAACAAATCCACTTTGATATTCTTGCAGAGAATCAGCACCAACAGATATAATAGTGCTAATTGCAAAAGCACCAGCCATTAGTTTACCTACTCTTCCTACAATAGAACCAAGCCCATCTGTACTTTTACCTAATTTATCAACGGATTTGTCCACGTCATCCACGGCGGTTTTGGCTTTTTTAGCTCCGCCTAAGTTGCCGTCTTTAATGTTAATGATGTAATCTAAACCTTTTGGCATGTCTGTTGTTTTATTAAATTAATTTTCAGTAATTTGCATTATATGACTGGAGAAGAAATTTTTGATAAATATGTTAATGAAGGCGGTGAATATGCACAGCTTCTATTAACGTTGCACATTTCTTTAGGTGACCAGCTTTTCCCTATATTAAAAAAAGCGGAAGACCAAGGCAAAAAACTAGAAGTTAACCAAGATGACGAGCTATTAATTGATGGGATTGTCATGTCTGATATTTCTTTAGTTTAACTTATCCGCTGTTTTAATCATCTCTTCGTACAATTCCGGCATTAATTCTTTAAAAACCTCATTCCCTTTAAATTTATTCTCAAACATGTGGGCTATAAATTCAGCCGCAGATTTATCTGTTGATTTGAAATAAGCTTTAGTGTGGCCAAAACCAAAATTGTAATTTAATGACATTAAAGTGTCTGCTGTGGCTGTTAATTGTTCAAGCTTATCAAAATCATTTGCTTGCCAATAGGTTTTATATAAAGAAAAAATCTTTTCATGTATGGCTGTAAAAACTTCATTTCTGTTTGCTTTAAACAGATTTTTATATTTAGACATCAAATCTTCTATAATTGGTGATTTACGCCATCCTTTTTGCCAGTCTGCGGCATGGGCATATTCATGATAAACAACGCTTTCCGCCATCCATTTACTTCTTTTTACTCTAGCATCAATAGCAATATTTACCACTTTTTCAAGGGGACTGTAAAATGCACTTTTCTTATTATTTATAAGTGGAACTTCATTTTTTAGGTAACTGAAAATCTCTTTATTAATCGTTACCCCAGCTTTCTTTTCGTAGTTTTCTATTGATTTAGGGATAAATTTTTGCTCGATTTCAGGCATAATATCTTCTACCTGTTTTTTAATTTTTTCTTCTAATCCATTAGCTACTTTATAATAAGGGTGCGTATCCGGGAAAATGATACCAGTTTTACCGGTGTTATTTTGAAACATCGGTGGGATGTCTGGTAACTCATTATGTGCATAAGGTTTAACTTGATCACTTTGAGCAGGCTCAACATCACAACGGCAGCCCCAGTCGTTAGGTGGGTAATAAGTACCCCAGAAAGGATCATCCATTGGTCTGGTAATTCCTTCTAAAATCGCATGATCTGTCCTTACGCGGTCATCATTAGCTGTTCGGTAGGTTAAGGCATCAGCACCATTATCTTTCAAATCATTCCATGTGGCCGCCATTTGCGAGCTGGCTAAAGCATTGCTATACTCTGCCTGTAGATAAACTTCGTTGTAAGTGTGGTTTAAAGCTTTTATATCGGCTAAGAAATCTTTAAAAGGCTTAATGCTTCCGTCCTCATTTTTTAGCAATAAGGAAGCTTCTTGCAGCATGGCATGGTTTTTAAAACCGCTAAATACATAGATGTTTTCAGTGCTGCTGTTAAGAAAGTTTTGTCCGCTTTTTCTTGTCGCATTTCCGTAGCCTTCTTTAACTCCTTTCATCAATTCCTCAGCAATTTTGCGCACCATTATAGGGTCTATTTGACCAGGCTTTAATTTGCCGCTTTTTATCAGCTTGGCAATACGCTCTACTTCCGGGTCTAAATCCGAAGCATTAAAAGATAACTGAACCTTAGTGTAGCACTTAATGCACATTTTTGTAATACAATTGGTGGATGTCTGTATGTAATTTGAGCAACTTTTTAACTGATAAATCCTCTTTATCCTCTTCGGGTTTGTCTGGATTTGCTTCTTCTGGTTTTTCTCCCGGCTCTGGCACAATAGGCGCCACCTGTTTGATGCCTAAAATCTTTACACCTAATCTTGAGCTCACTTCTTCAGGGTCTAACTGAAAGCCCATTTGATTTACTTTCTCAAAAACGGTCAACAAGCCATCAGTATCTTCTGGTACGTCAAACTCAAAGGTGTCTCCTTCATCAAAAGGGTAATTGTAATTTTCTCGTAGTTTTTCAATTAGCTCATCAGCCAAATGTTTAAACCAGCGCTCATCCGCAGCGTGGATGTCTTCTGCTACATCTTGATGCACTTCTGCTTGGCTACGGCTAGAGCCGTCCATGCTGGTCATGCTTTGGCCGCTAAATAAAGTAGCTAAACCTTTATTGCAGGCATCTATCATCTCAAAAAACACTTTAAACGAATCTGTTTTGGTGTTTTCTTTAATGTCTATCTCAGTAGCTGCTGGGAATATGCCGTAAGCGGCTGTACCCATGTTTTGCAGCCAACTGTCCATCTCATTGATGACTTTAGGATCGTCACTGGCAGTTTTTGCTATGCGAATCGGAATTCCAAAGATTTCGGCAAACTCATCCCAGTTTTTCCAAGCGTGTTTTTTCAAAATCCAAAGCGGTACAGCCTTTGTTAATAAGCCCAAATCGTAAACATCGCCTACTTCAAAAACAAAAGGCCACACAGCAGGGTCGCGGTAGTTAATACCAGTTAAATCGCTCTGCCACTTTTTTATCATGCCAAACTCTTGCAACACGTGGCGGCGATCTATGGTAATTACTTTTTTGATAGTGCCGTCTGGCTTTATTTCATCAAAGTAAATTAAGCTATGGCCATAAGCAACACGAGCCTCGAGGCAGAATTTTTGAAAATCATCAAACCATTGTTTTTTAAAGAGTTTGGTTTTTTCTTCATCTTTTACGCCTTTGGTATCTACAATTTTAAAAGCCCTGTTTTGGATAGGTAAAATGCGGTGATTATAAATGTGGTTGTGTACAGTTTCGTCCAAAAGCATATCCATAAAAATTTCTATCAGCCGCAAACGTTGCGGATAAAAGGGGTCTTCTGCCGCTGCTCTTCCTGCCAGCCAGTCGCCTATTTCTTTTTGATAAAGACTGCGTCTTTGCTTTATAATCTCGACAATGATTTTGGCAGGGTCTTTTTTTAAGGCTGCCATCATTTTAGGGTCTGATTTTAGATTGATGATTTCGGTTTTTTTAACGGCCATTTTAATTGCATTTAAATGTGATTTAATTACCAGCCTTGGCTATACTTTTCGCGGCTGCCAAACTTATACTTTGGTGTGGCATCTGTGCCGTCTCCCTGCACATAAGGAAGGTCTGGGTCTAATAAGCTTTTATTCACTTTATCTAACCAAGCAATAGCTGCATTATATCTATCTTCACGTAGTTTAGGCATTACCTTGGCCGGTGTGCTGCTGTGGATATGATACAACACCATATCTATCATGTACATGATAATTACCGGATTTCTATTTGCACCTGTAGCGGCAAAAACAGCGGCACAGTCTATCCCTCTGGGTTTAAGATAGCTAGTCATTTCTTGCTGTGCCATCAGTTCGGCAAGGGATAAACTACCATTGGTAGCCGTTAATATGGTTTTGATTTCTGTTCTGATCTGAACAGCATAATCTGCGTCTGTTAAAAATGCCATAATTAAGGTTTATTAATTTTTTGAAGCTGAAGCCAAAGTTTTTTAATTTCCTCTAAAAGCTGGTTTTTTTCTTCCAGTTCTTTGTAATATTTCTCTCTCCACTCATGCACTTCATCTTTAAGCTCTTTTATCTCTTTGTTGTTACTATTAACATTTTCCTGAAGCTGCTTTACTAACATGATTGTTGCATCGTAGCTTTCCTTTTTTGTCATCGAAAATCGACTGATCAATCCGATAATTATACCGGCTAATCCAAATATCCAATCTGTCATTACCAATAGAGTTTTTTGTGTTGTTTAATGATGGGTTTAAAATTGGCTGAGGGTTTATGCTGATCTAGGATGAAGTGCGCACTTTCATCCGCATCTGGGCTATCGTCTGGGCTGTTGTAACCCGGTTCAATACCTTTTAGCTGGTTGTTACCCTCAACCATGTCAGGATTGTGCATTTGGTCTAGGTTAAAGAAGTTTTCACCATTCACGAATGAAGGCTCCATCTTTACAATGCGCACATACTTATTTCCTTTAACTCGATTATCAAAAAGCACTACTAGCTTTCTTTTCTTTTGTGCTTCTCTTTTTCTGTTAATGATTTTTAAAGCATCAGTGAGTTGGCGGTTAAAAAATTGCTTTTCCATATACCACAATACACTTACACTTGCGGGCAGGCTGTCTTCTACGCTTGCCATCCACTCAAATACATCTATGGTATCGGTTTGCCTTACAAAGCTTTTAAGACAATGGCGTTGCCACTCTCCGGAAGGGGTTTCATATCCGCCCCAAATACGCACAGCTTTAAAATCTGAGGTTGGATTATTTTCAAATGATGGATCGTAATAGCCGATAATGATTTGGTATTTACGCCAATCTCTCATTGGTATCCAATGAAAATATTTGTCTTTAAATATGGTGCCTTCTCTGTGGTTTTCATGAAAAAACTCACGGCGGCCAATCGCGTTGCCGGCTGCCTTTACTTTATTCATGATTTGTCCATAGGTGTAGCGTTGATGCCAAGCGGGTTTGCCAGTTTTAGGATCAATAGCAAAAACTTTAGAATGATAGATGCCTTCTCTTTTGGGTGCTCCCGGCTTAATATCACCTACCATGTGCGCCAAGATAGATTGAGCATGAATTCTATTTCCGGCAATGACTAGCGTACCGCCTTTTTTGGTTTCTAGAGCAAAAAACAAAGCACCCAAAATACGCTCAACCACATTGCGTACACGCTTTTGGTTGTTTACGATTTGGTCATCGTCTATATCATCGCAAACGGCGTAATTCGGTCTTTTTTCGCCCTTTCTTGCTCCACGTGGCGACTGATCACGACCATAGGCAGCGAAACGAATTCCTTTCTTAGTGGTAAAATCGCCATCCTGCCAATCGCCTTTATTATAATGATCGCCAAAATCATGAATAAATAAATCATTAAACTGAAGCTGTGCTTGTAAATCGCCTAATAATACGCGGGCATCATCTTCATTTTTGCCCATCAAAATCATGCCGTTAAGCTTTTCCTTAGCCAGCATCCACATTGGAATAGCAATGTTAGCAATTACAGATTTGGCGTGTTCTCTGGGCCATTCTAAAACGGCAATTAAGTTTGGGTTTTCAGGGTCGCGTTTACCTAGGACAATTTTGTTAGCTGCATCCACATGAAAATCGGCACAATCACAATCACTATATACACTTAAGTAAGTACGCACAAAGTAATTAAAGTCTTTTAAGGCTTTTGCTTTACGGTTTTCCTGCTTGCTTTTTTCTTCATAAGGATCAACAGTACTGGTGCTTTGAACTTGCTCGCAGAAAAATTGCCAATCTTTTATTTGCTGATTGCTAACGGCCATTTTTACGCCTCCTTCTTATCTTTTGATGGTGAGACGATTTAAAAAACTGGCTATGCTTTTTTTCGGCAGCCAAAGGAATTACACGACGCGGAAACCAAAGGGTGCAAAATTGATAGCTATTATATAAATGAAGATATTGGTGTTGATGACACCATCTTAGGAATTTAAGCATTTGCCCCCCTTTCCATGATAAACTCATACTGCAAAGAGTTGATGATTTTTGCCTCATTTATTTTGCCTTTGCTAATCACCCAGCTTGTAAATTCTTTGGCGCAGTTGATGTGGTGTGAAAGGGTTACTTTCTTATCACTCATCATCTCGATAGATTTGGCCACTTTAATTAAGGCATCCGGTTTAATATCATCGGCGCTGGCTAAGGTTTCTAACTTTTGATAAAGCTTTTTAATGATATTTTGCGCTGTGATGGTATTAGCACCTTTTAAACTTTCCCAACCATATTTCTCTTTATTGGTAGAAAATGTTTTCTCTGTCCAGCCTACGATTTGGCAAATTTCCTTTTGGCTTTTATCTGTATTGAGATAAAGGTCTAAAGCTATTTCCCTTTTTTTCTGTTGGCTGTTGTCTTTTGATTTTGTGGCCATGTCACAAATTTGCGCCTAAATATTACCTTATTTTAAAGGCTATTCCTTGCCTTATCAAAAGTCTGTTTTTATATGACAAATTGTCGTTAATCTCTGCAAAAGCTATTTTATAAGCAGAAAATTAAGCGGCAAATTTGGCAGTAATGAAAAAAAGTAGTAAGACTTTTAAGGTATCAGATTTAAGCACCAATGTTTATGGCTATCGTGTAAATACCCCTGGTATTAACATGGATAATTTCTTGGCTAATCCAGTTTGCTTATTAAATCACAACTATGATAAAATCATGGGTTTGTGGGCAGATGTGCAAAAAGGCAACATGGACATGACTGGTGTACCTCAATTTGATGAGGAAGATGATGAAGCCATGAAGATGTATAATAAAGTTGAGCAGGGATTGCTAAACGGTGCATCTATAGGTATTATTCCTATTACCATCAAAGACGATGAGGTTTTAGAATGTGAACTCCTAGAAATTTCTATTACGCCAGTACCCGCCAACCGAAATGCTTTAGTAATGTACAACGCAGAAAGAAAGCAATTAACGGTTGAAGAGGCTAAAGCTTACTGCCTATCTATTAATCAATCAGACAATAATCCAAAACAAAAGATGAACCCAAAAACCCTAAATGCGCTGGTTTTGCTATGTGCTAGTGCCGGCTTACAATTACAGTTGAGTTCTGATGCAAAAGATGAAGATTTTGCAGCAGCATTAAACCAAGTGGGCGAAAAATTTGCCGCTCAAAATTTAACGGTAAATACCTTAAAGACTAAGCTTACCGAGTTTGAAAACGCCCAAAAACAAGCTGAAACGGCAGAGCTAACCGCATTATTAGATAATGCTATTAGTAACAAGTTGATTTTGGCGGCAGACAGACAAGCTTGGGAAGATTTGGGTAAAGCCAATTTAGAGCTATGCAAAAGAACTTTATCTGCCATTAAGCCGGTAGAATTAAAGGTAGTGCTTACAGGCAACCCATCTGCGCAAGCTGATGCAGCAGGAACTGAAAAATGGACTTACCACGACTGGGCAGAGAAAGACCCTATTGGATTAGCAGCAATGCAAAAAAATGATCCTGAAAAATTCAACCATTTAGTAGAAGGTGTTAAAGCAAATTTAAAAGCTGCTGGCGCTATCGCTTAATTAAAAATGCAGGTATCAATCGCTTATTAAAATTAAATTCTTAGAAACGTGAAAACAACAACACACAACCTCACCGCAGTTTTACAAAATGCCTTAATCGGTGTTTTTATTGCAGGTTTATTCGGCGTAGATAGCCTTAGCGCTTTGCTATTAGCCGCAGTTATTCCTAATGCTTTAATGCTCGTATTTGCATTAGTGAAATTCTATATTACCGGTGCTCCAATTATGGAGCGAGGTATGGCCTTAAGTGGTTTGCTGAAAGAAATTTGGATTTCCAAATTGATGGAGAGATTTTACCCAGACGGGTCTTTCTTATTAGAAGCAGAAGATATGAGTTCTTTTGTGGAAAACAATACCATCAACTTAGCCGACGCAGGTGTTGATCCTACCGTGTTGGTAAATAACAGTTCTTACCCTATCGCCATTAGTGAACGTACAGATGTGCCTTTGGCTTTACCATTAGATTACTACGACACTGAAAACACCGTGGTAAGAAATGCCGAAGCAGTGCAATTGGCTTACTCAAAAATGGAATCTGTAGTACGTCAACACCGTAATGCGCTTTACAAAGAAAATGTAAAGAAAGCCATTTGGAACTATGCGCCATCAGCCAATGGAGCTAACACCCCAGTAATTGAAATTGGCTCTAGCATTATTGATGCTTTTATTGATGCCGAACAGAAGTTTGACGATTTAGATGTGCCAAAAGATAGACGCGTAGTGGTATTAAGTGGAATACACAAAGCTAAATTGAAAAAAGAAGACAAGGTATTGTTTAAAGATGTATTTGGACAAGGTGGTAGCGGAATGCTCTATAGTTTTAAAGTGCACAATACCAGTGTAATGCCGGTGTATGATGGTACGCTTAAAACCAAAAAGGCTTACGGTGCTGCAAGTGCAGGAGACGACATCATCTCATCTGTATTCTTTTCAGGATATGAAGTGATGAGAGCTGAGGGTACTTACGATATGTTCTCAAGGTTGAAAGACCCAGAAAACAGAGGCGACATTGTAGGTTTCCAAAAGAGATTCTTAGCACTACCTATTAGAGGTAAATACATCGGTGCAATCATCGGTAACTAAAATCAAAGAATAGCTAAGTTCAGGAGTTAGCAGCTTTTATAAAGCTGCTAGCCTCTGGTAAAATATAAGAAAATGGCAAATAAAGAAGAATTAAAAGCTAAAGCAGAAGCTGCTTTAGATTATCACAAGCACATAGATGCGGTTTATGTAACCTCTGATGCGCAGGTATTCTTAGGAGATAAACAAGGCAGAAACTACGCAATAGCTCATGCTGCTAAATTGGGCGATAAAACGGTTGAACGTTTTGAGCGTGATGAGGAAGAAAATGAAGTGGTAGAGAATGATAAAGCTTTACCGGCTAAAGATGTAATCGCCATGATTGCTAAAGCAGCCACGGTAGAGGAAGTGAATAATCTTATTGAAGGCGACACCAGAAAAACTGTGTTAAAGGCATCAGAAGATAAATTGAAAGATTTAATTGATGCAGAGAACAAGGCACAGGCAGAAGCAGCCGAAGCTGCAAAAGCTGAACGCGAAAAACAAGCAGGTAATGGAGCTTAAACTTCTAAGATTTCAAAAATCAGACATTAGCACTATTGGTAAGTTACTTATCAATGGTGTTTTTGAATGTTACACTTTAGAAGATAAAGACCGAGGCTTGCAAAAAAGCAGCGATTTGTCTTTAATCCAAAAGTTGAAAGTTTACGGCAAAACAGCCATCCCAACCGGAAGATATGAAGTGGTGATTAGCTACAGTAATCGGTTTAAAAAAAGCTTGCCTTTATTGTTAAATGTGCCGGGTTACGCAGGTATTAGAATTCATCCGGGTAATGATGCCGAAGATACAGAAGGGTGCTTATTGGTTGGACAAGCGTATAGCAAAGACTTTGTTGCTAACAGCCGCCTCGCATTTCAGCCGCTTTTAGAAAAAATAGAGCAAGCACTTAAAACAGAAAAAGTTTATATCACTATTGAATCATGTTAGGCAACTATTTTAAAGAAAACACGCCATTGATAAAAAAAACCACCTTAGCCTTAAAGGGCTTGATAGGTACTTTGGCAGTGAGCCAGTATGCGCAAGGTGATCCAAAGCTCGCATTTTGGCTATTGGTTGCTGGTGCCGTAATAGATTTTGCTTTGCAGTTTTTCCCTCCGGATAAAAACACCTTAAAAGCGGTAATCATTCTGTTTGCATTTTCTGCCCTATTCTCTGGCTGCAAAATCATCAAACCCAAAGAGGTTACCACTATTAAAGATAGTGTTGCTATTAATTACCGAACGGTAGATGTGCCTGTAAAAGGAGCAAAAGTAAGCCAATCTATTAATGTAGATAGTCTTTTTAGCGTTTGGCTTAAAAAATACAAGCAGTATCAAAAAGATAGTACAGCTGCTGTACACTCTGGTAAACCTATTCCTGCAAGACCAGAGTTACCACATCAAAAAGTTACTGATCCTCAATCTAAAGCAGAGCTTACTTATTGGATAGATCAGTACGGTAAACTACAAGCCAGTTGTGAAAGTAAAGACCAGGTATTGAAGGCTGTGGTTGCCGAAATTAATAAGATGCGGCAAGAAATCACCAAGAAAGATGTAGTGGTTACCAAGATGCCCGTTTTGGGATGGTTATTAATTGGCTCTTTATCGGCCTTAATCATCTTACTATTTATTAAATCAATTAACCCTTTAAAAAGATAAACATGGCTCGTTCTAACGTTACCATAATTAAAAGAAACGGCGCATTAGGTCGTAGGTCTGCCAATACCGATGGTGTTTGCGGCTTAGTAACCACTGGCGTTGCTGTAGCTGGAAAGCTAAACCTAGGGGATATATATCCACTAAAAAGTACAAGAGATGCTGCGGCTATTGGTATAGATGCGGCTTATGATACTACTAACAACGTTTTAGTTTATCACCATATTGATCGCTTCTTTAAGCGCAATTCAAGCGGAACGCTTTATATAATGGTGGCAGATCAGACAAATGCTATGGCTGATTTATGTGATGTAACCAAAAACTTTGCTAAAAAGTTATTACGCGAATGCGGAGGTAAAATCAAATGGGTTGGCGTAACCAGAAACCCTGCCGCAGGATATACCCCTACCTTAACCAATGGCCTAGACGAAGACGTTTTAACCGCCATCCCTAACGCCCAAGCCATCTATGACGATGAGTTCACTAAGTTTAGGTATGCAGGGTTTATCCTTGAAGGCAGAAACTTTAATGGAACTGCGGCAGCTGCTAAAGACCTTAGAACTTTACAAAGCCCTAATGTAAGCGTTACCATTGCGCAAGATTTAACCGTAGCCGCACAAGATGCAGCTTATGCAGCCGTTGGCGATGTATTAGGTTTAATTTCTAAAGCTGCCGTAAGCCAAAATATTGGTGAGTTTACTGCTGATTTTAATTTGCAAAACGTGGGTTTAGGTTTGTTTGTTAACGCCGGCTTAAGCTCTAATTTAGATGTTAATAGCTACGCTGATGCAGATTTAGATGAGCTAAACGATAAGGGATATATTTTCCCGCAGGCTGTTGCCGGACTGGATGGTTTTTACCTCAATGATAGCAGCACCTGTTCTGTATTAGCAGATAATGATTTCGCCTATATTGAAAACAACAGAACCATTGAAAAAGCAATTTTCTTAGCTCGCCAAGCTCTTTTACCAAAAGTAAAAAATCGCGTATCTGTTGATCCGGATACAGGTAAACTTTCGGCAGAAGATGTTAAGGCATTAGAAACTATTGGCAAACAAAGTTTAAGAAATATGCTAATAGATGGCGATATCAGCGGCGGTATTGACTGCTATATCGACCCTGAGCAAGATGTGTTATCAACGTCTTTAATCTTAACAGAAATTTCTTTTATACCGGTATCAATAGCTCGTCAGATTACTATTTCTATCGGATTTTATAACCCATTTAAATCTTAATTAAAATGAGTGAGATAGCAATTAACGGAGAATTATACAGCTGGTCATCTGTGAGGGTGAACTTGCTAGGTCGTAACCTTAATGGCATTAAAGCTATTGAGTACGGAGACCAAGAAGAAATAAAAGGTGTAAAGGGTCGAGGTAAAAAAGACATTGGCTATGTAAGAGGAAATTACACAGCTGAAGGGAAGCTAACCGTTGAGATGAGTGAGATTGAGGTTTTAAATAAATCTTTACCTGCTGGCTCTAGCATACAGGATATTGAACCTTTCGACATCCCGGTGAGCTACGTTTTAAATAACAAATTGACGACCCACGTTTTAAAAGGCTGCAAGTTTATGAGTCAAAAAAGGGGTACTAATAGTGGTGAGGTAAAAGAAATAGAGGTCGAATTGCCGCTATACGTGGGGGAAATAGATTGGAACTCATAAGTTAGATTTAATAATTGGTTGCCCACTGTGATGATTTGCAGTGGGCTTTTTAGGTAAAAAACAAAACAATTTTAAAAATGGCAAAGCAAAATTTAGAAGGCGCTCCTAAAATGTTAGCGGGCGGTGTTACACAGGCACAGTTAGATGCTTGGAAAGCAAAACATGGCGAAGTACACATCATTTCTGTAGAAGTAAGTAAAGATGATAAAGCTGTTGGCTATTACCGGAAACCAGACCGTGATGTATTAGCAAACGTAGTGAATAAAGCTACTGATGGATTAATGTTTGAAGCTCGCGAATTTTTAGCTCAAAACACATGGTTGGGAGGCGACAAACGTCATCAAACCAATGATGATGTGGCTATCCCGGCACAAACAAGGTTATACGCCTCTTTAAATTTTCTGAAGGCCGAGGCAGCGAAATATTAGAGCTTTCCCGGCCTATAAATGTTAAAAGCGGAAAAGACATTTTAAGAAAGATAAATGCACTGCTGCGGTTTCATTTTAAAATAGACCCCGGTACTTTATCAGATGAGGAATATGCCGAACGGTGGCGAGAGTTACAATTTGCTTTTCATTTTGAAAGTCAAAGATTTTCGACAGATGGTAAACAAAAGATAAATCTATAATTGTGGCACAGTATAACAGCTTTAATCTCATTGATCTTTATACCAAAGTTTTTGGTATTAAAGGTGTGCGCTTTGCCATCCCCACCGAAAGCCAGAGTGATGAGGGGTCGATTGAATTCGCAACCCCTTCCACTCAGGTGAAATCTAAAGCCAAAGCGTATTCTTTGTTAGGCGCACCGGTATATGAGGTAATTACCTGTAAAATACCTGTTAATGGAGGATTTAAAGATTATACCTTCCCAGACTGGCCTTTATTAGATGTCTCTGCGGCTAAGAATATCGTAAAAACCCCACTAAAAGGTAAAGATGGTACAGTTAAAGAATATATCAATATTGATGATTACCAAATAACCATTAGAGGAATTTTAATCAATTACAATAGCGATGAATACCCAGAAGATTTAGTCAATAGCTTGCACCAGCTTTTTAAGGTTAACCAAGAAATGCAAGTGACCACAGCTTTATTGAACCTGCTAGACATTCATAACATCGTCATCACTGATTTAAAACTTCCAGAGGTAGAAGGTTACAGTAATATTCAACCGTATGTAATAAGTGCATTAAGTGATGAGCCTGTGGAGTTAAAAATACAATCGGTGGCAAACTCAAAAAAAATAATGAAGGGCTTATGATAGTATTAAGTGGACAAAATTTAATGGATGTATGTGTGCAGGTTTATGGAACTCCGGCAGCATTGTTTGATTTTGCCAATGCCAATGGCTTGGCAATGGATGCTGATATTTTGCCCGGACAAATTTTAAATAATCCTGCTAGTGAGCAAGCCATTAAAGTTTATGCAGACTATATCGCCGAGAGCGGAAAGCTGGTGATCAGCGGTGGACAGCCAAGTGCAATTGATTTATTAAGCACCAACGCAGACGAAGTAATAGTTAACAATAACGATGAATTAATTGCGGTTTAAATGGGATTTAATTTGATAAAAATTTGGCAGTTAATACAGGGTACATCATTAAATGATGCGCATGAAATAGCTGTAAGTGAGGGTGAAAATGCAGGTGACACCAAAAAATACAACATCGGCCAATTAAAAACTTATATCGTAAATGCCGTATCTGATTTAATCGCTACCATTACTCAAGGTCCCCAAGGGCCGCAAGGCACACCCGGAGCGCAAGGTATTGCAGGCCCTAAAGGTGATAAAGGCGATAAAGGAGACAAAGGCGATCAAGGATTAAAAGGCGACACAGGCCCGCAAGGTTTGCAAGGTATTGCAGGCCCAAAAGGTGATAAAGGGGACAAAGGCGATACCGGAGCGCAAGGAATACAGGGAATACCGGGAGACACAGGCCCACAAGGTGATCAAGGATTAGATGGTTTATCCGCTTACGATGTTGCTGTTTCTGATGGTTTCTCAGGTACTGAAGCTGAATGGTTAGCTAGTTTGGTTGGGCCTACAGGCCCAGCTGGAGCTGATGGCCCAGCAGGTGCGGATGGTGCACCCGGCGCTGACGGAATTGATGGCAAAACAGTACTTAATGGGACAACCGATCCTACTACTGAGGGTGTAGATGGTGATTTCTATATCAATACCACATCAAACTACATTTTTGGTCCTAAAGCTTCTGGCACATGGCCTTCGGGGGTTTCTTTAGTTGGGTATGCGGGGGCTGATGGTGCAACGGGTGCAACTGGTCCGGCTGGTGCTGACGGAACTGATGGCAAAACAGTACTTAATGGGACAGCTGATCCTACGACTGAGGGCGTAGATGGTGATTTTTACATTAATACTTCTACCAATTATATTTTTGGTCCTAAAGCCTCTGGATCATGGCCTGCTGGTATTTCTTTAGTCGGTCCAGCCGGTGCTGATGGAGCACCCGGTACTAATGGCTCAGATGCAACGGTTAACGCTACAAATGTTGCAAGTGTAAATCATTCTGCGACAGAAAAAACAAATATTGTTGATAATGATGAAGTAAATGGAACAGATTCCGAAAACTCATTTTCATTAATAAGAACAAACTGGAGTAATGTTTGGAATTACATAAAATCAAAAATAGATAGTCTAAAAGATGCTACTGGTGGTATAGTTGGAATGACTCTTTTTAAAATCAACTTTAAAAATGCAGCTAACACTTTCACTAGTTTTTTTACTAATTCAAATACCGCTTCAAGAACATATACCTTCCAAGATAAAGACGGTACAGTCGCTCATTTAGACGATGTTAGAACTTTTATTGTAGATACAGACTATTATAATAGCGGTGTACAGGCTACTTATTTAAAGCCAGATGTAGAAAATTTAAGATTGTTCTTGGGTAAAAGTGGGTATAATTTTTATTCGCTTGACTTGACTTTTTGTTCAAGAATGGAACATGTTCCCGGATTATTATTGAATTCAGGAATGGGAATCGGTTTAACTTATTCTCAGTCTATTAATAGATATGGCAATACTCTTCGTTACGGGTCAAGCGGCAATAATGTTGGTTCTGATGGGCTTCATGATTTTTACGTATGCGATACTGGATTTGAAGACCCCGCATCAGGTGCATCTACTTTAGAATTTAGGGTAGGTAAAGGATTTGTTAGAGCTAATCAATACAGATTAGCAAGTTTAAATACAGCTCCGTCTTCTGCAACTGATACAGGTATCACTGGTGAAATAAGAATAACGTCAAATTATATCTATGTATGTATAGCTACTAATACATGGGTTAGAAGTGCATTAACAACATGGTAATTATGAAAATACAAGCAATTCAATATGGTTTAACAAAATCAGCTACTCAAATAAATTTAGAGTGGGGTAATAAAGAATTTTTTGATGACAATGTAAACTTAAAAGTTCTGCTTTTAGATGATGCTGGTGGTATAATGGATATCATAGAAAAAAAGATGACTACTGATGAATATCTTTTATACGGTGATACTAAAGAAATCAGAGCTAATGCCATACTTACAGAAATGGGCATTACAATTTTACCAGACCCGGAAATAGTTTAAAAATGCTAAACCCTCAAATACATATCATCATCACTAATCCAAATGGCAGCCGCTATTTGGATATTAACTTTTGTAATGAGGTAGAGATTGAGCGAAGTCGTAAAAATTTAACAGCTACCTGTAAAATCAAAATGCCTCGTAAAATAAAAGTGATTGATGGTAATATCAATGAGTTTTTTGTTAGGGGCAGCAAAGTAGAAGTTTATTTAGGTTATTATCCAAATTTAAAATTAGAGTTTACCGGTTACATTGCCCGCGTAGATGCTAGAGTTCCTTTTTTAATTAGCTGTGAAGACGAAATGTGGAAGCTGAAGCAAAACAGCTTCACCAAAAGCTTTAAAAACCCCACATTAAAAGAAGTAGTCAATTATGTGTATGCTGGCCCATCTAAAGTAGCCGATTTAAAACTGGGTGGGTTTGTAATTAAACAACAGAGTACCGCACAAGTATTAGATGCTTTAAAAAAGTTTGCTTTACAATGTTATTTTGATGAAAACGGTGTTTTGATAGCAGATTTTGCAGGGGTAGTAGCTGATAAACCCACTGAAGTTTATTATGATTTCAGTAAAAATGTAATTGATCCGGATTTAGATTATGTGCGTAAAGAAGATTTACGCATTAAAGTAAAAGGTGTTTCTAAATTGCCAAATGGGAAAAAGTATGAGTTTACATCCGGAGACCCAGACGGTGACGAGCGCACATTGCATTATTACAATTTAGACCAAGACGCTTTAAAAAAGATAGTAGCCAAAGAATTAGATAAATTAAAGATTGATGGCTACAAAAACGACTTTACCACTTTTGGAGAGCCTTATTGCTTCCCCGGATATGCAGGTGTGCTGCATGATCCGGATTATCCTGAGCGTGATGGGTCTTATTTAGTGGAGGCAGTAACTACAACTTTTGGTGTTAATGGATTTAGGCGAAAAATTACGCCAGAAAGGAGGTTGGCATGAGCGATATAAAAAAAGCTTTAAAACAACTTACTGAAAAAACCGGATTTACGCAAAATATAGAGCTTGCCATAGTAAAAGCTGTGGATGAGTTAGAAATGACTTGCGATGTACAGTTGTATGATAATGAGGATGCCATTTTGGAAGGTGTTAAATTAAAGCCTGTAGTTTCTGGTGTATCACCAACTGATGTTGGGCCTGTGATTTTTCCTGCTAAATATTCTTTTGTATTAGTGGCTCAGGTGGCTAATGATCCTGCCGATTTATTTGTGGTTGGATTTACAAAAATTCAAAAAGTAAAATTAGATGCTGGCTCTTTATTTAAGATGCTGATGGATATGGAAGGCGGAAGCATGGCTTTTGATTTAGGTAGCATGGTTTTAAATGGCGGCAAAAATGGCGGTTTGCCTAAAATAAAACCATTAGTGGCTAAGATAAATCAGCTTGAAAAAAAAGTAAATGATTTACTAGATGCCTTTAAAAAGCATACACATACAGGTGTTACCACAGGTGGTGGAGTTACTGGATTTACAACCAATAGCGGCCCTGCCATTATTGATTTATTAACAAAGGTGGATGACTTGGAAAATACGGCAATAAAACAATGATAGACGTACTATTAGATGATGATTTAGACCTGCTGATAGAAGCGGGTGATTTTGCTTTTGATGATGCCGAAAATCAGCATCAACAATTGATTTTATTAGCTTCTCCGGGAAGTTTTAGAGAAAGCCCATTAACAGGAGTTAACATTGCTTCATACATCAAAACAGGTTTTAATCAGCAACAAATAGATGAGCTAAAGCAAAAAATAAGGCTGCAATTACAGTTTGATGGCTACACACAATCTGTAGTGCAAATTAATTCATTCACAGACATTGAAATAAACGCAGAAAGATAATGGCCAGAACGATAGAAGAAATTCAGCAACAAATGCTTGATGAAAAAGCATTGCAAACAGATTTGAGTGCTTTAAACAGCACCAGCAACACCGCAATTTATAAGCTCTGGATTTACATTCAGGCGGTTATTATTTATTACTTTGAAGTTTTGCAAGATGCCTTTAAAGCCGAAGTGCAAAGCATTATTGATAATAATCAATATGGCACTCGGCAATGGTGGTATGATACTACTAAAGCCTTTCAATATGGCGATCTATTAAGTTTTATCAATAATGTGTACAAATATCCTGTAGTAGATGTAACTAAGCAAATTATTAAATATTGCAGCATTACGGATAATGGAAATAGCATTCAGGTTAAAGTGGCTAAGCAATTAATTGATGAGCCAGTGCAGTTAACAGAAGATGAGCTAAACGGCGTGGTTGATTATTTGCAAGACGTGAGACCGGCAGGCACAAAAGTAACGGTTCAATCTCTTTCGGCAGATTTAGTAAAACTGAATTTGAACGTTTTTTATAATGCTAATGTGGGTTTGCCAAATGTGAAAATAAATGTAGAGGCAGCAATTACCAATTATTTAACCAATATTCAATTTGATGGTGTTTTCTACATTAACAAATTGATTGATGCCATACAAGCCGTTCAAGGCGTTGTTGATGGACAGGTGGAGGTTTTAGAGGCTGCCGCTAAAGGCTATGGCGATAGCTATGTTACTTTTACCAATAGTTTTGCAAGCAAATCTGGCTACTTCAAAATAGACCCAGATTTCCCACTTTCTACTCAAATTAATTATTTGACCTAATGTTTAACATCGATTTCAATAAACTCATAAAACAGCTGATGCCTCATTTTTTAGTGAGGCCTAAGCATTTGGCTTGGTTAACGGTGCTGCTATATCCTTTGGTTTGGCTATATGATCAGTTTCTAGTCTATCGTGATGATAAGCTGAAAGAAGCCACTATCAATAGTTCTGTGAATAGGTTTACAAGAGCCTTAAGAGATAAATTTTTAGATGAGACTATTTATATCGTTCATCCATTTAATTATTTGGAGCAGGCATTTGTTTATTTAGAAATTGAAGGGGCAACGATTGAATATGACTATTTAGATATTGAAGCACACCTACCAGTTGACTACGATAGCTTACAATCCGAATTTGATAGCGAAACTGATTTTATAGTTAGGATTCCCGTGTCTTTGGCTGAGCAAACTAATGAGGTATCGCTTTTTGTGCAGAAATATGCTTTTTATGGTAAACGATTTAGAATTGAAACTTTTTAAAATATGAAAAAATTAAGAGAATTACAGGGGGGGTATCCACGTCAGCAGGATTATTTATTAGCGTTACAAAACGAGTTATATACAGCTGTAGAATCTCAATTCGGGGCTTTAAGCGTAGATATGGTTTTAAAGGGCTGTGAAGTAACCGATAATGGAAATGGCACTGTTAATATAGCTGAAGGCTTAGTTTATTGTAGTGGCGAAATTTGCCGATTTTCTGGGGCTTCTAACATTGCCATTGATGGCACAAAAACTTTTGTAAAAGACGTGGCCACAACCAGCAGCCCTAAAACTTTTGGTGATGGTAGTGTAAAAGATGTGTATAGTGAGGTTTTTGTAATTATTGGCACTAAAACAACAGCTGCCCAAATTGCGATTAAAACCACTTTATACAATTTTTCCAATTACATTGATGACCGAGTTTTCGCATCTGCTTTTAAGGGTGAAATCAAAGACGTTTACGATTTTGACGGCACTTTCTTAGATAATTTTGATGCTTCAGGTTTAGGATCGACACCAAGGTTTAGCGGATGGGCTTTATTAAATGGCAATAATGCAACACCAAACGGCCAAGGTAGAGTAAGAATAACGGTAGGTAGTATAATCGATAATGGCGTTGAATATGACTATACTAATGGGCAAATTGGTGGTGAAACCAAGCATAAATTAACAATTGCGGAAATGCCTGCGCATAATCATGCTTTCAAAAAAGTTCAAACACAAGGCTCTGGTACAACTAGTGGTTATGTAAATGGAGCAAGCCAAGGCGAAATTTCTAAAAATACAGAGAATACAGGTGGTGATCAACCGCATGAAAATAGACAACCATTCTTAGCTGTGTATAGCATTATAAAGATCGTTTAAATGCGATTTAATTAAAGTTTAATAAGGGTTTAAAAACCCTTGACTTTGTTTCCGGTGGTTTCTCAGGCTCACCGAAAACAATAAAGGTACCTACATACCAAGCCAAGGGCTAAAGCCTTTGATATTTCGGTATGTAGGTACCTTTTTTTATTAATGCCTGA
Organism: Sphingobacteriales bacterium; assembly: GCA_014763615.1. Classification (GTDB taxonomy): domain Bacteria; phylum Bacteroidota; class Bacteroidia; order Sphingobacteriales; family Sphingobacteriaceae; genus Pseudopedobacter. Next base: position 46,335 of record JACXVB010000007.1, on the reverse strand, counting down.
GAGCGATAAAATTATAAAATTTAAATAGATGGGACAATCAAAATTAAGAACTCCGCTTAGTTACTACGGAGGAAAGCAAAAATTAGCTGGTAAAATAGTGAGTTTAATACCAGAACACAGTTTATACTGCGAACCATTTATAGGTGGTGCTGCGGTTTATTTTGCCAAAGAAAAAAGCAATGTAGAGGTAATTAATGATACAAACTCTGAGTTGGTAAATTTCTACAAAGTATGCAAAAACAAGTTTCACCTGCTTAAAGCTAAAATAGATGTTACTCTACATAGTAGAGCGCAGCATGATGATGCTTTTGTGATTTACAATAAACCTCATTTATTTGACGAGATAGAGCGAGCTTGGGCCGTTTGGGTTTTAGCTTGTCAAAGTTTTAGCAGCCAGTTGGATAATAGTTGGGGGTTTGATATAAAGAAAAATTCTACCAGCTTGAAAATTCATAACAGAAGGGAAGATTTTGCTTCTGATTTAGCAATTAGACTTCAAACCACGCAGATAGAATACGCAGATGCGATTTATATCATCAAAAGCAGGGATACAGAAAATAGCTTTTTTTATTGCGACCCGCCGTATTTTAACAGTGATTGCGGCCATTATGATGGTTATAGTAAAGAAGATTTTGAAAACTTACTTAAAACGCTTTGTAACATTAAAGGAAAGTTTTTATTAAGCTCCTATCCTTCTGATCTGCTTCATGAATATACGCAGAAAAACGGCTGGCATACCTGGACAGTAGATCAGAAAGTGACTGTTAATGCTAAATCTGGTAAGATAAAAAGGAAGGTAGAAGTGCTTACAGCAAACTATTTTATAATGTGAAATTTGTTTTAATTATTGACGTTTTGAAATGTTAAATTTGACCTTTTGAAACGCCGATTATAACTTATACTTAGACTTATCTGGTTTATTATCCATGTATCGTTTCTGCTTTTCCGTAATTTTTAATTACTTCACCTTCATAAGTTAACCACTCTTGCCAACGCTTTTCTACATCAATTCCAACTCCGTATTTTCTAGCTAAACCAATAAACAAAGTGTAATGATTAGCTTCTGAAATCATCAACTCATGATAAAATTCTGCCAATTCTTTATCTTTAACATATTCAGAAAGTACTTTAAAGCGCTCGCAACTTCTGGCTTCTATCATCGCTGCTAAGAGTAATCTATCTACCATACTTTCTGTTCTTTTGGCTTCGCCTCCTCCACGTTTCAAGAATTTAATCAGCTCATTCACATAATTATCTTTACGCTCTAAACCCAATACGTAACCTCTTTGCAAAATGATATCATGAACTCGCTTAAAATGATCCATTTCTTCTTTTACCAACTCTGCCATCTCTTGCACTAATTCAGAAATGTTTGGGTTCTGTATAATTAAAGTGATGGCATTGGTAGCTGCTTTCTGCTCGCAATAAGCATGATCTATTAATATTTCTTCAATATTACTTTCTACCACATTCTTCACCCAAAATGGGTCTGTTGGTAACTGTAGCTTAAACATGGTTTTTTCATTCATAGCTCAAAATTAACTCATTTATAAAGGCTTTTGTTCTCAATAAACTCAATTACCTTATCGGGTAAAAAGAATTTTACATCTTTACCATCAGCAATCGCCTTTCTGATAAAAGTTGAGGACAATTCCATTAAAGGCGTTTTTGTGAGGGTAATTGATGGGTGATTTTGAAATTCATCAACTATAAAACCCGGACGAGGGTACACGTAAATATGATAATCTCTTAAAATGAGTTCATAATTCTTCCATTTTTTTAAGGATTTTAAATTATCAGAACCCATAATGAGTACGAATTCAGCCTCAGGATATTGCTCATGCAAAAAGGTAAGTGTATCAATGGTATAAGAAGGTTGTGGAAGTTTAAACTCTACATCACTTGCCGCAATGTTCTCTGCATCTTCGATGGCTAATTTCACCATCTCTAATCTATCATAAACCTGAATTAGATCTCTTTTCTCTTTGAGTGGATTATGAGGCGAAACCACTAACCAAACTTTATCTAAAGCGGTATGGTTGGCCATAAAATTTGCGATAATTAAATGCCCGGTATGGATAGGATTATAAGACCCAAAAAATAAACCTATTTTCAATTTCATTTAAATTTTATTGATGAAATCAAGCAATAATTGCTCTGCATCTGCACAAGCTTTATCTAATTGATGATTTTCTAAAATCACATCAAATTTTGGAGCGTAGGTGAGTTCTTTTTTTGCCTTTCTGATTCTTTCTTTCAATTTATCGGGAGAATCGGTGCCTCTTCCAGTAAGTCTTTCTATCAAAATTGCTAAAGAAGGAGGCTGCACAAAAATAGCTAAAGCATCATCTCCATATTTCTTTTTCAGACGGAGACCACCTTGAACATCTAAATCAAAAATCACAGATTTACCTTCGTCCCAAATTCTTTGAATCTCACTTTTTAATGTTCCGTAAAAAGTACCAGAATATACTTCCTCAAACTCTACAAATTCATGTTTTGCAACTTTATGCAAAAACTCTTCCTTTGAAATAAAGTAATAATCTTTTTTATGCTGCTCATCGCCTCTTGATGGTCTAGTAGTTGCCGAGATAGAAAATGCAATCTTATCAGGAAATTTGCTTAAAAGATGATGAACAATTGTGGTTTTACCCGCACCAGACGGAGCAGAAAAAATAATGAGTTTACCTTGTTTCATTTTTTAAGCTAAATGCTTAAAGCCGAACGCTTAAAGCTTTTTGCCTTAAGCCTTTTGCCTTAAGCTTTATAATACGTTTAACAACTGTTCTTTAATTTTTTCTAACTCTTCTTTCATCCCAACTACATAACGTTGGATGTTTGCATCATTAGCTTTTGAGCCCATGGTGTTTATTTCTCTTCCAATTTCTTGGGAGATAAAACCCAGTTTCTTGCCATTAGCATCTTTATCCTTTAAAGTTTCGATAAAGTAATCACAATGACTTTTGAGCCTTACTTTTTCCTCTGTGATGTCTAATTTATCGATATAATAAATCAGCTCTTGCTCTAAACGGTTTTGATCGATATTTTCTTTACCAACGGCATCAGCCAACATGGTATTTAACTTTTCTTTGATCGCCGGAACACGATTAGGTTCATCTCTTTCTACTAAACTTAAGAAATCAAGAATACTTTGTATTCTTGATATTAAATCCTTCTCTAAAACGCTTCCTTCATCAGCTCTAAAAGTTTGGAAATTTTTTACGGCAACATAGAAAGTATCCAACATCAACTTCCATTCTTCTTCAGAAACAGCTTGTTCGTCATATTTCACTACTTCTGGGAAATTAACTGCCAGAGCCATTAATTGTTGCTGATCGGCATTTATATCATCCGCAACTGATTTTAATTCTTGGTGATAAAATTTCAATAATTCTTTATTGATGGAGGCAGCTTTTCCAGCTAAATCGGTAGTCTCAGCGGTAAGGGTAAGCATTATTTTTCCGCGTTCTAACAACTTGCTACATTCATTTCTCAAGAAAAACTCTTTGTCAGAAAATGCTTTAGGCAGCTTGATGTTGAGTTCAAGAAACTTACTGTTTAGAGATTTGAGTTCTACGGTGTATTTTCCGTTATCGAAATCTTTGCTTGCCGAGCCATAACCGGTCATGGATTTAATCATTTGCAAAGATAAAATTTATCAACTAATTAAAAGGGATTGTTTTGGCAATCCTTCATGAGCTTGCAATTGTGCCTCCATTTCTGCAAAAACTTTGGCTTTTAGTTGAGGTAAATCATCTAAAGTTAAACCCGCAACCTCAAAAGGAGAAGAAAAAACACAAGTAATTAATCCCGGTTTGATTTGTAAAGGATGAGCTCTTGGCATGAGCTCTTTAGTGTTGATGATGGTTAAAGGTAAAATTGGCGTTTGCGTTTCAATCGCGATTCTGAAAGCACCATCGTAGAAATCAGTAAGATGCTTTGAAGTCTTATTCATGGTTCCTTCGGGGAAAATCAAAATAGATTGCCCTTTTTTGATTTCCTCTTTTAACAAAATCACGCTTTGTTCGCGGCTTTCTTTTGAGCTTCTATCTATCAAAACCACGAGCTTTTTATAAATCAATCCGAAGATGGGCACTTTACACATCTCGATTTTACCCAAAGGCTTAAATGATTTAGGAATTACCCGAACAATGGCAATTGCATCTAAATAAGAACTGTGATTCACCACAAAAATGTAAGGCTGTCTCTTTTCTACAACAGCGGCATTCAAAACTTTGTATCGATAAGCCATCAAAGTATTAAAGCCAAAACCCCAAATATTCAGAAACTTAAAGGCAACATCAGTTGCTCGTTTCCCATTAAATACAACGAAAGAAAGCAACACTAAAGGAACCATCAGCAGCATAAAAAAAATAAAACTGATAAATCCCCAAATGAGGTAAAGAATGTTAAAAAATCTTAAAAATGTTTTCATTCTAAGGTTTAAGGCATCTTTATTCATAAATTTTAAACACCTTTAACAAAAGCTCAAAAATGTTTAAAAGGCTACTTTTTATTTTAATTACACTTTTAGCAATTTCTCCTGCATTTGCACAAGAAACTGCGCTGCTCAAAGGTTTAGTTTTTAAAAAGGGCACTTCACAAAGATTATCGAATGTAACCATAACCAATAAAGTATCAAAAATTAAATCTATCAGTGATGTTTGGGGAAATTTTTCTATCGAAGCTAACTTAGGGGATACTTTATTATTTAAAAAAGACGGCTTTCAAGAATACGAATTACCAATTACTAAAAAACAAAATCTTTTAATTTATCTATCAGAAGCTTTGTCGCTTAAAGAAGTGGTAGTGAAAGAGAAAAGTAAGCAGCAACAACAAAAAGAGATTCTTCAAGATTTCAGAAGCAAGGGTGTTTATTTTAATGGGAAACCCACATTGCTTGCTTACATCTTTACTCCATTGACCGCACTGAATGAACTTATAGGAAAAGATGCCAATAATGCCAGAAGGTTTGGAAATTATATTGCCAGAGAAAATGCCGAAAGCGAGGTTGATAAGCACTTTAATGATACTTTGATAAAAAAGACTGTGGCTATTAAAGATGAAGATTTGGCAGAATTCAAATATCTATATCGCCCAAAACCAGAGAATGTCACTTACAGGAATGTTTATGATGATATGAAGTATATCAAGGATTGCTACGCGAAATATAAAAAGCTCAAAAAACTAAATCCCCAATAAATCGCAGGTTTTTTCTGCTGCAAATTTCTCGGCATTTTTCTTACTGTAATCAATTCCAGAAGCCATTGCTTCGCCATCAATTAAAACTTGAATGGTAAAAAGCTTGTTGTTTTCACCTTCTTCATTAGGGATAAGTTCAAAAGAAATATCTTTTGAATGGCGCTGGCACCATTCGATGAGTTTACTTTTAAAGTTGGTTTCTGTTAATTCTAAAGTATGAATATCAATGTGCGGCTTAATAATTCTTTGAGAGAGGAATTCTTTGGTGAAATCATATCCTTTATCCAAATATATCGCACCAATTAAAGCTTCAAAAGCGTCTCCTAGCAAGGAGCTTTGTTTAGAAGTAATATTTACTGTCTTAGGATCGAACTCAATTAACTCATCAAAGCCTAATTTTTTTCCTAGTTGATTGAGGTTTGCTCTTCTCACAATTTTTGAGCGCATCTCAGTCAGAAATCCTTCTTCTTTATAGGGATAAATTTTAAAAAGAATCTCTGCCACAACAGAACCTAAAACAGCATCACCTAGAAATTCTAACCGCTCGTTACTACTCTTTGCACCATTTTTCAAGACAATTGCAACAGATTTGTGCCTGAAAGCCATTTTGTAGAGTGATAAATTTCCAGGAACGAAACCTAAAAGATTCTTTAAGACCTTTACGTACTTACGATCAGGAGATAAATGAAGCTTATAGATTTTTGATAATGGCATCTAAAATAGATTCAATAAACACAAACCAATTTCGTTTATGCCGAAAAACAGGTGTTAAAAATGGTTTTTAGCTATTCCTCAAATTTCTTGAAGATCACCGAAGCATTATGACCACCAAATCCAAATGTGTTACTTAAGGCCGCCTTAATTTCTCGCTTCTGTGCTTTATTGAATGTAAAATTCAATTTCGCATCAAGAGACGGATCATCTGTAAAGTGATTGATAGTTGGGGGAACAATTCCATTTTTAATGGCCAAAATACAAGCAATAGATTCAATCGCTCCTGCTGCACCTAAAAGATGTCCGGTCATAGATTTGGTAGAACTGATGTTTAATCTGTAAGCATCTTCACCAAAAAGCTGACCGATGGCTCTTGTCTCACTGATATCTCCTAGCTGGGTAGAGGTGCCATGAACGTTGATATAATCAATATCAGCGGTGGTTAAACCTGCATCATCTAGCGCAGATTGCATAACTAACTTAGCCCCCAAACCTTCTGGATGGGGAGCGGTAATGTGGTTTGCATCGGCACTCATACCTCCGCCAGCTAATTCGGCATAAATTTTTGCCCCTCTAGCCTTTGCGTGTTCTAACTCTTCTAAAATAATAGTCCCTGCACCTTCACCAGGAACAAAACCATCACGGTCTTTATCAAACGGACGAGAAGCGGTTCTAGGATCATCATTACGAGTAGAAAGCGCATGCATGGCGTTGAAACCTCCAATTCCTGCTTCATTTAAGATGGCTTCTGAGCCACCACTCACAAACATATCTGCTTTTCCTAAGCGGATGTAATTGAAAGCATCAATCAGGGCGTTGGTAGAAGAAGCGCAAGCAGAAACACAAGAAAAATTTGGACCACGTAATCCGTATTTCATAGAAATATGCCCTGGAGCAATATCAATAATCATTTTTGGGATAAAGAAGGGATTTAATCTGGGCGTTCCGTCTCCTTTAGCAAAATCCATGATTTCGTCTAAAAAAGTTTTCAAACCACCAATTCCAGATCCCCAAATTACGCCAATTCGGTTAGTGTTTAATTTTTCAAAATCTAAGCCTGCATCTTTTACAGCTTCTTCTGTAGAAACTAAAGCATATTGAACAAACGGATCTAATTTCCGAGCTTCTTTTCTATCTAAGTGATTTTCTGCAATAAAATTTTTCACTTCGCAAGCAAACCTTGTTTTGAATTTCTCTGTATCAAAACGGGTTATAGGAGCAGCACCACTTACTCCATTTACCAAACCATCCCAGTATTCTGGTACAGTGTTGCCAATTGGAGTAAGCGCACCTAATCCTGTAACTACAACTCTTTTAAGCTCCATTTATTCAATTAAGCAATAATTACTTTACGTTTTTTTCCAAGTAAGCGATAGCCTGACCAACAGTACTGATGGTTTCAGCCTGATCGTCTGGGATAGCAACGTTGAATTCTTTTTCGAATTCCATGATCAATTCAACGGTGTCTAATGAGTCAGCACCTAAATCGTTAGTGAAAGAAGCCTCTGGTGTTACTTCACCTTCGTCTACACCTAGTTTTTCAACGATAATTGCTTTTACTCTTGAAGCGATATCAGACATAATACTATAATTAAGGGTTAAAAATTCTGTGCAAAGAAAAATAAATTCTATTAAATATCAAACCTTTTTGTTTTTGCCCTAATTTTGGACATGCTTTTGAGTTCGATATATTGGTTTATCAATCTCCTAAATTAATCTTTATAATCTTGAATAAAAAATTTTTAAAGTTAGAACTTGATTTTGATTTCATTTTGATTGCATTAACATCGCAATTGAAAGATTATAGACTATGTTTTCATATCAATAAAATTGCCGAGACCAACTTCAGAAAAATTGATGAATTAGAACTTCAACTAAAAGAGGGCGAACCTCGATACTTTTCAAGATACCTGCATCAAATTCCTAACAGCGAGTGTAAGTTTTATTTAATTGCAAACCGTGGAAGTGATGGATTCCTCATTCCTGAGATGAAAGAAAGTGATTATTTTATCCTAATCAAAGAATTTATTGATGAGGAAGATTTAGTGCTTTTAATAAGCCAATTGCGTAGAATTAAAGATATACAAGCCGCTGTGGAGGTAAATCCTGCCAAACTAAAATCAAAAGAAAACTTGCTTTTTTAAATTGATTTGAGTTCGTGTTAAAAATACACTACTTTTGAATCCTAATTCGAAATCGGATTTATAAATTGAACCAAAGAACCGAAAAAATATATGAAAATTGTTCAGAAAAGAACCAAGATTGTGGCAACTCTTGGTCCAGCATCTTCCAATAAGGATATTTTATTATCCATGATTAAGGCAGGTGTTGATGTTTGTAGATTAAACTTCTCGCATGGTAAACAAGAAGATCATCAAAAAGTAATCGATACAATTAGAGAAATCAATCAAAAATATAAAACTAACATTGGTATTCTAGCAGATTTACAAGGACCAAAAATTAGAATTGGTTTGGTAAAAGATGGCGGTATTAATTTAACAAACGGTACCAACGTAAAAATTACCACTAAAGAATGTATTGGTGATGATAACCAAATTTACATCACTTATGATACTTTCCCTCAGGATGTTAAAGCTGGAGAAATTATTTTATTAGATGATGGTAAACTGCAATTAAAAGTAGTTGAAACCAACAGAAAAGACACGGTAATTTGTGAAGTGATACATGGCGGCGTATTAACCAGCCGTAAAGGGGTGAACCTTCCAAATACTAAGGTTTCAATCCCATCTTTAACAGAGGAAGATTTAACCAACCTTGAATTTGCTTTAGAAAATGATGTGGAATGGATAGGTTTATCATTTGTGCGTAAAGCAGAAGATATCATCGATTTAAAAAGAATCATTAGCCGTAGCGGAAGAACCGCTCGCGTAATTGCTAAAATTGAAAAACCAGAAGCTATTGAAAATATAGATGCCATTATTGAAGTGACTGACGGTGTGATGGTTGCTCGTGGTGATTTAGGTGTGGAGATGCCAATGGAAGAAGTTCCGGTATTACAAAAGATGATTGCTAAGAAATGTAACATTGCCTCAAAACCCGTAATTGTAGCTACTCAAATGCTAGAAAGTATGATTACCACGCCTCGCCCTACAAGAGCTGAGGTGAATGATGTGGCCAACTCGGTACTAGATGGAGCGGATGCGGTGATGCTCAGCGGAGAAACCTCTGTAGGTGAGTTTCCTTTAATTGTGATAGAAACCATGAGTAAAATTGTAAGCCATGTAGAAAACACTTCTTATCCCTATTATAAAGAGAAAGAATTAGAAGAAACCTCCGCAACTTATATGGCAGATGCTGTTTGCAGCTCGGCAGTATTTTTAGCTGATAAAACCAATGCTGTGGGAATTGTCTCTATGACTTCTTCCGGTTATACCGCCTTCCAAATCTCTAGTCATAGACCAAAAGCTGGAACTTATATTTTCACCTCAAATCGTAACTTATTAAATACTTTAAGCTTATTATGGGGCGTAAAAGGTTTTTATTACGATAAATTTGAAAGTACAGACCGCAGTATTAGTGAGGTAAATAAGGTTTTAAAAGCCGAAAAATTAATTGAATCTGGAGATATAGTGATTAACACTGCTGCCATCCCCATTGAGAAAAAAGGCAAAACCAATATGATAAAAGTAAGCGTGATTGAGTAAAAAAATAAATGCAAACCGAAAGCGAGCTTTATTTAATAGAGCTCGCTTTTTTGTTAAGTTTAGTTTTAAGAATTACAGTAGATGAAATACTTTTTTCATATCGCTTTTAGAGGGAAAAACTATCATGGCTGGCAAAAGAATGGGCAAGTGATGAGTGTGCAGCAAATGATTGAAGACAAGTTGGAAAAAGTTTTAAAAACAAAAATCGAAATTAACGGCTGCGGCAGAACAGATGCCCAGGTAAACGCCAGTCAATTCTTTTTTCATGCCACATTAGAAAATAATTGGGATGACACCACACATTTTAGAGTAAATAAAATTTTGCCTGATGATATCTCTATTTTTGAGGTAATTCCTGTAAAAGAGAAAGCTCATGCTCGTTTTGATGCTATCCAAAGACAGTATGATTACTTTATCCACACTTATAAAGATCCTTTTTTAAGCGAAATGAGTGCGCTTTATCTTGATCTAAAAATTGATGTAGCAAGCCTCAAACAAGCCACAGAAGTGCTCACAAAATATCAAGATTATAGATGCTTTTGTACCACGCCAGTTAAAAATGATCATACCATTTGTCAGGTTTCATTTGCGAAGTGGTTGGTTTCTGCCAATGGCCAAAGGTTAAGATTTCAAATTTCTTCTAACCGATTTTTAGGTAAAATGGTACGCATCATTGTTGGTCAGTTATTAAGAGTTGCTACCAATGAATTAAGTGTTGCAGATTTTGAGCATTATCTTATCCAAAAAAAAACGCCAAAAATACTTTATCCAGCTCATCCTCAAGGTTTATATTTATCAAAAGTAGTTTATCCATATTTGGATATTCCGCCAAAATCAGATTTTTTTAACCTCAATTTATCGGATAAATATTGGCAAGAATTAACCTAAAAAAAGCCCTGATTTATAAAAACCAGGGCCACACTAGGTGTAATTAAAACAATCTTTAACCTCCTCTTCTATACCTTCTATCGCCTCCAAAATCCATATTTGGCATAGAACCTCCTGCAAATTTTGAAATCCTCATGGTAAATGAAAGCATAAAATATCTAGCTAAACTGTTGGTTTGTTGGTCTAATACATAATTATCAGTAACTGTATGCGTGTAATTTGTGTTTTGATTTAATAAATCAAATGCAGTAAATCTTAACGAACCTTTATTACCTTTAAAGAAGTCTTTCTCTAAATATGTATTGATAATGAGTGGGTTAGTTGTTGCATTACCATAACCGCTATTGAAATTTTTATTTAAAGAACCTCCCCAGAAAAAGCTTTTAGTAAAATAAATTTTGTGATCATAGCTTAAGCTCCAAGTTTTTACTAAGGAGTTGGAATTTTGTGAACTTGCTAGTGTATTTTTGGTTTGATTCCAACTGTAACTTAGTGAAGGCGTAATTTCTAACCAATCTGTCGGGTTAATTTGCAAGTTTAATCTCTGATTAAACACCCAGTTTTGAGCTGTATTTTTATTTCCATTTTGCAAAGAGATGTTGTTATTATAATTTGCAAAACCTCTTAAACCTACCACATATTTTTTATCATTAAAAGGTTTTGAGAATGCATAAAACCCATTAACCGTGTAATAACCACTAGCATTGCTATAAGTAGTAGTTTGAATAACACCTGGAGTAGAATTATTGTTAATAACATCTTTAACAATCTTGTTGCTAGTGGTATTAAATGAAATAAATGAGAAAAACACATTCCCAGTTTTCATATCAAAATTATTATATCTAAGCCTTACACTTGTATTAAACTCGGCATTTAAATAAGGATTACCAATTATAGGAAATTGAACATTTGAGCTATCTGCAACAGGTTGTAACTGATTATAACTTGGTTGATTACTTCGTCCATTAATAAAGAAATTTAATTCACGAGTTCTCGCAAATTTATAGGTAAACCTAGCTGTTGGAAAAACGTTAACTACATTTCTATTGGTGTTTATTCCTTTTGCAGGCGATTCACCATTTAAAACGCTTGGCTGAACGGCCATTCCGATAGTATAGTTATACTTTTTTTGGTTTACCCGATAATTGGCTCCAAACCTATTGGTGGTAAAAGTATAATTATAATAATTACTTTGGTCATTGCTAATGGTTGGGTCAACAGTAACATTATCGGTGTTCAAAACCAAATGATTATTATCAATTTTAGCTTGGCTAAACGTGTAATTAAACTCTAAAAAATTAGTTTTCGTTAGAGGCTCTGTATAAGAAAGCCTTAAACGCCAATTATCATTGTTGTTATTATCACTATTAAGCTGACGTTGGTATAAATCTGTTTGTCCGCTTGAGGTATAAGCTACAGAGCTATTGGTAACATCTGTATTCTGTTTATAAGTTTGAGAGCTATATTGTCCGTCTAATGATAAATTTCTAGGCTGCGCTCCAAAACGATGATTGTAAAGAAACTCAAAACCTACATTTGGTGTATTTGAATTACTCAAGTTAATTTCATTTCCGTTGCTCGTACTGTTTTGAGAAGCTATATTAAAATCACTTAATGAATTACCATCATTATTTCCATAAGAGAAGTTTGGTGTAATTTTAAGATAATTTAAAGTATCTATTCTATACTCCATATTAAAATTAAATCGATGGTTGTTAGAAATATAACTAGAATTACCGTTATTTCCATTGTTCACCAATCCGTTTGGAGAAGTTAAAACCTGAAGACTGTTGTTTAAGGTATTATTGTTATTATAGGCAAAGCTGTAACTTCCATAAACCGTAATTTTCTTTGACCATTGGTCTCTATAATTTAAACCAAAGGATTTTACATCGGTTAAACCGCTATTATTTCCTCCTCCAAAACCGCCACGCCCTCTTCCAAAACTTCCCCCACTGCCACTTTGTGTAAGGTTAAAAATATTTGCATTGGTATTGTTAAGATTCCCCAAAGCAGATATTTGTTGATTATTATTAAAACTAGCAGCAAACACAGAACCTTGATAGCGACTTTCATTTCCGCCACCAAAAGTTCCGTTAACCATATAGCCTTTATTCTTATCGGGCCTGATGACTAAGTTTAATACTTTTGTGGGGTCCCCATCTTTTACTCCGGTAATATTAGCTTGGTCGCCATAATCATCTACCACTTGTACTTTTTCAATTAAATCTGCAGGTAGGTTTTGAGTTGCTGTTTTTACATCTCCACCAAAAAAATCCTTTCCATTCACACGTATCTTGGTAATCTGCGTTCCTTGAGCGGTAACATTTCCATCTCTATCTACTTCAACTCCTGGTAGTTTTTTCAATAAATCCTCTGTAGTAGCGTTTTCTTTGAGTTTGTAAGCGTCTGCCCTATACTCTAAAGTGTCCTCCTTTACCGTAACATCTGGCGTTCCATTAACCACCACTTCGCCCAAAACTCTGGTATCGTTTTTCATGATGATGGGATCTAAAACTAAACGAGAAGAAGTAGGATCATATAAATATCTCTTTTTAACTGTTTGATAACCTAAAGCAGAAATGCTTAGCGAAAACTGTGAAGATTTTACGTTGTTAAAGACAAAAATTCCATCTACATTGGTAACAGCCGATATCGTATCTTTTGCAGTAGCTAATTTAACCGAAGCTCCAATTACAGTATTATCGGTAGAATCTTTTACAATTCCACTGACTTCAATGTTGGTTTGGGCTTTAACTGTTTGCAACATCAGCAAACCAAAAGCCATAAGGAGTAATTTTTTCATGATTAATTTTTCTGATTGTTTTTAAGGATAGTTGTTTATTGAGCAAATTTAGCTTTCACCCAAAAATCGGATGAAGTAAACATGGATGAGAAATCTCCGCCTTGTCCACTACTATAACGACCACCGCCGTAGCCGCCGCCACCAAAACTTCGTCCACCGCCGTAACCACCTGAAGGGCGACTTTGGCCATCTCCTTGACCTCTATTTTCTGGAATCTCAATCCCATTAAGCTTAATATTGATTGCGATTTCATTATCTAAACTTACCCTCACCAATTTCAGAGGAATGGCTAATTCATAAATTAAATTATTTTGAGCATCAAAATTAATCCCAGTTTTAAGACCGTAATTATTATAAATAGAAACACTTTCCATGCTGATACCTTCTAAACCACTCACTTTAATTTCTTTGTACTGATTAAGCATTTTATTTCTCGTTTCCTTTCTCATCGCTACACTTTCTTCGGGTGTGCGATTTGTTTTGGAACCGCTATTATTTCTACTTTGAGCAACTTTATTTCGCCATTCACTCACCATCGCAGCCTTATCTACCACAGGAAAAGTAATAGTAGAAGTTTCCTTTTTCTTCCCTTTATTATTTACAGAAACACTAATTCCGGCAGCCATAATTTTACTTTGCTCTTGCTGACCATTGGCCTTGATAAACACATATAAATTATTGGCATCATGAGCAAACGCATAATGGATTTTTGAGCTTTTATCATAATTAGCTAAAGAATCAGAAAACACGTCTAATTTGCCGTCTATTTTAAGATTAGCGGGCGCAACAGGAATAATCTCTTGTGCAAATGATGAGTTTGCTGCCAAAGCAACGGCAGAGCAAACTAAAAATCTAAATATCTTTTTCATTTTTAATATGTACGATTGACAATTTTTGATGCCACAAGTTTAAGCATGCCAAAAGCATTATTATTACTTAAGATACCTAAGCCTGTAAAAAATAGATAAAATGGAGATTTGATGAGATTTGATTACAAATTCTTTTTAGCGATATGCTGCATTAGAGCATCGCGATAATGATCTGTAACCGGAATTTCTTTATGTGGTAAAAACACATGATTACGTTTAAAAGCGCTCATATGATTTAAAGAAACAATAAATGATTTATGCACTCTTAAAAAGCTTTCGCCGCTTAGTTTTTCCTCTAAATAACGCATACTCAACCTAGTAATAACTGGCTTTTCTGAATGAATTAAGTAGATTTTGATATAATCTTTTAAACCTTCTACATATTCGATATCTTCTAATTTAATCTTGATATGCCCATAATCGGCGTTTACAAAAAGATAATCTTGGTTTGGAATAGAAGTTTCATTTGAGCTCTGCTGCTTTAAATTGAATAAATCATAAGCTTTATTGGTGGCTTTCAGAAAACGATCGAAAGGAACAGGTTTTAATAAATAATCTATCACATCTAAATCAAAACCTTCTAAAGCATATTGCTCATAAGCAGTTACCAAAATAATCATCGGCGGATTAACTAGGCTTTTAATCATTTGTAAACCACTTAAACCCGGCATTTGGATGTCTAAAAAAAGTAGATCAATTTTTTCGTTTTGGAGTAAATCAATAGCTTGCATGGCATTTTTACAAGTTCCGGCTAATGCTAAGTAAGGAACTTGCGCCACATTGTCTTCCATCAATTCTCTGGCTAAAAGCTCATCATCTACAATTAAACACCTAATCATTCATCTGCAATTTTAATTTCACCAAATAGCGCTCGGCCTCTTTTGAAATGGCTAAGGTATAATGATTTTTATATAAAAGATCTAATCGTCTTTGTGTGTTAGCCAAACCAATCCCTGAACTACTGTCTTTACTTTCGCCAATGGGTTGGATATCATTTTCTACCTCAAACCATAAAGTGTTATCTTTTATCTCTAGTTTAATTTCAATTTTTGGATTGAGAATGGTTCCCATACCGTGTTTAAAAGCATTTTCTACGTATGGAATAAGCAACATCGGCTCTAGCTTCAAACCATCCGGATTACCTATCACTTCAAAATTCACTACCACATCATCTCCAAATCTCAACTTTTGTAAGTCAATATAGCCTTGCAAATAATTAATTTCTTGACTCAGATTAATTTTCCCATGATTTCCTTCATACAACATATACCTTAACAAGGAGGATAGCTGTAATAATGCGGGTTCCATTTTATCACTCTTTTTACGAGCCAAAGAAACCAAGTTGTTGAGCACATTGAACATGAAATGTGGGCTCACTTGCGAGCGTAAAAAACTCAACTCAGTTTTTAAGTTTTCAGTCTCCTTTTCCTTATTCTCTTTTTGTAGTTGGATATGGTCCATCACAATGCGATAGCTACAGCTGGTTCCTAAAATAAAAATGTAGGAAATAAGATTAGAGAAAAACGGTCGGCCCCACTTATGTCTTGACGGAAATAAATGAATATCTACATATTGAGAGAAAAACCAAGATAATACAATGATTACAAGGAGAGAAATGATGTATAAACTTATGCCTTTCTTTTTGAAAATATTTGGATAAAGATAAAAAGCATTGACATAAAAAATCACTGCCAAAAGTACATTGTTGATTAAAAATCGATACAAAGAATAATCCGAAAATCTACTTTCAGGAGCATTATACCTAAATAAAAACGGCGGGAGTACCAATAGAATCCAAAACACCAAATGCAACAGTAAAAGTTGAATACTGGAGCTGGAAATTTTTAATTTTTTCATTTTTGTAAAAATCAACCCCGAGTTTTAAAAGCTAATACTAAGGGAAATAATGAAGCAAGTAAATTAAAATCTAACCCATTTATTGCAAAAAAAAGCCTAAAGCCAAGTATTTATAGACCAAAGAAGGGGAAAAATCTATATTACAGGAATGGCCGAAAATATAAATACCCGAACTCACGTTCTGAGTCCGGGTATTTTACACAATAAAACTTAGAAAAGACTTTAAATCTATTTTCTCAATGCGATTTAAAAATCTTTCTCACAGCAATTAGCACAATAGCTGTGATTACTAATACGAGCGAAAAAGATTTTGGTTCTCTTTTTCTTCAATAAAATTAAAAATAAATCAAACTTTTAGCAACAAAATAAATACATTAATTTCTGACAGAAATACCTGTGTTTCAGTTTCTCAAATGCTTAATCCTTTCTGGATGGTTTTTGTTTAAAATACTTCTTTGGAGATCTTGATGTTTGATGATGATCCTCTGCTTTCTTAAAATGATTTTGTTTCGGCTTTTGATGCCTAAAATCATTTTCCTTTTTTGCCGGAATAAAGCCTGTAAATGGAAAAGGATGATCTTTAATCACAGGAATACTTTTACTAATCAGCTTTTCAATATCCTTTAAATATTCCTTTTCCTCGGCATCACAAAAAGATAAGGCTGTTCCGTTTGCTCCTGCTCTTCCGGTACGCCCTATTCTATGCACATAAGTTTCAGAAATATTCGGAATTTCAAAATTAATCACATAAGCTAATTCATCAATATCAATTCCTCTAGCGGCAATATCAGTAGCTACTAAGACTTTTATTTTTTGAGCTTTAAAATCAGCCAAAGCATTTTGCCTAGCATTTTGAGATTTATTTCCATGAATTGCTGCCGCCTTGATACCTTCTTTAGCCAAAACCTTCACCACTTTATCCGCACCATGTTTGGTGCGTGTAAATACCAATGCTGTTTCTATGTCTTTATTTTCCAAAACATGCAGAAGCAAATCGTTCTTTTTATTCTTATCCACAAAATACAAGAACTGATTAATGGTATCTGCGGTAGAAGAAACGGGGGTAACTTCCACCCGAACAGGGTTATTTAAAATGGTGTTTGCTAATTTAGTGATTGCCGGAGGCATCGTAGCCGAGAAAAATAACGACTGTCTTTTTTGCGGTAAGGCCGCGATAATTTTATTTACATCATGGATAAAACCCATATCAAGCATCCTATCCGCCTCATCTAAAACAAAAAAATTGATATCTCTTAAGCTGACGAAACGCTGATTCATGAGATCTAACAATCTACCCGGTGTAGCAATTAAAATATCTACGCCTTTATGCAAAGCATCGGTTTGTGCCTTTTGCCCTACGCCACCAAAAATCACGGTATGATTTAAATGAAGATTTTTACCATAATCTGCAAAACTTTCATCAATCTGTATGGCTAACTCTCTGGTTGGCGTAACAATTAAAGCTTTAATTTTCCTTGAACCTTTAGGTTGCGGACCTTGCTGATGCAATAATTGTAAAATCGGAATGGCAAATGCTGCTGTTTTTCCGGTGCCAGTTTGTGCGCAGCCTAGCAAATCTTTACCTTGTAATAATTGTGGGATTGCTTGAGCCTGAATAGGTGTGGGATGTGTATATCCTTGTGTTTTTAGTGCCTTTTGTATAGGCTCTATCAATTGTAATTCTTGAAATGTCATCTATAGTTTTTTGAAGTAAACCATAGATCATCATAAATTTTTTGAAACTGGCGAACTTCTTATTTTGAGCGAAGGTACGCTTAATTATTGGTTATTAAGTTTTTGAGCTGTTTTCTCGGCAATGGTGCATTTATTACTTGAATGCACCTCCTTTTATCAAAAGTTTTCTTTTGGATTTATCATGTTAAATGTTACGATGAATTATCGTTTTTCTATCCCTATTCTAATCTAAAATTAATTAGTTTTAACTTTCTAAACTTTAAATAATGAAAAAAATCCTCATCGCTGCTTTTGCAGTTTTCAGCCTATTCGGCTGTAAGCAAAAGGAGCAAAGCAAAGCAGGCAATCCAGAATTGGCTAAGATGTTTGATCAGTATTTCGAAGATCGAATGAAATTGTATCCTTTAGAGGCTACGGCTCAAGGAGATAATCGATACAATGATCAATTACCTAATGATATTTCTGCTCCTTTCAGAGATTCTGCCAAAGCTTTTTATCAAACCTATCTTGATAAAATCAAAACTTATAACAGAGCAGATTTGGATGATAATGATAAAATCTCTTACGATATTTTTAAAAGAGAAATGGAGATGAATTTGGAAGGTTTTACCTACAAAGCCTCTTGGGAAATCCCATTTCAACAGTTTTGGGGTTTGCCTATTACGATGGGGCAATTGGGCTCAGGAGCGGGAAATCAGCCATTTAAAACCGTTAAAGATTATCAAAATTGGTTAAAAAGGGTTTCCTCTTTTACCATTTGGGCCGATACTGCAATTTCTAATTTTAAGGCGGGCATGGCCGATGGAACAGTATTGCCTAAAGCCTTGGTGGTAAAAATGATACCACAAATGGAAGCTATGGTAGTTACAAATCCAACTCAAAGTTTATTTTACGATCCGATTAAAAACTTACCCAAAGATTTTTCTGAAGCAGATAAAAAGCAAATCACAGATGCTTATGTGGCAGCTATAAAAACTGAAATAGTGCCTACTTATAAAAAGTTAGGCGACTTTCTGAAAACTGAATATCTGCCAAAAGCAAGAACTACTACGGGTATTTCTGGCATTCCTGGTGGCGACAAATACTATGCTTACCTCATCAGATTTTGGACCACCACAAACAAGACCCCTAATGAAATTTATCAAACTGGATTGGATGAGGTAAAACGCATCAGAACTGAAATGGAGAAAACCAAAGAAGCCGTAGGTTTTAAAGGCGATTTAGCTGATTTCTTTGAGTTTATGAAAACTGATAAACAATTTATGCCTTTCAAAACTCCGAAAGAAGTTTTGGATTCTTTCGAGCATATCCATCAAATCATGATTCCTCATTTAAAGACCATGTTTGGTAAAGTGCCTAAAACTAAATTTGAAATCAGACAAACAGAGGCTTTCAGAGCAGCATCCGCTAGTGCCGAATACAATCAAGGTTCAGCAGATGGTTCCCGTCCGGGTGTATTTTACGTTCCCATTTTAGATGCGACCAAATTTAATATCACCTCAGGAATGGAGTCTTTATTCTTGCATGAAGCTATTCCAGGACATCATTATCAAATTTCTTTACAACAAGAAAACACCAGTCTTCCAAAATTCCGTCGTTTTGCTTGGTATGGTGCTTACGGCGAAGGTTGGGCTTTATATTCCGAATCTTTAGGAAAAGAATTGGGTTTATATACCAACCCTTATCAATATATGGGTGCTTTGGGCGATGAAATGCATAGAGCTATTCGTTTGGTAGTGGATGTTGGTATGCACACCAAAGGAATGACCAGAGAAGAAGTCATTAAATATATGATGGACAATGAGGCGATTAGTAAGGAGGGTGCTACCGCAGAAATTGAGCGTTATATGGCAATTCCTGCTCAGGCTTTATCTTATAAAACAGGTGCTCTGAAGATTAGAGAACTGAGAACTAAATACGAAAAAGATTTAGGTGATAAATTTAGCTTATCTGATTTCCATGATGAGGTTTTAAAAGACGGCGTAATGCCTTTGGATGTTTTCGAAAGAAAAATGGACGCTTGGGAAGCAAAACAAAAGGAGAAAATCTAAACAAAAAAATCTGGCTTGAAATTCAAGCCAGATTTTTTTAATTTCCTACTTTACGCTGATCTGCGTAAGCAAAAACCTTTTGTAATAATCGGGTGCTTCTGGCAGAAATATTTTGACGAATTTTAAGCTCCTCTTGAGCAATTTCTACAAATAAACCATCTATAGCTTTTTGAGTAACATAAACAGCCAAATCTGTATCAATAGGTTTTACTAAAGGTATTTTATTATAAGTGCTGCTCACATCAGTCCAATATCTTGTGGCTCCAACCTGATTAAGACTGTTGGCAATTACAGGTTTAAATTGTTCAGCTAAAGCTGTGCTAGTGGTTCTTTTAAAGTAAAATGTTGCTGCATCATTTTGACCCAAAAGAATATTGGTCACATCTTGAAAAGACATTTGTTTGATGGCATCCACAAAAATAGGCTTAGCCTGTTTTGCAGCATCCTCAGCGGCTCTATTCAAACTTAAAATCACATTATCGCAAAGCGAATTTAAACCCAAAGAGCGTAAGGTATTTTCTACTTTTTGTGCCTCAGCAGGAAATAAAATTTTGACCGTTGGATTTGCAAAATACCCATTCTTTGCAGAAAGTTGACTGGCGCTCTCATTAGTTCCGAATTCTAAGGCTTGTTTTAAACCTTGGTTCATTTCGGTTTGCGATGGGGTGCCTAAAGCAGTATTTAAAGCACCTGCGTACTGGTTAAGTGTATCGCAACTACTTAAACCTATACTAAAAGCAACCATAAAAGCGAGGTTAAATTTTTTCATATTTTCTGTAAAGAATACAATTATACTGCCACAAGATTTGAATTGAAATAAAAAAAGCAGAAATAAATTCTGCTTTTTCAATGTAGGTGATACTTTTTATTGCTTCTCTACAGATGAAAACACTTTTTTCATTAAATCTGTAGTTCTAAAAGCAGGATTTTCTCTTATTTTTAATTCTTCTTGAGCCACCTCTGTAAACAAGCCTTCAATTGCTTTTTGGGTAACATAAGCCTTTAAATCTGGGTTTAATTTAGATACAAAAGGTACTTTGTTGTATCTTTCTACCACATCAGTATAATATTTAGTTGCCCCTACTTTATCCATACTTTTCTGGATAATTGGCTCAAAAACTCTAGCTAAAGAATCAGTAGTAGTTTTCTTAAAATAAGTGGTTGCCGCATCATTAGGACCTGTTAAGATACTTTTGGCATCATTCACAGTCATGTTTTTTATGGCCGAAATAAAGATTGGCTTTGCCTCCTTTGCAGCATCTTCCGCTGCTCTGTTAAAACTCAAAATGGCATCATCACACATTTTATTTAAGCCTAATTTCCTTAAAGTAGCTTCGGCTTTTTGAGCTTCTGGCGGGAATAAAATTTTCACTGCCGCATTTCCAAAAAAACCATTCTCTTTAGAAAGTAAATCAGCACTTTTTGAAGTTCCTTGTTCTAATGCTTGCTTTAAAGCCGTAGCAATATCCGCGGGGTTTAAACTTGATGTATTTCCTGTTGCAGCAGCCTTCGCCTTATCTAACAATTTACCTAGCTGGGCAAAAGAAGCTGTTGAAATGGCCATCAAACTTAATAGGGTAATGATTTTTATCTTCTTCATGATATCTGTCTAATATTCTGTTTGTGCTAAATTATTTATTTTTTAATAAAAAATGAGCATTTGCAAAATGTCCATCGAGGTCAAACGCTAAATCTTAAAGACTTATTTTAAATTACTATTTTTCAAATTGTCACAAATTGAAAATCGTTTACGTAAAAACCATATCAAAGCTTTACATGAAAACAAAATTCAGTAAAACATTAAATATTCTTTATTATTGATAGCTCATACCTCGTACTCTATTGCAAAGATATCAACCAGAAAATAAAGAGAAACAACTTATTGCTGATTATCAAAAATCAGGAAGTTTAGAGGTTTTAGGGGAGTTATTTGAACCTTATATGCCTTTAATTTATGGTGTTTGCTTGAAATATTTGAAGGAGAAAGAAGATAGCGAAGATGCCGTGATGTTAATTTTTGAGCAACTTATCGATAAGTTAAAAAACCATGAGGTGAAGAATTTTAAAAGCTGGCTTTACGTTTTAAGCAGAAACCATTGCTTAATGGAATTACGTAAAAATAAGCAGCTAGAAATGCTAACTATTGATGAGCGCTTTATGGAAAATGAATACAATTTTCATCATGAAGATAACACTAATAAAGAGCTGCAATTAAAACTGATGGAGAAGTGTTTAGAAACTTTGGTTTTAGAACAAAAACTGAGTATTGATTTATTTTATCTCCAGAAAAAATGTTATCAGGAAGTAGCGGAAAAAACTGGTTTTGAACTGAATAAAGTGAAGAGCTATATCCAAAACGGAAAAAGGAATTTGAAAATTTGCATGGAGAAAAACCTTGAATAAAGAGCTATATGATATTGAAATTATCCGCAAATACCTAAGCGGCGAACTGAGTCCTGCGGCCATGCAAGAGCTAGAAGCTAGGGCTTTGAACGATCCTTTCCTTCGGGACGCTTTAGATGGATTTGAAAGAGCTGGAATGGATCCATCTATTTTAAAAAATCTCCAAAACAAGCTAGATCATCGCATCAAGAAAAAGGATAAAATATTTGCCATTAACTGGGGATTAAAACACTGGGGAATTGCAGCTTCTGTGATTATCGGGATAAGCGTACTGAGTATCTACTTAAATCAAACTCCAGAAAATCAAACCATTGCCATTAGCGAGCTTCAACAAAAAGAAGGCTTGCCTGAAAGTGTTAAAATAAAAATTGATAATGATAAAGCAGCGGAAAATACAGAAGATTTATTAGATAAATCTCCTGCTTTAACTAGCAATGAAACTCAAAAATTAGCTTCGACAAAAGCCTATTCACCAGCTGACGAAATCTCCTTAGAGCCTTTAGCAGATGCAATAAATGCTGATACTGTTCATTTAGGAGACTTAAAAGTAACGGATATTTCTGCCTTATCTAAAGAAGACCTCTCTGCAACTTCAGAAAATAAAACGACCGCTAATAGTGTTACTGCTGCCAAAATGAAAGTGAGTTTAACTGATATTATAAAAGGGAAAGTTACTGATATTACTTCTGGAGATGCACTTCCGGGAGTACAGATTACTGATTTATCAAATGGTAACTCAACCCTATCAGACGAAAAAGGAAACTTTACTTTATCAGGAAAATACAAGGATAAAATAGAAGCCAAATACATTGGCTTTTTAACAGAACAACTGCTTGTAAACACTAAAGATTCATTAAAGATTGATTTAAAACCAGATAATAAAGCCTTTTCAGAAGTTGTTTCCATAGATTACAGTAAACAAAATATAGACAATAACACGCTCGCCCAACCCGATGGTGGTTGGCATACTTTCAGGAAATATTTAGATCGCGAAGCTCATTTACCCAGCCAAGAAAAGGGAAGAGTGGTAGTTCAATTTACCATTACAGCAATAGGTAAATTAACTGATTTTAAAATCCTCAAAAGTTTTAGTCCTGAAGCTTCAGATTTGGCCTTAAAATTAGTCAAAGACTATCATGCTTGGCGTGGTGCAAAAAATGGAACTCCTCAAAAAGCCAGAGTAACCGTGCGATTTAAATAATGTGAAAAATCTTCATAAAACGATTTCGTCTGCTTATCGTTTAGCTATTTAAATTCTTAAAATAATCTGCTTAAAAATTATTGATTTTCAAGTTTAAGCTACTGAATTTCAATTTCCTTAAATAATTTGTATCACGGTTAATTTCCACATTTCTGGTAACCTTAAGGCATTTTGCTCGTAAAAAGACCTAACACAATTCAGTAACGCACTCGGAATAATTGGTTTTAAGAATTCATCTTCAAAGAACTCGAAAACATTTCGTACTGAATTTATCAGAGGAAGAAAATGAGGATAATCTTTGCATGTATGCTATTGTTTATTTGCTCTATTGCGAAAGCACAGCAAAAGGCAATGTACACCCAATACATGTTTAATACTTTAGCCATTAATCCTGCCTATTCTTGTCTTGATGAATCTTTAACTTTTACCGCTTTAGCTCGCCAGCAATGGGTTGGTTTTAAGGGTGCGCCGCGTACCCAAACCATTTCTATACATACTCCAATAAAAGAATCGAATACGTTTGTTGGAGCAATTTTAGTAAATGACCAAATTGGAGAAGTAATAAGAGAAACCGGAGGCGATATAAGCATTGCCCAAAGAGTTCCGGTAGGTTTATCCTCTTATTTAGCCGCAGGTATAAATGGCGGAATTAGCAATTACTCGGCAGCATATTCAGAAATTTACGCCCAAAGCCCTGCATCTGCTAACGATCCTGTTTTTCAAAATGAAAGTGGGATGCGGGTTAATGTTGGCTGGGGCGTGATGTTATTTTCTGATAAATACTATGTTGGGCTTTCTTCTCCTCATTTCTTTTACAGAGATATCAGTGCAATAGCTCAACCAAATAATAAATCAGCTTATCGGCCACACTATCTTTTCCAAGCTGGATATTTATTAGATCTCAATGATCAAATGACGTTAAAACCTAATTTATTAGTAAAGTATGTTAATGGTTCGCCAATGGAATTTGATTTAAATGCAAGTGTTTTATTTAGCAAGACACTTTGGTTGGGCGCATCTTATCGCTCGGCAGATTCTTTTGATGCACTAGCAGCGGTTTATATTACTCCTGATTTGCAGTTGGGATATTCTTATGATTTTACCACCACTAAATTAGCTCAGGTACAACGTGGTACTCATGAAATTTCTTTACAATTTCGATTACCAGTTAAAGGCAGGGATCATACCGCCTGCTATTTCTAATTCATCAACTGATAAAAACAATGGAAACCATTGCTATTTCGCATCGCGTTAAAAAAATCTGTTTTTATTTTTTAAGGTTGTATCATTCATTAGGCTTATTTTACAGCGTAATAAGTAATTACAAGTTATCAGCTTAGGGATGAAAAACTTGATGAAAGTTTTGTGTTTCTACAAGACTTTAAATACATGATAGCGTTTAAAAACCACCTTCATCATCCGTTTGTGCAGGGACATCTCTTTTCTGATTTCTCTTCTGAGAGTTGTTCTGATTGCCAAATCGGTAACTAAAAGTAAGGTTGTACATCTGACCCCATCCTCCACGCTCAAATTGTTGCGTAAATAAGGTGTTTGTAGTAAGCATACTCCAATTTCTAGAATTGGTTAAATCCCTCACATTAAAAGATAAACTTCCTTTTCTATTTAAGATATCATATCGCAAACCTAAATCTAAACTAGAAACCTCTTTACTTCTTCCTTGCGACATGGTTCTTGGGGCTGAATAGAAATAGCTGATTTGTGCTGATAAATTTTTAGGTAAGGTGATGCCGGTGGTCAAATTTCCATTCCAGTTGAAACCAGAATTATCATTAATTCCTAAGTTACTATCTCCCTTAAAGTACGACTGATATAAATTAAGGTTTCCAGTAAGGTTCCACTTTTTAGTAATATCGGCTCTACTGATGAGCTCTAAACCCACCGCCTGATTTCTGGCTATATTATAAAAGCGAGAGATGGTTCCTCCAATCACCTCTGGATTGTTTTCTCTTAAGCTTTGCACCACATCATTTACCTGACGGAAATAAACAGAAGAAGTAAAGGTAACCAGCGGCCAAAATTTTGCATAACTTAACTCAAAAGAATGAACATCTTCTGGCTTTAAGTTAGGGTTACCAATCCTGATATTATATCTATCATCCACATCAGGGAAAGGGTTAACCTGCCAACCTCTTGGTCTATCTACTCTGCGGCTGTAACTCAATTGAAGCTGATGATCGCCTTTAAATTTTTGCGTAAAATAAATACTTGGGTAAACTCTGAAATATTTTAATCTCCCTGGCGAGCTCAAATAACCACCATTAATATCCGTTCCGGTGATGTTGGTGTTTAGATAAGCCTGCTCTGCTCTTAAACCAAATTGCAAACCGAAATTTTTAGTGATTTGATTTTGATAATTTGCATAAACAGCATGAACAATATCATCCAAATTAAACAAGCTACTTAAAGAATTATCTTTCTGATAAGTTTGATTGTTGAAGTTTAAAGTATCCGAAACTTGATCAACAGTATTATACTTAAGGGTGCTTCTGTAACCCAATTCTAATTTGCTATCCTTATCCAAAGGTTTGCTGTAATCAACCTGAATGTTATAGTTTTTATTCCCTTCGTTTACATTATTCTGTCTGTCTGATGCTGGTCTAATGTCTGAGGAATTACCACTTGCATCAAAATAATTTTGCAAAATAGCTTCGTTTTGAGTTTGGTCGCTATTTCCGAAACTTAGGTTAGCCCTTAAAACTTCTTTGGTGTCTTTCTTAAACTTATGAGAGAAATCAAGATTTACATCGTAACCATTTCTATGCTCTAATTGGTCATTTTTTCCGATTCCATAATCTTGATTTGCATTATTCTGATAATAAAAAAGTTGGTTAATCCCTTCATAGTTATTTTCGTTTCTGATGTTTAAATCAGCAGAAATACCTAATTGTGTATTTTCTGTAAAAGAATAAGCCGCACCAGCTTTAGCGGTATGGCTAAGGTAATTTCTGTTATAAAGCGAGCTAGAATTTAAATTCGGAGTGGAAGAGTTGATAAACTGCGTATTGGTAATCCCGTTGCCTACTCTTGTGCCATCTCGGTAACTATAATTGGTGTTAAAATCCCATTTTTCGTTTTTAAAATTTAAACTTCCGTTGGCGTTGTAGTTGTTATACCTGCCACCTGAAAAGGCTAAATTTCCATTGATTCCTAGTCTTACATTTTTCTTTAAAACGATATTAATAATACCCGACTGACCTTCAGGGTCATATTTTGCAGAAGGATTCGTAATTAGTTCTACCTTCTCGATAGCGCTTGCCGGTAATGATTGCAATAAAGAAGTAATATCTCCACCACCAAAAGTAGAAGGCTTGCCATCAATCATAATTTTTACATTGCTGGTGCCTCTTAAACTCACATTACCATCAATATCTACTTGAACAGATGGAACAGTAGCGAGTAAATCTGTTGCTGAGCCTCCCTTAGATACTATACTCTGTTCGGCATTAAAAACCTTTCTATCAATCCCTAATTCTATGGCATTTTTCTTTCCGGTAACCACTACTTCATTTAACATAGAATTTTTACTCTTCTCTACTTTTAAAACTCCTAAGGCAATTACTGGTTGATTAATTACTTTAATGGTTTGCAAAAAATTGGCATAGCCCACAAAACTTACTTTTAATAGGTAAGATCCAGCATTGATGTTTTCAAAAGTAAATTTTCCGTCTAAATCTGTTTGCCCTCCTTTAACTGCTTTACCGTCTTTGGCATTTTGTAGTGCTATTGTGGCAAAAGTTAAAGGCTCACCGCTTTTAGCATCTACAACGGTACCCGTTATCTTAGTTCCTTTTGCTGAGGATGAATTTTGTGCAAAAGAACTAATACTAAATACCAAGATAGTTAATAAGGTAAATATTATTTTAAGTTTCATTCTTTTCTTTCTGTTTGCCTTTTAAACCGCAAAAGTGCATCCATGTTTTACTTTTTAGGATACAGTAACCACATTATTACAGATTTTTATGCAGTAAACAGCATTTAAAAAGAATGATTATTTCTTTTGATACAATTTAATTGAAGGCGGAATGTTACCTTTTTTTGGCACCTCTGAAGAAGTGTAAAAACCACTACCAGAATGACAAAATGTAATTCCTTCTCCTTGATAGCCCAATTGAACTGGAATCATCACTGGTGTGGACATTAATGCCTGAGCAACACTTTGTTCAGGATTTCTTTTCCAAAGCCAAACTCCACCGGTACTTCTCAATAAAATTTCTGTTCCATTTGAAGAAATGTCACCTGCAGTTAATTTAGCAAAAGGGAGGGTTAACAAAGGTTTCAGCTTTGACAGATTTGTAATATCTTGTGGATAAGGAAGTTCATAAATTTTAGAGATATTGCTTTCCTTGCTTGCAATAAAAATAGCTTTGGTAAGTGGATCAACCATTAAGGATTCAGCATTTTTTGGACCATCAGGATATTTCATCCTTATCTTATCAAAATTAGTGATAGTGATGGTTTTTGTGGATGAAAACGCCGCCAAGTTTGGTTCTGGAAAACGATAAATACTGATATCGGGATACACCGAATCGTTATCACCAATATTGCCCACATAAATATAGCTCTGATTTTCTATCGGCCCAGGACCAACAGCTATATCTTCCCAATCACGGTTAGTAACTCCGTTTAGAATTATTGTTCCGATGTTTTTGCCTTTTTTACTAATTACATACACCTCAGGCGAGTTCCCATTATCCTGATGTACATACAAAACTGTATCATTAATCGCACTAGCAGCTACACCACTTTGCTCAACTAATGATGTGTTTTCAAGATCAAACACCTCAGGATTTGTCTTAAAAAGGTTGCTGTCTATCAAAATATCTAAGCCACTATAATGCGCATGCTCAAAATTTACACTATCAATTTTTTCTTGACCAGCAGTTTGACTATCTCCTCCTTTTTTGCATGATGCTACAAAAGAAAATGCAAAAAGACTAATGAAAATTATTTTTTTAAAATCCATAATAAAAAAAGTGTGATGAACCAAAGGCTCATCACACTAAAAAAAGCAAAATTAATTATTAATGATGGTTTCCTGAACCGTCTAATTGGAAAGCACCTATATCTTTTCCCGGAGGAGTGATTTCTGATGAACCAAAGTTAGGATCAACAGGCACAACATTTAACGGTGTGAGTAATGTAGTATTTCCTTTACCCGCACATGGCGAGTTTGCACTTAAGTGAAAATCATAATTACCTACGGCAGCAATTTTCTTAAAATTAGATTGTGGCAAAGGATAGTTTACAAACAAAGGATCATTTTTACCTACTACGCTTGTACCGTCATAAATGGCTCCTAATTGATATCCAGCAGGTAAAAATGTGCTTGGTACCGGAACATCTGTTGGTTGCGGTTTAGTGATATATCCAGTTGGGTAAATCTCATTAGCAGTTTCAACAGTACTATTGTAATTATAAGTGTAACCGTATTTTAAATTCAAAGTATCCGCTAATGGATCATTTACTACTCTAAACCCGAAACGACAATCTACAATTAAATTATTGTAAGCTTGGCCTTTAGCACCTTCTTCATAATTTATAGAACCTCCTCTACCGCTTTCTACTCTTCTGTATCCACTATTCACGTAAGTATTGTTATACATATTTACATTAGATTGTACTGGCGTTCCACCCTTGTTAGATGCCTTTGTTCCTGTTGTTGCACTTCCGATAATTAGATTGTAGGCCATATTTCCAACGCTACCACTTTTTGCATTCATCACATCGCCGCCTGTAAAACCACATTTTTCAAAAGTGTTGCGCATCAAATTAAATTTACCGCCTTTAAGTCTGATCGGATCATCTATACTACCATAAACCCAACTGTCTTCCATTACAAAAACACCGTCCACATTTTGGAATAAAATTACAAATGAATTGTCGCCTGCCTTAGTTCCTGCAACTGGTGGATTACTATAAATTCCTCCTCCATACTCAATATGAGTCCATTTTAAAACCAAAAGTTTACAAGTAACATCACAATTGATACCTGTCCATAAACCTTGATATGCAGGATCATCTGCAGGGTTTACGTTGGGATCACTCGTTTTTGTTACGTTTTTAACTGTTAAATAATTCGGTTGATCTTTTGTACCTAAAGAAAGTAAGGTGCCTTTTACAATAATATCTGCATTGTTAGTCATATTAACTGTTACTCCCTTCTGAATCAATAAGGTATCACCTTCATTAATCGTTACATCACCACTAATGGTATAAATTTTACCTGTTAACATTGTTCCTTTAATAGAGCCTGTTAAAGGTGCAGCATCGCTAACGGTTGCACCAACTTGTAAAGGAGGTGTAGAAATTTGCGCATTTTCTTTTTTTGAACAGGAAGCTATTATCATGGCTCCAACTGTCAAAAACATAAGTGATAAAGATTTAATTTTCATATTTATTGATTTTAATAGTTAATATTTAGAGTTTATATCTTAAGCCCAACAAATAAGATGGTTGATATAAATCTCTTTGAGTAAGGATGTAATTAGAATTATTTTGTGCTGGTAAAGCAAGTTTACCTGATGTAAACTGGTTGGGTTGTTTAATGATAACCTCAAAGGGAGTGTTCAATAAATTATTAGCCTTGGCATAAATTTTTAGATGGGATCCCAAAGATTTCTCTGCCGAAAAGTCTAATACAGTTGAAGCCTTTTGCCAATAATCAAGATTTCGGTAAAGTGATAATTGAGCAATACGCTCTCCGGTATAAACAGCCGCAATTTGAGCGTCAATTCCATTTTTTACATTTTTATAAAGGAGAGAGAAATTAGCAATATGTGCCGACTGACCTTGAAGAGGTCTGTCTTGCTGAACATAAATAGTTGTTAGATTTCCAGAATTTGGATCTCGATAGTACAATCCTTTATCAGAAGAAATATTAGAATGGGTATAAGTATAATTTCCAGATACTCCCCATTGACCCAGATACTTAGTAAAGACTATTTCTGCGCCATAATTAGTAGCATTTCCAAAATTATCTGGTCTTAATTCTTGACCAGAAGTTGAGGTTTGTTTAAGCGCAAACTCTATTGGGTTTTGGAGATATTTATAAAACCCTCCTATCATAAATTCATCTAAACCACTAGAGTACACCTCGTATCTTAAATCCAGATTGTCAACTTGTGTATGTTTTAAATTTGGATTACCATTAAGTGTATAATATTCACTAGTACTCGCATCAGCAAAAGGAATAATATCTGCATAAGCTGGCCTACTGATAGATTTAAAATAAGAAAATCTTAAATCTTGATTTTTATTTAGCGTGTATTTTAAGTGAAGACTATGTATAATATCGATGTAAGAAATAGAACCAGATTGCCCTACAAACGAAACAGGTGCTGAGGTTACGTAACTTTGAGAAGTGCTTTCCACTCTCACACCACCCAAAACTTGGAGATTCTTTTTTACGGTAAATTTTACCTCGCCATAACCAGCACCAATATTTTCATCAAAAGTATAAACTCCAGGGTTTGAAGCGGCTGTACCATAACCCGCACTGGCTGGGATAAAAACAAATTGTGCGGCATCAATACCTTGATAAACTTGAGGGCTACCATCAGAATTAGATTTTGGCGTGAGACTATATTTGTTATCATAGTTATCACGATTTTTATGACGATACAAGCCTCCTACACTAAACAGTATTTTTTGATTAAATACAACCGGGTGATAATGCAAATTTAGGTAACCAGCAAGGTCTTGATCTGTATTATGTTGCCAATCTCTATTAAAACCTAATAGTAAATATGGAGTTTCATACGTTTGTCCATTACCATCAATACCTGCTTTATGGGTACTTTTTAACTGACCAAAATCAGGTAATTGTCTGCCAGCTCTTGAGTAAACCGCCGACCAATCAAAGTCGAATTTCTCATTAATATTGTTTTTACCTTGGAATGTGGTATTAAAGATATTTTGCTTCTCATACCTTGATCTATCCGCTATTTCTACCAAACCTTGCCCAGGTCCAACTCTTTGGATAGCCAATACTGAATCAACTGAATGGCGATATTCTGTCTTATTTAATTGAAGAAAAGTGGTGTACAAACTTAAAGAAGTTCTGCTATTTACATGATAATCTAATTTTAGATGCGAGCCTAATCTAGTTTGCTGGCTGGTATAAGTCCTGAAAAAGCCGTCGGTAAATACTGGTGCACTATCTTGATTTTGACTAGCTGATGGATTAGGTTGTGTACTTGGCTCAAAGAAAATAGAATTAGATCCTCTATAATTACTTTGATAACTCAGTGCCGCGATAACGCCTAATTTCTGATTGAAAAACCTATTTCCGAGAGAAAAGCCTGCAATTGTGTTGAGTGGAAGTTTTTTCTGCTGGTAGCTATAATTAGCTTTTGTAAAATCGTTTACAGTAGCTAAATAATCAGACCCATTTTTCTCTGCTGGAGACTGATTTTGAACAACTTTATTATCAAAAAGCACGGCATCTTGTTGTCCGAAGATTTGACTATAACCACTAGCTACATTTGCATTAAATATTAAATGGTCGGGTGCGTCTTTCATTACTATATTCATTACGCCACCACTAGCATCTGCTTCCATATCTGGAGTTAATGATTTGATAACTTCCAAACGATCTAATAAATCAGCCGGAAAAATATCTAAGGGAACGTAACGATTTCTATTATCTGGACTAGGAATCTTAACACCATTAATAAGCGTTCCGTTATATCTTTTATCCATTCCTCTGATAATTGCATGCTGACCATCACCTGTATTTGATCTTTCAATAGAGACACCAGAAACCCTTTGCAACACGTTAGCAACGGTAATATCTGGCGATAATTGAATACTTTTTGCTGAAACTATATTGGCAACGCTGTTAGATTGTTGTTCTGCTCTTCTAGCATACCTTTGTGAGCCACCATCTTGTTTGGCCATAATGGTTACTTCACTTAATGAAGTTGAAGATTTTGATAGATAAAATACCAATGCAATCTGTTTATTGATGTAAACAGCAGTATCTAAACTATGATACCCAACATAATCACATTGAATGTGATACTTACCACTTTTAATATTTTTGAAAACGAAAGACCCATCTAACTGAGAAATGGTATTTTGATGTATTTCAACCAGCTTTACGGTAGCACCAACAAGTTGTTCACCATTACCAGAATCTAAAATTTTACCCTTGATAACATTTTGAGAAAAAACTGAGGTAGAAACGAATAATAAAAATACTGTGAAGTAGCGAAAAATCATTAATTATAAATTTTCTCAAAGGTATTTCCAACCATTTATGAGAAAATTAAATACCTGTTAGCTTTTTATTAAGTATAGAGGTGGGTTCAGAATTAATTCAGAAAAATTAAACGTGTAATTTAACTTTGATTAACACTAATGTAACCTTAAAAACAAAAACAGGGTTTCAACTTAGAAGAATTCTTCTGTTTAGAAACAAGGTCAAATAAATTACTTGGGAGGAACAATAAAATAAGATAAACCTGAGATTTAAATCTCTGAATCAATCCACCGAAACGGTTAAGCCTTCTTGTTGAAGAATTTTTCGATAAACTTCCATTTCGGTAAATGAACCTTCTAAAATCGCACACTTTCCTTCGTTATGAACAGTCCACGCAATTTTTTCAGCTTGATGCTCTGAATAATCTAAATATTTCATCAAACAATAAATGACATGTTCGAAAGTGTTCACTTCATCATTCCAAAGAATTAAACGATGCATCACTTTTAATGAACTCAGTATTTCATCAAGCGTAAAAGTTTCTTCCTGAGTTTGAGTATCTCCCATGTATTTGATCATGTTTCAAAAATAAAATAACCTCCCCATATTTTATAAAGAAATAGTATTTATAAAAGTTGGCTTGCTATTTGTCTTTATACATTCAAAAACAATTAATCAATCATGAATTTAAAAAGAACATTCGGAGCCATATTAACTATTCTTGGAATTGTGGGTATGATTTATACTGCAGTTAGTGTAATACAAAACTCTGGTGAAATTAAAACAAGTATAGTTTTAGGAATTTTGGGAATTATATTCTTTGTTACAGGAATCAGCCTGATTAGAACTACTAAAGACGAAGCTTAAATTAATGAGGTATTAATTGCTTTTTAAAGATTCTAAGATCCGACCTCCTTTGTAGAAATACCTTTGCCAATACGGTTCGTCTAAATTACTAATCATCACGCCACGGCTAGTGGATGCATGTGCGAACTTATTATCTCCGATATAAACCCCAACATGACTGATGGATTTACTGTGAATTTTAAAAAATACCAAATCGCCTTCGCGTAATTCGCTTTTATTTATAGGATTTACCCTACTAAAAATGTTACGGGCATTACTTCCAATAATTGTGTTGAAGGTTTTATCGTACAATTTGTAAGCAAAGCCAGAACAATCAATTCCTTTTTTGCTGTCTCCACCTAAACGATAAGGGGTGCCTAACCAATCGTAAATAAACTGGTACATCTTTGTATTACTAGTGGCTGATATAGCCACTCCCATCACCTGAGAAAAAAACTGACTCGCTAAATTATCTGGATCAGAAACTTCTGTTTTGGTAGTTGCGGTAGGTGAAGTAGAATTTTGAGCTTTTGCTGAGCACAACATGAAAACCAACAGCATGAAAACTAAACCTTTCTTCATTATCTCTAAAATTGATATTTGTTGAAATAAAACGTCACAGAATAAACAAAATTATATTTTGTGTTGTTGCGAAATTAAAACTTATGTTTGTTTTACGCAAGAAAACACTAAAAGTTTTAACACTTTTTAAGTAAAATACAATTTAGGCAAAATTTATATCAAAAATGCAAGTTTTATATTTGTATAGATATTGATAGATTTGCTTTCCCAAAAACAGGATATACGAATGAGTTCAGTTGCGATTACTAAAGAAACATACCTTTACTGGTATGAATTGATGCTTCTCTTGAGAAGATTTGAAGAAAAAGCAGGACAATTATACGGACAACAAAAGATTAGAGGTTTTTGTCACCTATACATTGGACAAGAAGCCGTCATAGCTGGCACCATGTCTGCTATTGAAAAGAATGATAGTTTAATCACTGCTTACCGAGACCACGCCCATCCCATTGCAAAAGGAATGTCTCCGAATGCCGCAATGGCCGAACTTTATGGAAAAGCTACTGGCTGTTCAAAAGGAAAAGGTGGTTCTATGCACTTTTTTGATAAAGACAACAAATTTTTTGGTGGACACGGAATTGTGGGTGGTCAAATTCCTTTAGGTGCTGGAATTGCTTTTGCAGAACAATATTTGGGCACCAAAAATGTGAATGTTTGCTACATGGGTGATGGTGCCGTTCGTCAGGGTTCATTAAATGAAACTTTTAACATGGCCATGAACTGGAAATTGCCTGTGGTTTTTGTTTGCGAGAACAACGGCTACGCTATGGGGACATCAGTAGCCAGAACCGCTAATACAACAGATATCTACAAACTAGGATTAGGATACGAAATGCCTTGTATGCCAGTAGATGGTATGGATCCTGTTGCAGTACATAATGCCATGGATGAAGCCGTACAAAGAGCAAGAAAAGGTGAGGGTCCTACTTTCTTAGAAATCAGAACTTATCGTTATAAAGGACACTCCATGTCGGATCCTCAGAAATATCGTACCAAAGAAGAGGTAGAGGAGTATAAAGCAAAAGATCCTATTGAAACCGTAAAAGCCCATATAGAAAAAGAAAAATGGGCTGATGAAAGCTGGTTTGAAGAAATTGCAGCAAAAGTTAAAGCTCAGGTAGAAGAGGCTGTGAAATTTGCAGAAGAATCTCCTTATCCTGAAGCAGAAGAACTTTACAAAGATGTTTACATGCAAGAGAATTATCCTTTTGTTAAAGATTAATATTTACTTACATACGATCATAATTATTCTAATCAATAATGGCTGAAGCAGTAAAAATGCCTAAAATGAGTGACACCATGACCGAAGGTGTACTTGCAAAATGGCATAAAAAAGTTGGGGATAAAATTAAAGCAGGTGATGTAGTTGCAGAAATTGAAACAGATAAAGCAACTATGGATTTTGAATCCTTTCAAGAAGGAACCTTGTTATATATAGGTGTTGAAGAAGGGAAAGCAGTGCCCATTGATGCACTGATTGCCGTGATTGGAAAAGAAGGGGAAGACTATCAAGCATTATTAAATAATGCTCCGGCTCCTGCAGAAGAAGCAAAAGTAGAAGATAAAGCGGCAGCTCTTGCAAAAGAAGAAGCTCCTGCGGTTGATACATCAAATATCCCAGCAACCATCATTAGAATGCCCGCATTAAGTGATACCATGTCTGAAGGGGTAATCAATAAATGGAATTTTAAAGTTGGTGATAAAATTAAAGCTGATGACAGCCTTGCCGATGTAGAAACAGACAAAGCCACTATGGAAGTAGTAGGTTATGAAGAAGGCACCTTACTTTATTTAAGTGTAAAAGAAGGCGAAGCGGTTCCTGTAAACGGAATCATTGCCATTGTAGGTAAAGAAGGAACAGACATCACTCCATTGCTAAATGCTGATAAAGGGGGTGCTGCTCCAGCAAAAACAGAAGCTCCAGCATCATCAGCTGATGCTACTGCCCCAGTTCCTAGTAAAGAAGTTTCATCTAAATCAAATACTTCAGAAGATGATAGCCGAGTGAAAGCATCGCCTTTGGCAAGAAAATTAGCTCAAGAAAAAGGCATCAATTTAAACGAGGTGAAAGGGAGCGCAGAAGGCGGAAGAATTGTTAAAAAGGATATTGAAGAATTTAAACCAGCCACAAAAGCTGCTGAAAGCTTAAATGCTCCTGCTACAGAAAAATCTGCTCCTGCTGCACCAGTATTACCACAATACATTGGTGAAGAAAAATATAGTGAGAAACCGGTAAGCCAAATGCGCAAAGCAATTACTCGCAGTTTATCAGACAGTTTATTTACCGCACCACATTTTTATTTAACAGTAAGTATTGATATGGATGGTGCAATTGCAGCTCGTACACAAATCAATACCATTGCTCCAGTTAAAGTTTCTTTCAATGATATTGTGATAAAAGCAGTAGCCATTGCTTTAAAGCAACATCCTGCGGTAAATTCTTCTTTTAGAGGAGATAAAATTCGTTTTAACGAACATACCAATATTGGTGTAGCCATGGCGGTTGAAGATGGATTATTGGTTCCAGTAGTTCGTTTTGCTGATGGCAAGAGTTTATCTCACATCTCTGCTGAAGTAAAAGATTTTGCCCAAAAGGCTAAAGCTAAAAAACTACAACCTAAAGATTGGGAAGGTTCTACCTTCACCGTATCTAATTTGGGAATGTTTGGTATTGATGAATTTACATCCATTATTAACGCTCCGGATGGTGCAATCCTATCGGTAGGTGCTATTCAACAGATTCCGGTTGTAAAAAATGGAGTAGTTGTTCCTGGTAACATCATGAAGTTAACTCTAGGTTGCGACCACCGAGTGGTAGATGGTGCCACTGGAGCAGCATTTTTGCAAACACTAAAACTACTTTTAGAAGAGCCAGTTAGACTATTGGCATAAAACAACCAACCAAAAAGCCCTACCTAAACGGTGGGGCTTTTTGATTTAAAAGGATTCTTACATTTAGCTTACTTACACTTTAAGATTACTGCATATTATTGGCTATTTTTGCAAAATATTTTTTGATTATTATTGGAATAACTATTGTTAGATTGATTTAAGATATTCTTCAATTGTATTCCATTTATATTTTGTTTTGGAAAAAAAGAAATTAAGCTTCTCGAAAAAGTTACAAAAGATGCTCCTCGAACTGTATCGAGTTCATCAATTTGTAATGAAATTTTTCAAAGAATTTCTTTTTCCTCCTTATGAAGGAAAAGAAATTATCAGGCAATGCTATCAAGTAGGCTATCGCTCTTTACTCTTAATTTCTTTAACAGGATTTATTACAGGAATCGTTTTTACCAAACAGTCTCGACCTTCTTTGGCAGAATTTGGAGCAACATCATGGCTTCCCTCATTGGTAGGAATAGCTTTATTGAGAACTTTGGCTCCCTTACTTACTGCCCTAATTTCTGCAGGAAAAGTAGGCTCTAGTATTGGGGCAGAACTAGGCTCCATGAAAGTTACCGAGCAAATTGATGCAATGGAAGTTTCGGCAACCAATCCATTCAAATTTTTAGTAATTTCTAGAGTGATTGCCACTACAGTTACCATTCCTATTTTAACCTTTTACACCGCTTTAGTAGGTTTAATTGGAGGTTTCGTAAACGTAATGTTTAATGAAAACACCAGCTTTATAGCCTATATACAATCGTTTTTAGATTCGATTACGTTCTTAGATATCACTGCCTCCACTATTAAATCCATAGTTTTTGGTTTTACTATAGGTATGGTAGGTTGCTATCAAGGATACAACTCCTCAAGAGGTACAGAGGGCGTAGGAAAGGCCGCAAACTCGGCAGTGGTTATTGGAATGTTTTTAGTGTTTGTTGAAGAAATTGTAGCTACTCAAATTACCTTCTTTTTTAAGACATGACAGCGCAAAAATCACTTCCTGAAATTGTTATCTCTATCCGAGGAGTCAAAAAATCTTTTGGCGACTATGAGGTTTTAAAAGGCGCTGATTTAGACCTTTATGAACGGGAGAACTTAGTGGTTTTGGGCAGGTCTGGAACCGGAAAATCTGTTTTAATTAAAATCATTTCTGGACTTTTAACACAAGACAGTGGAACGGTTAATGTTTTAGGAAAAGATGTGAGCAAATTGGGTCCAAAAGAACTATTGGCTTTAAGATTAAATGTAGGTTTCTCTTTTCAGAACAGTGCTTTGTACGATAGTATGACGGTGAGAAAAAATCTCGAATTTCCACTAGTAAGAAATCGAAAACACTTAACCAAAGGTGAGATTAACTATGCTGTTGAAACAGTATTAGATGCGGTAGGATTATCACAAACCATCCATCAAATGCCTTCAGAATTATCTGGAGGACAAAGAAAAAGGATTGGAATTGCTAGAACACTCATTTTACAACCGCAAATTATGTTGTATGATGAGCCTACAGCCGGTTTAGATCCGATAACCTGTATAGAAATTAATAGTTTAATTAATGAAGTACAGGAAAGATTTCATACCAGTTCTATCATCATCACTCATGATTTAACTTGCGCAAAAGAAACAGGAGATAGAATTGCCATGTTACTAGATGGGCAATTTCAAAAAATCGGGACTTTTGACGAAGTTTTTGCCTCTGATGATGAAAGGATAAAACCATTTTATGATTATAATTTTATTGTATAAGACATGACTCAACTATCTGATAACAAACGCGGAATTACCGTTGGCTTATTCTTGCTTATTGGATTAGCTATCTTTCTAATTGGTATATTTACACTAGGCGGACAGAAAAAAACATTCGTGAAAAGCTTTACCTTAAATGTTGTTTTTGATGACATTCAAGGACTTAAAGTAGGTAATAATGTATGGTTTTCCGGAGTTAAAATCGGGACTATTAAAAAATTACATTTTTACGGAACATCACAAGTTCAAGTATTTTTAAGTGTAGAAGAAGAAGCTCAAAAATATATCCACAAGAATGCCAAAGCCAGTATCAGTTCAGACGGATTGATTGGAAGTAAAATAGTAGTGATTGATGGAGGTTCTCCAAAATTTCCATTTATAGAAGATGGTGATCGGTTAATGGTGAATAATACGCTTTCCACGGATGATATTATGAAGACCTTACAGGTTAACAATAAAAATTTAGTAGATATCACCTCTGATTTTAGAATTTTAGCCCGCAATTTGGTTGATGGAAAAGGAACTGCAGGCGCTTTATTGGCTGATCAGCAAGTAGCAAATAACTTTAAAGCTATTGTAGAAAATCTGAAAAACACCACTGCTGCGGCTGATAAAATGGCTCAAGAGCTAAGCGCATTCAGCAAAAAGTTAAATACAGAAGATGGTTTAGCTAATAAATTATTAACCGATACCATGGTATTTGCTAAGCTACAATCCTCAGTTGATGAATTACAAAAAACAGCAGCATCAGCCGCAAAATTGACTGCGAATCTCAATCAAGCTTCTGCTAAACTAAACCAAACAGACAATACTGCCGGCTTATTATTGAATGATCAGCCTACGGCAGAACAAGTGAAAAGCATCATGAAAAATTTAGAAAGTAGTTCTAAAAAGTTAGATGAAGATTTGGAAGCCTTACAACACAATTTTTTACTGAAAGGATTTTTCAAGAAAAAGGCGAAAGCGCAACAAAAAGAGTAGT
Organism: Sphingobacteriales bacterium; assembly: GCA_014763615.1. GTDB lineage: Bacteria > Bacteroidota > Bacteroidia > Sphingobacteriales > Sphingobacteriaceae > Pseudopedobacter. Next base: position 6,719 of record JACXVB010000007.1, on the reverse strand, counting down.
AGAAAAAATTATCCCCATCCTGATGATAAGATTGGGAAGCAAACAAGCGATCTTAGTTAAATAGCTATTCTGCTGCTCCATATAATTGAAATTTATCCACCTCAGTTGTTCAATAAAGCTACTTTTTTAAAGCGTTTTTTTGGATAGTATCCGCTACCTGTTTAACAAATTCTTCGGAAGTACCACCCGGAAATCCAGACCAAATATGAATCACTTTTCCTTCCGCATCAGTTAGTACTGTGAGTGGAAAATCTCCTTCAGGATTATACTTTAGAGCTAAATCGTTGTTTTTCTTCAGTTGCTCTGGAGAAAGTTGATTCTTTTTTAATCGAGGAAAATCTGCTTTCACTAAAACCAAATGGTCTTTAGCATAATTTATAAAAGCAGACTGATCCAAAATTTCTTTATGCATAAGAATACACGGCCCACACCAATCAGAACCAGAAAAACTGATTAAAATATGTTTATTCTCTTTTTGTGCGATAAATTTTGCTTCAGAAAAATCTAATAACCAAGCGTTCCCAGTAAGTAAAAAAGATAGAAAAAAAATACTTAATAATTTCATTGATTAATAGTTGGTTATGTTATCTGATGATTAATTCTTATTCACTGATTATTGCATTTTTGATGAGCTGATCAAAAAACATTTTTAAAAGTTTACATCTAAATATTGAAAAAGGCTTGATAATTATTCAAAGGCTGTTAATGCTTTCTCAATCCGTGAAATGGTTTCATCTTTGCCAAGCAAAGAAGCAATATCAAAAACCTGCGGACCAAATTTACCGCCCACCAACATAATTCTGAAAGGAAGCATCAACTCGCCCACTTTAATGGTCTTTTCGGCAGCAAGAGCTTTAAAATTTGCTTCTAAAGCTTCGCTATTTAATTCATTTTCTGCAACTAAACTTTGAGCAAAAGCTTTAAAAAACTCCGCTTTTTCTTTGCCCCATTTAGGCTTTACAGCATTTAAATCGTACTGAACAGGTGCTTCGAAAAAGAAACTTGCTTGTTGATAAAAATCAGTTAGTAAAGTGCAACGCTCTTTCACCAAATCAATTACGGTTTGCAAATACTGATTATCAAAGTTTTCTATTCCTTTACGTAGTAAAACATCCTTCACATAAGGTAATAATTCTTCGGCACTGCTTCTTTTAATCCACTCGGCGTTGTACCATTTAGCCTTTTCGTAATCAAATTTAGCTCCGCCTTTATGCACTCTATCCAAAGAAAATTTATCGATTAACTCATCTAGCGTAAACAACTCTTGATCTGTCCCGTCATTCCAACCTAACATGGCTAACATATTTAAAAAAGCTTGAGGTAAGAAACCCACATCCATAAATCCATCAGCTTTTTCCTGTGTTTTTGGGTCTATCCAATTAATGGCATAAACTGGAAAACCCAATCTTTGTCCATCTCTTTTACTCAATTTACCATGACCATCAGGTTTCAAAATTAATGGTAAATGTGCCCATTGCGGCATTTGCTCTGCCCAACCTAGATATTTCCACAACAAAATATGAACAGGAGCAGAAGGCAACCACTCTTCGCCTCTAAAAGCATGAGAAATTTTCATTAAATAATCATCAACCACTACCGCTAAATGATAAGTTGGCATTCCATCTGCTTTTAAAAGCACTTTATCATCTACCTCACTGCTGTTAAAACTCACTTCGCCACGAATCATGTCTGTAAAATGGATTTGCTCATTTTCGGGCATTTTAATTCGGATCACATGCGGCGTTCCTTCTTTAATTAAGCTTTCAACGGCTTCATGCGGAATGGTTAAAGAATTACGCATTTGCATTCTGGTATGATGATCATATCTAAAATTTTCAATTACCTGCCTTTTACTTTCCAATTCTTCGGGTGTATCAAAAGCATAATAAGCGTGGCCCTCTTTTACCAATTGCTCAGCATACTTTTTATAAACAGGCTTTCGCTCACTTTGGCGATAAGGACCGTAAGGACCACCTTGTTCTGGTCCTTCATTCGGCTCTAAACCGCACCATTTTAAGCAATTAAAAATATATTCTTCGGCACCTTCAACAAACCGAGTTTGGTCGGTATCTTCTATCCTTAAGATAAATTCTCCATGATGCCTTTTAGCGAAAAGATAATTAAACAAGATTGTTCTTACGCCACCAATATGTAAACCGCCAGTTGGGCTAGGCGCAAATCTTACTCTTACTTTATTTGCCATGAAAATTTTCTATTACAATGTTTTATAAAACGCTATTTGCTTGATAATAGCATAAATAACGGGTTGTTGTTTAAAATTAATTTTGGATAAATCCTTGATTAAGAAACCAAGAATCTGACTTGTTATCTTAAAGCGCAAAGTTAAAATTTATGAGCGGAGCAAAAATCATAAACAAGCATTAAATTTTTAGGGTAATTTATTTTTTGATCACTCCTAAACCCGCTTGATTTTGAAGAATATAGCGTCCTTCCTTAAATACTGGCATTTGAAATGGATTGTTTGAAGTTAAAAAAGGACCGTCTAAATCTGCCCAATCACATAAAGGAGCCAAAGCCGCTCCGGCCAAAGTGGCTACGCTGGTTTCACTCATGCAACCCATCAAAATCTTTAAATTCTTACGCTTTGCTTGTTGAATCATTCTGGAAGCTTCATACATCCCTGCTGATTTCATGAGTTTGACATTGATTCCATGATAAACGCCAACAGCTTTATCTACATCTGTAAAACGTTGAACAGCCTCATCCCCAATAATCGGGATAGGGCTGCGGTCAGTGATCCAGGCATTTCCATCCATATCTTCTTTGGGCATGGGTTGCTCAATCAGCAAAACACCTTGCTCTTGCAACCAAAAAGCCATTTCTAAGCCTTCTTCTTTGTTAATCCAGCCTTGGTTAGCATCTACATAAAGCGGCAAATCTGTCACAGAACGGATAGTTTCTATCAATAATTTATCCGTTTCTCTACCTAACTTAATTTTCAAAAGTTTAAAATCATTCGCCAGGGCATCATGCACTTTTTTGATGATGATTTCTGGCGTATCAATACCAATGGTAAAAGTAGTACGCGGCATATCATCGGGCGAAGACCCAAATAGTTGATAACAGGGCTGATTTAAAATTTTGCCAGTCAAATCATACAAAGCAATATCAATAGCTGCTTTTATGGCGGGTTGCCCTGGAGCTAAATCATCTAAATAAGCTGTAATTTCCTCCATTTTAAATGGAAAAGTGAAGGGTGATAAATCTACTTTCTTTAAAAACGCAGATGCCGTTTCTAAACTCTCGCCCATATACGGCACCATAGATGCTTCTCCATATCCCACAAAACCCTCATGCTCAATTTCTAAAAGCATTAAAGGAGTTGATGTGCGAGAGAATTTAGCAATGGTAAAAGGATATTTCAGTTCGAGTTGATAAGGTTTAGCAAAAATCTTCATGGTTTTGATCTTAGCGTAAAGATGAACATTATCTGTTTGATGAGAAAATGAAATTCAGCAAGATTCGGGTTTAAATCATCAGTAAATGAAGCTAATTTTAGTTAAAATTGAGGCAGATGACTATCCAGGAAAATATCGATTATCAAAGAATTGCCAAGGCGATTACTTTTATCAAAGCAAATTTTAAGCAGCAGCCTAGTTTAGAAGAAATTGCCGAAGAGGTGAATCTCAGCCCTTTCCACTTTCAAAAGTTATTTACTGATTGGGCCGGCGTAAGTCCGAAGAAATTTCTACAGTTTATCAGCATCGGCTATGCCAAACAATTACTTCAGCAAAAAGAAGCTACCTTGTTTGATACTGCCTTAGCTACCGGATTATCTGGAGCAAGCAGGCTGCATGATCTATTTGTGAATTTGGAAGCCATGACGCCAGGCGAATATAAAAATAGAGGAGAAAATCTTTCGATTGTTTATCATTTTTACCCTAGTCCTTTCGGGAACATATTAGTGGCTTCTACCCAAAAAGGGATTTGTTTTATGGCTTTCGCCGATGATGAACAACAAAGTTTAGCAGAATTAAAATCGCATTTTCCAAATGCTGATTTCAAACTTCAACCAGACCCCATGCAGCAAAATGCCATTTCCATTTTTAAACAAGATTGGAAAGAAATACCCAAAATCAAGCTCCATTTGAGAGGTACAGATTTTCAACTTAAGGTTTGGGAAGCATTGTTAAAAATCCCTCAAGGTAAATTGAGCACTTATGGAGAAATAGCGCATCAGATTGAAAATCCAAAAGCTTCAAGAGCAGTAGGTACAGCCATTGGTAGCAATCCAATTGCATATTTAATTCCTTGTCACAGAGTGATTCAGTCTTCCGGAGATGTCGGGGGATATAGGTGGAATCCGACAAGAAAAACGGCCATTATTGGTTGGGAAGCTGCACATTTATAAAAAAAGCCTCCCAAAAATTGGAAGGCTTTTAGTCGTCTTAAGCTTTTCTATCAGCACCTTGGCGCTCTATCATCCAACCTGGATATTCTGCTGGCAATTTGCTTACTTCCTCTAATTTAGCTAACTCATTTTCAGTTAATTTTACCTCAACAGCATTCAAATTATCTTCTAACTGAGCGACTTTTTTAGCCCCAATAATTACAGAACTCACTACTTTTTGATGTAGCAACCAAGCCAAAGCAATTTGCGCTACCGAAACGCCTTTGCTCTCTGCAATTGGACGCATCGCGTCTACAATATCAAAAGCTTTATCTTTATTCACCGGTGGGAAATCAAAATTGGCTCTGCGGCTATCTTCAGGGGAAGCGTTTCTATCAAATTTCCCACTCAATAAACCTCCTGCCAAAGGACTCCAAACCATTAAGCCCATTTTTTGATCTAATAAAAGCGGTACAATTTCACGCTCTAAATCTCTACCAGCGATGGTATAATACGCCTGTAAAGAAATAAACTTCGAAAAGCGCTCTTTTTCAGAAACACTTAGCGCTTTCATGATGTGCCAAGCCGCCAAATTACTGCAACCAATGTATCTCACTTTTCCGCTATTCACCAAATTATCTAGAGCAGATAAAGTCTCTTCAAATGGGGTGATGGGGTCAAAACCGTGAATCTGATATAAATCGATATAATCCATTCCTAAACGTTGCAAACTTTCATCTGCTTGTTGTAGGATGTGTTTTTTAGATAAACCACTTCCATTTGTTCCTTCGCTCATCTTCCCTCTCACTTTAGTAGCAATGATTAAATCATCACGTTTCAAACCCAAATCTTTTACAGCTTTCCCAGTCATTTGCTCGCTAATCCCTTCACTGTAAACATTGGCAGTATCAATAAAATTAATTCCACCATTTACAGCAATTTTTACAATTTGATTTACCTCATCCTGCGGGAGTTGACCAATGGCTCGCCACATGCCATTTCCACCCCCAAAAGTCATGGTACCTAAACACAATTCAGATACTTTTAAACCAGTATTCCCTAATAAATTATATTTCATGATGTTTTTATTATTGATGTTTATAAATTATAAAATGTTCATTAACATTGTTTTAATCATAAAAGACCTCTGCAAACGCATGAGACTTGATGCTTGAACTTTTATTTACTGCGCCAAAATCGCCTTTAACTCCGCATCTGTAACAGTCAATAAATTTACCTTAGGCAACCTTCTGGTCATTTCCCTCCAATTGCTATTGCCGGCAAAAACCTTTTTAAACATGGGTAGTGCTTTGGCTACTTGGTGGTTATTGGCTAGGGTTACTGCTGTCCAATATTGCATTTCTAAATTATTAGGAAACATTTTCATGGCTGTACCATAATCTTTCATCGCTGCTTCCATATCATTTTTCTCTACGGCTAAATCTCCTTTATTCATAAATTCATAAGCCTCATGAACTTTCAATAATCTGGCTAATTCAGGTAGCGGAGCAGAAGAATCATCCACTCTTAAATCCACTTCACGCTCATTCCACGGCTCGTTATGTGAAACTGCTGGAACCACCAAAAGTGCAGCACTTTGCTTTCCGCGGATATCGCCACCAGCAGCTTGAGCAGCATTTAAAGCGGCCATTACTCGCTCTGCTAAAGGTTTACCTTTGGAGGCTTCAAAAGCTTTAGACATGGCTGCTGGAACCTTATCCGTTAACATCATATTGGATTGAACCGAATATTGATCTCCTTTAATATTTCCTGCATATTGAACGCAACCACTTCCGGTAAATGCAGCTACATTTCCATGACTATCGACAATAGCTACTTGACGGACTTCTTTTCCAGGATCATCACTTAATAAAATATCTAAAGCTTCTTGAGAGGTTTTTCCTTGCTTCAATAAAGCCAACCCCCTAATCCCGAAAGATTTATTGGTAAAAGATTGCGTAGCCACAGCTCCCACACCGGCTTCTGCCCATGAAACAGATGTGCCTACAGAAAACCAATGACTTTGAACACCTACAGCCATTTCGCCAGTTTCTGGATCTCGGGCAACGATAGAAAAAGTATGCGCTAAAGGCTCATCAGCTTTATAGGTTTGCGCAAAGGAGTTAAGATTAAAACAGATGAAGACAAATAGTAGTATTTTTTTCATGATTAAAAACGATTATAATATCCTTAAAACTAATCATCTTGAAACCAAGAAGCAACTGATTGAATTGTAAAAATATACAGACAAAAAAAGCATCTTCAATTTCTCCTGACTTGTCCGAATTAGTGCGACAAATTTAATTTTGATAAAAGTTCAGAAATAGCTTCTGTCTTTTTGGCTCTCATTCTTATTTCTTTCTGAGTA
>JACXVB010000024.1 GCA_014763615.1 Sphingobacteriales bacterium | reverse complement strand
CATAACTGTAATCTCTTTGAGTACGCTTAACATACTCATTCTCTTTTTTTTCTTTCATAACATTACTTTTTATGTAACGCTATTTTAGGACGGGACAATAAAATATTTTAAAAAGCCCGTGAATTTAATCATGGGCTTTTTTGTTGAATGTCATTAAGGACAAAATACAGACTTTCTTAACTGCCAAGCTGGCATTTGTTGTTTACAATCATTTAACATCAGGTGATAATCGAATGAAAATTTGACAAAAAATGCCTTTGGCATATTCTGTGATAACTGTGATGTAAATAATAAACTTATAAAATTTAGAATAAAATTATGGCATTGAACATTAAACCTATCGCGGATAGAGTAGTGATAGAAGCTGCTCCTGCAGAAGAGAAGACTGCTTCAGGTATTTATATTCCTGATACTGCAAAAGAGAAACCTCAAAGTGGAACTGTTGTAGCTGTTGGAAATGGTAAAGTAGATGAGCCTATGACAGTGAAAGTTGGAGATCAGGTTTTATATGGAAAATACTCTGGTACTGAAATCACTTATGAAGGAAAAGAGTATTTGATTATGCGTGAGTCTGATATTTACGCAATTTTATAATCTAGTATAGCGTAGTACGATATTCGTATTGCGAAGAAATCAATTTAAAAATAGAATTTTAGTTTGTATTGGGAGTTTTTCTCAATACGCAATACTCAAATCTCAATACTAAAAAAAGAAAATGGCAAAACAAGTTAAATACAATGTAGAAGCTCGCGACGCATTAAAGCGAGGTGTGGATATTTTGGCCAACGCGGTTAAAGTAACCTTAGGTCCTAAAGGTAGAAATGTAATTATTGATAAGAAATTTGGCTCTCCAGCCATTACTAAAGATGGGGTAACTGTTGCTAAAGAAATCGAATTAAAAGATACTTTAGAGAACATGGGTGCTCAAATGGTGAAGGAAGTGGCTTCAAAAACTGCTGATATTGCCGGAGATGGAACTACAACGGCTACCGTTTTAGCTCAAGCTATTGTTTCTGCTGGAATTAAAAACGTAGCTGCGGGGGCAAATCCAATGGATTTAAAGCGTGGTATTGATAAAGCAGTTGCAGTGGTTGTTGAAAATTTAAAATCTCAATCACAAACTGTTGGAGAAGACAATAACAAGATCAAACAAGTCGCTTCAATTTCAGCTAATAATGATGATGTAATTGGTTCTTTAATTGCTGAGGCGATGGCTAAAGTAGGTAAAGATGGTGTAATCACGGTTGAGGAAGCCAAAGGAACGGAGACCGAAGTGAGAACTGTAGAGGGTATGCAGTTTGATAGAGGATATTTATCTCCATATTTTGTGACCAATGCAGACAAAATGGAAGTGGAGCTAGAAAATCCATATATCTTAATCTACGATAAGAAAATCAGCAACATGAAAGAATTGTTGCCAGTTTTAGAAAAGCAAGTACAAACAGGTAAACCACTTTTAATTATTGCAGAAGATTTAGACGGAGAAGCATTAGCTACTTTGGTAGTAAACAAAATCCGTGGATCTTTGAAAGTTGCTGCGGTTAAGGCTCCAGGCTTTGGCGATAGAAGAAAAGCCATGTTAGAAGATATCGCTATTTTAACAGGCGGAACCGTAATTTCAGAAGAAAGAGGTTATAAATTAGAAAATGCTGATTTATCTTACTTAGGTCAATGTGAGAAAATTACTGTTGATAAAGACAACACAACTATCATCAACGGAATTGGTAATACAAAAGATATTAAAGCCAGAGTAAATCAAATTAAAGCTCAAATTGAAACTACTACTTCAGATTACGATAAAGAAAAATTACAAGAGCGTTTAGCTAAACTTTCTGGTGGTGTTGCCGTACTTTATGTTGGTGCAGCTACAGAGGTAGAGATGAAAGAAAAGAAAGATAGAGTAGATGATGCTTTACACGCTACCAGAGCGGCTGTAGAAGAAGGTATTGTTGCTGGGGGTGGTGTAGCTTTCATTAGAGCAGTTGCTGCTTTAGAAGGTATGAAAGGTGCTAATGAAGATGAAACTACTGGTATCAAAATCATTAAGAGAGCTATCGAAGAGCCTCTACGTCAAATCTGTGCTAATGCCGGTATTGAAGGTTCTATTGTAGTTCACAACGTGAAACAAGGTAAAGCAGATTATGGTTACAACGCCCGTACAGATGTTTACGAAAACTTAATTGGAGCAGGTGTAATTGATCCAACAAAAGTTTCTCGTGTAGCCTTAGAAAATGCAGCTTCAATTGCAGCCATGTTATTAACCACAGAGTGTGTTTTAGCAGATGAGCAAGAAGAAGGTAATGCAGCACCAGCTATGCCTCCAATGGGCGGTGGCATGGGCGGCATGATGTAATCTTTCAAGCATCAAGCCGAAGGCTGTAAGCCAAATCCAAATACAAAATCCCTGTTCATTCATTTGAACAGGGATTTTTTGTTTTAAAGGTCATAAATGAGGATACATAAAATACCCACTTCGTGGTATTGTTGTAGAATGATTGATTATAGAGCTTTAAATTGTTTTATAGTCTTAATTAAATGAAAAAGGTTTTAGTAATTATTTGGCTTGTAATAAGCGGTAATTTTTTGTTAGCACAACAGGTGTGGCAAAAAAGTTTTAAAAATATTGGAGGAACTAAATTTATAGCCCCTAACGGTAAAATATTAATTAAAGGAGAAAAAACTTTGATGTGTATTTCTAACGTTGATGGTAATTTACTATGGACAGAAGCTATTAAAGCAGATGCAAATATTGGTTTTTTGGGATTAGATATGCTTTCAATTTCCGATAATTCTAATTTAGAGCTAAGAGATATAAATAATGGCGTAAAAGTAGAATGGAATAACCAGAATTACATTTCGTCAACTTTAATACAACACAATGGCCATAGTTTAATTATTGCGTCAAATGATAATAAAACGGACGCAATATCATATAACCAAAAAAATAAAAATTTTAACACAGTAAATATCAATAATAGCCAGTCATTTTTAAATAATTTTTATTTTAGAGCGGATACTGCATTTATATTTTTCAATAACGGTCTGGCCAAAATTGATATTGCAACACCAAATACGATGTTTTTTGTTAAAATAATTAAGTCTATTAATACAGTTGAAGATCAACTAAACCAATATCAAAAAATAGCATTCATAGATACTGACATCATCGTAAATTATAATGGATACCTAACAAGAATTAATAATTTAACTGGTAAAATAATTTGGCAACAAGAACTTCCTTCTTCCTTAAGTAAAATAAGCTTTAATAAAACAGATATTTTTGTAAACTATTTTAATAAAAAAAATTCAGAATTAATTGTTTATGATGCTATTACGGGGCAAAAAAAGTTGAACCAATCTATTAAATCACCATACATTCTTGCTTCAACTTTTTATGATAATAAAATTTTTGCTTTAACCACTCCTTATGTTGCTAAAAATCTGAGCTTAATAGACTTAAAAACACTAACAATAACAATCCAAAAATTAGTCAAGATTTCTAATATATATTATAAAGACATAGATTTTTTTAATAATACCATAATGATTAGTGGAGATGATGGGTATCTGTTTGTTGACCCTAAATCTTATCAAATTAAGAGTGTTTTTTCGGGAACTTATGATTTTAAGAGTATAGCGATTGGTAGTAAGAAATATTTTTTTAATCATTATTCAGGCAAATTAGTAGAACAAGATTTTGAAACATTAACACAACGAAATCTTAATGCCGAAAAAGTGAATTTTAAAACACAAGAAAACGATCATATCAATATTAGTTTTGATGATGGTGCATTTATAATTTCTGGGAATCAATCCATTGTAAAGCTAGGCTTGGATGGTAAAGAAATTTATAATGTTTATTTTCCTCCTCCTGGGGAAGGTACTGGAAAGATTTTAGGGAAAGTCTTAGTCGCAGCAGCTACTAGCTATGGCTCTTATGTATCTGGATCAAATGCGCAAAACTCTAATTCATTAAGTTCAAAACAATATTGGTCTGATATCCAAAAGAGCTATCAATCACTTTCAAATAGCCTAGATTTAAGTGTGAATAAGAGATTCTCAAAGTCATTTGATGATATCAATACGATTGCGATGGTAACTAAATCTGATAATGAAAAATCCAGAATAGTTAAAGTCGATAAAAAGGATGGTAAAATAATTGGAGAAGTTAAGTTAGATGACCGTAAACCAGATTATATATTTGATCCTTTTGATAGTGTTATTTATTATTTTAGTTCTAACTCCATTACAGCTTATAAAATCTAATGATTAGTGATTTTTTATGCCGATTTTTAAAGTTTAGTTATTTGAAAAATAAATCAACTTATTTATTTTTCAATTAATGAAGGTATTAAAAGTAATATAAGCCTCCAATTTGAAGGCTTTTGAAGAAGAGATAATGTGGGTTGGAACCAGTGACCCTCCCGATTATCAATCGGGATGCTCTGAACCAGCTAAAGCAATTAGTTCTCCTAACAAAAATTCTGATTTTTGATTTATTACAAATGTTGTGATATTAAGTAAGTAGAAAATATACCCAAACAAAAAAGCCCAATCTTTCGATTGAGCTTTTCATTTAGTGGGAGATACTGGGTTCGAACCAGTGACCCTCTGCTTGTAAGGCAGATGCTCTGAACCAGCTGAGCTAATCTCCCTTTAAGTCTCGAAAACTGTGTTTGTCTCCGATTGGGATTGCAAAAGTATTATTTAAAATTTAATCACCAAAAAAAAGTTAAATAAAATCGCACTTTTTTTAGTCGAGCTATCATTTGTTTAAGGAGTTGAATCGATTTGTTTAAAATGTTGAAAACTCAAAATTTTGATAATCAATAATTTAATGCTTTTACGTTTAAATCTATTTAGGTTTATCCACAAAATTGAGGTAATTTCAACTTTTAAAATTTTAAATATGTCTTCTAAAGTAAATATTCCTCGTCTAGACTTAAACGATTACCTACAGGGTTCTGCAGAGCAAAGAAAGGCTTTCTCAGATGCCATTGGAAGTGCTTTTAATGAAATCGGTTTTGTAACTATCACCAATCATGGTTTAGATAAGGTTTTAATTGAGAAATTATATCAGCAAGTCCAAAATTTCTTCTCCTTGCCAGAGGAAACGAAGTTGAAATATGAAAAAGTGGAGTTAGCGGGTCAGCGAGGTTATACTTCTAAAGGACGTGAAAAAGCCAAAGATGCTAAAACGCCAGATTTAAAGGAGTTCTGGCAAACCGGACAATATGTGGAGGATGGAGATCCTATTAAAGCAGAGTATCCAGATAACGTAATGGTAGAAGAACTTCCTGAGTTTAACATCGTAACTAAAGAGATTTACCAAAAGCTAGAAAAAGCGGGAAAGCAAATTCTAAATGCTATTTCAGTTTATTTAGGTTTGCCAGAGCATTATTTTGAAGATAAAGTTCATAATGGAAACTCCATTTTAAGAGGTATTCATTATTTCCCGATAGAAAATCCAGACGCTTTACCTCCTGATGCGGTGAGGGCAGGAGCTCATGAGGATATCAACTTAATTACGCTTCTAATTGGCGCCAGTGCTGATGGTTTAGAGGTCTTGACTCGTGACAACGAATGGTTTGCTATCAAAGCTCAGGGCGAAGATATTGTGGTGAACGTTGGCGATATGTTGCAACGCTTAACTAACAATAAGTTACGTTCTACCACCCATCGTGTGGTAAATCCTCCAAGAGAGTTGATGAAGACTTCACGCTACTCGGTTCCGTTTTTCTTGCATCCAAAATCTGATATGGATTTAACCTGTTTAGATTTATGTATTGATGCCGCACATCCAAAAGCTTACGATGATATTACCGCAGGCGAATATCTAGATGAGCGTTTACGCGAAATCGGTTTAAAGAAATAATTCTCGATAATTAGAGAATAGGAAAGAAGGTGCCCGAGAGGGTACCTTTCTTTGTTTTATAAGGTTTTGAAAAGCAAGGTTTCAGTTTAGCTATTAAAGTTAGTCACGTCTTCCGTTCATACATCAGCAGGCCTTAGGCTCTTGGCCGGTATCCCTGCCTGTCCGGCAGGCAGGCACTGCAACCGGGTTTAGGTGGCTAAGCTATCTCACTATTTTAGATGATTTAGATTATATCTTAAATTAGATTAAATATTTAGCTATGAGTACCAAAGAAATCTTTCATAAATTAATCGATGAAATTGAATATGAAACTATTCTAAAAGGATATTTAAGAATCATTCAGCAACTAAACCAACAACAAACAGTTAAGCTTTTTAAAAGCTTAACTCCAGAGGAGCAACAAGAATTAATGATTTCTTACGAAGAGAGCTTTGATTCAAAAAATTTGGTTACTCATCAAGAAGTTAAAAGCCAACACATTACTACTTAAAATGAATTTGGACGATAAAGATGAAGAATTAGCATATCAAGGTTTTTTAAAATTAGTGGAAGATAAGAAAAAACCTTGTTTATCAGGACAAGAACTTTATTTAAAAAATCTCATCAGTTTCAAAGAAATAAAAGAGTTGTTTAATGACCATATAATTGAAACTCCTAATCTCATTCTGAATTGGCATCAAAATATAAATAGTATAGATTCGACCGATAAAGAAAAATATTTACCAGAATATCCTATAATTATTAAAAATATAAATGTTTCTAAACTTATTAATTCATTTGTAGATGGTAGTCAGGAAGCATTTTATAGCCTAAATTATGAGAATGAAAGATTTAGGAAAGATAGAATCGAAAATATACTTATGCTTTGTAGGGGTAATAAAAAAATCATTCCACCTACAATACAAGTTCATCCTAAATTTTACGGACTAAATTTACAAGATGGCGGTCACCGTATGTTTTGTGCAATTCAATTAGGTCAAAGAACTATTCCTATTCTAATTAATAAACATGAAAAAGAAGTAATTGAGTTTATCCTAAATGATTTGAGAACTATTTAACCAACTCTTCAATCGCCTTCTCCACCTTCTCAAAATTGAATTCCTGGATTAAATCGCTCATCATCGCTTTTACTTCAGGTAAGTTGAGGTTGCCAATGCTTCCTTCATGTGTATGATTGATTTCATACTTTCCACCAAATTTGCCCGCTTCAATATCCATTCCCACTTTTTTATAGGCTTCTCTAAAAGGCATTCCGGCTAAAACCAATTTATTCACTTCCTCCACAGAGAAAAGGTATTGGTATTTTGGGTCGTCCAGAATATTGTCTTTGATTTTAATGTTTTGCAACATCAATTTAGTCATATCCAAACAAGCCATTAAACTTTGAAAAGCAGGAAAAAGCGTTTCCTTTTGCAATTGCATATCACGGTGATAACCACTTGGCAAATTAGTGGTCAACATGATGATTTGATTTGGCAAAGCCTGCAATTGGTTTGTTCTACCTCTAATTAACTCCCACACATCCGGATTCTTTTTATGTGGCATAATACTGCTTCCGGTAGTCAATTCATCAGGGAAAGAAATGAAACCAAAATTTTGGTTCATGAATAAGCAGGCATCCATTGCCATTTTATTCAAAGTAGCAGCTATGGATGACATCGCCTGAGCTAAAATCCTTTCTGTTTTTCCCCGACCCATTTGTGCGTAAACCACATTATAATTCAGATGATCAAAACCTAAAAGTTGGGTAGTCATGGTTCTGTTTAACGGAAAGGAAGAACCATAACCAGCGGCAGAACCTAAAGGATTTTTATTACAGATTTTATAGCTCGCCAAAAGCAACTCTAAATCATCAATCAAACTTTCTGCATAAGCACCAAACCACAGGCCGAAAGAAGATGGCATGGCAATTTGTAAATGCGTATAACCTGGCATTAATTTTTCTTTATGGGTTTCAGCAAGTTGAGTTAATAAGTCAAAAAGCTCTTGAATAGAATTCACTATTTCTTGTATCTGGCTTCTGAAGAATAATTTTAAATCCACCAAAACTTGATCATTTCGAGAACGCCCGCTATGTATTTTTTTACCAGCCTCGCCTATTCTTTGAGTCAACAGCAGCTCCACTTGCGAGTGCACATCTTCCACACCTTCTTGAATAATAAACTCGCCTTTTTGTGTGCTGTGGTAAATATTTTTTAATTCGGTTTGGATAGATTTTAAGTCTTCATCAGTTAGCAAACCAATACTATTGAGCATTTGAGTATGCGCTAATGAGCCTAAAACATCAAATTCAGCAAGAAATAAATCCATTTCTTGATCTTGCCCAACTGTAAATTGTTCTACCAAATTATTGGTTGATGTTTCTTTTTGCCAGAGTTTCATGAGTATTGAGTATTGAGTATTGAGTATTGAGTTTTACGCTATACGCACATCTCAATACACAATACTGTTTATCATCTTAATATATCCTTCTATTCCTTCTTCAATTTCTTTTAAATAAATAAATTCATCTGCGGTATGAGATCTAGCTGAATCGCCAGGGCCGCATTTTAAAGATGGAATATCTAATAAAGATTGATCCGACGTAGTAGGTGAACCATAAGTTTTTTTACCTAAAGCCATACCTGCCTGTACAATTGGATGATTTGCCGGAATAGAAGAAGGTTTCAACCTTATCGAACGTGGAACTACTTCACAATTTACAAAAGATCGGATAATTTTTAGCACATCCTCATTACTATAAGCATCGGTTACTCGCACATCAACGGTAAAAGTGCAATGGTCTGGAACAACATTGTGTAAAGTGCCAGCATTGATGATGGTTACCGTCATTTTTATTGGACCTAAAGTCTCTGAAACTTTGGTGAATTGATAATTTTGAAACCATTCGATGTCTTTTAAAGCTTTGTAAATGGCGTTTTCACCTTCGTTTTGGGCTGCATGACCAGATTTTCCTTTTACATGGCAATCTAAAACTAATAAGCCTTTTTCGGCAATAGCCAAATCCATTAAAGTAGGTTCGCCTACGATAGCAAAATCTAGTTTCCCCAACTCAGGGATGATGGATTCTAAGCCGCCTTTGCCAGAATTTTCTTCCTCCGCAGTGGTGGCTATCGCGATGTTATATTTTAAATTTTCTTGATTGTAAAAATGAAGAAAAGTAGCTATCAAAGAAACCAAACATCCGCCAGCATCATTACTTCCTAAGCCAAAAAGTTTTCCATCTTCTACATTCGGCGAAAACGGATCACGAGTATAGCTTTTATTTGGCTTCACCGTATCATGATGAGAGTTGAGTAAGATGGTTTTTTTCTTTTTATCAAAATGTTTATTGAAAGCCCAAATATTAAAACCTTTAGATTGAAATTCGACACCGTTTTGAGTAAAGAAATCAGAAAGAATAGCAAATGTTCCAGCCTCTTCTCTGCTGAAAGATGGTGTGGCAATCAGCTTTTTTAAAAGTGAAACAGCATTTTCATACAGTATTTTTGTCTCTTGCATCTTAATTCTTGAATCTTTCTTCTAAGTTATGTGTCTCAAATCGCATATCTCAATACTCAAATCTTCTTACTCTTTAGTATATAATTCTCCTGCAATTTTAGCCGAAGTTTTAATGCCTTTAATCATGGCCGAACTGAAACCATGATGCTCCATCTCGTTCAAACCAGCTATGGTACAGCCTTTTGGCGAAGTCACTTTATCAATTTCATGTTCTGGATGGGAAGCCAATTGCAACAACAAATCTGCCGCACCTTTTGCGGTTTGTGCAGCCATCATCAGTGCATCTTTAGCGTGAAAACCCACTTCTACACCGCCTTGAGAAGCCGCTCTGATAGAACGTAAGAAAAAGGCAATTCCGCAAGCACATAAAGCGGTGGCCGAAGTCATTAATTCTTCTTGAATTTGGATGGAAATCCCAACTGTATCAAAAATTTCTTTCACTATTTTCAGGCTTTCAGCCGATGCATTATCAGTTGCAAAGCAAGTCATGGATTGTTGAATGGCAATGGAAGTATTTGGCATTACTCGCACCACTTGCAATTCTTCGTATAATTTTTCTCGGATGTCTTTACAAGTTACACCAGAAACCACCGAAGTAAACAATTGCTTTTCAGGATTGATGGAACTCTTGATTTCATCCAAAACCTTATTCACCTGTTGTGGTAAAACAGCTAATACAATAATATCAGCGTCTTTAACAGCCTCGGCATTGTTGGTGGAAGTTTGAAAACCTTGTGCAGCATATTCTGCCAAACCACTCGCATTTCTTCTGGTTAAAGTGATGGCGTTTGCTGGATATAACTCACTTTTTACTAAGCCTTTGGCTAAAGATAAGCCTATATTTCCACTTCCTATAATGGTTATTTTCATTTTATTTAGTTTGTTAGGTGGTTTGTTTGTTAGGTTGTTAGACCAGTCAAACTTCAAAAATTATTTTTATTTGGGCGTTTAAACAGGCTATCCGTTCATACTGCTCGAGGCCTTAGCCACAAGGCTGGTATCCAC
Organism: Sphingobacteriales bacterium; assembly: GCA_014763615.1. Taxonomy (GTDB): domain Bacteria; phylum Bacteroidota; class Bacteroidia; order Sphingobacteriales; family Sphingobacteriaceae; genus Pseudopedobacter. The sequence continues at coordinate 30,501 of JACXVB010000024.1, read as the reverse complement.
TTCTATCCTTAACGTAACCTATATTTCTTTCAATTCAAATCGTGTCCTTTGTGAAAAACTCCGTGTACTTTGTGGTTAGACTTCGACTCCGCTCAGTCTGACAATCACAAATCCATTAATTCAAAAAATTAATTAACCAGTTTAGTTCCAAAAAAACCTACGCTTTCCAACTCGCTCAAATCATCGGCTTTGCCAATAAAAACTTCTTTTACTCCTTTATTTATCGCTTCAAAAGCATAATGCAATTTAGGTAACATTCCATCAGCAATTATTCCTTTGGCTTTTAAATCCTCATAAAAAGTCGGATTAATTTCTCTAATCACCGAGTTTTCATCATTTACATCCATTAAAACTCCTTTTTTCTCAAAGCAATAAACTAAAGAAGTTTGGTAATGCTTGGCCATACCAATTGCTAAAGAAGAGGCGATGGTATCGGCGTTGGTATTCAAAAGCTGTCCGTCACCGTCATGTGTAATGGCAGAAAAAACAGGAATAAATCCACCATCAATTAGTTTAGATAGGTTTTCTGTTTGAACGGAATTTTCATCTAAATCGCCAACAAAACCATAGTCAATATCTTTTACTGGGCGTTTTTTAGCTTTGATTAAATTAGCATCAGCACCGCTTAAACCTATGGCGTTGCAGCCGTGTTTTTGCAGTTGTGCTACTAAATTTTTACTGATTAATCCTGCATAAACCATGGTCACAATTCTGAGTGTTTCAATATCTGTGATTCTGCGTCCAACCATCATTTTAGCTTCCACCTGCATTTCAGCAGCTAATTGAGTAGCCATTTTTCCACCACCGTGAACCAATATTTTATTTCCTTTTAAATCGGCGAAAGCCTTTAAAAACTCATGAAGCTTCTCAGAATTGTCGATGACATTTCCTCCGATTTTTATGATGTATAAAGAAGCCTCACCCCGGCCCTCTCCGAAGGAGAGGGAGTTTGAAGTCGATAAATCATTTTGTTCAGGTAATTTATTCATTTTGCAATTCTACAATTTAGTTAAGCCCTCTCCTTCAGAAAGGGAGTTTGAAGTCGATAAATCATTTTGTTCAGGTAATTTATTCATTTTGCAATTCTACAATTTAGTTAAGCCCTCTCCTTCGGAGAGGGTTTGGGTGAGGCACATTTTCAAAACTGCTTGTGCAGCCCAAACCCGATTATTAGCTTGGTTTAGCACTAAAGAATTCGGTCCGTCCAGAATCTCGTGAGAAAGTTCTAAGCCTCTTCTTACTGGTAAACAATGCATTACACCGGCATTGTTGGTGAGCTTTAGTTTTTGATTAGTCATCATCCAGTCTTCATCATTGGTTAATATTTTTCCATAATCTTCGTAAGACGACCAATTTTTCACGTAAACAAAATCAGCTCCTGCCAAAGCTTCATCTTGATGATGAGTTAATATTGCGTTGCCAACAAATTCAGGAGCTAAATTGTAACCTTCAGGATGTGTGATGACAAAATCATAATCAGTTTTATTCATCCACTCGGCAAAAGAATTAGCAACTGCCTGAGGCAAAGGCTTCACATGTGGCGCCCAAGTTAAAACCACTTTAGGTTTTGCGGTTTTTTTTAATTCTTCTATCGTGATTAAATCTGCTAAACTTTGTAAAGGATGACGTGTTGCTGATTCTAAACTTATCACCGGAACGCCACAAAACTTCACGAATTTGCTGAATATTTCTTCTGAATAATCTTCTTCTCTGTTTACCAAACCCGGGAAAGAGCGGAATCCAATGATGTCACAATACTCGCCCATAACCCCGGCCGCTTCACGGATATGTTCAACTGTTGTTCCGTTCATGATGATGCCATCCTGCGTTTCCAAAGCCCAACCCTCTTTATCCAAATTCATCACCATTACCTGCATTCCTAAGTTCAAAGCAGCTTTTTGGGTGCTTAATCGGGTGCGTAAACTTGGGTTCAGAAATATCAACCCCAAGGTTTTGTGTTTGCCTAAAAGTTCATCCGCAAAAGGATTTTTCTTTTGCGCCAAAGCTTCTGAAACTAGTTGATGAATGTTGGTTACATCATTTACTGAGGAGAATAGTTTCATTCTTATTGATTTATAATTTTTGAAAATGCCCCTAAAAACCGATCAGCGTGACCCATCGAAAGATTTAAAGCAGGCAATAACCTAATCACATTTGGTTTGGCTTCGCCAGTGAAAATATGCTCTTTAAATAGTAAGTCTTTTTTAACGTGACTTAATTCTTCGGGTAATTCAATTCCTATCATCAAACCTCTTCCTCTAACTTCTTTTACTTTATCGAATTTCTTTAATTCGGAAATTAAATAGTCTCCAACTTTTGTAGCATTCTCCATCAAATTTTCGTTTTCCATCACTTCTAAAACTGCTAAAGCTGCTGCACAAGCCAAATGGTTTCCTCCGAAAGTAGTGCCTAACATGCCATGCCAAGGTTTTAGTTTCGGACTGATACTGATGGCTCCGATAGGAAAACCATTTCCAATACCTTTTGCCATGGGATAAATATCAGCTTGAACTCCAGCAAAATCATGCGCATAGAATTTGCCACTTCTACCATAACCACATTGAATGGAATCAGCGATAAAGTAAGCACCATACTCATCACATAAAGAACGGATAGCTTGTAAAAATTCATCACTCGCTACTCTAATCCCACCAACTCCTTGAATTCCTTCGATAATTACTGCGCAAATTTCTTCGCCTTCATCCTCAAAAACACTTTTTAAAGCTTTCACATCATTAAAAGGAAGAAAAATTACGTTCGAGTTTTGGTTTACAGGGGCAACAATTTTAGGGTTATCCGTTACTGAAACGGCTAGAGATGTTCTGCCATGAAATGATTTGCTAAAAGCAATGATTTTTTTTCTGCCGTTAGCAAACGAAGCCAATTTTAAAGCATTTTCATTGGCCTCGGCACCAGAATTACATAAGAAAAGTTGATAATCTTCTTTGCCCGAAACTTTACCTAATTTTTCAGCTAATTCCACCTGTAAAGGAATTTCAATAGAGTTGGAGTAAAATCCAATTTGATGCAATTGATCTTCCAAACGTTTCACATAATGTGGATGTGTATGACCGATAGAAATCACCGCATGACCGCCATACAAATCTAAATATTCTTGTCCTTGATTGTCCCAAACCAAACTTCCAGCACCTTTAACGATGTTGATATTATTGATTGGATATACGTCGAATAACTTCATAACTATTTGCTGAAAGCAAAAAGCTTAAGGCTTAAGGCTTTCTTATTGATTTTATTAGATTGATTAATTTTGATTTGATGATATTGATTTTATTATTTGCTATCTCATAATCATCTGAAGAAATAAATTCTAAGTCTTTAATCAGTAACAATGCATATTCAACTTCTTGAGCAGAGCCTAGTGCATTATCCAAGAAACTTGCAAAATCTTTATCTGTGTTTCTTCCTGCACCTTCTGAGATATTTAGAGGGATTGAATAAGTTGCTCTTTTTATTTGACTAATTAAATCGTACTTTTCTGAATTGGGCATTTTAGGCAATATGCTCTTATAAACGAAAAGAACATTTTCATGTGCTAACTGCCAAACTTCATATTTTTTAAAATCTCTCATTTTATTCCGTTTTAGTGCTTTTAGCTTTCTGCCTTAAGCTTTTTGCTAAAAGAAAGAGGCTTTTAACCTCAACCCCGTCATTTCATCCAACTCAAACATCAAATTCATATTCTGCACAGCTTGTCCGGATGCACCTTTTAGTAAATTATCTATGATGGATAAAATCATCAGTTTGTTGCCATGCTTCTCTAAATAGATTAAGCATTTGTTGGTGTTTACCACTTGTTTTAAATCTATATTTGATTTGCTGATGTGTGTAAACGGAGCATCTTCATAAAAATCTTGATAGATTTTATTAGCTTCCTCTAAAGTTAAATCACATTCTAAATAGCAACTTGCCATAATTCCACGAGTAAAATCTCCACGATATGGGATGAAATTTAGCCTCACCCCCGTCCCCTCTCCTTCGGAGAGCGTTGGGGTGAGGCTTTCCTCAATCTCATTCAAATGCTGATGTTCAAAAGCTTTATAAACCGATAGATTATTATTTCTCCAGCTAAAGAGCGATGTTGCAGTAGGTTTTTGTCCGGCGCCGGTTGAACCAGTGGTTGCTGAAATATGTACTTCGGAGTTTAATAATCCAGCTTTAGCTAATGGTAACAAAGCTAGTTGAATACAGGTTGCAAAACAACCTGGATTAGCAATATTGCTTGCAGTTTTGATGGCTTCTTTGTTTAACTCGGGCAAACCGTAAGTGAAAAGTCTAGAGTTGAAAGTTGAAAGTTGCTTATCTGACTTTATACTTTCAACTTTTAACTCTGAACTCCTTTTTAATCTAAAATCCTGAGAAAGGTCAATTATCTTAATAGTATCATTAAAAGAATTTGCTTCTAGAAACTTTCTTGCATCGCCATGTCCAACACAAAGAAAAAGGACATCAATATCCTGAGAAATCTGATTAGTAAATCTTAAATAGGTATCGCCAATTAAATCAGTATGAACATCAGAAATTAAATTTCCTGCGTTACTGTTGCTATGAACGAATGCGATTTCAACCTCAGGGTGATTGATTAAAATCCTCAATAATTCACCTCCAGTATATCCAGCTCCGCCAATAATGCCCACCCTTATTCGCCATGAGGGTGTATTACCTTGCAGTTTTTCATCTAAATTATTACTCATCATTTATATCATTTATTTCCTACTTGTAGGAACGCCCCCTCTAGGGGGTCTGGGGGTTAACTTTATGCCAAATAGAAACCTGATTTCCAAAAATTTTAGAGAATCCTTTTACATCATCACCAGTATAACCTTCGTTCATTTCGCCGTAGCTTCCAAATTTGCTGCTCATTAAATCATGTGCAGACTCAATCCCGATGATTACAAATCTATAAGGCCATAATTGAACAAAAACTTTTCCTGATACCGTTTTTTGCGTGTTGGTTAAAAAGGCTTCAATATCTCTCATAATAGGATCGTGAAATTGCCCTTCATGCATCCAATTACCATAAAACATGGCTAATTGGTCTTTCCAGCTTAATTGCCATTTGGTTAATGTATGTTTTTCTAAAGCATGGTGCGCTTTAATGATGACCATTGGAGCAGCAGCTTCAAAACCAACACGTCCTTTAATCCCGATAATGGTATCACCCACATGGATGTCTCTTCCTACACCGAAAGGAGAAGCAATTTCTTGTAAAGCCTGAATGGCTTCAGATGGATGACCAAATTTTTTACCATTTACACCAACCAATTCCCCTTTTTCAAAAGTGAGTTCCACATTTTCGGGTTCTGATTTAGTCATTGGTGTTGGCCATGCTTCTTCTGGTAACATTCCGTTTGAAGTTAGGGTTTCTTTTCCACCAACGGATGTCCCCCAAATTCCTTTATTGATAGAGTATTTAGCTTTCTCGGCATTAATTTCTATGCCATGCTGATGTAAATATTCTATCTCTGCTTCTCTGCTTAATTTTAAATCACGGATAGGAGTGATAATTCCTACTTTAGGAACCAAAATATTGAATATCATATCAAAACGAACTTGGTCGTTTCCAGCTCCAGTACTTCCATGAGCAACAAAATCAGCATCTATTTCTTTTGCATAATTAGCAATAGCAGTTGCTTGGGTAACCCTCTCTGCACTTACAGAAAGCGGATAAGTGTTATTTTTTAAGACGTTACCAAAAACCAAATACTTCAAACAAGAATCATAATAACCTTTAACAGCATCAACCGCATGATGAGATTTCACACCTAAACTATAAGCTCTTTTCTCAATTTGTTGTAATTCTTCTTCAGAAAAACCTCCGGTATTTACAATCACAGAATGAACTTCTAGATCCAAATCTTTGGTTAAATAAATACAACAAAACGAGGTGTCTAATCCTCCACTAAATGCTAATACAACTTTCTTTTTCATGTTATAAGTATTGAGATTTGAGTATAGTGTAGTGAGAATCAATACTCATTACGCTAGACTCGCTAATTTTAATTTGTTAAACTTACAGCCACACTCTTAGTGAAGCTTCTCAATTTGGCTTCTATTCTTTTTAATAGGTTAGCCTTTTTGGTGATTTGTTCAAACCTTTCCTCTTCGGCTAATTTCTTCTCATCAGGGTCATAAAGCATGGCTGTACACATACAGTTTTGACGGTTTTTACTCATCAAAATATCATAGTTTACACAGCTCTGGCAGCCTTTCCAAAAGTTTTCATCTTGCGTTAATTCAGAATAAGTTACGGGCTCATAACCTAAATCAGAGTTGATTTTCATCACGGCTAAACCTGTGGTTAATCCGAAGATTTTTGCGTTTGGATATTTCTTTCGAGAAAGTTCAAAAATCTTAGTTTTAATGGCTTTAGCTAAACCAGCTTTTCTATAAACCGGATTTACAATTAAACCTGAGTTGGCCACAAAATCTCCATGACTCCAGGTTTCTATGTAGCAGAAGCCTGCCCAAGTACCATCTTTATGTAAAGCGATAACGGCCTTGCCTTCCAACATTTTATTAGCGATGTACTCTGGAGATCGTTTGGCAATTCCTGTTCCCCTAGCTTTTGCTGATTCTGCCATTTCATCACAAATGGTCTCTGCAAAGCCTACATGTTGCAATCCGGCAACTAATATGTTAAAATCGTGAATATGCATTTATTTCGAGTGGATTCTAATCCACATTTTTAATAAACAATAAAAAACTTATTGGAAACCATCTTGGATGGTTGGTTTTAGAATATTCTCCGATTAATCAAAATCTGGGAATATAGAGGGGTCGTCGTCGTAAAGAAATTGTTCTCGAAGAAGGTAAACAAATAAACATAGCAAATGAGCTTCCTTTTTTAGAAGCTTTACATTCGTCTTTATGTAAATTATTTTGTTTCATCTTTGCTGATAATCAGGATTTAACCTGCATTTATATCGCAAAAGAGCGCATAATTTTTATCAATAGCAAAATTAAATTGAATTAATAATAATTAGTTTAAACCATTTTAACAATGAATTTAAACCAAATACCAATTTAGGATAGCGGACATTTCTGCTATCCTAAACTGATTTATTTCGGAAAAAAACGGTTGAAATTTCTTTTAATGCATGAGAGAATCCAAATCTAAATAGCTTATGCTTTTCTAAATCGGATAATTCTTACCCAGTGCATGATTTTCATCATCGGGTAAACTGGATCAAACTCAAACCATTTTTTTGCAAAATTTGGACTGTTTGGAAATTTGTGATGATTATTTTGAAACAATTCTCCTAACATTAAGAAATCAAACGGAGTGGTGTTTTTAGATTTATCATCATTATCAAAATTGGAATAACCATATTTATGTCCACACCAATTTACCACAGCACCATGTAATGGGCCCATTATAAACTGAAAAGGAAGAAGTAACCACATCCACCATTGGGTGGCAAAAGCCACGTAAAATGCGATGTATCCGATAGAAAAAATAATTCTTGAGATTAAAGAGGTTCCTAAATCATCAATAAATTTCCATTCGGGATAATCACCTCTAAATTGAGGTTCTGGAAGTTCTAAATCTTTTTCATAAATCAAATATTGTCCTCTCGTGTTCCACATCATTTGGAAAACATCTTCAAAGAAATGAGGAGAATGAGGGTCTTTTTCTGTGTCTGAAAAGGCATGGTGCATACGGTGCATAATGGCGTATGCTTTGGGTTTTAAATAAGATGCACCTTGACCAACATAAGTTAAGATGTAAAAGAAACGATACCAAAAGGGATTCATGCTAAACATCTTATGAGATGCGTAACGATGTAAGAAAAAAGTTTGTACAAATAAGGAGATGAACCAGTGTGCAAAAAAGAAAAGGATAATATACATTATGGGAATTTGAATTAGTAATTTAAATAGAAACCATTATTTGGCATTTCTATTTTAAATTATTGTATTTAAGCTAAATAAGAGGCTTTTAGGTTTTGGTAATTTGATTTATAATTTTCACTTATTTTATAACTCCGAAAGTAAGAATAAGTTTTAGCCATTTCAAAAGATAAGTTTGTTATGTGAAAGTGAATCTGAGTTTTTCATAAACCAAAAACAAAGCACAAATGATACCGAAAAGGTTTAAACGCATAAGTAATTGTTATAATATAAATTACAAAGAAAATAGGAGTAAAATAATTTATTGAAAATAGAATAGATTAATTTTTTTTGGTAAATAATTTATTTTTTGAGAAATATTTTTTTCACAGAATATACATAGCTACTTTAGAATAATTTAATCATTTAACCTAAATTAAAAATGCTATGAAAACAAAGAAATCACTCATTTATCTATTCTTGTTATTAACTTTTATAAGTTGTAAAAAGGACATTAAAACAAACGCCGAATTTAAAAGTATTGATTTTGACAGCAAAACCGCATTAAGTAGCTATTTAAGTTTCAGAGAAGGTTTAAATAAGCCCAATGCATTAAATTCAACAATTTCTGTTAACAATTTAAAAACTAACTCAAAAAAAGATATCCCTTTTGAAATTTTAACAGACGCCCCATACGAATCGAGTACCAATGATTATTATTTTGTAGAGTACAATATTAAATATAAATATGATACAGGCTTAATCCCAGAAAAAGGTACTATTGATGAAAATCAAAAAGTCATCAATGCAACTTTAAATAAGCTTCTAATTAAAAAAAATAAAAAATCTGGAATAATTGATTATGAATTAATTGCCTCTATCCCTTCAAAACATTTTTTGAATAATGATTCTTCCATCTCGCAAAATTTTATTAACAGGATACATTCCTCATTTAATGGTTTTATTCTACATAAGAATATAGGTGGCGAAATCATCGGTTTAGAAAAGATTCTAAATGGTTCAATTGAAAAAAAGATGTACCCAGTTAGAAACTCCAGTTTAAATCTTAAAGTAAGCAGTTCAATCGCTAATTCCTCCACAGATGGATGTGGTCAAATTTGCTATTATACACCTTATTATGATAATTTCTGTGATTGTTGGGTAGATGATTGGGAATGCTTTATTGATTGTCCTCCTCAATATCCTGGGGTATTTTTAGATAATGGAATATTGTCATTTGATAGTCATCAAAGTCTTTATGATTTAGTAACCGATCTTTCTAATTCCGTTGAGTTACATAACGCAAATTTTTATGATTCAAAGGACGCAATGACAGATGATCAAGTTGATGCAATTTCAGAACTAGAAAATTTTGATGAATATAAACTACTTAGAGATTTTGAAACCTATTTTAGCTTTAGTTCATTAAGAGCTAAAATCGAACAGGATGAAGATGTTTGGTTAGCTAATCCTGTTTTAAATGATGCTACAGATCCTGATAATGTTTATAAAGAACAAGATGATGTAATGAGAACTTTCCTTAATTTATCAGGTGATATAAAAGTTGCAGGGGTTATATATAATTTATCTAGTACTGAAACACAAGAAACAGGAGAATTTACTAATGATTGTAGATCACACGGTAGAGATCACGCACCACAATTTTATGATAATAACAATAAAAGATTAAAGTATGTAGCTGCGTACGACGGGTATTATGCTCTTTTAGGAGGTACTAGAATTAATGCAAAAACTAAGAGTTTTAAAAAGAAGAGTAATGGAAATTGGAAGAGATATGCAGTTTTTAGTAATGCTCAAATTGGAGGACTTATAGTAAATAAAAATTGTGTAGACCCACAATCATTTATTTCAACATATAAAGCTCAGAAAAGAAGACAAACATCTAGATCTGAAAGATTCAGATTCGCTGGTTATAGTCAATTTAAATCAGGAGAAATGAGTTCTAGCCATAGCGCAAATGGTAATCAATTCTTTTATTCAATTGTGCTAACATTTTAATATGAACAAGACTTTAGTTCTCTTGCTATTGTTAATTGTACTTATACGATTTAATTCATATTCTCAAACAGACTCAACAAAATTCAAGAAGTATGTTAAAATCGGTTTAGGAGCTTTTATTCCCTATCAAACAAATATTGACAACTTCAAATCAGGGAAAATATTAGAATATTATAAAACACCCGGAGTTAATTTGAGTATACAGTTAGAATATCAGAAAGATCATTTGTTTTTTTCATCAGGAATAAATTATAGAATTTTACCCTCAGGATATAAAGTCTTAATTAGAAGCCAAGAATTATTTAATTCTACTAGTTTAACTAGTGATATAGATTTTAAAGTTTCTGAATATTTCTACGGCATTTACAGCATCCCTATCTTATTGGGATATCAAACAAAAATCAAAAATGATAAACAAAAAGTTTGGATTAATGGTGGGATAGAAATTAATTCTATAAGGTCTGGTATACTAACAAATCGACTCTCTTATGTAGATGTGAATAACAATGTTTATGAGATTATTGATTTTATTTCTGTTTCTGATACAAAAGGACCAAATGCCAGATACTTTTTGACCTATCATTTAGGTCTTGGATTAACTTCTGTTTTAAAGGCAGGTAATCAAATAAAATATGGTCTAAGATTAAATATTTCAAATCAAAATTTAATTGATGGAAGTTACCAAGTAAACTTAAAGGATAGAGTTGAAACCGGCACTTATAGAGATAACGGTTCGTTTTATGGTTTTGAAGTTTCCTATTCATTTAAAAAGAATAAAGTGAAAGTAAAATAGGTTTTCAAACACTACTAACAAAGCCTCCATTTTAAGCGAAATGGAGGCTTTGTTGTTCAATATTAAACGCTACAAATTAGTATAATCCTTAAAAAAGATTTTTCTTAGTACTTTTACCATCAAACCGAAATAACATAAAGCTTAAATATTGATGGAAAATAAATTGAATCGTCCGGTTAGGGTTTTGGTAGCTAAAGTTGGCTTAGATGGGCATGATCGTGGTGCAAAAATTATTGCAACATCATTACGTGACGCTGGTATGGAAGTGATTTATACAGGATTGAGGCAAACGCCAGAAATGGTAGTTAATACTGCTTTACAAGAAGATGTTGATGCAATTGGGATTTCAATTCTTTCTGGCGCACACATGACAGTTTTTCCGAAAATTATGCGATTGCTCAAGGAAAAGCAAATGGATGACGTTTTAGTTACAGGTGGAGGAATCATCCCTGAAAAGGATCATGAAGAATTAAAGAAATTAGGGGTAGGAAAGCTATTTAACCCAGGAACGCCAACTTCTGAAATAGCCGATTACATCAAAGAATGGGTGATAGCACACCGAAATTTTAAATTATTGTAAGATGAATTACGAGAACATATTAGCAGAAACCAAAGATGAAATTTTGTGGATTACGATTAATAGAGCCGCGAAATTAAATGCACTTAATAAAGCCACGCTAGCAGAATTACATGATGCTGTTTTGAATGCCCAAACCAATACTTTAATAGGTGGAGTCATTATTAGCGGCTCCGGAGAAAAAGCGTTTGTGGCAGGCGCTGATATTTCTGAATTTTCTTCTTTTAACTCAGCAGAAGGTACAATGCTGGCAAAAGAAGGTCAGCAAAATGTTTTTGATTTAATTGCCAACAGCACAAAACCTGTGATTGCAGCAGTCAACGGTTTTGCTTTAGGTGGTGGTTTAGAGTTAGCAATGGCTTGCCATATTAGAATTGCATCAGAAAATGCAAAATTAGGTTTGCCTGAAGTGACCTTGGGTTTAATTCCCGGTTACGGAGGAACGCAAAGATTAACCCAATTGGTTGGAAGAGGAAAAGCCTTAGAAATGATTTTAACTGCTGATATGATTGATGCTGCGGAAGCACATCAATTAGGACTGATTAATCATTTAGTAACTTTTGAAGAATTACTCCCAACTGCCGAAAAACTGATGCGTAAGATACTGAGCCGCTCTCCAAATGCGGTTTCCGCAGCAATCAGCGCCGTAAACGCGGCATTAGATTCCTCAAAAAATGGTTTTGAAGTAGAGATAGAAGAGTTTGGAAAGTGCTTCGGCACCGATGATTTTAAAGAAGGTGTTGCTGCCTTTTTAGAAAAAAGGAAGGCAAATTTTAAAAGGAATTAATTAATTTTTGGGTTATTTTAATAAACCAAAAATTAATTATGTAGAATATTTTTCCCATCTCAAATAAATATTTATATTCGCTAGCAGTTCAGTTTTAAAATTCAAAAACTAATAGATAAACATTTATAGTGCATGAAAAGAATACTAATCGTTGATGATGAAGTAAATATTGGCTTATTACTGTCTAAATTCTTATCCAGAAATGGTTTTGAAGTAAAAACAGCAACATCAGGTGCAACGGCTTTAGAGATTTTAAGTGCAGAAACTTTCAATTTGGTTCTTTGTGATTTTAGATTAGAGGATACCGATGGACGTGAGATTTTAAAGAAAATCAAATTAAATTATCCTAGAACAGGAGTAATCATCATCACGGGTTATTCTGATATCAAGCTTGCCGTTGAACTCATTAAAATGGGAGCTTATGATTATATCACCAAGCCATTATATCCAGATGAAATTTTAAATACCATCAACAAAGCTATTGAAACACAGCAAGCTTTGAATGAAGAGATGGACAAGCCAAAATCAGCAAGTGATGCCCCTAAAAATAGAGAAGTAAGGAAGCCTGATTTTGAACAAGACGATTACGTAGTTGGGCAGAGTACAGCGGCAAAAGAACTCATAAGGCAAATAGATTTAGTGGCACCAACAAATTACAGCGTTATTTTAATTGGAGAGAGTGGCACAGGTAAAGAATCAGTAGCCAAAAGTATTCATGCGAAAAGCCCGAGGAGAGATAAACCTTTTGTGGCTATGGATTGCGGTTCTTTAACCAAAGAACTGGCGGGTTCAGAGTTTTTTGGTCATGAGAAAGGTTCTTTTACCGGGGCTTTATACACCAAGATTGGTCATTTTGAAATGGCAAATGGGGGTACTTTATTTTTGGATGAGGTTGGAAATCTATCCTACGAAATTCAGGCTGCTTTATTGAGAACCGTTCAGGAAAGAAAGGTGAAGCGCATTGGTTCTACCAAAGAAATTGATTTGGATGTTAGAATCATCGTGGCAACCAATGAGAATTTAATTGATGCCATAACTAAAGGAAAATTTAGGGAAGATTTATATCATCGTTTTAATGAATTTGGGATCTATATGCCTCCATTAAGAGAGCGTGGAAAGGATATCATAATTTTTGCCGAGTACTTTTTAAACTCAGCAAATAGAGAGTTAAAAAGAGATGTTAAAGGTTTTTCTGCTGAGGTAGAAGAATGTTTTTTAACTTATCCTTGGCCAGGAAACGTGAGGGAATTGAAAAACGTACTTAGAAGGGCCGTTTTATTAAGTGAGGGAGATTATGTACAAATCAAAGCACTTCCGTTAGAAATATCCACTTATGCTAAAGTTTCTGCTTTTGAAAATGCAATTGAGCAGAATGCTTCGGCAGCGCCGTCCAAAGAAAAAAAATTAGATCTAAAAAATGCAGCTTTAGAAGCTGAATATGAAACTATTTTAAAAGTGCTGAAAGAGGTGAATTTTAATAAAACCAAAGCAGCTCAAATATTAAACATAGATAGGAAAACGCTTTACAATAAGATGAAGGCAATTAATCTGGGATAAAAACACTTCTAACTTTGGCATTTAAAAGTATCTCTTTAGGAAAAGAAAAAAATAGCTTTAGTATTCCAATGGGATATTTTTGGGTTATTTTAATCATCTGTATCATTCCCACTTTGATGGCAATTTTAGGGATAGATATTAGCTATAACGATTATAGAATTATCTCCTTCTCTAAAATTACACAAAGTATTTCTACGGAGTTAATTTTGGGTAGAACCTTTTCTACCATTTGGATTATCTTTAGTATTGCCGTTGGGATTTTTACTTGTATCCTCACTTTAATTGATTTTAAAGTGAAAAAGGATATTTCCTCGCCAATTATTGGATTGTTAATGGTATCCGTATCAGTTTTTGATATGGTACAATTGTTGATCATTCTCAGTGCTGTTAAAATCAAACTTTCCTTAGACCAAGCCATTTATTTAAGTTGGTTTATGAGTAGAGTTTTACATGTTTTACTACTCATCATCGCTTCAATAATTATAATTAAATCTAAATCAGAAAAGCAGAAAGTAGCCACTAAAGCGCAAAAAATTAGACAGGTTAAGAAGGCGGGATGGTTATTTGGGATTTTAACAGCTATGCTGATTGTAGTTTTGTTTTACATTTCATTTATTCCTACTGCATTCATAAACAGAGAAGCCTTTTTCACACATCCTTTTGAGTTAGTAATTATCATTTTATTCTTGATTTGGGGTGGGATTTTAATGCCAAAAGTTCTTAGAGTTGACAGTGGAATATTTTTCCAGATGTTGATTTTAAGTATGATACCCGCCATATTTTCAGACGCTCACATGGCTGTTTTCTTCAAGAATTTTGATATAGAATATAACTTTGCGCAATTTCTTAAATTCTTTACCTATATCATTCCTCTTGTAGGAATTAGCTTAAATTATTCAAGAAACATCTCCAAACAACATCAGATGAATATGATATTAGATGAAGAAATTAAAGCTAAAGAAAAGGTGCAGAGAGATTTAGAACGGAGGCAAAGTTTATTGCAGAATGCAGAAAAATTAGCCAATATGGGGAGTTGGGATTTAGATGTAGAAAGCAAAGAGATTAACTTTTCTGATGCACTTTATAAAATATTTGGGTACATGCCAAACTCCATATCACCTAGTTTGGAGTTAATGTACAACATGATTATTCCAGATTATCGAGCAGATTATAAAAAGATGTTAGATGAGGCTATACTAAATCAAACTTCTTTTAATACAGAATATGAGGTACTCTGGGTAAATGGAGAAAGAAGGTACATTTTGGCACAATGTAGGTACATTAAAGAAGATAAAAAGATAATTGGAACCTGCCTAGATATCACAGAACTTAAAGAAACTACCCGGAAATTATCGCAAAATGAGATTCTCTTAAAAGAAGCAGAATCCATCGCTCATAATGGAAGTTTTGAGTGGTTTGCTGGCGTGGATCATTTTTTTTGGTCAGAGGAAATGTTCAGAATTCATGGTTATGAACCGAATTCTGTGGATATCACTATTGCATTTTATCAAACTTTAATCCATCCAGAGGATTTAGAAAAGTGCAGAAAAATGGTAATCGAGGTGATGGAAAGTAAGCAAGATTTTTCTATTGAATTCAGAATCATCCGGCCAGATAACAGTATTAGATATGTTTACCTTACTGCAAGAGTTATCCTAAATAAGGATGAAAATATCAATAAAATAATTGGGAACCTTCAGGACATCACGGAGCTTAAAAATACAGCGATCTTATTAGAAAAAACTGAAAGTATTTACAAAACTATCGCTAGTAATGTTCCTGATTCTATCGTTTTAATGTATGATAAAAATTACAATCTGATCCTTTTTGATGGTCCAATTATAGACAATATTAAATTTAAAAATAAACTAGAAACTGGTGTACACATCAGTCATCTTTTCCCAGATGATGAACAGGCTACCAATGAAGAATTTTTAGAAAAAGCATTTTCTGGAGAGGAATTACAGATTGAAAAAGAGTTTGACGGTGATCGTATTTTTATGATCGATTTTAAACCTGTAGTTAATGCTTTAGGCGAGGTTTTCAATGTGATGGTGGTCATGCATGATATCACAGAGATTAAGAAAGTTCAAAAAAGTTTAGAAGAAAAAGTAGAAGAACTCAATAGATCAAATCAGGATTTAGAACAATTTGCATATGTAGCCTCACATGATTTGCAAGAACCGCTAAGGAAAATTAGAGCATTTGGAGACCGTTTGCAAACAAAATATAGCAATAACATACAAGAAGAAGGTTTAGATTATATTAAACGAATGCAAAGCGCATCAGAAAGGATGCAAACTTTGATAGATGATTTACTTACATTCTCAAGAGTTACCCGTACAGATGAAGGGTTTGAGGATATTGATTTGTTGGATCAATTCCAGAAAATTGTAGAGGATTTAGAATATACCATAGAAAAGAAAGATGCCACAGTTGATATTATGGTTAATCATCATATCGAAGGTATTCCGGGGCAAATCAGGCAATTATTTCAAAACCTAATTAGTAATGCCCTTAAATTTACCAAAGAAGGGGAACCTCCCGTAGTAGAAATTAAATCAGAAATATTAAGAGGAGAGACTTTATCGACTAATTTAGAACCGCAGAGGGATTATTGTCGTATAATTGTTAAAGATAATGGTATTGGCTTTGACCAACAATATGCGGATAAAATTTTTGAGCTTTTTCAAAGACTACACACAAGAAATGAATACCAAGGAACAGGTATTGGTTTAGCTGTTTGTAAGAAAATTGTAGAAAAGCACAATGGAATTATCACCGTAGAGAGTAAACAAGATAAGGGAACCAGCTTTACCATTGTTTTACCATTACAACAAAATAATTAAGTAATTTTTAGAATCATTAAAAGATGGTAAAGTCTATTTGGATTGCAGAAGATGACGCGGATGATCGAATGATTATTAAAGAAGCATTTGAGGAGAATTTTTATCAAAATCAAATTAGTTTTTTTGAAGATGGTGAAAGTGTTTTACTGAAAATTAAAAATCAAACGGAAGATACTCCAATTGATTTTCCTTCTTTACTGATTTTGGATTTAAACATGCCTAAAGTGAATGGATTAGAACTGCTTAAACTAGTAAAGAAAGGCGAAAAAACAAGACATATTCCGGTAGTTATTTTAACAACATCCAAAAATAAAATGGATATGGAAAAAGTTAAAGATTTAGGAGCAGATGATTTTATTACTAAACCTAATAGTTTTGATTTAATGCTGAAAATCACCAAAGAACTCATCGAAAAATATGGCTGATATGAAACCTGTACGAGTGCTATTAGTGGATGATGATGAAGATGATTACATCTTAACCAGAGAGATTTTTAACGATATTCCACAACGCGAGAACTATAAATTGAGTTGGCTTAATAATTATGAGGAAGGAATTAATGCCATGCTCAAAAGCCATTATGATATTTATTTGGTGGATTATCGATTAGGAAAGCATACCGGTCTCGATTTACTCCATGAGGCTATAAAATCAAACGTAGATGAACCTATTATCATATTAACTGGTAAAGGTGATTCTAAGGTAGATGAAGAAGCCTTAGAAACTGGAGCTGCAGATTATTTGGTTAAAGACCAAATAGATCCTTATACGATAGAACGCTCCATACGCTATGCTTTAAAGCATAAGCTAACTTTAAAAGCGTTAAGAGAAAGTGAAAATAAATTCAGAATCATTTTCGAAAGATCAAAAGAACCATTTGTAATTATGGACTCTTTAGGTAAAGTAAGAGACATCAACAAAGCGGGGATTACTTTTTTTGGTTATTCTAAAGACGAATTATTAGAACTTAACGCCTCAGAGTTTTTTCAACAAAAACAAGATAGTTTAAAGTTTGCAGAGTTAATGGATGCAAAAGGGGCGGTAAATGATTATGAAATAGATTTCATCACCAAAAATAAAGAATCAAAAAAAGTTTCTATTTCCGCATTTCTGCAAATAGACCAACATGCAACTGAAGAATTATATTATTGTATTTTTCATGATATTACCGAAAGAAAACTAGAGCAAAAGTATTTGTTAGATACGGAGAAGATTGCTGTTACCGAAAGAATTGCTAAAAGTTTAGCAAATGAAATCAGAAACCCCTTATCTAATATCAACTTATCTATTGAGCAACTTAAAGCAGATTTACATTCTGAGGACGAATCAATTAATTTGTACATAGATATCATTAGAAGTAATTTTGAGAGAATTAACCTTCTCATTACTGATTTTATTAATTCTACTCAATCGGTTGAATTAAAAATTCAGCCAAGAGCATTAAATATCTTAATTGATGAAAGTTTAGAATATGTTGCTAAAGATGCAGAAAGGTATCGTGTAAAATTGGTTAAAGAGTTTAACGGAACAGACTTGATGGTAGATGTTGATGATGAGAAAATGGTTAGTGTATTTTACAACATACTAACTAATGCTGTGAATGCGTCTGCTCAGAATGTTTCCATCACGGTAAAAGAAATGAACGACTTTGCTCTTGTAGAAATTGAAGATGACGGAGAAGGAATATCAATAGAGAACCAAAGTAGAATTTTTGAACCTTTTTTCACAACTAAACAAAAAAGCTTAGGCTTAGGTTTAACTAATGCGCAAAAGAGTATTATTAATCATAAAGGAAAATTAGAATTTAAAAGTACAGAAGGTATAGGCTCCAAATTTGCTATTTATCTCCCACTTAGTAATCAAACTCAGTTGTGGGATGCATTCAATTAAAGGCGTATGACTTGAAAAGATAAAATAAACAACCATCACATAAAACCCTTACATTTGCATTTCAAATAATTTAAACATGACAAAAATTACAAGTTTATTTATAGCAGCAGTTTTCTTATCAGCAACAGCTTTTGCCCAAGATAAAACCATGACCGCCAAAGCAAAAACTTTTGGAGGTAGAGATCAGTATAGAACCTTTTCAATCGGCGTAAATACAGGGGCATTAGCACCTGTTGTTTTAACAGGAGGAGTAAATGATTATACCAATTGGGATGCAAATGCTGGTTATGGAATTTCACTTCGGAAGCAATTATCGCATGTTTTTGGCGTACAAGGAAATCTACTGTTCGGTAAAGTTTCTGGAAATAATTCTGATGCACTTGGAGGTGTTGCAGGTGGTAACCAATCATTTGAGACTGATATTGCTTACGGTGTTGATTTAAGAGGTGTAGTTAATTTTGGATCGATTAATTTTTTAAGCAGAAAGAATTCTCTTAATTTCTTCGGTTCGTTAGGTTACGGTTTAATGGCTTATGCGCCTAGCTATGTGGCCTCAGATGGCACTAATATAACCTGGAAAGGTGTTGCAGGAGGAAGTGCTAACACTTACGTTAAAGAAGCTTACATACCAGTAGGATTTGGTGCTAAATTTAAGGTAAACAATCGCGTAAACTTTGATTTAGGATATACCATGAATTTTATTGATTCAGATAATTTAGATGCTAGCAGATTGAAAAAAGGGAACGATTCATTTTCTTATACTTCTATTGGTTTAGAATTTTCTTTAGGATCAAAATCAAAGCAAGATTTAACTTGGGTTAATCCAGTAGCTACGATGTACGATGAATTAAAAGATAATTCATTACGTGATGAGGTTAAGAAATTAAAAACCCGTACAGATAGTGTTGAACAATCAGTAGAGGATTTGAAGAAAGATGGTGATGGAGATGGTGTTGCAGATCATTTTGATAAATGTCCAAACACACCAGCGGGTGTTAAAGTAGATGGCGCTGGTTGCCCACTATTTATACCAAAAAATCAAGAACAATAAAATATTTTATTTTAAAAAAAGCTCCGAAATTTATCTCGGAGCTTTTTTTGCTTAATAAGGTTTAGAAACTAAATTATAAAGCATGTCGGTCTTTTCTAGAAAGCAAAGAAATAATTTGGTGCTCATTATCATCATTTTATTAGCTGTACTCATTTTTTATAGTTTAAAAGATTTATATAGTGCTTTTTTAGGATCCATTATTCTGTACACTCTCTTTAAACCACTTTATCTTTATCTTAAAAATAAAATCGGTACAGTATTATCTGCTTTAACCATCATTTTTATTTCCATCGTTATTTTTATCATTCCATTTTTCACTTTAAGTATGATGGTGGTCAATAAAGTAACCAGCATCAAACAAGACCAATTCAGAGTTAAAGCTATTATTTCCAGATTAGATGATTATGTGGGATTACAGCTCAATCAACCCAAATTAGTAGATAGCTATATGGATAAGTTTAGCAACTTTATTCAGGATCTTTTTCCAACGGTAGTAGGTGGTGCATTAGGGATATTCTTGGTTTTGGTGGTGATGTACTTCATCTTGTATTTCATGTTTGTACAGTCAGAAGATTTTGAGGCAAGCCTATTAAAATATGCTCCGTTAAAAGAGCACCATGCTAAACAATTTGCGGTTGAACTAAAAAACACAACCTATTCAAACATACTAGGGCAAGGCTTAATTGCTTTTGTTCAAGGAATGTTGGTGAGTATCTGTTTTTTTATTGTAGGTGTTGATGATGCCATATTTTGGGGTGTAATTAGTTTCTTTTTGTCTTTTATGCCGGTTATTGGAGCTCCTTTAGTGACCTTACCCGCAGCTTTAATTTTATTTTTAGATGGACAAACTTGGCAAGCTACTTTTATTACCTTATTTACGCTGCTCGTTATTATAAATATTGATAATGTTATCCGATTTGTAATCAACAAGAAAATCGCGGATACGCATCCAATTATAACTGTGATTGGCGTTTTGATAGGTTTGCCACTTTTTGGTGCTGTTGGCTTGGTTTTTGGTCCATTACTATTATCTTGGTTTATGCATTTGGTAAAAATTTATGAGCATGATAAAACTATACAGTTTAAGGCAGTTGATGATAGCAAATAACCATTTTATTGCATTTAATCCAGAAAAGTTTAAACTTTTGGCATCGTATTTTCTTATTATCTATAAACAGAGTATTAACTTTTTAAAAATAATATCATGAACGACAACTCAAAAATTGCAGTAGCATTATTAGCAGGTTTAGCAGCAGGTGCAGCCTTAGGTCTTTTATTTGCTCCAGAAAAAGGATCAGAAACAAGAGATAAACTATCAGAATCTTTGAAAAATTTAGGAGATAGTATCAAAGAAAAAGCCGCAGATGAAATTGATCATCTGAGCGAGTTTAAAGATAAAGTAGTGGGTAACATCAAAACAAAAATTAAGCAAGCTGAAGAAAACTACTCGAAAGAAACTGCTTAAGCATTTTTTATGACTAATGATTTTATGGAAGGAAAAACCGAGAAAGGATTAGACGAATTTATTGAGAAAATAAAGGACTACCTCAACGCTAAAATGAAGTTGAGTAAGCTTACGATAATCGAAAAAGGGGTGTTACTCTTTGCTAATGTGATTACCAATGGCTTTGTGATTGTATTTCTCATTCTTGCGTTCTTATTCGGGAGTTTAGGTTTGTCATTTTACATCTCTAGTTTAATGGGTGATACTTTCTCGGGTTTCTTCATTGTTGCTTTTGCCTATTTTTTGATCGCACTAGTTGCCTATCTATTAAAAGATAAATACATAGAAAACAAAATAATTAATGCTTTAATTAAAAAGATTTTTAAAGATGATGATGGGGAGGACTTTATATAATGAAAGCGAAAATTGAAAATATTGACCAACTAAGGGCTGAAATTCGTACTTTAAAAATCAAATGTGCTGAGGATGAAATTTACTTTAATCAAGGTTTTTTGAAGTTTAAGAAAATAATTGAAGCTCCAACTAAGTTTTTCAATAGCATATTAAATCTTTTTGGCTTAGCTGATGAAGATGAGAATAACAAACACTCAGATTGGGTAACTAGCTTAGGAAGAATTGCATTACCATTTTTATTAAATACAACCTTATTAAGAGGACGTGGATTCATTACCAAAGCAATTGTTTCTCTGCTATCTCAAAGAACAGTAAATGCCAAAAACTTTAATAAAGATGTTTTAACAAGTTGGGTTGATACATTAACAAACTGGATAAACAACTCAACCAAAAAATCCAAAAAGAAAATAGACTATGGTATTCCGCCAGATAGCGAAACTTATTAGTTTATCTTTCGATATGTTTCTTTAAAAAATCTTGATAAGCAAGTTGTATTCCTTCTCTTAAATCAATTTTATGTTTCCATCCTTTGCTGTGGAGTTTGCTAACGTCCATCAACTTTCTCGGTGTGCCGTCGGGTTTGCTGCTATCAAACACTAAATCACCTGGAAAACCAATAATTTCTTTAATCAATAAGGCTAAATCTTTAATACTTAAATCTTCGCCCGTACCAATGTTAATTATATGTGGTTCACTGTAATTTTGCATTAAGTAAAAGCAAGCATCTGCTAAATCATCAGCAAATAAAAACTCTCTCATGGGAGTGCCACTTCCCCAGATGGTAACAGTAGCATCTCCATTTACTTTTGCTTCATGAAACTTTCTGATTAATGCCGGTAAAACATGTGAGTTTTGTGGATGATAATTATCATTATAGCCATATAAATTGGTTGGCATGGCCGAGATAAAATTGCAACCATACTGGGCTCGGTAAGCATCACACATCTTTATACCCGTAATTTTTGCAATCGCATAAGGTTCGTTGGTTTCCTCTAATAGTCCGGTTAAAAGATATTCTTCTTTTAAGGGTTGTGGGGCCATTTTTGGATAAATGCAACTAGAACCTAAGAACATTAACTTTTTTACTTTATTAAGATAAGACTGATGGATAACGTTGTTTTGGATTTGAAGGTTATCATATAAAAATTCGGCTCGGTAAGTGTTATTGGCTACAATTCCACCAACTTTTGCGGCTGCTAAAAATACGTAATCTGGTTTTTCTGTGTCAAAAAATTCTGCAACAGCAATTTGATCTCTCAAATCAAGTTCTTTTGAACTTTTTTTGATGATATTTTGATAACCTTCTTTTTCTAATTTTCTAACAATGGCAGAACCAACCATTCCGTTGTGCCCAGCAACATAAATTTTATCTGTTTTTTCCACAGTGCTTTTCTTAAATCTCCTCAAAGATAGAATTCTAAATTGGTCATAAAAACTCAAAATCCAGAATCATCTAATTTTAAGATGAAATCTTATTTTTGCTAAAAATCAGTAAAGTGGCGAAGAGAAAATTACAGCGTTTCGCAGAGATCGGAACATTTGAAAATGTTAAACAACTAGAAGAAGGAAAAGCATATAAAGGAAAATGGGCTAAAGAATTTTTTAAAAATGAAAATCCGATTATTCTTGAACTGGCTTGTGGAAAAGGTGAATACAGCGTAAATCTTGGTAAGAGATTTCCAAACCAAAACTTTATTGGGATAGATTATAAAGGGAACCGATTATGGGTAGGAGCAAAGATGGCTTTGGATGAAGGAATCACAAACGTTGGTTTCTTAAGAATTCAGATTCAGCATGTTTTGGATTTTTTTGAAAATGGAGAAATTGATGAAATATGGCTCACTTTTCCAGATCCGCAAGCTCAAAGTCCATTAGAAAGAAAAAGATTAACCAATCCAACTTTTTTAGAGAAATATAAAACCATTTTGAAACCCAATGGCATCATGCATTTGAAAACAGATAATGATGGTTTTTATGAATATACGCTAGAAAAAATAGCCGAACTACATTTGGTAATTTTGCAACAAACTGATAATGTTTATCGTGATTTTCATCAGGATGAAATTTTAGCTATCAAAACGCATTACGAGCGTTTGTATCTCCAAAAAAATAAAAATATCAATTACGTGAAATTCAGATTTAATGGATAGAGCGTCTTTTTATGAGCAAGTTTATCAGGTAGTAGCTTTAATCCCGAGGGGTAGAGTAACTTCTTATGGTGCCATTGCTCATTATTTGGGGGCTAAAAATGCCTCGAGGATGGTGGGCTATGCCATGCATGATGCTGTAAAAGCGCATCCTCCAATTCCGGCACATCGCGTAGTGAACAGAAATGGTTTGCTCACGGGTAAGTTTCATTTTGCTTCTCCAACGCAAATGCAAGAACGGTTAGAAAGCGAAGGAATAAAAGTGAATGAGGATAAAATCATCAATTTCAAAAACGTTTTTTGGAATCCGATGGAAGAGTTGGATTTAGAAAAATAAATCAAATTTGGCTTTTATTTCTTACTGTTTTAAATT
The DNA here is from genome assembly GCA_014763615.1 of Sphingobacteriales bacterium. Taxonomy (GTDB): domain Bacteria; phylum Bacteroidota; class Bacteroidia; order Sphingobacteriales; family Sphingobacteriaceae; genus Pseudopedobacter. The sequence continues at coordinate 6,749 of JACXVB010000024.1, read as the reverse complement.
CAAAAAAGCCTTAGCTTAGATTCATGCTTTTCGATCCAAAAAACCTATCTCGCCAAGATTTAATTCATCTTTATCGCAATTTATTGCTCCCAAGAATGATTGAGGAGAAAATGCTCAAGCTTTTACGTCAGGAAAAAATAGCCAAATGGTTTTCTGGCATTGGGCAAGAAGCCATTGCTGTTGGCTGTACTTTGGCTTTAAATAATGATGAATATATTTTGCCAATGCACCGTAATTTAGGCGTTTTTACCTCCAGAAACATCCCTTTATGGAAACTGATGGCGCAATGGCAAGGAAAAGCTACTGGTTTTACTAAAGGTAGAGATCGGTCATTCCATTTTGGGACGCAAGAACATAAAATCATAGGAATGATTTCTCATTTAGGTCCGCAATTGGCTGTTGCCGATGGAATTGCTCTAGGAAACGTGATCGAGAAAAATAAAAAAGTGACTTTGGCTTTTACCGGAGAAGGTGCCACCAGCGAGGGCGATTTTCATGAAGCTTTAAATGTAGCCGCAGTTTGGGATTTACCCGTAATTTTTGTGATTGAAAATAACGGCTATGGATTATCTACACCCGTTTCAGAACAGTATCGATGTAAAGATTTGGTAGATAAAGCCGTTGGCTATGGGATGGAGGGAATTAAAATTGATGGTAATAATATCTTAGAAGTTTACCATACCATCAAATCTTTAGCAGAAAGTTTAAGAGAAAATCCTAGACCAGTTTTGGTAGAATGTGTCACTTTTAGAATGCGTGGGCATGAAGAAGCATCTGGAGTGAAATATGTGCCTCCACATCTTTTTGAAGAATGGGAAAAGAAAGATCCGCTTAAGAATTATCAGGATTTCTTGCTTCAAAACCACCTCATTGATGAGGATTTTATCATCCAAACTAAAACCGAGTTTATTCAATATATCCAAAAAGACATTGAAAAGGCTTTTAACGAGCCAGAACCTGAGGTTCATATTCAAACCGAGTTGGATGAGATGTATTATCCAAATAAAAACTCCTATTCAGACCATAAACCAAGCACTGTTGATGGAAGATATATTGATGCAATTAGTATGGCTTTACGTTTGATGATGGAAAAATATCCCAAATTGGTGATCATGGGACAAGATATTGCGGAGTATGGCGGTGCTTTTAAAATCACACAAGGTTTTGTAGAGCAATTTGGTAAAGAGAGGGTGAGGAATACGCCAATCTGCGAATCGGCAATTGTGGGGGCAGGTTTGGGTTTATCTATAAATGGTTATAAAGCAGTTGTTGAAATGCAATTTGCAGATTTTGTAAGTTGTGGCTTTAATCAAATCATCAATAATTTAGCAAAAACACATTATCGTTGGGGAGAAAAAGCTGATGTTGTGGTAAGAATGCCAACTGGTGCAGGGACGGGAGCAGGCCCTTTTCACTCGCAAAGTAATGAGGCTTGGTTTACCAAAACTCCTGGTTTAAAAGTGGTTTATCCTGCATTTCCTGAAGATGCCTTTGGTTTATTAATTTCGGCGATTGAAGATCCAAATCCGGTAATGTTTTTTGAGCATAAATACCTTTATCGTAAAAGCTCTGGACCAATTCCGACGGATTATTTTAGCATCCCGATAGGAAAAGCCAAGCTGATTAATTTTGGAGAGCAATTTAGTTTGATTACTTACGGTTTAGGTGTACATTGGGCGATGAGCTTTAAGCAAAATCATCCGGAAATAGATTTTGATTTGGTGGATTTGCGTTCTTTACAACCTTGGGATAAGGAAACCGTTTTTCAATCTGTAAAAAAAACAGGGAGAGTTTTAATTTTGCATGAGGATACTTTATGCTGCGGTTTTGGTGCAGAAATATCAGCAGAAATTACAGAGCATTGCTTTTCTTATTTAGATGCACCTGTAATGCGCTGTGCGAGTTTAGATACTGCCATCCCAATGAATAAGGAATTAGAGATTCAGTTTTTAGCTCAAAGTCGATTAACAGAACTTATTCAAAAATTATTAGCCTACTAAAAAATGAAAATTTACTACTCAGCAGTTTTATCTTTTTTCTTTCTGATTTTGATGAGCGCTTGTCATCAATCCAATTCAAAAAATGAACAATTAAAGGATTCTTTAATGGCAAGCAATTTATCTGATAGTAGTATTTTGGTTTATGCTAGTGGAATAGAAAAACTGAGTGCTGCTTTGCAAAAAGAAGAAAGTCCGGTTTATAACAAAGGAGATTATACTTTTTATGCAGAAATATTTAAAAAAGGAGATCAACCTGTTATTTACCATGAATTTGATGATGCCGGAGACTTTGGCTATACTGATAAAAAATATTATTTAGATAAAGGCGACTTGATTTTATATACAGAGAAAACTAAACAGGTTTTGGCTGGAGCTAAACCAAGTTTTACATTTACTCAGAAGCGTATCTATTATAGAAATGGCGTATTTTTAAAAGCAGAAGAAAGAAACGCAGCCGGTGATTCATTACTTTTGAGAACACCTTTTTCAGTTCTGGATGAGAATTTAGTGGATAAGAACAAGCAATTTGATTTTCAAGCTTTGCAGGATGCCGTTCACCAAACTGGTGACTATAACCTCACTTTTACCATGATAGATTCTACAAAAAGCAAAAAGCTATTTCTGATTATGGGAAATGGAAATGCTACCTGCACCGCAAAATATCTTGTTTCGCAGCCGGATTCTTTAATCAATAATCTCTTGTCAAATCCTTCTGCTTATAAGAACAAAAAGTTACAGATTTCTTTCACAAGACAGGGAACAGATATGATTTATAAAAGTGGGAGTTTACCCTTCTGAGGTGATTAATTGCACTTCGGCAATGGGGCTAAAAAGATAAATGTGGCCAGTTTCTATTTCTATGCAACGATACCTCTTCCTGATTTTTTCTAGCTTTCTAAATGTCCTTCCGTTTTTCATCATAAATAAATGGTTGTTCGGAATTTTTTCCACTAAAGTGAACGAGAGATATTGAACATCGTAACTTTTTAAAGTTTTATAAAGATGCAAATCAGTGCAACTGGAAGCTGCGGGATTTTGTAGATAAGTGATAATGGCTTTTTTAACATCCATCGGAAAAATTTCTAACTCAAAAAAAGGAATCATCATTCTTTTAAAGTTTTCTTTCCATTCTAAACCGTGCGGTTTGGCATTTCTTTTATACTCTTTCCAAGTTACTAGATGAGCAAATTCATGCACTGTAGTCACCAAAAAGGCGTATTTATTTAAATTATGATTTACAGAAATTTTGTGCCCTTCATTTTGGTGTGGCGGACGATAATCTCCAAGTTTGGTGTTTCTGGATTTTGAGATTTTAAAATCACATCTGTAAAAATTAATCCATTGAGCAATTAACGGAGCTGCTTCTTCTGGAATGTATTTAGATAAGATTTTTATTTTAGGATCAAGCATTCAATCACTTTTGAGCACTAAATTTTACTGATGATTTTCTTTCCATTGGCTGCTGAAAGATTTTGGTGCAACATCTGGTAATACACGTTTATCTCCCCAAGTTTTAGCAAAGAAACGTCGTAGTATTAGGTTTTTGAATTTGCCATCAAATTTGTCCATCAATTTTCGTTTTAGCATTCCTTTTTTCCAGAAATACCATCCCCAACTTTCTGTTTTGCTATTAAATCCTTGAGTAACGGAGTCTCTGCGGTTCAATAGCAACATTTTGTGAATATCAATTTTTACCGGGCAAACTTCAGAACATTTACCGCATAAACTAGAAGCAAAACTTAAATGTTTGAATTCTTGCATCCCTTTTAAATGAGGGGTAATGATAGATCCAATGGGTCCGCTGTACGTAGTGTCGTAAGCATGACCGCCAATATTTTTGTAAATAGGGCATCCATTTAAACAAGCACCACACCTGATACAATACAAACCTTGGCGTTGTTCTTTTTGGGCTAATAATTCAGTGCGACCGTTATCCAAAAGAATAACATACATTTCTTCAGGTCCATCAGTTTCATTACTTTGCTTCGGTCCGCTTAAAATGGTGTTATAAACGGTGAGGTTTTGTCCGGTTCCATGAGTGGAGAGCATGGGCCAAAACAAATCTAAATCTGTAATAGAAGGAATCATTTTTTCGATTCCCACAACAGCAATATGAATTTTCGGGAAGGTGGTGGTTAAGCGGGCATTTCCCTCATTTTCTGTGATCGCTATACTTCCGCTATCAGCAATTAAAAAATTAGCTCCAGAAATACCTACATCGGCTTTTAAATACTTTTCCCTTAACAATTCTCGAGCTTTTAGAGTAAGTTGTTCAGGTGTGGCATCTATTGGAGTTCCGAATTTATCATGAAAAAGTTGCGCAATATTTTCTTTACTTAAATGCATTGCCGGAGTAACAATATGATAAGGTTTTTGCCCAAGTAATTGAACGATGTATTCACCTAAATCTGACTCTAATGATTCTATTCCATGATGTTCAAGAAACTCATTAAGATGAATCTCTTCTGTAACCATAGATTTTGATTTGATGACAGCTTTTGCTTTTGCTTTTTTGAGAATATTTAAGATTTCATTCTGTGCTTCTTCTGTGGTATTAGCCCAGAGCACTTTTCCTCCTTTTTTCTGGAAATTAGCTTCAAACTCAGGAAGGAGTTTGTCTAGATTTTCCATTACTTTCCATTTGATACTATGCGCCTTCTTTTTTGAAAAATCTAAATTGATTAAGCGAGATAAGCCTCTCTCAACAGCAACATCATATTTACCAATATTGTAATTGATAATTCCTCGGTGGGTAATATCAAAGGATTTTTGAGTAGAAACTTCTACAAACTCTTTAGCAACTTTTGTCATAACTCAAATTTAGCATTTACAGTAATACAACGTACATTTTTGATTTAAGTAGAATGTTGACAATTTGATTAACTATCAGCATTAAGCTATTGTATTATTGAGTATGAAAAAATCTATCTCACTAAACCTGGATCAGAATATGTTAAAACTTGAATTTAATCTCTTAAAATCAGTGATGGGATCATATTTAAATTGGTTTTTAGATTGTTTAAATAAAACACCAGCGAAAGTTATTAACATCATAGGAGCAAATTTGTGTATAACTCTAATTCAATCAGAATTGGTAAAAATTTCCACAATAATTTTTATTCATGGAAAAAAATGCTCAAAACGAGAATAGTAAATCGATTTTTTAATAGCAAAGAGTTGAGTTCAATAAAAATTTTCGTTAAAAAAAATTAAAACTTAATTATAAAAATTACGTAAAATGACAAAAAAAAACAGTTATTATTCGATTTTAAGCTTAAAACAAGAAATAATTAATCATTAGTTGAGCGTAGGATTAGCACTTAGGTTCAACTTTTGAGTAAAATGTTAAATATTTAAAACCCACAAATGAAAAAGACTTTACTCCTTTTAGTTTATTTATTCTTCTTCTCATTAAGTACTTTATTTGCACAAAGTGGATTGGATGGATTTCAATATCAAGCAGTGGTAAGAAAAGCAGATGGTAAAGAGTTATCCAATCAACCCATTAATGCAAGATTCACTTTGTTAAGTGGCTCTACCAATGGTGTAGAAGTTTATTCTGAAACTCAGAAATTAAGTACAAATCAGTTTGGTTTGTTTACACATATCATCGGTAGAGGAACGCCTGTTTCATCAATTAAACTTACTGATATTGACTTTTCTGTTTCTAATTACTACTTAAAAGTAGAATTAGATTTAAACGGAGGGAATAATTTTCAACCCTTTGGAAGCTCTGAGCTAATTGCTGTTCCATTTGCGCTTTATGCCAAAACGAGCGGAACTACTAACCCAAAAGGTAGTGGAGCGAGTACAGGAGCTGCTGGAGATAAGGGTCCTCAAGGGGATAAAGGACCAGTAGGAGACAAAGGGCCTCAAGGGGATAAAGGACCAGTAGGAGACAAAGGGCCTCAAGGAGACAAAGGACCAACAGGTGATAAAGGGCCTCAAGGAGATAAAGGCGATAAGGGAGACATTGGCGCACAAGGTCCACAAGGATTGAAAGGCGACAAAGGAGATAGAGGCGCAACTGGCCCTAAAGGCGACAAAGGGGATACCGGAGCAGCGGGTCCAGCAGGAGCAGATGGAGCGACAGGTCCTAAAGGCGACAAAGGCGATACCGGTGCAGCAGGAGCAGAAGGTAAATCCGCTTACGAAGTATGGCTAGCTGCTGGAAATACAGGCACACAATCAGATTATTTAAATTCAATCAAGGGTGCAAAAGGCGATAAGGGTGACACCGGAGCAACAGGTCCACAAGGATTAAAAGGTGATACGGGCGCAACAGGAGCTCAAGGTCCTCAGGGTCCAAAAGGAGATACAGGCGCAACAGGTCCAGCAGGAGTAGACGGCGCAACCGGCCCACAAGGTCCAGCGGGAGCAGATGGCAAATCCGCTTACGAAGTATGGTTGGCCGCAGGAAATACAGGCACTCAAGCAGATTATTTAAATTCGATCAAGGGAGCAAAAGGCGATAAGGGAGACACAGGAGCAGCAGGTTCAGCAGGTGCAACCGGTACACAAGGATTGAAAGGTGATACAGGCGCAACAGGTCCACAAGGTCCAGCGGGAGCAGAAGGTAAATCTGCTTACGAAGTATGGTTAGCCGCAGGAAATACAGGAACGCAAACAGATTATTTAAACTCAATTAAAGGCGCAACTGGTGCAACAGGCACTCAAGGTCCTCAGGGTCCAAAAGGAGACACAGGAGCAACAGGTCCAGCAGGAGTAGACGGCGCAATCGGCCCTCAA
>JACXVB010000083.1 GCA_014763615.1 Sphingobacteriales bacterium | reverse complement strand
GAATCGCTAGTAATCGCGGATCAGCATGCCGCGGTGAATACGTTCCCAGGCCTTGTACACACCGCCCGTCACACCATGGGAGTTGGATTCACCCGAAGGTAGTGCGCTAACCGCAAGGAGGCAGCTAACCACGGTGGGTTCAGCGACTGGGGTGAAGTCGTAACAAGGTAGCCGTAGGGGAACCTGCGGCTGGATCACCTCCTTTCTAAGGATTGGTACGAAAGCGCCAGCGCTAGACGCTGGAAGAGCTTCGCACCTTCCGAAGAACATTGCCGTCGTCCTCATGTCCTTTCATCACTGGAGATTGCCGCAGGCCAGCCCTGCGGCATGACGCCTGAGCTGGCTCACGCCGCCTGCGGCCTTACGGCCAGCAGGGCAGGGGATGGGCCTGTAGCTCAGTCGGTTAGAGCGCACCCCTGATAAGGGTGAGGTCAGAAGTTCGAATCTTCTCAGGCCCACCATCCCTTATTGGCTGTGGGGCCTTAGCTCAGCTGGGAGAGCGGTTGCTTTGCAAGCATCAGGTCATCGGTTCGATCCCGATAGGCTCCACCAGCCATTTCTTCTCCAGGATGAAACGAAAGCGGATCCCGCATTTGGCGGGTAGGCGATCATCGATCGCCGTCTTTGACATTGTGAATGGGTTTTTAAATCGATGCCGTGGCGCATTGTATCTGGTCTACGGACCTGGTGCGATTGCGACACACACAGATGTAATATCTGGCTGAGATTATCCTCCTCACCATCGCGAAAGCGACGGGCATTATGCAGGCCTGTCGTTGATGGTGTGGATTCTCAAGCGTGAGGTAAGAGCATTTGGTGGATGCCTTGGCATGTACAGGCGAAGAAGGACGTGGCACGCTGCGATAAGCGTCGGGGAGTTGTGAGCAAACTTTGATCCGGCGATTTCCGAATGGGGAAACCCACCTTCACCATTTCCTCTGTTGTTCCCTCGGGAACAGTAGAAGAGGTGGATAAGGTATCACCTTAGTGAATATATAGCTTTGGTGAAGCGAACCCGGGGAACTGAAACATCTCAGTACCTGGAGGAAAAGACATCAACAGAGATTCCCGTAGTAGTGGCGAGCGAACCGGGACCAGGCCAGTGCCTTCATTTCAACTAGCAGAACACTCTGGAAAGCCTGTCTGAACATGGGGGGACCACCCTCCAAGCCTAAATACTCGTACATGACCGATAGCGAACACAGTACCGTGAGGGAAAGGTGAAAAGCACCCCGATTAGGGGAGTGAAACAGTACCTGAAACCGGATGCTTACAAGCAGTTGGAGCCCCATAGGGGGTGACAGCGTACCTCTTGCATAATGGGTCAGTGACTTAGTGTATCATGCAAGCTTAAGCCGTTAGGTGTAGGCGCAGCGAAAGCGAGTCTGAATAGGGCGACAGAGTATGATGCATTAGACCCGAACCCCGGCGATCTAGGCATGACCAGGCTGAAGGTGCGGTAACACGCACTGGAGGGCCGAACCGTTGCATGTTGAAAAATGCTCGGATGAGTTGTGTTTAGGGGTGAAAGGCCAATCAAGCCGGGAAATAGCTGGTTCTCCGCGAAATCTATTGAGGTAGAGCGTCGGATGTATGCCGATGGGGGTAGAGCACTGGATGGGCTAGGGCTGCGCGAGCGGTACCAAACCTAACCAAACTCCGAATACCATCGAGTCTTATCCGGCAGACAGACGGCGGGTGCTAAGGTCCGTCGTCAAAAGGGAAACAGCCCTAACCTACAGCTAAGGTCCCCAAGTCATCACTAAGTGGGAAAGCATGT
>JACXVB010000082.1 GCA_014763615.1 Sphingobacteriales bacterium | reverse complement strand
ATGCCTAATCTAAGAACTTTACGAAGTTTTTAAATTAGACATTCTTGTCTAAAAGTTATTTAACTTATCATTGTTAAGAGTCTAACGTAATGTTGCGAGATATTTATATTTATATAATTATCAAACAAAAAATTACAATTTAACAGAAAAAATTGATAACAGAAATGTTATTAATCTTTCATGTGCAAAAACTCATAAAAGCTTACTATATGTATTATTACATTTAGTAAGGTAGTTCCTTAGAATTAATATAAAATTAAACTAAGGGCAGATGGTGGATGCCTTGACTGGTAGAGGCGATGAAGGACGTACTAGGCTGCGATAAGCCATGGTGAGCTGCCAAGAAGCTTTGACCCATGGATTTCCGAATGGGGCAACCCGGCATATCGAGAGGTATGTCACCCTGCGGGGAGCGAACGAGGGGAAGTGAAACATCTCAGTACCCTTAGGAAAAGAAATCAAACGAGATTCCCAAAGTAGTGGCGAGCGAAATGGGACCAGCCCTAAACTCTGTAAGGTGTTAGTAGAATAAGTTGGAAAGCTTGACCATAGAGGGTGATAGTCCCGTATATAAAAACTAATTACAGATTATTCGAGTAGGTCGGGACACGAGAAACCCTGACTGAATATGGGGGGACCACCCTCCAAGGCTAAATACTACTACCAGATCGATAGTGAACAAGTACCGTGAGGGAAAGGTGAAAAGAACCGCGGCAAGCGGAGTGAAATAGAACCTGAAACCATCTGCCTACAATCATTCAGAGCCCCATGGAGCAATCCGGGGTGATGGACTGCCTTTTGCATAATGAGCCTGCGAGTTGTGGTGACTAGCGAGGTTAAGGATACCCGAAGCCGTAGCGAAAGCGAGTCTTAATAGGGCGTTTAGTTAGTTGCTGCAGACCCGAAACTAAGTGATCTATCCATGGTCAGGTTGAAGCTGGTGTAAGAGCTAGTGGAGGACCGAACCGATTGGCGTTTAAAAGCCACCGGATGAACTGTGGATAGGGGTGAAAGGCCAATCAAACTTAGTGATAGCTGGTTCTCTCCGAAATATATTTAGGTATAGCGTCATGTTAGAAGTATAAGGGGGTAGAGCACTGATTGGGCTAGGGCGTATACCAATGTACCAAACCCAGTCAAACTCCGAATACCTTATATGAATTCATGGCAGTCAGGCATAGGGTGATAAAATCCTAGGTCAAAAGGGAAACAGCCCAGACTACCGACTAAGGTCCCCAAGTTCTATTTAAGTGGAAAAGGATGTGGAGTTGCTTAGACAACCAGGAGGTTGGCTTAGAAG
>JACXVB010000023.1 GCA_014763615.1 Sphingobacteriales bacterium | reverse complement strand
GCTACGCTTCACTCAGTCCCTGATGTTTTAATGAAAGATTGAAAATGAATGTAAAAAAGTCTATTTTAGAATCGTACTAAAAATGGGGAGCCTACAAAATGCCATCTGTGGCAACCACACCAACTGCTTTAAAAGTCATTATTGATGCAGGCGTAACCGCTCAATTACCAAGCACTTTGGTAATCAAGAATAAATTAATTATTAACGGAACATTACAAATTAACCACACAGGCACTTTAAATTTTACTAACTACTCGGCAACAGCTATAGAGGGAACAGGAACATTAGCTTTTAATGGTTCTGGTACAACACCAAGTGTTACTGCATCTAGTTTAACAGGTTTTAAAGATTTAAGCTTATCAACAAATGAAAACATAACTCTTACTGGAATATATAAAAACATCACCTTTACGGGTACAAATGCAATCATCACCGCATCTGCAGGAATTGAAATTACCAACCCAGATGTAAATGCTATTACTGGCTTTAGTGCAACCAATTATATTGCAGGTAAAATTACAAGGGCTGTGAATGCAAACGGAGTTTATGTTTTCCCAAATGCACAGTTTAACTATTATAACAATTCAAAGCCTGAGCCAACTACATTAACATTAAACAACTTAACAGGGACAACAAAAATTACAGTTTCTAATCAAAACGGTGCTTCTGCCCCAAATATAAATTTCGCATCAGGAAAAACCACAACTGTTCTTGGTAATTATTATTGGAGAATTGAACCAGATGTAGCACCAACAGGAGGAACTTATGATGTCAACTTCTCTAAATCTGCTTTTACAAATGGAGTTACTGATGCCAATAGATATGTAGTTTTAAAAAGAACAGATACAAGTAGCCCCTGGACTTTTGAAGGAGTAAAAGTAGCTTCTACGCAAACCGGCGGAACAACTAGTGGCTCTACTGTGAGTAATGCAACGGTTACCGCAGGTTTAACAGGTTTAACAAAATTTTCTGATTTTGTGATTAGCATAAATTCTACACCAGTACCAGATGCAACAACTGTAACCGCAAGCACTTGGACAGGTGCTACCAATACAGAATGGAATAATGTAGGCAATTGGAGCAATGGCATACCTAATGCAACTGTTGATGCTATCATTCCGGCAGGTTTAACTAATTATCCCGCTATTTATACTACAACTGATAATGCCCGTTCTTTAACAATCAATTCAGGAATAAATGGACTAAAATTACATTCAGATTTAATTTTAACCAATGGATTAACCAACAACAGCAGCATAGAAATTGCATTGCTAGCAGGATCTAATACTGTATTCAAGGGTTATGGAGGTGGCATCAGCGGAAGCGGAAAAATAAGGTTTGAAGCAACTGGGAGTATTACAAGTACAACTGCTCGTGTAGTGAATAATGATTTAGATATCAATATTGGTAACTCAAAATCCATTAATTTATTAGGTAAGTTTAGTGGTAACATCAATATCATTTCCGGCTTGATAAAATCAGTAGAATCTGGAGGTGTTAAACTTGAATTAACCAACCCTAATTCATCAATTAGCATTACATCTCCAACTAACCATATAGCGGGTAAAATTTACAAGACGGTAAATCCTACAGGAAGTTATCAGTTTCCTATAGGTGAGTACAATAACCCAACAAAAAAGTATGGAGAAATAGATATAACAAATAATAGCATAGCGGCTTCATCAGTTTATAATGTTTGGTTTAGTTTATATAATGCGTTAACGGTAAATATTTTAGATGGTACAACTGTAATAAGCAGTTATATTAATTCAGGACAATGGAATATTAATCCATCTGTTACCTCATCAACTGGTACCATTGATTTAGTTTTAAAAACGTCAGATTATACCAATGGTAGAGTATCTGTTGATGATTATGTTTTATTAAGAAGATCATCTGCTAACACCACAAATCCATGGACCATTGTTAATGGTGCAACCATTACAGAAACAGGAGGGACAATAACTGTTACGGCAAATGGTTTAGCTCCTTTTTCTACCAATACCATGTTTTGCATCGGCTTAAAAGCAACCACGACAACATGGACAGGTACAACAAGTACCGATTGGAATACAGCTTCTAATTGGAGTAACGGTGTACCAAGTGCTTCAGTAAAAGCCATTATAGCCAACGCTAGTCAATACCCAAGTAATCCACCAACTAGTGGTTCGGCAGCGGCACAAATAGAAATTGCCGCAGGTTCTACATTAACTTTACCTTCAACTTTTTATACACCAACGGGTATCATCAATAATGGTACAATAAACATCAGTGGTGGCGGCAGCGGCACATTTTACGGTTTTGGTAGCGGTTCTACCTTCAGTACTTTATCAGGAACTGGCAAACTAGTTTTTGGTAGCAACTCACCCACAACTTTCGATTCTTATTACATGGGTTCAAAAGTTGAAAACAGTATAGAAATAAATAATTCTGCAGGTTTAACTTTAACAAGAACAACCACTTTTACTGGTGATGTAACTTTAACAAATGGGATAGTTACAGTGCCAGATTATTCCTATTTTGTAATGAATAACCCCAACGCAACAATTACCGGTTCGGAAGCAGGTTACGTTAAAGGGAATTTGAAAAGAACGGTTAATGCTACTGGAACTGTGAACTTTCCTGTTGGAAATACAGGAATTTATGCTCCGGTTAATTTATCTCTAAGTAGTTTAACCGGAACAACTGAAATTACAGCTAATTTTTCAAATGCTGCAATTAGTGGGCAACCTAGTAATTTAGCCATTGGTGGCTCAACTGTAAATAGCATTTTAAGTGGTGGAAGTTGGTTTATTACGCCAAATGCGCAACCAACAGCGGGTACTTATACTGCAACTTTATCAGCACCAATTGGTTCATCAACGGCAACAGATTTTTATGTTTTAAAAAGAGAAAATAATTATTCATCCTATCCTTGGGCTAACTTAGGCACAAATATAGCATCTACTGTTACAGCGGGGGTGGTAACCGCTTCAGCTAGTGGTTTAACAAGTTTTTCTCAATTTGGCATTGGCGAAGGGATTACTACACTCCCTGTAAAGCTTTCTAAGTTTACAGCCAAAGCTGATGGTAATTTTGCTTCATTATATTGGGAAACACAATCAGAAATAAACAATGATAAGTTTTTGATAGAGAAAAGTTTAGATGGAAAAGAGTTTATGAGCATTGGCGAAGTGGATGGGAAAGGAAATTCTACAACCATCAACACCTATACTTTTAGAGATAAATCTCCGGCAGCAGGTGCAAATTATTACCGTTTAAAACAAATAGATTTTGATGGGAAGTTTGATTACAGCGATGTAAGAGCAGTGAATTTTAATTTCGATAACGTTCAAGTTTTGGTATATCCAAACCCAGCAAATGAAGTAATTAACCTATCAGGGATGGATACCAGTAGTTATGAAGTATCAATTTATAATACGATAGGAGAGTTGTTGTTTAAAGAGCAATCAAGTTCATCAACTATAAAAATACCAAGTAAAATCACAACCGGAACTTATGTTTTACAACTCAAACTAAATGATGGTAGTACGATTGTTAAAAAGGTTTCTATTGAGCGGTAGTTTGTGATTTTGTCCTTCCGAGTTGAGTTCGGAATCTCATCATATCAATAAACTCAAGATCTATTAGACTTGTATATAAGATGCTGAAACAAGTTCAGCATGACAAAAAATCCCCAAAACAAAAACAGTCCCGATTTAATCTGGACTGTTTTTGTTTATATTTTCTCGCCTTTGGCTAATTTCTCTTTTCGATGTTCTTGCCATAGGTAATGTAAAAGCGTGTTTAAAACCACGGCATTCCAATCATAATGTAGGCTTAGTTCAACTTTTTTACGCATATCACTATTGCTTTCGATGTGTAGGATTCCTTTTTTGAGGAAATATTTCACATCGCTCCAAGGCACTAATTCAGTGTTAGTTTTTTTCCAAAATAAAAATCCTGAGGTGTAAGTCATGTTAAAACCTTTGTGCGTTACCTTTGCTGTGCCAATCTCAAATTCTTTTTGCTCATTTAAAATCTCGATGTAATGACTTACCAAATATTTCTTCACATATTGCCAAACGCCAGACATGATGTAGTAATAGGTGTGGTCTTCTTCTAAAAGATCTTCAACCTTATTAGAATTAAATTTGATGCTGATTTCTTTTCCGTTATTACTTAAAATATCAATATTATAATCCTTACGTTCGGGTTTTTTCTTATCACCTATTAAAGAAACGCCATATTTTACGGCTTTAACATCTTTACAAGCAATAGCAGTATTGTTCACTTCGATATGGTCTTTATCGATTTTTACTTTCTGTTTTGATGAAGGAATGACGATATCTACGTCGAAGTTGTGTGATTGCATATTTCGAATATAATATTTATCTGAATTAAAAAAGTGTTCCGTTGCCACCTAATTTCAATTTACCCAAATGTAGGTAGGCCGCCTCAGTAGCCTCACGCCCTCTTGAAGTTCGCATCAGGTAGCCTTCCTGAATTAAAAAAGGCTCGTAAACCTCCTCAATAGTACCTTCGTCTTCTCCAACTGCGGTTGCAATGGTTTTTAAACCAACAGGGCCGCCTTTAAATTTATCAATAATGGTGGATAAGATTTTATTATCCATCTCGTCTAAACCATGTTCATCCACATTTAAGGCGTTTAGCGCATACCTAGCAATTTCGGTTTCAATATTTCCGGTTCCTTTAATTTGCGCAAAATCTCTGGTTCGTCTTAAAAGTGCGTTGGCAATACGAGGTGTTCCTCTACTTCTGCGGGCAATTTCATAAGCAGCCTCATCGGTAATGGGTGTTCTTAAAATATGCGATGAGCGTAAAACAATGGTAGTTAAAAGCTTTGCATCGTAATATTGTAATCGAGAATTAATACCAAACCTAGCTCTTAATGGCGAAGTTAATAAGCCAGAACGCGTAGTTGCCCCAACCAAAGTAAAAGGATTTAAAGTAATTTGTACTGAGCGAGCATTTGGTCCACTTTCTAGCATGATATCAATCTTAAAATCCTCCATGGCCGAGTATAAATACTCTTCAACTAGCGGACTTAATCTATGGATTTCATCGATAAAAAGAATATCGCCACTATCTAAATTAGTCAGTAAACCGGCTAAATCTCCGGGTTTATCCAAAACTGGGCCGCTGGTAATTTTAATATTTACTCCCATTTCATTTGCAATGATGTGCGAGAGTGTGGTTTTGCCTAATCCCGGCGGGCCATGCAGTAGCACATGATCTAAGGCTTCTCCACGTAATTTAGCGGCTTGAACAAATATTTTAAGATTTTCTAAAATCTTCTCCTGCCCGGTAAAATCCTCAAACTCTTGAGGGCGAAGCACCTTCTCGATATCTTTATCGGTTGGGCTCAGCTTCTCGGTATTCGGATCTAAATTCTCATTCATGCCATGAAGATAAGGAAAAGGCTAAATGTTTTTTAAAGGATATTTATCAACAGGGGTATTAAAACAAAAAAACCTGCTCAAAATGAGACAGGTTTTCGGGTTTACATGAAAAAAAAGCTATTTCTTAAAAACAGTACTTATTACGTTTCCTGTTTCGTGGTCAGCGTTTGCTTTAAAATCGAATCCTAACAGTTTAGCAAAAGTTTGTGCAAATTGCTTGTGATAAAGTGTAGTTTCACTTGCTGGCATAATTCCAACTGCTGGAGTTTCTGGGCCAATAACCGCAAACCAAGTTTGTTCAGAATTTTTTATATCAGTACCATGACTTCTCCACGCATTTGGGTTTTCATCACCACGTCCATGGTCGCAGGTAATAAATAAAGTAGTTTGATCTTTGTAATAGGGGTCATTTTGTAAGGTGTTCCATAAATCAGCTAACATTTTATCTTCATTATGAGCCTGCTTTAAATAAAATTGGTAAAAACCTCCATGAGCGTAATCATCAGTTTCATCAAATGCGATATACAAAACTTTTGGATGTTGATCTAACATATACTGCTTAGCAAATTGATAAGTTAAAACATCTGGTCTAACGTCATCGCCCACAGGTGAAAGCATTTCATGCTGCATTTTATTCAGCATTTTTATTTTAGGATTGGCTGTTTCCAAATCAGAGATGCCTGAATTCACTAATACTCCTGATCTTTTATCGTTTAAAATGTATGGAAAAACATCCCATGAACTAAATGCAGCTACTTTTCCTTCATAACCTTTTTGTTTGTTAATAAATTCAAGCACATTCACGTTTGGATTATAAACTTTATCATTGCTGTTTACTCTAGTATCAGGGAAACCCGTCATGATTTCATTATAGCCTGGATAGGAGAAATGATACTGATTAGCTACTTCTTCTTTATTTCCCATGTCTCTGTCTCCGTAAAGTTGACCATTCTCTACAATAGTTGACCATAGAAAGGGCATCAGCATTTTTCTTCTTGTTGCCAAATCATCATTCCAGAATAGCCCATTTATCCCTTTTTTATCTTGAGTTAGAGCAGAATTAATGATGGTTGAATCAGCACCTCTAAAAACCTCTTGCCATCTTAAACCGTCTAAAGTTACAATGACAATTTTATTGCTTTTATTTTGGGCATTTGCTTGGCTGATGATTAACATCAAACAAACTATCAATAATGATTTCATTTTCATTGATTTTAATATTTATGATTATTTAACAATCCATGGTTTTTGGTTAATATTATCATCACCACCAAACTGACTTTGTATAGCAGCAGTGTAATTGGCGTTATTAGAGGTGATTTCTGATGTAGGATAAATAAATCTGAATGGAATTCTTCCGCTGTTCCCTGTTCCCGGTCCGGTTGTAAAAGTTGGTACTCCTGTTCTTCTATTGTTGTAAAACGCTTCTAAACCAGAGTGTCTGAACATGGCCAAGTATTTTTGTTCATTGATTTGTTTAATACCGGTTGCATTGTTGCCGGCGTATTTTACAGATGTTTGGTTGTAATAATTATCCCAGTTGGTATTTATTGTATAAGATTGATAATTCTGGCTTTTAGTTGGATCTGTTGATCCCGGAGTATAGAAATAAGCAGCAAACGAGCCTGTTGTAGGAATTCCATAAAATGCCCAAGAAGATTGAATCCCTTTGATGTACCAGTCTTCTGCATTTCCACTAGCCCAACCACGGTTAATAGCTTCTGCAATATTGAAGCACATTTCTGGGTAACCAATTTGGATAGAAGGCTCGCCAACATAGGTTGAGTAATAGCGCTTTCTGTTAATAAAAGAATATTTTTGTAAACCAGCATTGCTATACATAATTCCTAAATCCAAGCCAGGATCAGCTCCAACAAATGAATTGAAATCGGTTGGGCTTTGATTTAAATTATCTACATAATATCTGGCCGGTTCTGAGGTTACAAAAACACGTGGATCTTTAATAGAGGTTAATAATCCAACGTAAGTTGCAGAACAATTTGTTCTTGAGTTATCAAAACCATAATTATCCGGATTATTAGGATATTTATTGGTGGTACTATTAAAAATGTATTGTAAATTATCATCAGCACTACTGTAAATTGGATATTTGGTGCTGTTGTTTAAGATGTTTGCAAACTGTTGTTTAATATTCAAATCAGCGTCGTTTTCTTTTAAACTCAGCGCTATTAATAAACGGATTTTGAATGTATTTACAGTTTTTTGCCATTTTAATAAATCGTTAGCAAAATAAAAATCACCTTGTAACTCTCCTTTTTTTGATGCGATAATGCTGGCTAGGTCTGTATTAGCTTCCTCTAATAAAGCTAAAGATTGTTTAAATACTTCTTTTTGAGTATCGTAGGCCGGCGTTAGGTTGTCAATTCCTTTTAAAGCTTCAGTCATTGGGATATCTCCTAACGCTAAGCTCATTTTTGTGAAGAAATAAGCTCTAAAAAATTTCCCTAAAGCCTCATAAGGGTTTATCTTATCTTGTCCAGCTTTAAGGGCCTCATCCTCCATTTTAGTTACATTTTTTAATGTATTATAATACATATTGGCTTGCCCAAAATCGTAGCGATTATTTCCGTAGTAATCATAATTGTTTAAGTAATATTGATCCCATACTTCATAATTGGAATATGGCCTATCATACATATCATTAAGGATACCGGTTAAGATAAGATTCGCTGGTGCTGATACTGGTTTATTTTCATTAATAGAAAGTTCTTGCAAAGAATTTTTACAGCTAGAAACTGTTAGTAATGAGAATATTGAGATCAGTAAAAGATATTTTTGATTCTTTTTCATGATAATTTTTTTAAAAAGTTAGATTAAGGTTTAAGCCAAATCTTCTGGTGGTTGGAGATTGTAAGCTGGTAGAACTTGTAGCATAATTAAACTGATCTAAATCCACATCTTTAAATCTTTTATCCTTGTAGAAATAAATCAGATTTCTCCCTACTAAAGAGATAGAAGCTCTAGAAATTGGAGTTTTACTAAGTAATTTGGCAGGCAAAGAGTAAGTTATCGTTACTTCTCTGAGCTTAGTAAAAGTTTTACTCATTAAGTTAGCTTCTGATACACCATAGTATTTACTTACATAATCCTGCACAAAAACATTTTTGGTATTTGGGTTATACTGTAATGATCCATAGTTGGTAATGGCACCAGTTTGAGGGTCGTAATTGATGGCTGTACCATTAGAAACCACCACTCCTTCACCAATATAAGAGCCTTTATAATTTGGATCAGGTTTGATGTTATTATAAGGGAAATATTGCCAATCGTTATATCTGGCCACGCCTAAAGCGCCTTCTACAGTTTCAATATTTCTTCCGCCTCTCATGGTTTTATTACGTATATAATCAGAAGTTACCCCGCCAACAGAACCATCAAATTGGAAACTGATCCCCCAACTTTTGTAGTTAATTGTGTTTTGAATTGCCCAAGCAAAATCTGCATTAAAATTACCTAAATACTGAGCAACAGGTAAGATTAAGGGTTTTCCAGCGGCATCATTGATGATTTGACCATTAGGGGTTCTGGCAAATGCACTTCCGTAATATTTATCAATCCGATCTCCTTTATGGAAGAATGTATTAAAGGTGGTTTGCCCAGCAGGTAATTCTTGATAAACATCTTTAAAGGTTGACCAGTTCATTAAAATGTTCCAATTTAAACCTGTTGATGTTCTAATGGGTGTTCCGCTTAAACTTAGCTCAACTCCTGTTTTCTTGGTTTTTAAAGCATTTATTACAAGAGTACTGTAACCGGTAGCCGTTGAAATTGAATTGTTGAGTACTCTTGGACCATCAATGTATTGGAAAGTGGTTCCAGAAAAACCCAATCTGTTGTTTAAGAATTTAATATCAAAACCTTCTTCAAAACTCACACGATTAGAAGTTTTTAGGTCTGTTGCATATAGTTTATTAGAATAATAGGCAGCAGTTTGAGAATTGTATGGTTTTGATGTAGAATAAACAGGATTTAGCGTATAACCAGGGCCTCCATAAGGTGAGGTGTAATTCTGACCATAATCTAATGGAGAATCATAAAGACTTAAACCAGAAGGATTACTTCCAAATTGAGTGATGGTATTAAATGGTGCCGGGCCTACAGTTGAATAAGTATCATCAGTACGTACCGCCGCAAAAGATCCTCTCAATTTTAAGAAAGAAATAGCTTTAGGCAGTAAAATATAGTCTGATAAGACTGTTGATGCAGAGATACTTGGATAGAAATAGGAGGTAGGTATTTGAAAAGCTGAAGATCGATCTACTCTTCCGGTAGAAGATAATGTAGCGTATTTTCCAAAGCCTAAATCTATTGAGTAATAAGCACTTAATACTCTCATTTGTGAATTAAAGCTCGAAGATTGTACAGGGTTTAATGAATTACTAAAACTATACACTCCGGGTACATTTAAGTAATCAGTAGATGTCCACAAAGAATTATATTTGAAATTCCTGATATTTCCTCCAAACAAGCCAGATACATTAAGGAATTTTTTAATGGTATAATCGTAGTTTAACAAGAGCTCATTATTAGTTTCAAAAAGATGGCGATTATCTTCTCTGTAATCTCCTCTATTCCCTTCTCTTCCGTAAGGATGAGCGGAATAAGGCATTTTTTCGGTTCTTAATAAATCGTAGGTTGTAGCTTGAGTTCTTAAAGTTGCGTTTAAGTGTTGGTTAAATTTGTAATTTCCAGATATATAAGCATACAAATCATTCTTGTAATGACCTCTTGTCCAGTATTCCGTCATCAGATATGGGTTGTGATAACGTTGATACTCTGCAAACACAGATTTTACACCAACCTGTCCTGGCTGCCAAACAGCTTTAATATCCGGAGCGTTCACATCCCAATCGGCTCCTGTCCATATCGCAACACCATATATTAAACTGTTAGGTCCATAATCAACGTCAGGGAAATTATCGGTATATTGTCTGTTATAGTTAATGTTAGCTTCAATAGTAAATTTAGAACTTGCTTTATAGGCTCCAAACATGTTAAAGTTTGAAATATTTAAATAACTATTAGGAATAATTGATTGTTGGAGTGATTGAGAGGCAGAAAATCTCATATTTAGATTATCCTGATTAACACTTAATGACAAGTTATTTGTGGTTTGGAAACCTGATCTTAAAAAGTTTTTAAGGTTATTTGCTCCTCTGGCAATATAAGGAGTTGGAATTCTTTTTCCTGTTACTGGATCAATAGGGCTATCATATTGTGCAATAAGTTGACCGTTAAAATATGGCCCCCAAACGTCGTAATCACCATCAACGCCTCCAGGTGCGCCACCTTTACCATTCACGAAAGTGTAAAACGTATTTTCACCACCTCCGTAAAGGTTTTGAACTCTCGGGAAAGCAATAAATCCTTTATCCACAGAATTGGTAGAATTAAAATCTACTGTGAAGCCTTTTTTGGATGCATTTCCTTTTTTGGTGGTAATTAGGATGGCACCATTTTGAGCTCTACTGCCATAAAGTGCAGCCGCAGCCGGGCCTTTTAATACGGTATAGCTTTCAATATCATCGGGGCTTATATTCCAAGTATCAGAACTAATCGGAATCCCATCCACCACATATAAAGAAATCTCGTTTCCTCTTAATAGAACAGTAGGTTTTCTTAATAATTCTGCTGACGGGCCAACTGATAAACCTGCTACTTTTCCGGTTAAACCTGTAATCGGATTCTGATCTCTGGCTTTTACCAAATCTTCACCTTTCACCTCTTGAACAGAGTAGCCAATTGTTTTTGCTTCTTTTTTGATACCCAATGCTGTTACCACAACTTCATTGAGGTTTTTTGAATCTTCCTCAAGAACTACACGAAGGGTAGATTGGTTTTTGATCATCACTTCTTGGCTTTTGAACCCAAGAATGGAGAAAATTAAGGTTTGATTTTTCTGAACAACGATACTAAAATTACCATTTACGTCGGTAGTTGTTCCTTTTTTACTTTCTTTAATCATGATACTAACACCTGGTATGGCTACACCAGCCTTGTCAGTTACTTCTCCTTTAATGGTATCTTGGCCAAATACAATTAACGGGAACAGAAAGCTTAATGCGATGAGCATTAAGCTTAATTTTTTAATGGAGTAAATTAATTTCATTTGCTAAAGTTTTGGTGGTTTTAAACAGTAGCAATTTTAAACTTTGTTTATTAATATTAAACAAAGTTTATTTTAAATAAACTTGAAGTTTTTATGAAGCGAGTATTAATTTAGGATAAAATTAAAAACACCAATTACGTTTTTGTAGGTGATGGTGTGCTTTCTGTTTGATCATTTCGAAATCAATCACATCCATATCTAATGATTTAGCCTCATCATCCCATTTTCGGAACAGAATCATCAATTCTTTATCAGGGTCTGATTCAAATTTTACTGCTTCCTGTTCATTCATAGGTCCTCCCTGAAAATTCAAAGTAGCGATGCTGGCGTCGGATAATTTTTGAAGGTATTCAGGATATTTATAAGTAAGATATCTTTTAGCGGCTACGTGGCTTTTCACTAATTTGGCAATTCTATCAGAAAATCCGTTTTTTAATAAAAATTGTGCACCTATGTCTTCATGTGATACTACCCCGAAAGCACCCATTTTTTCTTTTCCATGATGTAGATCAACAAGATGCCCAATGTCATGAAAAAAAGCAGCTAAGATTACTTCGTCATCGTTACTATACTGTGAGGCTAGGGTAGCAGCCTGCAACATGTGTTCTATTTGAGAAACAGGTTCTCCTATATAGTCCTCATCACCAAAATTTTGATAGAGTTCAAATATTTCGTCAATTATATTCTTTAAATTTTTCAAATTTCAATCCTTTATGATTAAGCATAAAGTTACCTTTGCAATGTGAATTTTCTGTTACATATCAATTAATTTTAATTGAAAAGCGATTTTTTCTCAACTTTTACCTAAAATACTAGTGAAATATTTTAATCAAGTTTATTTAATTAGAAATGCAAGACGATATCATTCTTAAAATTGGTGATGAAATTAAGATTAGAAGAAAAGAGAAAGGGATAACAGTACAAGAACTTGCCGATAGGTCTAATGTGAGCAAAGGATTAATTTCTCAGATAGAAAATGGAAGAACAATGCCTTCTTTATTGGTACTCATAGAAATTATTAAATCTTTAGATACTGATTTGAACGTCTTTTTTAAAGAAATAAAATTGAAAAATGAGCTAGACGCTGTAATTATCAAAAGAAGGGAAGATTATGAGAAATTTGAAAAAGAAGATACGATAGGTTTTGATTATCAAAGAATATTTACTAAAAGTTTTAATAAAAATACCATTGATATCGTACTTCTTGAGTTATCGCCAAAAGCCTCAAGACCGATGGTGATCACAGAGGCTTTTGAGTTTAAATATATCATAAAAGGAAAAGTGGATTATCAGATTGAAAATAACAACTACTTTTTACAAGAAGGTGATGCTATGCTTTTTGATGGGCGTTTGCTCCACACGCCTACAAATAACTATGATGAAAGTTGCCTCATGCTCATTATCTATTTTTTTGAGAACTAGCAGCACTAGCTGAGACATTCTTAAAGAAAAGTTAATACTAAATTTGTTTAATTTTAATAAACAATGTTTAGTATTGCTAATCTAAATAAAGGATATGTCGCAAATTAAGTTGGTGGTTTCAGATCTTGCCGGAACCACATTAAAGGATGAGGGTAATGTTGCATCAGCCTTCCAAAATGCAATGAAAATTAATGGATATGAGATTCCAATTCATATTATAAATCCCTTGATGGGATTTAAAAAAACTGAGGCTATTTTAATGATGCTTGGAGAACATGAGCCAGATTCTTCAAAAATTACCAACCAAATCATTGATAAAATTCATCAAGATTTCATCGAAATCATGATTAGCTTTTATGAATCTTCTATTAGCATTACCGCTTTGCCAGATGTAGAAGAAACTATGAGGCAAATTAAAGCTAATGGGGTTAAAATAGGCATAAATACTGGGTTTTCTAAAGAAGTAGCCGAGGTTATTGTAAAACGTTTACAATGGAGAGAAAAAGGACTAATTGATCTATTGGTTGGCTCTGATGAGGTTGAAAAAGGCCGCCCTTACCCTTACATGATTCAGAAAATGATGAAAGAATTAGGGATAGAAAACAGAGCTGAAATTGCTAAAATTGGAGATACAGAAGTGGATATTTTGGAGGGACACCAAGCAGGCTGTGCTTACATTATCGGCGTAACCACCGGAGCCTATACCCGTCAGGAGCTAGAAAAAGCCAATCCTACGCATATTATAGATTCATTCAGAGAATTGAACGCCATTTTATTTTCTGATGAAGTTTAATGCTGATGGTAGCTAGTTTAAAAAAAAGAATACAGCATTTAAGCTATAATCAAGTTTCTATTTTAACGGGTTTAGCTGCATTTTGTGCTTACACTTGTATGTATGCGTTTAGAAAAGCTTTTGCAGCCGGCATTTATCAAAATAGTCATCAAATTTTTGGCTTAGATTATAAAATTTGGCTCGTTATTGTACAAGTTTTTGGTTATACCATCAGTAAGTTTTATGGCATCAAATTTATAGCGGCTGTAAACCCTAAAAAAAGAGGTCTTTTCACCATTATTCTGGTAGCATTTTCTTGGCTGGCTCTCCTAGCTTTTGCAGTTATTCCTCCACCATATAACATTATCTGTTTGTTTTTCAATGGTTTGCCTTTAGGTTTGATATGGGGTTTAATATTTGGATATTTAGAAGGAAGAAGGGCAACAGAATTTATGGCAGCTTTACTATCGGTAAGCCTCATATTTTCTTCGGGATTTGTAAAAACGGTAGGAAGATTAATCATAATGAATTTTCCGATCAGTGAATATTGGATGCCTTTCTTTACGGGGCTCTTTTTTTTCCTTCCATTACTCTTGTTTATTCAGATTTTAGAAATGATACCAGAGCCTAATGCACTGGATAAAGCTTCCAGAACAGAACGTGTTTCAATGACGGTTTCTGAGCAGAAAGATTTTTTAATAAAATTTTTGCCTGGAATCATTTTTACGGTAATAATTTATATCATGCTTACAATAATAAGAGATTTGAGAGATAATTTTGAAGTAGAAATATGGGCTGATTTAGGCTATAAAAATGTATTCATCTACTCAAAGATTGATACTATAGTTTCTATTTTGGTATTGTTTGCTATGGGCTTATTGGTACTTATTAAAGATCATCTTAAAGCCTTTAAATTGATACATTGGTCTATCATTTTTGGGTGCTTCATTGCGGGTTTAAGTACTTTGTTATTACATTTTGACATCATTAATCCGGTAGTATGGATGACAGCGGTTGCCCTAGGTTTATATCTTGGATATGTGCCATACAATGCTATTTTCTTTGAAAGAATGATTGCGGTTTTTAAAACCAGAAGTAATGTTGGGTTTATCATGTACATCGCAGATGCTATGGGCTATTTAGGCAGCATCTCCGTTCTACTTTTTAAAGAATTTGCACAAACAAAAATCAGTTGGGGTAATTTTTTTAAAGAAAGTATCATCCTCGTGAGTATAATAGGAGGAATTAGTGTTTTATGTTCTCTAATTTATTTCACAAAAAAAGCAAAAAATCAAGTTTTCATAAGTCCGATTGTTTTAAAATAAATGAAGAAAAAATCTGCAATTGTTATAGGAGCAGGAATAGTTGGTTTAGCCACAGCCAGAGCTTTAGCGGTTAGAAACTATAAGGTAACTGTTTTTGAAAGAAACGGAAAAGCTACAGGTGCATCGATCCGAAATTTTGGGATGATATGGCCTATAGGGCAGCCACAAGGAATTTTATTAGAGAGAGCTTTTATTGCAAAATCTATTTGGAAAACGATAGCAGAAGAAGCTAATATCTGGCATAAAGAATCAGGTTCTTTGCATTTAGCTTATCATCAAGATGAGTTAAAGGTAATGGACGAATTCTCAGAAGCGAACAAAGGAATAAGAAATTGTAGTATTTTAAATCCTCAAGATACTATTAAGAAATCCAAAATTATTAATCCTGAAAATTTGAAAGGTGCATTATGGAGTAAAGATGAAATGATTGTTGAAGCTAGAGAAGCAATCCATCAGCTTGCTATTTATTTACAAGAAAAATATGAGGTAGTTTTTCATTTCAATAAAGCGATCTCAAGAATAACGTATCCAAAAGCTTATTCAGGAAAAGAAGTTTTTTCGGCTGACGAAATTTATGTTTGTAGCGGGGCTGATTTTGAAACCCTTTATCCTGAAGTTTTTGCCAGCTTACCCATTTCTAAATGTAAATTACAAATGATGAGAATGGATGGGTTTGCGGGTAAACCAGATGATTCGCCTTCTTTATGCGGTGGCTTATCCATGATTCATTATGCATCTTTTAATGAGGCCAAATCTTTGCCTTTATTAAAAAAACGATATGAGACTGACTTTGCAGAGTATATGAAATGGGGTATTCATGTCATGCTATCTCAGAATAGCAATGGCGAGTTTACTATTGGCGATTCCCATGAATATGGCTTTGATTTAGATCCTTTTAATAAAAAGAAAATAAACGATTTAATCATAAGCTACTTGAAATCATTTGTGGTTTTAGATCATAATCAACCTGCGCAAACTTGGAATGGAGTTTACCCCAAATTAATGAATCATCAAACAGAATTAGTGCTGAAACCAGAAGATGGTGTCACCATTATCAATGGTTTAGGTGGTGCAGGTATGACACTTTCTTTCGGATTAGCAGAACAAGTTATTGCCTCAAATTATTAGTTTTTATTTGTTTCGTATTTCCTAAACCAGCTTCCTACTTTTAATTGGATAACGCCTAAAAAAGCTTCTTTGAAAATACGTGTGCTCATTTTTGAAGTTCCTTCGGTTCTATCTGTAAAAATGATAGGGATTTCTACTACCTTAAAACCGTGTTTTATGGCGGTAAATTTCATCTCTATCTGGAAAGCGTAGCCCACAAATTTGATTTTATCAAAATGGATGGTTTCTAAAACTCTTTTTTTGTAGCATTTAAATCCTGCAGTAGCATCCTGAATATCAATTCCTGTAATAAAACGGACATATACAGAAGCGAAATAAGACATTAGTACTCTACCCATTGGCCAATTCACCACGTTTACCCCTTTAATATAACGTGAACCAATGGCTAAATCGGCACCATTTTCACAAGCTTGTCTTAATCTGATTAAATCTTCCGGATTATGAGAGAAATCAGCATCCATCTCAAAAATATATTCATATTGATGAGCTAGGGCCCATTTAAATCCATGAATGTAGGCAGTGCCTAAACCCTGCTTTCCTTTGCGCTCTTCAATAAATAGATGTCCATTATACTCATTTTGAAGATGCTTAACGATGTCGGCTGTCCCATCGGGAGAGCCGTCATCGATAATTAAAACATGGAAGGTATGAGCCAAAGAAAAGACCTTCCGGATAATCTTTTCTATATTTTCCTTTTCGTTATAAGTTGGGATGATGACTAAACTATCAGGCACTATTGAATATGAATTAGATGAGTTTTAAAGATAAATAATTAATGAATACCATTCATCCACTTGTTTAATTTGGGAGTTAAAATGAGCAATAAAATTGCAAATCCACCAACAACAACAACACCCCAAATAAGATAAGCATTAGTATAATTTATTAGGCTTTGTTGTGCAGTTTCATTCCCTACATTGCCTTCTGAAGCAGTTAAAGTTCCTATAACTCCAGCTAATTTATTTCCTAAAGAAATTGATAAAAACCAAGCTCCCATTACAAAGCCTACAATTTTAGGTGGTGATAGCTTTGTAATCATGGATAAACCAACAGGTGATAAACAAAGTTCACCCACAGTGACGAAGAAATAGAGTACCGCTAAGAATGCCATAGGTACTAAACCTTCGGCACTACTGAAAAATTTGCCACCTAAAACAATTACTAAAAAGCCTAATGCCAAAAAAAATAATCCAAGAAAAAATTTTATGGATGTTCTAGGCTCATTTCCTTTTTTATTGAGACTAATCCAAATCCATGAAAATAATGGAGCTAAAATCATGATATAAAAAGGATTAAAACTTGCAAATAGTGATGCAGGAATTTCACTTCCACCGATCATTCGATCAATATTTCTATCTGCAAAAAGTGTAAGTGAACCGCCAGCTTGTTCAAACAGAGCCCAAAATATAGCATGAAAAAAGAATAAGAAAATAACAACAAGTAATCGTTGACCGGCAATTTTATCTGGATTTCTTAAAGCTTCATAAATTAGATATACAATGATGATGATAGTTATAATAAGCATTAAAGTACTCATCAATTCGTTTTGATCTAATAAGAAGGCGCATATCGGAATCATTATTAGTGTACCTAAATATACTATCACATCCCAACTTAAGCTAAAGGGTCTTTTAGCAGGTAAAATAGTATTTTCTGGTTTTAAGCCAGTATTCTTTCCCAAAATTTTACCGCTCAATAAGAATACAATAACACCTAAAGCCATTCCTATTCCAGCCAAACCAAAGCCATAATGCCAATTGATTTCTTGCCCAACGTAACCACATGTTAAAGTGGCTAGAAAGGACCCTATATTAACGCCCATATAAAAGATAGTGAATGCACCATCTTTTCTTGGATCATTAGCTTCGTAAAAGGTTCCTAAATAACTAGAAATATTAGGTTTGAAATAGCTATTTCCTACAATTATTAAAGAAAGAGAAGTAAAAAACAGAAGGTTACTTCCTTCAATTGCTAGTGTAAAATGCCCTAACATCATTAATATTCCACCAAATACGATCGCCTTTTTAAAACCAAATATTTTATCAGCAATTAATCCACCTATTACAGGGAAAAGATATACCATTGCAGTATATGAACCGTAAATACTTAGAGCCTTAACATCGGCACCTTCTAATCCTTTAAATAACACGTTTACCATGTAAAGTGTTAATAAAGCTCTCATGCCGTAATAACTAAAACGTTCCCACATTTCAGCAAAAAAGAGAACAAAAAGTGCTTTTGGATGAGTTTTTCTATTAGATAAGATGACGATTGGAATCCATATGAGCACAAAAATCCAACCTGTAATCAGTGTCCATTTAGCAATATCCATGACTATTAAATATTATACAGTTTCAATTTGTTCTGTATTTTTCAATCCACTCATGGTATCATCTGAGAAATCCTCAGCTCCATGAGCCAATTTCTTTAAAGGTTTCAAGAAAAGTAAAACTAAGCCACCAAATATGGTACAGAAAATGGCTATACCAGTGAAAATTTCTAATTCACCTGCACTTTGAGACCACTCGCCAACCCATCCAGCTACATAGTTTCCCATTCCTGTTGCAGCAAAATAGGCTCCCATCATTAATGATGCATATTTCATGGGTGCTAGTTTAGTGACATAAGAAAGTGCAACTGGAGAAGCGCATAACTCACCCACGGTATGGAATAGATAGGCAAATATCAACCAGTACATGGCTGATGAGCCATTGGCCTCAAATTGTAAAGAGGCAGCACTCATGAAAAGAAATCCCCATCCCATGATAATGATTCCTATTGCCATTTTAAAGATTGATGAAGCTTCTTTTTGTTTCTTCTTTCTAGTGTACCAGAATCCTGCTATTGCTGACCCTAAAAACATAATGAAGAAAGAGTTAACAGATTGAAACCATGGTGCAGGAACTTTAAAATTTAAAAAGTCAATCATTCTATTGGTTTTTTCACTAGCATATAGATTCATTAAGCCACCAGCTTGTTCAAAGGCTCCCCAAAAAACAATAATCATTAAGAAAGAAATCAGCATCACAATCATTCTGTCTTTCTCAATCTTATTTAGAGGTCTATTTACAGCTAAACGTTCTTCTTCGGGTAATTCTTTTGTTGCATCACCAATTCCTTTTAGGTATTTTAAACCAAAAATAAAGCCTATCTGCCCCAGTGCCATCCCGATACCTGCTAAACCAAAGCCGTAATGCCATCCGTAATTAACTGCTACTGAGCCTACCAATAGGCCCGCTATGAATGCCCCAACATTTATTCCAATATAAAATATGGTAAAGCCTTTATCTCTTCTGTCATCACCTTTAGGATACAGACCGCCTACCATGGTAGATATATTTGGTTTCAAACATCCAACACCCGCTATAATAAATCCTATACCGGTATAAAATGCCCATTCGGCTTGTACTGCTAAAATGCTGTGACCTACAACTAACAACCATCCACCAACAATAACAGTCTTTTTCTGTCCCAGCCATTTATCTGCGATAATTCCACCAGGAATTGATGCGATATAAACCAATGCGGTGTAAATACCATATAGACTAAGAGCTTTAACTTTTGTCCACCCAAAACCAGGATTATCTCCGGCAGTTGATGCCACCAGAAATAAAACCAATATGGCTCTCATTCCATAATAGCTGAATCGCTCCCACAATTCCGTAAAAAATAAAATGTAAAGTCCAACCGGATGACCAAAGAGTTCTTTTCTTTTTTCCATAAAAACTGAGGGTACGTTGTTAATTATTTAATTTAAAAATGACCTTAAAAATCAAGTATAAATATTTTTTTTAAAACATTCGAGAATTTCAGTAGAATGTTATCAGACTCTACTGTTCTTTAATCACAGGATTTGTGTTCTGGCTATCTTTTGAAGGGTCGATAAATAGATCATCCTCCTCTGTTGGAAGGTTTTTCAGTTTCAGATTTTCGAGGTAAATCCACTTCCCCGATTTGAATTTTAAACCATCATAAGAAAGGTCTGGCGCATAAATTTTGTCCATGCTTTTTACAGGGGCATTGCTTAAAGCCACTAAATGATCAAATACAATCATTCCCTCGTCTTTTGCAAAACTCAAGAGCATGGAGGCGTCTTTGGTATAATTGAAAATCATGCGCTCATGATAGTCATTTACTTTAGGTTGGCTTTGTAAAACCGGAGTACCAAATTTGGGCTTTCCGTTTTCAAAGTATAAAGTTTCTATCACCTTACTGCTCGTTTCTAAGTTTTCTCCCTTCCAACCCAATAAGATATAATAAGGCTTTTTGAGGTTAGTAACCGGTAAAATATGGTAGTAAACTGCACCATACCATTGGTTTGGATTTAATGTAGTGTCTGCCAAGTTAGTGCTTCGCTGAAGATTTTGCGTATTATCTAACAATGGATAAAGCGCTAATTTAGAAGGATTATTCATTTGGATAGCACCGTAATAGCGAGAGGTACCATCATCATTTACTACAAACCAGGTGATGATTCTGAATTTATTATCCTCAGCTTTTTTAATGGAAATAAAAGAGCTGAGGTTTTTAAAAGGATAGGCGAAAGAATTTTTCTCTTTTAAAGCACTTACCAAGGTTTTAATAAATTGATAATTCGCTTGAATACGGTTTATCTCTACCGTATCATTGGTAAAAGTGGTTCCTAACCTTTGTAAAGAATCCTCATAAAAGGCTAATTTACTTTGCGCTAATAGCGGTTTTATGCTTAATCCAAAGATGAAAAAGAGAAAAATGATTTTTTTCATGCAACAAATTAACGCAAGTTTTCTAAAACAATTGCGCTTGCACCTCCACCTCCGTTACAAATTCCGGCTACACCTAGTCTTCCTTGGTTTTGTTGTAAAGCATGGATTAAGGTAACGATGATTCTTGCTCCAGAACAACCTAGCGGATGACCCATAGAAACGGCCCCGCCATTTACATTTACTTTATCAGGATTTAATTTTAATTCTTGATTATTGGCAATGGCTACCACAGAAAAAGCTTCGTTGATCTCAAATAAATCAATATCATCAACAGCCAAACCTGCTTTTTGTAATGCTTTTGGGATTGCTTTTGATGGGGCCGTAGTGAACCATTCTGGCGCTTGTTGAGCATCTGCGTAAGCCAAAATTTTAGCTAATGGTTTTAATCCTAATTCTTTAGCTTTCTCTTTACTCATCAACACTAAAGCGGCAGCGCCATCATTTAAGGTGGAAGCATTGGCTGCAGTAACGGTTCCATCTTTTTTAAAAACGGGTCTTAAGCCCGGAATTTTATCAAATTTTACATTTGCAGGTTCTTCATCATCATTGATAAAAGTGCTATTTCCCTTTCTGTCTTTCCCTTCAATAGGGATAATTTCTGCCTTAAATTTACCTTCGGCAATGGCTTTTTGCGACCGCTCATAAGATTGTATCGCGTAAGCATCTTGATCTTCTCTAGAGATATGGCAATCTGTAGCACAAAGTTCGGCAGCAGAGCCCATGTGGTAATCATTATAAACATCCCACAAACCATCTTTAATTAAACCATCAGTGAGTTGACCATGACCTAATTTATAACCCGATCTGGCTTTATCGATATAATAAGGCACATTACTCATGCTTTCCATTCCGCCGGCAATGATAATATCTTGATCACCGTTGGCAATACTTTGAGCGGCTAACATCACGGCTTTCATCCCAGAGGCACAAACTTTATTGATGCTAGTAGTAGGAATATCAGGCAAGCCCGCAAATTTTGCAGCTTGGGTTGCAGGTGCTTGACCGAGATTGGCGGATAATACATTTCCCATGAATACTTCTTGCACTTGCTGAGGTTGGATTCCTGCTTTTTCTAAAGCGGATTTTATAGCAAAACCACCCAATTGAGTAGCTGAAAAAGCAGCTAAACTTCCTCCAAAACTTCCAATAGGGGTACGAACAGCAGATACGATATAAACTTCTTTCATAAAACTTGATTTAATAATTGGTGTTGCAAATTAACTATTAAATTAACGATAGAGAACTCAAGCTGTTTTTTTTATGTTTAAAATTTTTCAAGGGCTTGCAATAGATAATTTATTTTAAATTTGAAACAAACATAACGAGGGTGGCCAATATCAATCGTAATTCTCACAAAATCATTTATAGAAAATATACCGCGGTGATCAAATATATTTTGATGGCAGCGAGTGTTTTCGTGATTACTGCTGTTTTACCTAAGCAAGCTCGGTTTAAATATGAATTTGAGAAGGGAAATGTTTGGATGCATGAAGATTTAGTGTCGCCTTATAATTACCCTATCCGTAAAACTGCCGAAGAAATTAAGCAGGATAAGGCCAGTATTCTACGCTATGTTTTGCCAGTTTATAAGGTTGATGATAAAGTTTTTCAAGATCAAGCCGATCAATATCAGGCAGATTTTGAAGCCAAATGGCGTAATGCAGGTTTAAAAGATGATCCTATTAAAGTCAAAAATTTTAATATGGGTTATCAGGTTTTAGAAGATATTTATACTAGAGGAGTTATAGGTCTTAACAAAAAATATCAACGAGATGGAGATCAATATGCCATTTCTTTAATTAAAGACGGGGTAGAAAAAGAGGGGAGTACAGCCAGTTTGTACACCACTTCCTCTGCCATTGCTGTTGCCGGGAAGAAACTGGTTGGTGATAAAAATATACAGAGTGATTTATTACTTTCGATTATTAAAGATAGAATCACACCTAATGTGATTTATGATGAACGATTTACTGATAAATTAGAAAAGCAAGCAGTAGAGAATGTCTCCTCCACCAGAGGAATGGTGCAAAAAGGAGAGCTTATTGTAGCAAAGGGAAGCACTATTGACGATGATATTTATCAAAAATTAGAATCGTTAAGATTAACTTATGAGGATAGTGCTAATACAACCGGCGACAAGAAAGCTATTTTGGTTGGGCAGTTTTTGCTGGTAGGCATGGTGATAACCCTATTGATGGTTTTTCTGTTCCTTTTTAGAAAAGATATTTTTGCAGATAATCGTCAAATTTCCCTCATTTTAATTGTAGTTACGGGGATGTTGGTTTCACTTTCTTGGGCAATCAACATCAAAATCCCAAGTTTATACTATATCCCTTATTGTATTGTACCTATAATTATTAGAATATTGTTTGATACGCGTTTAGCGATGAATATTCATCTTTTGGTGGTTTTAATTGCGAGTTTCTTTGTTCCAAATAGTTTTGAGTTTGCATTTTTGCAAGTTACAGCAGGTATGGTATCCATATATAGTATCAAAAATTTAGTACGAAGGGAACAATTTTTAATTTCTGCATTCCTTATTTTATTAAATTATTTTGTAGCATATCTAGGCATTTCTCTGATTAAAGAAGGTTCGCTAAATTCCATTGAATGGGCAAAATTTTTACCTTTTATTTTTAGCGTATTAATTTCTTTATTGGCCTATCCGCTGATTTACTTATTTGAAAAATTATTTGGTATTACTTCTGATATTACTTTGATGGAGCTAACCAATACCAATACCAATTTGCTGCGTGAATTGGCTTTTAAAGCTCCGGGCACTTTTCAGCATTCTTTGCAGGTAGCTAATTTGGCAGAGGCTGCAATTTTTAAAATTGGGGGTAACGCTTTATTGGTTAGAGCCGGAGCCTTATATCATGATATTGGTAAGATGGAAAACCCACAGTTTTTTATCGAAAACCAGAATAAAGGATTAAATCCTCATGATAAATTACCATACGAAGAAAGTGCGCAAATTATTATCAGGCATGTGGTTAATGGTATTGAAATGGCTCGTAGAAGTAATTTACCGGAGGTGATTATTGATTTTATCAGAACTCATCATGGAAATACCAAAGTAGATTATTTCTATCATTCTTTTTTGAAAAACTTCCCCGAAAAAATTGTTGATGAAAACACTTTTAGGTACCCAGGTCCAATTCCTTTCACCAAAGAAACAGCAGTTCTAATGTTGGCTGATTCTGTAGAAGCGGCTTCCAGAAGTTTAAAGGAACCAGATGCCGAAAGTATTAACGACTTGGTAGAGCGTATTATTGAATATAAATTAGACCAAAATCAACTCAATGATAGTAATATCACTTTTAAAGAAATTGAGACCATTAAGCTGATTTTCAAGACCATGCTAATGGGAATCTACCATGTAAGAATAGATTACTTAAATCAGAATTAAAAATTCTTTTTGTAGAACTAAGTGGATTACTATATTTGCAATCCCGAAAGCGGGATGAGCTGATTTTTTTAGCTTGAAACAGACAATAGGAGAGGTGCCTGAGAGGCCGAAAGGAACAGTTTGCTAAACTGTCGTACTGGAAACGGTACCGCGGGTTCGAATCCCGCCCTCTCCGCGAAATACTCTTCCAAAAGGTTCAAAAGCCCTCAAAATGTATGTTTTGAGGACTTTTTTGATTTAATGTAATCTTAAAATTTACTTAACTGACCCATATTTATCTGCCTCATTCGCGACTACATATTTCTTATTTAATATGAGTTGGGTTTAAGTAGTTAGTACATTTGATGATTATCCTCTTGCAAAGACAATACTAAGAGCAGGTTTTTTAGGGAAGAAATGATAAGTCTAAAGTACTCTGATGATATTCATTAAAATGTTTTTTATAAGGCAATATCTAATCTGATAGGAGAGTTTTAAAAAATGCTCATGTACAAAAGCTTATAAAACAGTTAAGCTCCAAACGGGGAGGATGGAGCTTAAACTAACCAATTATAAACCTAAATTAAACGATAGGAAATTTAAAATGTAATGAGGTACTCCTCGAATTACTTGGTGTAAAGATAACACTAAGATTTAAAGCAATTGTCAAATTTATGTCAGTAAATTGTTAAATATTGTTAAATGTATAAATCTAAAACGTTTCGATTATTTATTGTTTAATAAAATTAGGTTAATATTAAGTAATTGTTAATTTGATAGGTGTTTATACTCCTATTTTTATGAAAGTTCAAAAAAATAATTCCTTAATTTTGATGAGCGATGAGTTTAGAGAACGGAGAAAGATTAGCCATAAAAAATATGGTTTGCCCAAGATGCATCAAAGCCGTACGGGAAGGACTTATTTCTTTAGGGTATGAGGTGGGAGAGGTGCAGTTGGGTTTTGCACAAGTTTTCGGGAAAGTGAATCGAAAACAGGTGAGCGAATTCTTACACAACAATGGTTTCGAGCTTTTAACAGATAAAGATCAACAATTGGTGAATCAAGCTAAATCAGCCATCATTAGCTTAATTCAATCTTCATCGCCTATTCTTCATCAAAATTTATCTAGCTATTTAAGTGCTCAGCTTCGGGTAGATTATCCCTATTTAAGTGCTTTATTTTCTGAGGTAGAAGGGATTACGATAGAGCGGTATTTCATCCTGCAAAGGATAGAAAAAGTAAAAGAATTGTTGGTTTATAACGAGCTCAATTTAAAAGAAATCGCTTTTCAAATGGGTTACAGTAGCGTAGCTCATTTATCCGCTCAGTTTAAAAAAATCACCGGATTTACTACTTCTCATTTCAAAGAAATCGGTTTTAATAAACGGAAATCTATTGATCAGCTCCATTAAATTTTATAACAGATTCCCTTAAATCTGTAACATTTATCGTGTTTAAGGGTTTATCTTTGAGCTTCAATAAAAGACAAATCATGACAAAGAAAATCTATCCGGTAACTGGAATGTCTTGTGCGGCTTGTGCAGGAAGTGTAGAAAGTATGGTTAAAAGTTTGGAAGGGGTGCAATCTGCTGTTGTTAACTATGCCAATCAGCAATTACAGGTGGAGTTTGACGAAAAAATTATCCAACCTTCGGCTTTTAAAGATGCAGCCATTGCGATTGGTTATGATTTGCTGATTAACGAGGATACCGCTAAAGAAGAGCAAGAGGAAATCCACCAAACCTATCTAAAAACCCTCACTAAAAACATTCAATGGGCTACAGTTTTAACCGTCCCTTTAGTGGTGATTGCCATGTTTTTGGAAAATATTCCTTATGCCAATGAAATCATGTTGTTACTCAGCACTCCAGTGGTTTTTCTTTTCGGTAGAACATTTTTTATAAACGCTATTAAGCAAGCGAGGCATGGAAAAGCCAACATGGATTCTCTGGTAGCCTTAAGTACCGGGATTGCATGGTTATTTAGTGTTTTTAATACCTTTTTTGGAGATTTTTGGCTTTCGCGAGGTTTGATGCCTCATGTTTATTTTGAGGCTGCCGCGGTAGTCATTCTCTTCATCATGCTAGGTAAATGGCTAGAAGAAAATGCCAAATCCAACACCTCACAAGCCATTAAAAAGTTAATGGGTTTACAGCCTAAAACGGTGACTTTAATAAGAGATGGGAAAGAGTTGGTGCAGCAGATAGACCAAGTAAAAATTGGCGATGAGATTTTGGTGAAATCGGGAGAGAAAATTCCTGTGGACGGAATGGTGCTGAGAGGTAGTTCTTATGTGGATGAATCGATGATATCTGGAGAGCCCATCGCGGTGGCAAAAGCCGAAGGTCAGCAAGTTTTTGCAGGTACCATCAATCAGAAAGGAAGTTTTGTTTTTAAAGCACAAAAGGTAGGAAGTGATACTTTGTTGGCTCAAATCATTAAAATGGTACAAGAGGCACAAGGCTCAAAAGCACCAGTGCAAAAATTGGCCGATAAAATTGCTGGGATTTTTGTGCCAACGGTATTAATTATTGCAGTTCTTACTTTTTTGATTTGGGTAATTTTTGGTGGGGCGAACAGTGTGAGTCAAGGAGTGATGGCCATGGTCACCGTTCTGGTGATTGCTTGTCCATGTGCTTTAGGTTTAGCCACACCAACAGCCATTATGGTAGGGGTGGGAAAAGGAGCAGCTCAAGGAATTTTGATTAAAGATGCCGAAAGTTTAGAGCAAGCCAAATATGTAGATGCGATTATTTTAGATAAAACAGGGACAATAACGGAAGGAAAACCGAGTGTGGTAGCCGAGAAATGGTTTTCAGAAAATGAAAATTTAAAATCGATACTTAAAGTTTTAGAAAAGCAATCAGAGCATCCTCTGGCAGAGGCAGTGGTTCAACATTTAAACGTTGGAAAGGAGTTTAACGTAGATCTTTCGGATTTTGAAAGCTTGACCGGAAAAGGAGCAAAAGCCAATTATAAAGGAGAAAGTTTTTATGTAGGAAGTCATCGTCTAATGGCCGATTTAGGGCTTCAAATCGCGAAAGCCGAAATTCAATCTTTAAATAACAACACGCATACTTTGATTTATTTTGCTTCTTCTAAGGAGATTTTAGCCGTGTTTGCGGTTGCTGATCAAATTAAAATAAACTCGAAGAAAGCAGTTTCAGAGTTGCAAGATTTGGGTATAGAAGTGTATATGCTCACTGGTGATGCCGAAGCTACCGCAAAATCAGTAGCATATGAAGTTGGTATTCAGCACTACAAATATGATGTTTTACCATCAGATAAAGCAGATTTTGTAAAGCAATTACAAGCAGCCGGTAAAAAAGTGGCGATGGTGGGGGATGGCATTAATGATTCTCAGGCTTTAGCGCAAGCCGATGTTTCTATAGCGATGGGCAAAGGTTCTGATATTGCCATTGATGTGGCGAAGATTACCATTATTTCATCCGATTTAGAAAAAATTCCTCAAGCCATTCAGCTCTCAAAAGATACGGTAAAGGTGATTCATCAAAACTTATTCTGGGCTTTCATCTATAATATTATTGGAATTCCGTTAGCAGCAGGTATTTTATATCCTTTTAATGGTTTCTTATTAAATCCCATGATTGCAGGTGCGGCCATGGCTTTGAGCTCCGTTTCTGTAGTGAGTAATAGTTTAAGATTAAAATTTATACATCAACATCAAACACAAAAAGTAGAAAAAATGGAAAATTTAAAATTCAATACTAACTTAAAATGCAGCGGTTGTGTAGCAGCTATTCAACCTAAAATGGATCAATTAGCAAACGTAACAAAATGGGATGTTGATTTAACGCAACCCGTAAAAGTGTTAACGGTAGAAGGCGAAAACTTAAATGAGCAAGAAATCGTAGATGCTATTAAATCAGCAGGTTACACTGCAGATAAAATATAGAGATTTATCTTATTTTTACTGTTCAAGTTTTTAGCTTTTATGATGCGAAGACAGCGTTACGTACTGGTTATTCTGTTTATCTTGATAGCAGTATCCGCTGTTTTTGCATCTGGGCAAGCTCCAATAGCAAGAGTGTATCATTTACCTAAAGGAGTTTCTCAACAAGATTATCTACCTAAAACCTTAATCGTAAAATATAAAAATATCCCTTTGCAGGGCATCAAAACTTTTGATAACGCTGGTGCTAATAAAAGTGCTATTAGACTAAATATTGTGCGTAAAAAGCCCATGTTTAGTTTTGGAGATTTATCCAGAAAAAGCTTATCAGACCAAAATAAAATTGACCAAATAGGTTTAAACAGGATTTATCAAATCAATTACAGTGATAATTTAAGTATCGAAAAGGCGATTAATGAGGTTTTGAAGGATACCACTGTAGCTTATGCCGAGCCTTATTTTATTTATCACACTTTCGCAGATCCTAATGACCCGGCTTATGTGCAAGGGAATCAAAGTTATCTAAATCAAGTAAAAGCTTCCCAAGCTTGGACGGTACAACCCAACGCCAATGGGGTAATCATAGCTATTGTAGATTCTGGCTCTGATTTAACTCATGAGGATTTACAAGACAATATTTATGTGAATACTGCAGACCCTATTAATGGAAAAGATGATGATGGAGACGGTTATGTAGATAATTATTATGGATGGGACTTTGTCGGTTTATCTGCCAGTAATCTTGTAGAAGATAATGATCCAGATGTAAAATCTGATTCCTGCGACCATGGTATTCATGTGAGTGGATTAGCTTCTGCAGTGAGCAATAATGGAATTGGAATGGCGAGTTTGGCGCAGACTGCCAAGTTAATGATTATCAAAGCAGGTTCTGATGATAATGCCAGTGCCATTTATAGAGGTTACGACGGAATTGTTTATGCCGCAGACCATGGGGCAAATATTATCAACTGTTCTTGGGGAGGTGCTGGTGGAGGTGCTTTTGGTCAGGATGTGATTAACTATGTCGTAGGAAAAGGTTGCTTAGTGGTGGTTGCAGCAGGTAATAGCGGTTCTGATGAGCCCATTTATCCGGCAGCTTACGATGGCGTTTTTGCAGTATCAAATGTGCTTTCTACTGATGTAAAAGCGAGTTCATCAAGTTATGGTTACCATGTAGCCATCTCTTCACCAGGTGCTTCTATTTACAGCACCATCAACAATAGCCGATACAGTTATAAAAGCGGAACATCTATGGCTACGCCTATAGTAAGTAGTGCCGCGGCTTTGGTTTTGGCTAAAAATCCAAATTTAAATGGGATTCAAGCAGGTGAAATTTTAAGATTAAATACAGATGACATTTACAGTTTGGCTGGAAATGCCTCTTATAAAAATCAATTAGGTAGTGGAAGGTTAAATGTTTATAAGGCGCTCACGGCTATGTTGGGTCCATCCATCAGGAAACAAAATATCACCATTAATGATCATTCCGCAGGTTCCTATGCCATAGGCGATACGCTGAATTATTATTTTGATTTAAAAAATCTACTGGTAGAAGCTAATAACATTCAGGTAGGTTTAGTGAGCTCAGATGCGAATATCAGCATTCTCACCAGTCCGATTAGTACAGGTGTTTTTGCGGGTTCTTCTACTAAAACCATTGGCCCTTTTAAGGTGGTGGTTCTAAGTTCAACACCAGACAATCATTCGGTTTTATTTCAATTAACTTATAGCAACAATGCGAGTTACTCGGCCAGTGAGTTTTTCACTACTACTTTAAACCTTGATTATCAAAATGTAAAGGTTAATCAAGTTTATACCACCGTTACCAGTAATGGAAGGGTGGGTTATAGTGGGGATGCTGCCACTGATGGTTTAGGCTTTATTTATAAAGATTATGATTTGTTGTACGAAGCAGGTTTAATGATAGGAACCGATACTTCGCACATTTCTAACCATGTAAGAGGGGTAAATGGAGCTACAGACCATGATTTTATTAAAAGTCAGCGGGTAGCTCAAATTTCATCATCTAGCGCAGATTATGAAGCTTTGGCTAAAGAAACAGACGGAGGGGCTAGCAATCCTAGTCCTTTAAATGTGCTAGTTACTAATCGGATGATTGCCTATAAAAATGCGCCAAATGATAAATATGTGCTCGTAGAATATGTGGTGACTAATAAGGGAACCAGCATCTTAAATCATGCTTATATCGGATTATTTACCGATTGGGACGTGGATGTTTCTAGTCAGAACATTGCGAAATACGATACTGGTTTACAAATGGGCTATATTTACGCAACCACTCCTTTGTCGCCATTTGTTGGGGTAAAGTTATTATCCACTCCTGCCAGTCCAATGTTTTATCCAATGTCTTATCAAGTTGCTGGAGATTTTTTAGCGGATGGTAATTTTACGAG
This sequence comes from Sphingobacteriales bacterium, assembly GCA_014763615.1. Taxonomy (GTDB): domain Bacteria; phylum Bacteroidota; class Bacteroidia; order Sphingobacteriales; family Sphingobacteriaceae; genus Pseudopedobacter. The sequence goes on along the minus strand of JACXVB010000023.1, from coordinate 11,829 downwards.
AAAGGAGAAATTTCTTTCGCTTTCTAGCGGAGTTGCTTCTACTTCTCTAGGTTCAGGAAATGGAATTGATGTAATGTTTACCATTGGAAGTGGGCCTTATACCATTCCGGTAAATGATTCTATAAAAGTGGCCTTTGCATTTATTGCAGGGGATAATTTAACCGATATTAGTAACTCGGCTTTAGCCGCACAAGCTAAATACAATACCGTTTTAACGGCTATTTCCAACCATGAGGTAGCTTCAGGATTTGTTGTGAGCCAGAATTATCCAAATCCAGTAAAAAATCAAACGCAGATAGAGGTTGCCATTCCTAAAAATGGATTGGTGAATATTGATTTATATGATTTAACAGGAAGAAAAATAGCTAATTGGTATCATCAAACTTTAGGTGCAGGAAATCATTACCTCAGTTTTCCAACACAAAACTTATATAGTGGAATTTACTTTTATCAAGTGAGTTATAAAGGGAGAACTGTAGTAAAGAAAATGATTGTCAATCCATAGTTTAATTACTATTGAAACATACTCGGCAACGTGGTTCGTAGCTTTCTTTTTCGCCTAACAATAGTTGATTTTTGTTTTCAACCAATCGGTAACTGAAGAGGGCTGGTCCGCCACATTTTACACAAACGGCATGTACTTTGGTGACTTCCTCGGCTATCGCCATCAAAGCAGGTATTGGGCCGAAAGGTTTGCCCGAAAAATCCATATCTAAGCCAGCAATAATTACCCTAACGCCCTTATTTGCCAACTTTACGCAAACTTCAGGCAATTCATCATCAAAAAACTGTGCCTCATCAATACCAACTACTTGGGTGCTGCTACCATACAATAAAATAGCTGAAGAATGATCTACAGGGGTGGAGTGGATAGAGTTTAAATCATGAGAAACTACAGCAGTTTCATCATAACGGGTATCGGTTTTAGGCTTAAAAATTTCTACCTGTAATTTAGCGATTTGTGCTCTCCTTAACCGTCTGATGAGCTCTTCCGTTTTCCCCGAAAACATGGAGCCACAAATTACCTCAATACTTCCACCGAGTTCGCTTCTTCGCCTTAACCTTTCTTCATTAAACATATCAATACCCTGATCTTGATCTAAACCTTTCGGCTAATATCAGAATTATATGTTATTTTTGATAGCGTTTTTACCAACATAAATGTGATAAATCCTCGTTTCTTTAACATGAATAAACAGCAAATCCTTAAAAAAATTGGTTCTATCATACAAGAATTAAAAGAACAGCATGAATATTTAGCGCATGTGGATGCGATTAACGACTTGGAGTTGGAGCTTTTCGCCGCTAATGTTGACTTTCTGAATGATCATATCGCTATTTTGAAGCGATTAAATGAGGTAAAAACCAAACTTGAAGTTGAAGAGAAGATAGAAGATCTGAAGGATGCAAATTTAGTTGAAGAGCCTATGGTAAAGGAAATACCTGAAAGTACTGCACCAGAAAAGAAATCGTTTTTTAGTTTTTCTTTTGATGAAGAACCAGAGGAGATGGTCTTTGATTTTGAGAAGAAAATTGCAGTGGAAGAGGTTTTTGATAGGGCATTAAGTGAGGAAGAAAAGGTATTAATTGAAGAAAAAAAGACGAAAGAACAAACTATAGAAGTTGAAGAAGTGAAGTCTGACGAAAAGGTAGAAGAGGAAGTAATAGCCGAAGAAATCATGGAAACACCTCTTGTAGAAGAGGTGGAAGAAATACCAAAACCGAAAGCTGATGAGACAGTTTCAAATCATGGAGAAGAAAAGCGTTTGACTTTGAATGAGATGCTTTCTTCAAAATTAGGTGGAAGAGCAAATTCTCCGGCACCTAAATCTATTGGTGATTTAAAATCAGCCATCAGTTTAAATGATAAAATGATTTTTATTAAGGAGCTATTTAATGGTTATAACTTGGCTTACAGCGAAGCGTTAGAAATTATTAATCGTTTTGATTCTTTTGAAGCGGCAAATCATTTCTTGCAAAAAAACTATGCCCAAAAGAACGATTGGGAAAGTAAGCAAACCACTGTTGATCGCTTTTATGCTTATCTCCACCGAAAATTTGTGATGTAATTACACAATTCCCATTCGGTTAGAATCTAGCTTTACCAAGATAAAAAGCAGGATGGTAAAACTCACCAAAGAAGAACCTCCGTAGCTTACAAAAGGCAAAGGAATACCAATTACAGGCATTAAGCCGATGGTCATGCCGATATTTACAAAGAAGTGGCAAAAGATGATACAAGCCACGGCATAACCATAAACTCGGCTAAAGGATGATCGCTGTCTTTCTGCTAAGTGGATAATTCGGAGAAGTAAAATCAGGTATAAAGCAATCACCACAAAACTTCCCGCAAAGCCCCATTCTTCGCCTACGGTACAAAAAATAAAATCGGTGCTTTGTTCTGGCACAAAGTTGAACTTGGTTTGTGTTCCTTGTAGATAACCCTTTCCCCATAATCCGCCAGAACCAATGGCAATCTTAGATTGGTTTACATTATATCCTGCACCTCTAGGGTCTTTCACAATGCCCAAGATTAAATCAATTCTTATTTTTTGGTGAGGTTTAAGGATATTTCGATAGACAAAATCAACACTGAAAACAAAAAGTAAAGAGAGGATAAAACCAGAAATGAAAACAAAAATGAGCTTCCTATTTTTCCTGAAGAGATAAATTAAGGCAGCTAATAAGATGACTAAACCAATAATTACATAGAATTTGGTGTAAAGTAGGGTGAAGATGAAGAGGAGAATCATCATTAAACCTGCCACTAGATAATAGGGAGATAAACCTTCTCGGTAAAGTACAAAAATCAAAGAAGTAAATACCAAGGCCGAGCCTACATCGGGTTGTAAAATGATGAGTAAGACCGGAAATCCTAAAATTGCTAATGTTGGAATTAAGGTTTTTAGGTCACTCAGTTTCGTGTTCATCACACTTAAGTGCCTCGCTAATAATAAAGCGGTTGCCCATTTTGCAAATTCTGAGGGCTGTAATCTGAAACTCCCAATAGGAATCCAGGCTTGGTTTCCGCCTACATTTCTGCCCACTAACAAAACAACCATCAATAAAAGCATGGTGATGCCATAGAAAATGGGCGAAAAGGTGAAAAAGAATCTAGAATCTAAGAGTAAAATCACTATGCCTGTACTTATCGCTACAATAATGAAAAGGAGTTGTTTCCCAGAGTTGCTACTAAAGTTAATTAAAGACGGTCCATCTTGATAAACAGCCGCGTTGATGTTTAACCAACCAATGGTTAAAAGGCAAAGAAACAGAATGATGGTGAGCCAATCTACATTAAAGAAAAAGCTTCTGTTTTGGTTATTCATTTCCTTTTTTAATTCCCTTATTATTCGTGATTAATAGGGCTGTTTTCTGGTCAGTACCCTTATCTTTTTTCTTTTCAACTGGTTTTATCAGCGGCTTTTTTTGTCCGGGCAGCAAGTTGGCATTTAATATTCTATCGATATAATACTGCGGGCGACTGATAGAATCCTTCAAATATTCTTCAATCATTAAGCTTGCGATAGGAGCACTCCAAGTGGCGCCATAGCCTGCATTTTCTACCACCACAGCAATCGCAATTTTTGGATTTTCTCTAGGTGCAAAAGCCACAAATACAGAGTGATTATCTCCATGTGGGTTTTGAACGGTTCCAGTTTTGCCACAAATCTCGATGTCATTAATTTTAGAATAGTAAGCGGTTCCATTGGGTGCATTTACTACTCTGCTCATTCCTTCAATTACTGGGTCAAAATAAGGTTGGTCAATTCCAACATAATGCTTTTCGGTATATTCTTTTTTGATTACTTTTTTATCTCCAATAGCTTGGATTAAATGAGGCTTAAAATAATACCCTCTATTGGCTACGATGGCCATCACATTAGCCATTTGCAGCGGCGTAATTTCTACCTCTCCTTGTCCAATAGATAAAGAAATATTAAAGCTGGAAGTCCATTTATCACTATGAAAAATCTTGGTATAATAATTTGCTACAGGTAAAAAACCATTTCTTTCGGCAGGTAAATCAATACCCAAAGTGCTACCAATACCAAATTTTATGACTGCATCCCGCCATTTGGTGTAGGCATTTACGGGTCTCAAACCATTGTTTTGATCTATCATCTTGTGAAAGGTATTCCCAAAATAGGTATTACAAGATTCTTGGATAGATTGAGCCAAATTAATATTTCCATGAACGTGGGTACAAGCCATAAATCCCCTCGCCCCGTAATGATAACCACCGGGACAGTTGAAATAAGTATTCGCATTGATTAAACCCAGTTGTTGTGCCACTAAAGCATTAATTACTTTAAAAATAGAGCCCGGAGGATATTCTGCCTGAATAGGTCGGATAAACATAGGCTTATAAGGATTTTCTAAAAGCTTCATGTAGTTGTTGCCTCGCTGTCTTCCTACCATCAAATTAGGGTCGTATGTTGGACTGCTTACAGAAGCCAGAATTTCACCAGTTGAGGGTTCAATAGCCACAATACTTCCGATTTTATTGGCCATTAAGGCTTCTCCGAAAATTTGTAATTTTTTATCTAAAGAGGAGATAAGCCGATCACCTGCCACCGCTGTGGTGTCAAATTTCCCATCAAAAAAACTTCCTTTTTCACGATTATGCACATCTACCATGATGTTTCTTACGCCTCTTTGCCCTCTCAATAAATCTTCATAAGATTTCTCGATGCCGGTTTTCCCGATATAATCGCCTTGGCTATAGAAACCACCATATTTCTCAATCTCTATGTCGTTTACCTCGCCAATATAACCTAAGAATTGTGCTGCACAAGAATCTGGATAGTATCTTACCGAACGGTTTTGAACATAAAAACCAGGGTATTCAAAAAGCTTTTCTTGAAAAGCAGCATAAGTTTTTGCCGATAATTGTTTCTGAAATAAAGAGGCTCTGAATAAGGAATAGTGTTTGGCCTTTCTCAGCGATTTATCAAATTCTTTTTTGCTGATGTGAATCAAATTACAAAACTCTAAAGTATCCATAGGTTGTACCTGCCCAGGAATCACCATTAGGTCGTAAACAGGCTCATTTTGTACCAATACCTTTTCATGCCGATCTAAAATTACTCCTCTAGCCGGATAAATGATGAGCTTACGTAGCACATTGTTATCCGCAGAAAGTTTGTACTGATTATCTATTACTTGGATATAAAATAGTTTGGCCAAGAGTACTAAGGCTACAAAAATGAAAATTCCTTGAATGATGTATTTACGATTAAAAAAACTGTTCATTTACGCTGTTTCTTGCTGTAGAATAGTATTTCTGCAATGAAAATTAAAGTTAATGTAAATATTGAACTTAAAATCACCCGACTTAGTGTGGTTGGAATTTCTGATAATTTAAAAACCTCTAAGTTGAGCAAAAAAAAGTGATGAGTAAGCGTTAAAATTAAAGCATAAAAGAAAAACCACCTGAAGCCCATAGTACTTAAATTTGGGCTCAGATCATTTTCTAAAGTGTCTTTTTGTACCGTTATGCTGATGAAAATGACTCTTACAAAAGCCAAAATGGTACATGCAGCCGCGTTAAGACCTACGGTATCGTTAAATAAATCAATGGTTAAACCCATTAAAAAGGCTAAAAGAAATAGTAACCAATTGGGTGTTTCAAAAGGTAATAGAAGGACGAACAGAATATAGAGATAAGGCGTATTTAACCCGTAAAAAACAATGTTTTTAAAGAGAAACACCTGAATACAAACCAGGATAATAAATCTTAAAATATTAATAATGATTTTACTCATTTACGCTTGCTTTATTTGCTGATTCTAAGGTTTCTTGCTCTTTTTGCAGGTTGTTTTTAATCACATACACATACTGCAAAGCATAAAAATTAGTAGATAATTTCACAGAGATATCCAAAAAACTGCCTCCGCCTTTTATGCCAGATTTTAATACATGACCAATCAAAATCCCTTTCGGGAAAATCACACCATAGCCAGAAGTAACCACTTTGGCATTTTTCTTTAGTTGCAACTGATTTGGGATATCTGTAAGTGTTACCATATTAGGGTCTTTGCCGTTCCAAACTAAAGGCCCGAAATAAGGGGTGCCCTCAATAGAAGAGGTGATTCTGGTATCTTCATGTAAGATGGATTGGATGGAGGCAAAATTCTCAGAAACATTCCAAACAATGCCTACCACGCCGTCTGGGCCAATTACGCCCATTCCTTTTTTAATCCCTTGCTTTGCACCTCTATTGATGGTGATGTAGTTATTTCTTGCCGTGATCGATTTATTCACTACTTCTGCTACCATATACTCGTACTGCACATGGTTAACAGTGTCTATTATTTTTTTACTCGTTACACTATCATTATAAAATGAAGATTTTAGTTGATTTCTCAAGGATGCATTTTCTTTGGCGAGGCTGTCATTTACCGCACTTAAATGCAGGTATTTTTCAATGCCATTTACTCTTTGATAAATAGCACCGATAATTTGGTTAGAAGTATTAAATGTGCTCGCCCTTTGGAAATCATTATTTCGCACCAGCAAAATGATGGAAATACTGAGATAGATTATCAAAAGAAAGAAGGCATTAAATCGGCTAATGAACCTCCAAAGGTTTAACATATAAAATTTGCTTTAGAATATTAAATGAAAGCGCCTGATTTTAAGTGTTCAGAAAAATCAAAAGAAATTATTTTACCTTCTAAGTTTGGTGTGTTAAATGGGGTTTTATTTAATCTCATTTTGATGATTTTCTGATTTTTAAAGCTTAAATAAAATAAGCTTAAACAGGGTTTAAAGATAAATAAAATAGCGCACTAATAAAAAGAACGCTTTATTCTCTAAAAATTTCAAGCCTTCGCCTTTTCTCCTTTTGAACCCAATAATCCTAAACTCATAACAATGCTAGTCGCCAAAATAATCATGAATAGTAAGCCAGTTTCTACACCGTTAATTCTCAAATCTTTGGGTAAATTATAAAATAATAAAATACTAATTAAGCCTCTCGGCGTAATATAAACTAAAGGGTTTACATCAGTTTTCGCAACAAATTTTAGATACAATAACCTGATGAGGTAAATGAGACCTAAAATGAGTAAGCCGTATTGTATCAAGGTGAAATCTTTAAACTGATCAATCACAATGGTAAAACCGAAAATCACAAAGAAGAAAGTTCTAATGATGAAGGCACTCTCTGCCGAAAGTTGATGCAGTTGAACTAAATCTTTTGAAAGATTAGGGTAAATGAAATATTTTCTGAAAAAGGGGATCCTAATTTCATCAGCATTATTCAAGAATAAACCAAAAGCCAATACAATAATTAGTGAAGAAAGATGGAACGTTTGACCGATTGCATATACTAAAACGAGGATAGAGATAATCAAGAAAAACTTAATATTATGATTGATTCTGCCAATGAGGTACAAGAGTAATAAACAAGAAACTGCTGAGAACAAAAAGATGAGCAACAGCTCAATTCCTAAGTTGCTGAAGGCAGAAAAATTATAGCTTTCATTACTTATTGCAAAATTAAAAAGGATAATCCCCACGATATCAGAGAAAGAAGACTCATAAATCATAAATTCTCTTTGTTGTTTTTTAATTCCACTTACAGAAGGGATGGCTATTGCCGAGCTGATGATACTAAATGGAATGGCATTGACGAAACAAAGATGATAGGAATAACCTGTAAGTTGATGCAATAAAATCGTGATGCTTCCTGTAGTAACCAACAAAATCACCAGTGCTGAAAAAAAGGTTTTGCGGATAAGTTTATTCTTATCACTATCGTATTTGAGGTCTAAAGCACCTTCAAAAACGATTAAAATTAAACCTACAGTTCCGAGAGTAGGAAGTATTTTAAGGAAATCAAAAGTCTCAAAGTCGAAGTAAGTAACCAATTGCTTTAATCCGATACCTAATGTCAGGAGCAATAACACTGAAGGTATTTGGGTTCGTTTGGCGATCATGTCAAACAGATAGGAGAAAATTACCAATCCGCTCAATAAAATTAAAATACTGTAGGTACTCATATTTTTAAATCCTTAAAAGTTAAAGATAACTGAATTTTACGATTGTAAAAGTTCATCCGAATGAAGTTTTTAGTTTACTCCTTCCAAATCATCGCTCATTAATAATTAAAATATTTTCTTAATTTTGAAGACTTCGAAGCCATAAATCAGACAGCTTTTATGTGCTTATCATTCTAATCAATCCGTCAGCTTTAACTTTTTTGTGAGCTATCTTTTTGAAAATCAATAAGTTAATCATGATTTATCAGTTGGCAAGGAGGATTAAATAACAAAATAAATCGGGTTTGGACTGTCAATAATAAAGATATCAAATAGTAAATCACCTTTATGGAGTTTAGAATTATCAATCAACAAAGTGGAGAAGACCAACAATTTTCTAATGATGCCATTGCTTCCTTTTTAGAAGTTCATTTAGATCGGTTTGGAGATAAAAAGGAGGATATTTTAAAATGTATCGCTTATGTTTTCAATCCTGATAGGGGAGGTTTCATCACTTTAGGGATAGAAAATGAGCAAATTGTTGGTGCAGTTATCATCAATGAAACAGGGATGAACGGTTATATCCCAGAAAATATTCTGGTTTACATCGCTGTTCATGAAAGCCAAAGAGGTAAAGGAATGGGAAGCCAATTAATGAAAAAAGCCATCAACCATGCCAAAGGAAGTATTGCTTTGCATGTAGAACCTGATAATCCGGCAAAGAAATTATATGAACGTTTAGGCTTTACCAATAAATATTTAGAGATGCGTTTGCAACGATGAAAGCAGATTTAAATGAAGTACTTATTTGTAGCATCCTTAAATAAGGTCAGGAATGTTTGATGGGTAAGTATTTCTCAATTACCCAGATCAATTAGCCAAAAGCAGTAACATCATTCTATCAGCTAATCAAAAAGCAAACGTTATAACGGATACTTCCTATGAGTAGATGAACGACTAACAAGCTAATCCACTTACCTCAGGATATTCCTAGAAAAATCATACAAAAATGGCTTACTTAAAATTATATCGAAATAAACTAGCTCATAATTATCAAATGCTGCATGATTGGTTTTTAGAAAATCAAATTGAGTGGGGCGTGGTGTCTAAATTATTATGTGGAAATAAAACCTTTTTAGAAGAATTGGTGAAATTGGGCGTGTCCGAATTTCATGATACAAGAATCACCAATCTGAAAATGGTGAAAAAAGTAGCTCCAAAAGCACAAACGGTTTACATTAAACCGCCCGCCAAACGAAATATCGCAAATGTGATCAAGTTTGCCGATGTAAGCTTTAATACTGATTTAAGCACCATTCGACTACTAAGTGAAGAAGCAGGGCGACAAAATAAGACGCATAAAATCATTATTATGGTAGAGATGGGCGATTTACGCGAAGGGGTTTTAGGCGATCATTTAATGGATTTTTATCAGCAGGTTTGCAATTTACCTAACATCAATATTGTAGGTTTAGGAACTAATCTCAATTGCCTTAACGGCATTATGCCGTCTGAAGATAAATTGATTCAGTTGAGTTTATATAAACAACTCATCGAGGCAAAATTTAACATCCATATTCCATGGATTTCAGGTGGAACTAGCGTTACCGTTCCGCTATTATTGAAGAAGCAATTGCCCAAGCAAATTAATCATTTTAGGGTGGGGGAAGTCCTGTTTTTTGGTTTAGATTTATTTACCAACCAAACCATTGAAGGCATGAGCAATGATGTGTTTAGGTTATACACCGAAATTATTGAATTGTACGAGAAACCAAAAGTCCCAAGCGGAGAGCAAGGTTTCAATGTTTCAGGCGAAACACCAGAATATCCGGAAGAAGATTATGGAAAAAGTGCTTACCGAGCCATTTTAGATGTTGGTTTATTAGATTGTAATCCGCAATACCTCATTCCAGACGATGAGAACATCACCATTATAGAAGCTAGTTCAGACATGTTGGTGTTGGATGTAGATCAGAACGAAACGGGCTATAAAGTAGGCGACCAAATCACTTTTAAACTTAAATACATGGGTGTTTTAGGCCTCATGAACTCGCATTATATTGATAAAGTGGTGGTGGATGGGTAGTGTTTGATAGTATTCTTTTTGAGAGACCTTGATGAGAAGACCCTTCGACTCCGCTCAGGGTGACTATTAGTTGAGTGAAAAGAATTATAAAGACATTATCAAGCCAAAGCAAGAACCATAATGTACTTAAATTCCGCCTTGGGATTTTTGGTAGTGATAAACTAAGCTAACGGATGACTTTCATAGCAAGTGGCGCAGCGGCGGCTCTTTGGTTCTTTCCAGCTGAAGGGAAAGAACTAGCCAAGTCCCGGCAATGAGGGACGGAAAGGTAAGAGCGTAAAGGCAAAATCAACAAATTTAAAATTAAAGACTCTCAAAAAGAATTTTATCAATCATTAACCAATTGAATCTATAAATTAGAATACAATAATTGCCTCGTGGTCAAACTATTTAGCTGTAATTTTATTTATGGATAAAAGCTAAATCTCATGATCAAAAAACTACTCTTCTTATCTCTCTTGGCTGTCCAGCAAGTTTTTGCACAGGATGCTACAAAAGGTCCAGCAATACAAGAATTCACGATTAAAAATTTTAAAACAGAAAGTGGCGTAGTGCTGCCAGAGGCGCATATTACTTACGGAACTTATGGACATTTAAATGCTAAAAAAGATAATGTGGTGTTATTACCATCGCATTCCATGGCCAAATTAAGGGGTTATGAATGGATTATTGGTCCAGGTAAAGCTTTGGATACCCCCAAACTTTTTCTAGTGGCTACCGAGCTTTTTGGCAACGGACGTTCATCCTCTCCAAGTAATACGCCAGAGCCTTTTCATGGTCCGCGTTTTCCGGTGATGACCATCAGAGATAATGTGGAAGCAGTACATCAATTATTGACGGATGTTTTCCATATCAACCATTTAAAGGCAGTTATTGGTTTTTCTATGGGTGGTCAGCAAGCTTTTCAATGGGCAGTGAGCTATCCTGATTATATGGATGGCATTGTGGCTACTTCCAGCACTGCTAAAACTTACGGACATGGAATTGTGCGTTTAGAAGGTCAGATTGCGGCTTTAACCGCCGATGATGCTTTCCAAAATGGGGATTATAAAGTAGAACCTAAAAAAGGCTTAGAAGCGTTTGCCGTGGTGTGGACAGGCTGGTTATTTTCTCAAGAATGGTGGCGCAAAGAGTTATGGAAAGATCCGAGCAATCCTTCTTTAACTTTTGAGCAAGTATTAAATAATTTCAGAACTAATTTTATCCCTGGAGCAGATGCCAATGATTTAATCTTGCAAATGCGTACTTGGGAGTCTAACGATGTGGGTAAAACCAAAGGTTTTGATGGAGATGTAGAGAAAGCTTTGGCTTCAATCAAAGTACCTGTTTTGTATATGCCGTCTGCAACGGATTTATATTTCCCAATAACCGATGCTCGTTATGAGCAACAGTTTATCCCGAAAGTGGAGTTTGCAACTATTCCCTCACTTTGGGGACATCCAGCTGGTGCCGCCCCAGATCCAGAAGATTCTAAATTCTTAAACGGACATATATCAGCATTTTTAAAGAAGATTGATAAATAAGGAGGGGGTAAGTGGGAATCTTATCAATTTGAAAATTTGAAGATGATATGATTCGGAAATGAATGTCTCAGTCAGGCAATGTTTGTTAGGTAACAGCCCATAATTCTTTTTGAATTTTAACTTTTAACTTTTCTTTGGCGCATTCAAGTAATAAACGCAACTTTCAGATTATAAAATTAGCCATAAAAACTTGATAAGGAGTTTTAAAGTTTAATGTTTTTCTTGGTCTGTT
>JACXVB010000081.1 GCA_014763615.1 Sphingobacteriales bacterium | reverse complement strand
TATGAAGTGATGAAGAGTATCGAGATATGTGATCAATGCATCACGCAATCTGGTCTGCGGAAAGCGGAAAATTGGTCTCAGTCCGACAGGCTGCTAGGATAGCCCCATATTCTTTTATGGTAAATCTTCTTTAATCTAGTATATCAGTATTCTTGGTATACATAATATACAAATAGGAGTATTTGTCAACTTGGTAGACAAATATTTTTGTATAATTTTCGGAGCAAAAAGGAGATGCTATGAAAACGCAAGTAAATGTTCGACTGACTGAAGCAGAAGTAAAAGAATTGGATGAGTTGAGGTTGAAAATAGCTCAGGAAGAGGGGGCTATTCCAACACGATCAGATGTCGTTAGAGAGGCAATACACGCCATGATAAGAAATTATGATGGTGGTCAAAAACCGAAGTAAGATTTAGCAATGGAATCTAGAGTTGGGCTCGTGATGGGCTCAATTTGGGCTCAAAAGAAAACTGATACAGTTAATTGCAAGGAATTTAGACTGTAACTTGTTGATATTCAAATAGAATAATTGGTACGACCGAGTGGATTCGAACCACCGACCCCCACCATGTCAAAATGCACATCTGAAACTCATGTGAGTCATTTTTTATCAATTTTATACCTGTAATAGCCTTTATTTAGGGTTTTTAAGGGCATTTATTTCCAAGCAAATTTTTATATCAAAAAGCATTTAAAGCTATTTTTTGCATCAACTCTAAAATTTTTGGGCCCAGATTCTGCAAAAGCCATGTTACAATTTTGACCACAACCTCCAATAATGATAAGGAAAATATCCTTGTAAGGGACGTGATATGGCAAAGGGTCTTTTTGACAGCAGTAAGATTGTTTATCTCAGCTTGAAGCAAGCAAGTAATTTGCATCCTATTTGGCAGGATAAAAATCTAGACATTCCTCTTGATGCCATCTCACCTCAGGATCTGGTTTCATTATTAGGTGTGGATGCTGATGACGATTGGATCGAATGGTTGATGATTTCTCATCCGATTATTTTGGTTGAAAAACAGCAGAAAAACCGAGAGGGCGATAGGGAGTCTGAGGTGCAATACTACCGCATAATGGGGCATGCTACATATTACTATCTTGCGAGTTATCTTGGCGCTAAATATGGTTCAGAAGCCCTAAGCAACAAGCGGTTTCCAATGACCGTGATTCCTCAAAAGAAGCTCGCTTTACTACAAACTCAAATTTTCAATAGTGAGTTGGTGTTTTCATTTCTGTTACAGAAATCAAAAAAACACATTGAATTAATGCGGGAACATGTTTTTTCTTCACCCGCTCCAATCCCTCAAATTAGTACTTACCGGCAATTAAGCAAATT